>DHXU01000011.1:5604-7266 GCA_002413835.1 Candidatus Saccharibacteria bacterium UBA5148 | reverse complement strand
GTTTAGAAAACTACGCCCGCCAGCTGGGGATTGCACTCCCGGAATTACAGAACTGGGAACTTGTTGCCGTGACGTCGAACCATGCCTCCAAGGGTCAAGTCATCGACACGGTTGACGGCACTAAGGTGTACCGGCTGCCCACTTTATTCAAATTCTCTAACACACCGATAAATCCGCTCTGGCCGCTCTATATCCGGTCCATAATGAAGCGTGAAAAGCCGGACATTATCTTATCTCATTCGCCAGTCCCCACCATGGCAGACGCTGTTGCACTGGCCGCCGGCCGGACACCAATTCTGCTGACCTACCATGCGGCCACACTTATGAAGGGCGGCTCGCTGGCTTTCAATATCGTTGCTCGCCTCTACCGTGCTTACGAACAGCTGACCTTCGCCCGGGCGAAGCGGATCCTGGCCGTATCCGAATATGTCAAACAGCAGTTCAGCCCGCGACGGCAGCAAAAAACCGTCGTGATACCCAACGGTGTCTGGCAGAGGGACATCGTCGCCCGCGATCAGCCGTCCGGTGCGAACTTCTTATTTATCGGTTCGCTAGACAAAACGCACGCCTGGAAGGGTCTCGACCAAATCATTGAGGCCGTCGGGCTGTATGTGGGGCAGTACGGGCCGGATTGCCTCTTGACTATTATGGGTGACGGCACTGCCCGTGCCGACTATGAGGCTCAAGTTCAAAAACTTGGAATTCAAGAACAGGTAGTGTTCATCGGTGCCCAGTCCGGGGCCGCAAAAGACGCCGCGCTGTCAGCCGCCACCGCTCTCATCTCATATCCTACCAGCGCCAATGACGCCTTCCCAACAGTCCTGTTAGAGGCTTGGGCGCGGCAGGTTCCGGTTATCGCTGCAGCAATTGGCCCGATTCCTTCACTCATTAATGACCGCCGTGATGGCTATTTAGTCGCGCCGCATGACCCCGCTGCACTCAAGGACGCCATGCATTTCGTTGCTGCAGCCAGTGTCGCAGAGCGTGCTGCCATTGCCGCTGCCGCCGCCCTCCGCACCCGTCAAAACTACACCTGGGAACAACACGCCGTACAGCTGGCTGAGCTGGCGCAAGAGGTCATCGCATGAAAGTGCTGCTACTGGGATCGGCGTCATACAAAAGCAGCCTGACCTACTTCCGGCTGGTTTCCGTTGGGCGGCAACTGGTCCGCCATGGCTGGTCGGCGACGATGATCGTGCCGTCGGCAGATAAGTACAATCACTTTATTCCCGATAAGCAGGCCTCCTTAGATCCGATCAAGCTAATCCAGCCATGGCAACTACTGACCAAATTAGCCGTGCTGAACCTGGTGCCATACTTATTGACGTCACTGGTGCAGATTCTGCGTAGCCGGGCCGATAGTATCTATTTGTATAAGCCGACGCCGATCACTATCGGTGGCCTTGTGCCAAAACTGCTTTTCGGGACACCCGTTATCCTCGACCTAGACGATCTAGGCAGTGAAGTAATGCGCCTGCAGGGCCAGTCAAAGATACAGGTCAAACTGGTGGCGGCCTGTGAAAACCTGGCGCTGCGCCACGCCTCGGCCGTAGTAGTGGCATCTAGTTATCTGCAACAGCTCGTCCTGCAGCGTTATCCTCACAAATCGGTTCATGTCATGAGTAACGGCGTTGATCCAACTGAGTTCATCTGCCGGTCGAC
>DHXU01000011.1:4704-5349 GCA_002413835.1 Candidatus Saccharibacteria bacterium UBA5148 | reverse complement strand
TAGCCGCCGTTCCAAACGCCCAAATGACGATTATGGGTGGTGGTAGTGCGCTTCAAGCTGCGAAGGATCTGGCCCGCGAGCTTAAGATCGACCAGGCAATTACCTTTACCGGCTGGATAGATGTACGCGATGCTCAGCAGCATGTCCGGTTTGCTGATATTGCTATCTGTTGCCAACCGGACATTCCCACGGTTCGGGCTGCCAGCAATCTGAAGGTCTTCCAATATATGGCGATGGGTAGCGTACCGGTTGTCAGTGACGTCGGCGACCTGAAGAGCTATATCCAGGACGGCAAAGCTGGCGTGGCGGTGCCGGCAGGGGATTCAGCACGGCTGGCTCAGGCTCTGATTGAGCTGTTACAAAATCCCCGCCGCCGCCGAGAGATGGCAGCCCGTGCCCGCCATCAGGCGGAGACCGTATACTCATGGGATAGCCTAGGGAATGGCTTAGAACTGTTCGTGCGTAACGCCGGAGTTGACCATGGCAAGATATAATAAACAGCCGTTCATGAGCGTCGTGGTGAGTTGTTATAACGGCGCCCAATCCGTTGGCCGGACGATCGAATCACTGCTGGCGCAGGATTACCCTCGGAAAAAATTCGAAATCATCGTCGTAAACGATGGCTCGTCTGATAATACCGAGCAA
>DHXU01000011.1:1418-4465 GCA_002413835.1 Candidatus Saccharibacteria bacterium UBA5148 | reverse complement strand
GATGTCTACGTCGCCTGTGATGATGACTGTCTGGTCCGTAAGGACTGGCTGAGCCAGCTGGCCAAAGGTTATGCCTTCGATAACCCCGCCGGTGTCTGCGGCTATATGGTAGCCGACGGCGAAGCTAAGGGCGTGTTCACGAAATACTTACACACCACTGGATCGGGCTGGCCGCCGATCGTCCGCTCCGGCAAGCCTACCTTGGTCCGCCGCCTGTGGAATTATGCCCGGACAACCTGCAGCAAACATACCAGCGATATGCCCGATTATGCTGAAGTCGAAGAATTTTACGGTGCTAATGGTAGTTTCCCGGTCAAGGAACTGCGAGCCATTGGTGGCTGGCGGACGGAAATGAACTGGATCGAAGACCGTGATATCAGCCGCCGGATCCGCGCAAAGTACCCGAAGCGGCATTTCTACGCCGTCCGCCAGGCGGAAATTATCCATGACCCTGATCTATCGATGCGGCAGTATATGCTGCGGCCTTGGAAGCGCGGTGCGGCCAACCTGAAGTTTCACCAGCAGAACCACCTGGCACCGCCGTTGTTTCCGTTTCCTTTCCTGATGGCCTTGCTCGTCATTGCGGCAGCAATAGTGGCCCCCATCTTCATTATTCCAGTACTACTGATTGTGCCGCAGCTGCTGTATTTGCGCTGGCCGTTGGCATCCATGGCCGCGCATAAGAAACATCTTACACTGTTCCCATATTTGCAGCTGATTGAAGAAACAATGACCATTGCCGGCCTGACCCGCGCCCGTTATAAACAGCTGCGCGCATCCGAAAACCCGGTAAAACACTGGCTCAGGCCATCAGTTATCCTGAGTATTCTGGTGACAGTCCTGTGGGTCTGGCATACCACGCACACCCAGACCGGGATAGCTCGGGCCGCCGGTTCGATCATCTTCCTGCTGGCTGCGCCGGGATATTTCACATTACGTGCCCTGATTGGATATAAAGATAAATTAGGACTGACGAAGCTGGTTATTTACAGCGTTGGCTTGAGTTTGCTGTTGCTGATGCTGCTAGGGATTGCCACCAACTGGATCCTGATCTTGCTTGGCAATGCCTACCCATTGTCGGTCGCCGCACTGAGCTACGGCGTTGCCGGGCTGGTGTTAACGACTATACTCGTGTCCGCGGGCCGCAAGCCTATTCATCCCGAGAAATCACCGCCGCTTATTAAGCCGCTATTGCAGGCCTGGCCGGTCGTTCTGGCGTGTATCGCATTGCCGTTCCTAGCCGTCGGCGGCGCTATCACGCTCAATAATGGTGGCTCGGACTGGCTGGCGCTGACGACAATGGGCAGTATTGCCGGCTTCGCGCTAGTGATGTTATGGCGCACTTCGGCCAAATCCAAGCGGTTCTTTCCGCTGGTACTGTATTCGTTATGCCTGAGCATCCTACTTGGGACGTCGATGCGCGGCTGGAATATTACCGGCCATGATGTTATGCAGGAATTCCAGGTGTTTCAGCTGACCCTCCAGCACAGTGCTTGGCACATGAGTTATTATCAGGATGCCTACAATGCCTGCTTGAGCATTACAATTTTGCCGACACTATTCCAAAAACTGACAGGTATCACCGACCAGTACGTCTATAAGTTTATTTTTCAACTCTTCTTCGCACTGATTGCGCCTGTCATGTATACCACATTGCGGTTCTTTACGGGGCGGCGGCTGGCGTTCCTAGCGGTGTTGGTGTTCATGACTTTCCCGGCTTTCCTGACTGATATCACCATGCTAAACCGCCAGGAGACGGCTCTCTTATGTTTCGCCCTGGCGGTACTCGCTGGCCTCGACAACCAGCTGTCAACCCGGCACCGTAGCCTACTGTCGATCGCGTTTCTGACAGCCATGGTTCTGTCGCACTATTCAACGAGCTACATCGCGGCTGCAACCTTAGTATTGATGTTTGGAGCCAATCTGCTGACGAATATTTTGGCGAGAATATTCCGCTCGAAGTGGCCCCGCAAGATTCAGCCGATATATATTTTTTCATGGCCGGTTATCGCCATTACCGTAGTGATATTGGTGACCTGGGGTGGATTAGCCACTCAGACGTCAGGCAACATATCACGTACGCTGCAGTCGATTGTACACGGTCTGCCAACCCTGTTGCAGTCGACGGCATCGAGTGACTATTCACGGACTGGTCAAACAAACTCGAGCGATACACTGTTGAAATCGTACCTTGCAGAGTCAACCGACAGCCGGTCATTCCCGGCTGCCGATTACTATCCTGCCACTCTCACATCACGCTATGCGATCAAGACAGACTCAGACACGGTCAGCCCGCTCAGCCAACCATTACAGCAGCACGGCGTAGCCGCGAATACGGTATACCAGGCCTTCGACAAATCGCGGCAGTTGTACGGTTTGCTGATCGAGGGATTGATTGGACTTGGCGTGGTCGTCATATTGCTGGTGCGCCGCTGGCGCCAGCGGCTAACTGGCCAGTACCGAGGTTTGATCCTGGCAAGTTTGGCAATTATTGCTATCCAGGTAGTTGTACCGGCTTCGTTCATAAACTACGGCTTGCTACGAGTTATCCAGCAGAGCCTGTTGGTGCTCGCACTACCATTGATTCTGTCCTGTTATTGGTCGCTGGGGTTGATACGGATCCCTCGTACTTGGCGGATTCGGATCATAGCTACTGGCTTTGTCCTGGTCTATCTCTTAATGTCTGGATTTATGTCGGCGCTCACCGGCGGTTACAAACCCGTGCTGGCACTCAGCAATAGCGGATTTTACTATGATGCTTACTATACCCATCAGGCGGAAATCTCCAGTGATCAGTGGCTTCACAATGCGACGCCAAAGGGCTCAAGAGTCTATAGTGATGAATTTGCCCGTCGCCGGATGATTACCTATGCTGGCATATTCTCACGTCCGACATTGGCTCCAGGAGCGATACCAACCGATAGTTACGTCTATCTGAGCGACGATAATGTAACAAACGGCAGTATCCCGCTGTACTATCACGGTGCGCTGCTCTATTATGCGGTGCCGTACGATTTTCTAAATGCTAACAAGAACCTGGTCTACAC
>DHXU01000011.1:0-1108 GCA_002413835.1 Candidatus Saccharibacteria bacterium UBA5148 | reverse complement strand
ACGGATATCAGCGATAATCGTTGGTAACAGTTCGCGGGTATGGGCGCCGTGCAAGTGAAACAGTATAACGGCACCAGGTTTGAGCTCCTGTAAGATTGTGTGGCGCATCTCAACTACCGACGTACCGGCCCAGTCGCGGCTATCGATGGTCCAATAACAGATTGCATATCCAAGACCGCGGGCGAGCTCACGGATGGCGGCATTATACCGGCCCTGTGGCGGTCGGAACCAAGGGCCCGGTAATCCCTGGCCGATCTCCTGCTTTATAACTTCTGGGCTCAACCCCAATAATACCGGGTGAGTGACAGAATGGTTACCGACCACATGTCCGGCGGCGGCTATGCTATGCACCAGCTCCGGGTGGAGCGCTGCCCAGCCCCCCTGTAAGAAGAACATTGCTTTGACTTGCTGCTCCGCCAGAACCTGTAATATTTCGCTGACTTCGCTTTGGCTACCATAATCATCGAAGGTTAATAGTACCGAATCAGATGTTTTGTAGCAGTGCTTCTCGAGTGATGTTGCGCCGATCCGCCAGTCCGCATAGTGGTGCAAGGCGACGGAAGCAACATGTGAGAAACGGAGTTTGGTGCTTGCGAGCAGGCTCATTTGACGGTCCCCTGAAAAATAATAAGGCAATACATCAGGGCACTGCCTGTGATAACGAGGAGGGCGTAGCCGGCGAAGCGTAGTATGTGTAGCCGGGCAGGAACCAGTTCTATCAGAGCCAGTGCTATAATTACCAGGACTGCGAACCCAAGCCCAACCAATCGGAGCTGAAGTAATGTCAGGTTGTATGGGGTAAGTTGCTGCATGTTTTACGGAGTCACAAAAGCCCTAGTATACTAGTTGATTATATGTTATTCTAACATTAATGTTAATGAAAGTCAATTGCGAAGCCTCTGTTGGCAGTGCATACTAATAGCCATGTATACCTATCGTAACAAAAAACCACAGGGCCGGCGATTCTTACGCTTATCCAAACGGAATATCATCATTGTCGCCGCCGCTGCGGTGGTTGTCGCCGCCCTGATTGGCTACGGGGTATATGCATCGCACGGCGCAGGGGATCCAGTTGCCAAGGCTTCGACAGCTACCGTTCAGCCAGCCG
>DHXU01000010.1 GCA_002413835.1 Candidatus Saccharibacteria bacterium UBA5148 | reverse complement strand
TGGCAGGGGAGACAGGACTTGAACCTGCGACACCTGGTTTTGGAGACCAGTGCTCTACCAACTGAGCTACTCCCCTATGGATGTGTCTAGCTGCCGGCAGACGCTTCCGGCCATGGCTAACTGCTCAATAATAATCTAAAAGTGACCAATTGTCATCTGTCAGACCTTTTATGTCACTGGCACATCTGGTATAAACTATAGGTAGCCATGTTAAAGCCTCTTCCAAAGATTATTCCCATTAAGCCCTTACTGGTCCAACTCTATGGATACCCAGGTTCAGGAAAGACGTATTTTGCCCGTCAGTTCTGCGAGCATGTCCAGGCGGCGCACGTTCAGGATGACCGTATCCGTTTTGAACTGTTCGAGGAGCCCCGGTACGACCAACAGGAAAACGATGTCATCACCCAGTTGATGGATTATATGACCGGCGAATTCCTGAGCGCCGGTATCAGCGTCATCTATGACACCAACGCTATGCGCTTCAACCAGCGCCATGCGCTGCGCGAAACTGCCCGTAGCTCGCACGCCCAGTCACTGCTGGTATGGCTACAGGTTGATGCCGAAAGCTCCTATGCTCGCACCACCAAACGCGACCGACGGCGCAGCGACGATAAATACGCCGCCGACATTGACCGCCACAGCTTCGATACCATTGCCGGCCGGATGCAAAATCCGCAGGCAACCGAGGATTATATCGTTGTCAGCGGCAAGCATGTCTTCAAGACTCAGATGAGTGCCGTCGTCAAACGCCTCCATGAACTGAACCTGATTTCCTCCGATGAAGCATTATCCCAAGTCGTCAAGCCAGGTCTGGTGAATCTGATCCCGAATCAGAACCAGAACACCG
Organism: Candidatus Saccharibacteria bacterium UBA5148; assembly: GCA_002413835.1. Lineage (GTDB taxonomy): Bacteria > Patescibacteriota > Saccharimonadia > Saccharimonadales > UBA4665 > UBA4665. The sequence goes on along the minus strand of DHXU01000010.1, from coordinate 9,741 downwards.
CTGCCGGCCGGGTTGATATGACCCGCCGCAACATCATGGTCCGCTAGTCGTGGCAGTCAAATACTTTGACCTTGAGGATATCGGCCCCATCCGGGTCACGAAACGCAGTGGCAGCCGTAGCCTGCGGATCAGTATCACAGCCGCCGGGGAAGTACGGGTCACGATACCCGCCTGGTCGCACTACCAAAGCGGTGTTGACTTTGCCAGCTCGCGGGCCGACTGGATCCGCAGCAATGTACCGGCCGCAGCAGCTCCGCTGCAGGCTGGTCAGGCCATTGGCAAGGCCCATCATCTGGTGTTCTTGACGGCTGCAATTGATGCACCGTCGTCGCGTATCGCTGGCGGCGAAATACGGATAACCCGGCCTCTCGGCATGGCACTGACACACCCAGGCGTGCAAAAGGTCGCTCACCGGGCCTGTATCCGGGCACTGCGCAGCCAGGCTGAAGCTTTATTACCACAGCGTCTCAAAACGCTGGCCGCCAAACATGAGTTCACTTACAATAGCGTCAACGTCAAGCAGCTCAAAGGCCGTTGGGGCAGCTGTGACAGCCACCAGGACATTGTCCTCAATCTTTTCCTGATGCAGCTACCCTGGCAGCTAATCGACTATGTGCTGATCCATGAGCTGATCCACACCGAGCATCTCAATCACAGTCCGGATTTCTGGGCTGAGTTCCTGCGTCATGAGCCGGCGGCAAAAAGCCTCAGGAAGCAAATCCGCACCCACAAACCAATTTTAGAAGCTATCGATACAAACCGTACTGTGGCATAATACGGCTATGTCAACGACCAACCCTCCTGCCGCTACAGTTCCCGCCGGAACCCCTGAACAATTTGAACATGAACGGCTGATGAGCCTGATAAATAGTATGGTAGACGGAGTTGTCGCCGTGAACGAACGGGCAAAAGTCGACATATACAACGGCGCCGCACTTAACATTCTGGATCTCAACAGCTCGATGCAAGGTAAATCCCTCGGCGATGTCTGCAAATTACTCGATGGCAATAACCAGCCGATAGACATCGTCGAACTGGTCTACGCCACGAAAACTGCGTTCGTCAGCCGCGACTACTCGCTCAGTTACGTCGATGGCAGCAAAGTTAGTCTCTATCTGAGCATCGCGCCAGTCCACCTCGGCTACGGTAAAGCCGGCACACAAAGCTATGTCATCGTCCTGCGCGATATCAGCCACGAGAAATCACTCGAAGAAGAGCGCGACGAATTCATCAGCGTTGTCAGTCATGAACTCCGCACGCCGATCACCATCGCCGAGGGTAATATCAGCAATGCCCAGTATATCGTCAACAAAGCCGGCGGCGACGAACAGATCAAAAAGGCCCTGGAAGATGCGCACCAGCAGACATTATTCCTGGCAGACATGATCAACGATTTATCAACCCTGTCACGAGCCGAACACGGCAAGCTGACCGTCGATATAGAATCGATCAATATCCATGATCTGCTGACTGAACTAGCTCATATGTACAGCCCTGAAGCCGAAGCCAAAGGCCTCACAATACATACCAGCCTCAGCCCCGACCTTGAGCTGCTGATGTCCGGCAAGCTGTACGTCAAGGAAATCCTGCAGAACTTTATAACCAACGCCATCAAATATACTAATGACGGTCACATCTCACTCGGTGCCAAACCAGCTGACAAGGGCGTCAGTATCTGGATCGAAGACACCGGGATCGGTATCAGCAAGAGCGATCAGGAAAAGATATATGACAAATTTTTCCGCTCTGAGAATTTCGAGACACGCAAAACCAGCGGCACGGGCCTGGGGCTCTATGTGACTATGAAATTATCCCGGCTGCTCCACGCCCAAATTGTTACTCACAGCCAGCTAGGCATAGGCTCAAAGTTCACCATATTTATCCCTGACCTCCAGTAGTCGTCTGGAACTGCCAAAGTTACAGATGTAGCCTGGATTCTAAGAAGGGTCAGGCATCTGCGGCACAACGTACATGACCGGCAGACAGATATTGCGGTCTTTCCATAGGACTTCGGAAAATTCATACTTGTACATCGAGTAGTGCTGCAGGGCGATAGCTGTTGCCACGACCGCTGGAAATGTACCGACGAACCTGACTGGTGCCTGTCCGCAGCTCAGCTGCAGCACGTGGCGATAGGCCAGCAACAATACCGTCACAACTGGCAGCGAAAATAATGATACAAGCCATAACCCGTGGCCGATCAGTCCGAGCAGTAATTGTATGAAGGGGAGTACACCGAACACCAGATAGCCGGCGGCGGTCAGAGCCACCATCTCAGGTCTCCGGTGCAGTGACGGGTAACTAGTCCGGACGATTTTACTCCGCCCAGCGGCGGCATCTGCTTCGGCGCGGACACCGTAATAAGTACCGCCCGGTGCGAAGCTATATCTGTCATGAACGGTCAGTTTCCTAGCAAAATAGGCTTCCGGTGTTACCATTCGGCTGACCGCTGCAAATCCGCCAGCCTTATGTAGGGCTGACGCCCGGATCAGCCAGCAGGCACTGGACACAGGCGGCCGCCCGAGCCAGCGCCGCGGCGGCATAAGCTCCCAGGCGGCACGAATTGTTTCGATGAGTGGAAATCGGCCCCCCGTGACAACCGAGCTAGGCATGACGCTCAGCATAGCCTTATCACTGTACAAGGCATAACTGATCAACTTTCTGATGCTTTCTGGTTCCAGGCGCAGTGCCGTGCTGCAGAATAGTAGATATTCACCGCTGGCAGCCCGGGCCAGCGTGTCATAGGCCTGATTACGAGCCAACCATGTCGGACCCGGTTCATCGCCGGGTATGAAACGCACGCCCTGGTGCGCGAAGCCACGAATTATTTCAGGCGTCCGCCGGGTCTGTGAACAATCATCCAACACCAATATTTCCAATTTGGGATAATCGCTGGCCAGCAGGGACTCGATACCGGCCATCAGACTATCAGTCTGGTTGCGGGCGGCGATGGCGACGGTGATGGTCGGAAGCTCGCCAGTACTGTAGGCTTTGATATTCGGCGCAGCCGATGCGTGGCGGATGTGCCGGTGCACGGTATACAGCATCCAGGCCGCGACTGCAGTCTGGACTACGATAAGGACCGTCCAGATAGCCCATGGTGCTGGCGCCAGTTTGTCCCAGACATTCCGCAGCAGATATATCTCTACCTGGGCTCCGGCCAGCCAGCAGGTCGTTTTCAAGCTTGTCCGCCGTAGATAGTCGTGATGCATCCGACCCTTGTAGATACGTAACAGGTTGATAACTCGGTACAGACTGAGCAGGCATACCAGGCCGCTAAATATGTTCAGCCTGGCGACGCAGATATATATGGTGGCAGCGAGCAGCAATCCGACCGCCGTCGAGACGGCCAGACTGCGTCGTAGCACATACGCTTGGGGTAATTGTGGTGCGATGATCTCGAAAACGGCTGAGATAACAAAAAATAAAAGCACAAGCGTCATAGTTTAACTATATCACTAGACATCCCTTATAGTTAGCTTGACCAGATACAGAACATAGCGTATGCTTGACATAAGTCGCAAAGAAACCTACTTCAATAGTAGGTTTTTTATATGAGAGACATATGCGAGGCGTCGGAATATTATCAGGCTAAACAAAAGGTGAGCAATGGCTGATGACAAGAATCTAGAGTCGGAGCAGGATAATCAGTCCGCGCCTGTAAAGCGCCGGCTGCGAACAAACAGCGAGACAGTCCGCGAACGTACCGCCAAGGCGCAGCAACAGCGCGTATCTGATGGCACAGCGAAACCAAACGTTTTTTCGGCCTTCGGGAACGGTTTCATCTGGCCACTACGTCAGATAGGCCGGGCATTTGCCAAGCTTGGCAAATTCCGCGTTTTCCGTATTATCGGACGCATACTCTACCCGCGATACTTTCGTAGTAGCATTGCGGAATTACGCCAGGTCAGCTGGCCCGACCGTCTGACAACCTTACGTCTGACCTACGCTGTCATCATCTTCTCGGTTTTATTCGGTGCCATCGTGGCAATAGTAGATTTCGGTTTAGACAAACTATTTAAGGAGTTCATAATAAAATAATGGCTATTTCCAAACGATACGATACAACCAAACAGTGGTACGCGATCCATACCTACAGCGGCTACGAAGAAAAAGTCGCCGAATCAATCCGCCAGCGTGCCGACTCACTCGACATGAAGGATAAGATTTTCCAGGTCCTGGTACCGAAGGAGAAGATGATTGAGATCAAGAACGGCAAGCGCCGCGTCGTCGAAAAGCGTATCTTCCAGGGTTACGTCATCGTCCAGATGAAGATGAGCGAAGACGCCTGGTACATCGTCCGGAACACCCCGTCTGTCACCGGTTTCGTTGGTTCCGGCACCGATCCGACACCCCTCGGCAACGACGAGATCGAAAAGATTCAGAAGCGCATGGGCCTGGAGCAGCCGAAGCATAAGATTGATTACAAGATCGGCGACGTCGTATCTATCACCGATGGTCCGTTTAAGGGCTTCGATGGCGCCATCAATGAGATCGACCCCCAAAAGGGCAAACTCAAAGTCCTGGTCAACATGTTCGGCCGCGAGACTCCTGTTGAGCTCGACAGTTTGCAAGTCAAGCGCGTCTAGAGCACGTATATTTTCATTTTCGAGTCCTGCCTGCAATCGTATGGCAATACCTGCAATAACTTACTGTAAATTTATCCTTACAAATAATAGGGATGTAGGTTCACTGTGGGCTAGTGGGCCTTACTGAAGCTGTTCTGCGACCTCGGCAATTGTTAACCGTGGGTCAATTGCTTGCCATGATACATGGGCGGGGCAGATGACTTCACGAATAAAATTATCATACCAGGTAAATCCGGAGTTCCAGTTGAAGCCGAAGAGCTCGGGCTTATGATTTTCATTATAGTAGTCTGACCACATCTTTCCGGGTGATAGGTGCTGTGCAAGCCTTGGGATTACCGTTAGGCCAATTTGAGAGGCGATGAGTTGAACTGCGGGATCTTCCTGGGCAGTTTCGAGGTCGCATATGCTCGGGCCCCACATGAAACTGGCTTCTACGGGGTCGGGGTGCGTATGCAGATAGATAGAAGCTTGTTCGCTGTCATGTGCCCAATCGGTGTTCACATCGACACCAGAGGCCTCACCGATATCTAACGTATATGCTTCGTGCCCATAGTAAGCTATACCGATTTCTGGGGTAGAACTTTTAGCCCGGGCTAAATGTGCGATCAAGAGCTGCATGGTGATCGTCCTGCCTATCGCCCTTGGGCCAGAATTATGCATGCCTCTGAGTGCTCGTCTGGTTGGTATCTCCCGGACTGCTGGCAATCTATCGTATGCTTTGACAAATTCCGGTGCAAGTTGCCGCTGCGGGAGATGTTCGACTATAGTTGACATAATGATTGCATAGCATACCACAAATATAACAATCAACAACATATTATATCGCTGGTACGAAACTATCGTCACCATCTGAAGCGCTAATTACACCCATTGTCAATAGTCTAGGAATTTTAGTATATTTAGTGTACAATCACATCTGTTACGCACTACTATCTATTACACAGAGACAGGTAGGAGAACCAGTAAGCCACGCTTCAACGGCCCAAAGTTCGAAATAAGGAGAAAAATATGGCAGAAAAACCAGTACGCGCGCACCTGAAGATGAAAATCCCAGCCGGCCGCGCAACCGCAGCACCACCAGTTGGTAGCACCCTTGGACAATACGGTGTCAACATGATGGATTTTATTAACCCGTTCAACGATCTGACCCGCGACATGCAGGGCGCAACCGTCACGGCACACATCACGGTCTACACCGACAAGACGATGAAATTCCGCGTCGTAGGCGCACCAACCGATGATCGCATCCGGGCAGCCCTTGGTATCCAGAAGGGTTCCGGCAAGCCAAACACTGAAAAGATCAGCAAAAAGCTCAAACAAGCTGACCTTCAGAAAATTGCTGAAGAAAAAGCCCACGATATGAACACTGACGACGTCGAAGCCGTCAAAAAGATGGTCGCCGGCACTGCCCGCAGCATGGGCGTCGAAGTCGAATAGTCATGACCCGTTCAATCGATCATACACCTGAGCAGTATTCTGATGCAGATTTCGTAAGAGTCGCTGAGTTCTACATAGGCGGAGCCGCGACATCGACAGGTGAAGTTGCCAAGCATATGGAAGAAAATCTGGTCCGCATGCAGGAATCATCTCCCGAACAGTGGCAAGCATTCCTGGACAGTACACAAACTGTCCATACAGAAGATTAATAACAAGTAATTTGTGGGAGACCGTTCACAGAGAGACGGCCGTTACAACCACGAAGGAGATACAATTATGGCAAACACAACAAGTAAGAAAGATAAGCGAGCAAAGAAACTTCCGACTGAAGAGCCGGTCGAAGCAGTAATCGCCGATCAGATTACCGACGCTGAAGCAGTCGAAGTCGTCGAAGAGAAGCACGAAGCTAAGACACACAAGGCTGAGCCGACGGCTAAGGCCGGCAAACGTAGCGCCAAGGCAATCGCCGAAGCCGAAGCAGATGCTGAAAAGGAAGAGCGCAAAGCTTCGAACATCCAGCAGGAAATCGAAGATGCCGACAAGCCGAAGCAGCATAGTAACCCGACGCGCAGCCGTCTGGAGCGCCAGGGCAAGAACTTCCGTAAGGCAGCTGAGCAAATCGAAGTCGGCAAGGCATACAGCCTGGCCGACGCACTTGGTCTGGCTACCAAGACCAGCCCGGTCAAGTTTGACGCAACCGTCGAACTGCACATCAATCTGAACGTCGATCCACGCCACGCCGACCAGAACATCCGCGACAACTTCGTGCTGCCGCAGGGTACAGGCAAGACCATCCGCGTCGCCGTCTTTGCTGACGTCGATGATGCCGCCAAAGCCAAAGCTGCCGGTGCTGATATCGCCGGTATCGACGAAGTCACCAAAATCCTTGAAAAAGGCTCAATGGACTTCGATACCCTGATCGCCACACCATCGCAGATGGCTAAGCTTGGTAAATACGCCCGCACGCTCGGTCCTCGCGGCCTGATGCCAAACCCGAAGAGTGGTACTGTCACCGCTGACGTTGCCAAAGCCGTCAAAGAAGCCAAGGCCGGCCGGGTTGAATACCGTGTCGACAGCACCGGTATCGTTCACCTCGGTATCGGTAAGGTCAGTTTCGGTGTTGACCGTTTGAGCGAAAACGCCCAGGCTGCCTTAGCGTCCATCAAGGGAAATAAACCAGCCAGCGTCAAAAGCAACTACGTCAAAGCCATCCATATGTCGACCTCGATGGGGCCGTCTATTACGGTTGAGACAAGCGCTGCCAACTAGCATAAGCTCCGCACGCTAGCATTAGCTCAGCATGTATTTGCTATAACCGCCCGGAAACTCTGGGCGGTTTTTGGTTGTAGTGTCATACTGTCTCTATGATTGAGAGCGGTCGTTTGTTAATGTTCGATGGTCCTGACGGTGTAGGTAAAACGGAACAGATAGGGCTGATCGCCGATAGTTTGCGCAGCGACGGTCATGACATACACCTGACGCGCGTCCATGGCGGCACGCCGATCGGTGAGCTGCTCCGTGATGTCTCATTGTCATCCGTTCCGCGGACGGCGCTGACGGATCTGCTTATATCTCAGGCGATTCATGCAGAATTAGCCGCTGATATCGCCGCGCGGCGCGCAGCCGGCACAACCTGCCTGGTCGACCGCAGCCCGGCATCGATGTGGAGCTATCAGGTCTGTGCCAGCGGCCTGTCACCAGAACAGGCCAAGCCGATCATCGAGAGCGACTTCGCGCTGTTCGATCCCGATCTGCTGCTCATATACGTTGCTAGACTTGATGTACTGCGCAGCCGGCTCGCCGGAAGGCCTGGCAGTAAGCGCGACTATTTTGAAGGCCAACCCGATGCCTATCACCAGAGGGTTATAGACGGCTACAGGCAATCGGCAGAGTTGTTCGGCGGTGTACTGATAGATGCCAGCGGAACGAAGAGGGACGTATTCAACCTTGGCATCCGGGAAGTGAGCAAAGTCATGGCCCGAAAAAATTAGCTGAAGCACTTTGACACCTATTTGCGTAAATTTCACATTACTATTTTGCATGCGCTCTATTGCCGACCGCCTATGCGACAGGCTAAAATAGCAATAACTGTGGAGGAGCAGCAACTGTGGGAGTATACAGCAATACCAATATTACCAAGGCGATGAGCGAAGGCCACATCGTTTGCCATCCGTTTGACCTGAAACACGTCAGCCACGCCAGCCTGGACGTCACACTGGGCTATCATTTTTATCGTATAGAGAAAATGAATGAGCGGACGATTTACAATCCGTTCGACAGGGAAGACGTTGAACGCTACTTCGACGGACCGTACAAGGCAATGCCGCACGGCGAATGGTGCAAGCTGAACGGCTTCAGCCCGCAGAAGAACATACCGCTGGACCATCCGGTCATCGCGCTCAAACCTCGCGAGCGCATCCTGGCCCATACCCACGAATTCTTCGGTATCAAACCGCCGGGTGCTTATGAGATAAAATCACGCTCCAGCTGGGGCCGTAACGGGATCGCCGTCTGTTTCGACGCCGGCTGGGTCGACCCCGGCTATATCAATCGCCTGACTCTCGAAATTTATAATCTGAATGAGCGCGAGACTGTTATTCTACCGGTTGGCGAACGCATCGCCCAGGCAGTCTTCCATACGACCGGAGAAGTCCGGGGATCCTATGGCCAGGGCCGTGACGCTGGATTCAGCGGCAAGTACCAGCAAGGTAGCGACCTGGAAACAATCATCAAGACCTGGTCGCCAGACATGATGCTACCAAAAGCCTACAAGGATGTCCGTGTCATGCCGACAGTCATCGAAGGTTTGTCCTATGAGTAGCCCCCCGCGCGGAAAATATATCGTCCTCGAAGGCCCTGAAGGTGTAGGCAAGACCACCCAGGTCCAGGAGTTAGCGCGCAGGCTGCAGGCAGCTGGTCTGCCGGTGCGCGTCCTGCGAGAACCTGACAGCCAAAGCGACCTGACGGCCCGGGCTCTCCGGCAGCTGACGCAGGACCCACGCTATCCGATGAACACCCGTACCGAAGTCCTATTGTATAATGCCGCTCGCTCGCAGTCGCTCCAGGTCATCAAAAACAGCGTTGAGCAGGGCATTATCTGTGTCGTCGACCGCAATTATCTGACGACGCTGGCTATACAGTACTACGGACGGGGGGATGTGCCCGATTACAATACGATCAACAGTATCATCAGCTTTGCCGTCGATGGTGTCGAACCTGATCTTTGTATCATCATGGACGCGCCGGCCGACACTCTGGTCGACAGGGCCAAAGACCGAGGCAGCGGTGAGCGCTTTGATAACCTTAATAAACAATTCCTGGAGCGAGTTCGGGCAGGGTATCTCTGGGAGGCTAGTCAGCGCAATCTGCCGATCGTTGATGCCAGCACCAGCGAAGATGCTATTTCCGAGGTCATATGGCGCCTGGTATCGAACACGCTTGCCATGCGCCGCACTAGTTCTGCATTGACGACCGCTTCACCAGTCGCAACACACCTGTCGCCGCCAGTGCCGGAAAGTGCGGATGGAAGCCAGCCCGCAGTTCAGTCAGACGAACAGCCAACCGCCAGACAGCCACTTACCGAACCAGACACCACCCATTCTACAGATTCGGCACATGAGCCGCTGGTACAGAAGCATGAAAATGGCAGCTTCACGGCCACTGATGCCGGCCGCGAGTGGCTAAGTGACGCTGTCACCTCGACTGATAGCAACGT
>DHXU01000008.1:15671-126296 GCA_002413835.1 Candidatus Saccharibacteria bacterium UBA5148 | reverse complement strand
TCATAGCGAGCCCAATTGGCTTGTCCATGATATATATTTGCAGGCGTACCGAGATCTAGAACTTCTCCGCTCATATCATAACCATGTATGCTAAAGTCGCTCCCACGAAGTGCCCAAGACAATACGTTATCACGCAGGCTTAAGCCTGCAGCTCCATTCGGAAATGCCGCCGCATAAGCATCACACATTTCAGCGTACCGTTCGATTGAGACAACCGTCACGGCACCACTTGTAAGATTTCGGCTTCCGGGCAGAGGTTCGGCCGGTTCTTCTGTCCTGCCATAACACCAAAGTAACCGATCAGTTTCTTCTTCGACAATCATTTTACCAACATCTGTTGTGCGGTCTGTCACATGGCTGCCCCTAGTGGACGTACTTCGAACTTTTCGTCGTCAATTCAATCTATAAACAAGTCATCTATGTTAAGTTCGATTTCATCCGTCGACCCTATAAGAGCAAAATTGAGTTTTTTATCTTTAATGAGCCTATCCATTTCATCAAATAGCTCGCTAAAATTCTTTACCGCTTTTGTATAAATACCTCTTGAAATCGATATCTCTGCACCTAACTGCTCGTCTTTGTCTAAGAGTCCTACCGCTTGTACGTTATGAATGTACCTTTTATCAATAACCCCGGCGTTGTGGATTAAGCTATGTCGTTGTTGCCAATACTTATGAATGGTCTTTGTTGTGGTACTATCGGCTATATAAATATCAAAGTACGTATCGAATAATGTTCTCATAGTCTGTACATTTTGAAAGTTTAGTTTCTCAATCGGATTTTTAGTGTCGTGCAGTCGTTTTTGCACGAGCTTGCCTAATGCGGCATTGAGGTTGATCAATGAGTTGTCTCGCTCGCTCCACTTTCTTACCGCATCTTGAACTTCGTTTGCAGAAAAATTTAAACCAGCCGGAGTCTTAATTTTAGTGAAATTTTCGGTAAGTAGACTGTCGAAAATATCTTTTAAAAATGCTTCAGCGGCTCCTACGAGGAGTATGAAGCCTTGCGAGTAAAGTTGATTTGATATTTTGGATTGAGCGTTATCAACGCTGGCTTTTGCTTTTTCCAGCGCAATAATAGTGTTCTGGTTAGCATCTGCAGTTTTCAGCGCCGACAGATATATATCGTAAAGCGTACGATAGGAGGAGAATATAGAACTTATGTTCTGAGTTCTTTCTTCGAAGATTGATTTTAGATTTTGAGTACTCACATTGCATGCCTGCTTAGACTAACATTAACAGTGTACTCCGAGCTATCCCAATATGGATTATAAAATTTCTCCAGTTAGAGATAGTCGGTAAACCCGGCTGTTTCTAGTAGGGGTATTTTTCTAGAAGGTGACTCACCAGGTTCGTAGCCTCATGATATTCTGCTATGAGTTCACGGCCTTCTATTTTGGCGAGATGAGCAAGTGCTGGATTAGCCATTTCCGCTGAGCTAGGGATAAAACCTTTATCCACTGCGACTAAGAAGACGTAAATTAAATAGGCATCCATTGACAAAACGAGATCCGTCAGTAGATCTTCAGTGTAGCCAACAGAAATCTTCTTGTTTAAGCGTAGGTTAAGCGTCTTAACATTTTCTATGGCAAGAGCGAGTTCTTTATCATCTTCACTCAGCTCGAAATGCTCAGCATTTTTATCGATCCAGCCATTACAGATGTCCCATGCTGCGTTGCTCGCATTAAGCTTGTCGAGTTTAGTATTGTCTTTTGTGCCTATGAGTTTCAGCCAGGAATCTCTCAATGGTGCCATGGATGTCCTAACGATAATACTTTAAATACTACAGTCATTGTTCTCTTGTGACTGTGTTTTTGCAAGCGATTTACGTGTCTCTTAGTTTTAATGATATAACATAGCCATAATCAATAGTTAGCATATCTCGAAATCTCTGGCCTTGTATTTCTGTGTCGATTGACACTGTAGCTTAGTTGGTAGTTTTGTATAACGCGCTTAATTTCTCAACGTCAGCCCGTTCTTTTTTAACATGCATGCGTTTATGGCAATTGGGACAAAGAGCTACAGTGTTTTCGATCATGTCAGGCCCATCAGCGGAAAGCCATATGACATGATGACTTTCTAAATATGGTTCACCGCGTTTATCTGTAAAAGGTGCAGGTTGATTACACAATTGACATATACCGTTTGCTCGCCTTTTTGTATACTCTGCAATAAAAGGACTCCTGTAGTAAGTCCTTGTGTGAGTTTTTCTAGAGCTTGCCGGCGAACCCGATTTGATAGCTCTTGCTTCGAGTTCAGTTATGCTCAAACTCTTAGCAATTCTTTCCTGATCTTCATAGACTTCCTGTACTAGTCCATGATCTATATAGCTTTGAGGGTTATCCTTAGCAGCGAGCTGTAGTGGGAATATCCAGACTTTTCGAGCGTTGCCTTCTTCGTCGTCTTGCACGTCTTGATACGGCGTGTCTGCCAAATTCACTAATCCCATGTAGATATATTCACCTTCTTTGAATACTTCAAAGAAATGAACATTAACATTATTTGTCCCTGATTCCGCGAGCGTTTTATTTTGAGCAAATAGCAGGCTTTGATCACCCTTCATACCCTGGCCGGTGTAATGGTAAATATTCCCGATTGTTTTGTCGTCGTATACTTTTGACTTCGAAACAACATGTTTTGAAACGAGTACAAGTGTATTTGTTGTTTTAGACCTACGCATACCACCTTGAGGGGAGCATTTAAATTCCTCTACAATTCGAGAATTAGAAACGGTATCACCAATTTTTATATCTATAGTAGGCTGCTCGATATATATTTCTGTCATACGTTAATGCTAGCATAACAAAAATACTTTCAAGGAAGACTCTCTAAATATAAACAATATGGTTACCCCTGGCTGACGTACTTCGAACTTTTAATCCTGTCTCTCCCTAGGCTCAACTATCGCAGGGACTTCATTACCGCTTAGGGCTGCTTGAATTCTTTCAATATGGTTATGATTCATTTCTATCTCGTTTATCACGAAATCCCTTCTGCTAGAAAGCAGGATTGAATTATGCAGATAGATAAGTCCACTATAAGCAATGTCAATATTTGTTGCGTCGGGAATAAAATTTAATCTTATCGCCAGTCGTTTCATTGAGATTACTGAATATTTTGATCTCAGCCGCGTCGCTGCTGCGCGTAAATCGCCTTTTATTTGATTGATTAGTTCTATTTCCTCTCTGCTGGGTTTTGCTGGAAAATAGTTCGTCAGCCTATTTGAATAAAAGTCGACCCTTTCAAGCGCTGTTTGCAGTTGTTCTTTTAAGTTCTGTACGGGTACTATGACTGCTACACGAATGAATTCGCTGATAATGAATAAGAGCATGCCTCCTACTAAAGTTAACCCTGCCGTCATTACTATCTGCTCTGCATTGCTCATTCTATATGTTATATCCTAGGCACGTATGAGTAGCAAATAAAAAAATTCCTGAAGAATTCTTTTTAAAATACCTGGCTGGGGATGAGGGATTCGAACCCCCGATCGTGGAACCAGAATCCACTGCCTTACCACTTGGCCAATCCCCAGTATCGTGAGTTATAGGTAACAACTCGACTTCGGTGATTATACTAAATGTTTGCCCGTATGGCTAGCCCTATGCTACGCTACTAGTGCTTAACAATTTAAATATACAGAGTGCGGAGAGAGATCTAGCTCATTGACCCGCCAGCAACCTATCGAATCGGTAAGGTGCTTCGTCTAGCCCCGGCACTGCGGGAAAGATATTGAACTCGTCACATATCCTTCCTCGCTGTATGCCAGAAAGGATATTTTTATTTCTCACAAGCAATCACCAGGAGGTGGATTATTACAGCGGCTGGCCGATGGTCCGGTGCTGTGCGCTGAAGGCTACGTCTTTGAGCTGGAGCGCCGCGGCTACATTCAGGCCGGATCGTATGTGCCGGAAGTGGTACTCGAGCGGCCGGAGGCGGTATCACAGCTGCACGATGAATTCGTGCGCGCCGGAACAGATGTGGTCGTGGCGCTGACGTATTATGCGCACCGCGAAAAGCTGAAGGTCATCGGCCGCGAAAACGACCTGGAGGCAATCAACCGTAAGGCGTTGCAGTTAGCCCGCGCCGCAGCTCAGGGCGGGCAACTGGTGGCGGGGAATATCTGCAACACCTGGGCCTATCAGCCGAATGACGACAAAGCGGCAGCCGAAGTCAGGCGCCAATACACCGAACAGGTTGGTTGGGCGGCCTCAGAAGGTGTTGACTTCATATTGGCGGAAACGATTGAATATCTCGGGGAAGCCCTGATCGCTCTGGAAGTTATCAAAAGTTTCGGGCTGCCGGCGGTCATCAATTTCTCGCCGATATACAACAAATCCAAGGACGGTCATAACTGGACCGAGGCCTGCAGGATTTTGTCACAGGCCGGGGCGGATGTCGTAGGGTATAATTGTGCCCGTGGTCCGGATACTCTATTGCCGCTGGGACGGAAGTTGCGCGAAGCAGTTGCTGGTCCTATAGCATTAGTACCGGTGCCGTATCACACGACAGCCGCCGTACCGTCGTTTCAATTTTTGAAGCGCCACGATGGTCAGAGTGCCTATACGCTCGGGCTGGACGAACACTACATCGATCGCCAGTCGGCAGCCGAATTTGCCACTGCGGCCCGTGATAGTGGTGTAAACTTTATAGGACTGTGCTGCGGCGCCGGTCCGCACCATATCAGGTCGATGGCCGAAGCATTGGGCCGCACACCGCCGGCTAGCAAATATTCCGCCGATTTTAGCCAGCATGGGTTACTTGGGACGGATGCGGTTGTCAAAGACCACGAGAAGCAGTTTTTGGAACAGTGGTGCTAGCGCTTGAGCGAACGAGTAGTACGTATATAATCAGTTATTTATAAGGAGAAACTATGTCAAATACTACCAACGATGCCACCTTGTTTACCAGCGAATCAGTCTGTGCCGGCCACCCGGACAAGATCTGTGATGCCATCAGCGACGCTATCGTCGATGCCGCGCTGGCGCAGGATCCGCATAGCCGCACCGGCATCGAAACCGTCGCCGGAGCTAACAAAATCGCCTTATTTGGTGAGATCAAGACGACTGCTGACATCAATTTTGAGAAAATCGTCCGCGATACCGTCAAACGCCTCGGCTACACCGTACCAGCCTGGGGATTTAGCCAGGAATCGGAATTCAGTAATGATATTCATCAGCAATCGCCCGAAATCGCCCTTGGAGTTGACCGCTTGGAAAGTGCCAACCGCGAAGACGAAATCGGTGCTGGTGACCAGGGTATGATGTTCGGCTACGCCTGCGATGATACTCCCGAACTGATGCCGCTGCCAATCGTATTGGCCCACGCCCTGGCCCGTCGCATCGACGAAGCCCGCGAATCGGGTGAGCTGGCATGGCTACGTCCCGACGGTAAAGCTCAGGTCACCGTCCGCTATGAAGGTGAAAAGCCTGTGTCTATTGAGAAGGTAGTTGTGGCCGTGGCCCATGCTGAGGATATCTCGGCTGAAGACGTCCGTGCCCAGGTTATCAAATCGATTATTACTCCAGTACTTGCGAAATATAAGTTCGATGTCCCCGCGGGCGACGCAATCACTGTCAATGGTACCGGTCTGTGGCACATCCCAGGCCCGGAATCAGACGCTGGCCTGACCGGCCGCAAAATCGTCGTCGATACTTACGGCGGTTACGCCCGTGTCGGTGGTGGCGCCTTCAGCGGCAAGGACCCGAGCAAAGTCGACCGTAGCGGTGCGTATGCTGCCCGCTATGTCGCCAAGAATATCGTGGCTGCCGGGCTGGCTACCAAGTGTGAAGTCGGCTTGGCATATGTTATCGGCCAGCCAGATCCACTGATGCAGACCATTGAGACTTTCGGTACGGCCACTGTCAGCGAAGATGAGCTCTACGCCTTCAAAGACAAGCTTATTGATACGTCGGTCAAGGGTATCATCGAAACACTCGACCTGGCCCGCCCGATCTACAGCGCTACCAGTGCTTATGGCCACTTTGGTGACAAGGACCTGCCATGGGAGAAGGTGGTAACTGCGGCGTAACTAGTGTCCGTAGTATATACAACATCCGTGGTACATAAAACCGCCCCATTGCTGGGGCGGTTTTATTGTCAGGCGCAGGAGCGCAGGGAAGGGATTAGGCGCGGTTAGCGCGGCGGCGGAACAACTGGTGGCCGACAGCACCAAGGGCGCTGGTGCCAGCGAAGAGGCCGACGAGTTCACCAGGACCTGTAGCTGGGAGTTCAGCTGGAGGTGTAGGAGTTACGACGGTTGCTGGAACTACTGGGTTACAACGTGCGTCACCGTTTGGGATACCTGGCTTACATTCGGTACAACGTGCGTCACCGTTTGGGATACCTGGCTTACATTCCTGAACCTTAGGAGTCGTGAAGGTAACTTTACAGGTAGCTGATGTAACACCAGTCTGGTCTGCACCATTGACTGCGACGGTGACGACATATGCTTTGTCATTCGTAGTGTAGGTGTGTGTCGTAGTAGTGGCTGGAATAGTTACGGTCGTGCCGTCACCAAAGTTGTAGGTGTAGCTTTTGATTGTAGTGTTAGTAGCGGTTGCTTTTGCAACGAAGCTGTATTTGAGAGGATTTATAACATCCTCGGAGAAAGTAAGGAGTGTACATACCAGTACTGGCCTTGGTGGAGTAGGCGTAACCTTTACGGCGTTACCACAGTCTATCATGACTGCGAAGTCTACCTGGCCGTTAGCATCATAGTGGACGAGGGCTGCAACCGAAGGGTTCGCAAATGATGTGGTGGTTTTACGAGCGTACACATCACCTTCAACGTGCACGAAGCCGGCACCGTTGTTAAAGCGGGCAGACACCCAAGCATCGTTGCCGACAACAACGCCGTCAACTTTGATTTCACCATTCTTGTACAGGGTACCGATTTTGGTGTTGCTGGCTGTCATGCCACTGATGTCAGAATTAGTTGCGCCAGCCCACTGGTAGACAGCCTTCAGGTCAGTGTGACCGTTGTCTGTACCACTGGTGTAAAACGTTTTCATAGAATTGATGTAGCCAGTCAGGCTGTTGCCATCTAGACCACACTTGATGATATTAACAACATCGCAGCTGGCTGCGCTGACAGTTTGTGCCTGTGCGAAGCTTACCGTACCTGCAGTAGCCAGTGCCAGGCCGAAGATAGCGCCGGCGAGCAACAGTTTGCTCTTTTTCATAAATTTAGTGATTTTATTCATAATACTCAAACTCCTTTAAGTAACTGTGTGGCATAATACACTAACGTTTACTAATTGTCAACTATGACATCTAATATCCTTATGCTTATAAATTAGCTACAGAGGTGGAGATATAATGCCTACACATGATAAGCACGTAATGGAACTGATACGGGATGTCTGAGAAGGGTTACTGAGCGAAAAAGTCAGTATCAGCCAGCTCGGCTGGCAGAAAGCCCCGAGGATGCTTAAAACCGGCTGCCCCCACTACATCATTTGGGTTGCCTTTGCCGTAGCCGAGGTCTTTCATAAGCTTTGTCGGGGCGTTGCGCAGGTGCAACGGCACGGCCAGATCGGGATAGTCGCGGGCAGCGGCCAGGGCGGCAGACATAGCGTCGGCTACCTGTCGTGATTTCGGGGTTTTGGCTAGTACGGACGCGCAGTGGAACAGATTGTACTGGCATTCCGGCATCCCGATGCGCTCCACGGCCTGAAAGGTCGATACGGCCAGTGTCAGCGCAGCTGGCGCAGCCAGACCGATGTCCTCTGAGGCAAATATCACCATCCGCCGGGCCACGAACTTCGGATCCTCGCCGGCCTGAAGCATCCGGGCCATATAGTATAGGGCGGCAGTGGCGTCTGATCCACGCATGCTTTTGATAAATGCGCTGATGATATTGTAGTGATTCTCGCCGTTCTTGTCGTAGCCCGGCACGCGTTTTTGTGCGGCCGTCTTGATAACTTCTTCGGTCACAGGGCCAGTAGTGAGCTGCAGCGCCAATTCCAGATTACCGAGGGCGACACGGGCATCGCCGCCGGATATTTCAGCCAACAGATCTATGCTGGCCTTAGGTAAGCGTTTGGCTGACAATTTCTCTTCTTTGGCGGCTTTCTGGAGAATCGCTATGATATCTTCGCGGGTAAGCGGCTCGAGTACCAGTACCCGGCTGCGGCTGAGCAGCGGTGTGATGACTTCAAAGCTTGGATTCTCCGTGGTGGCGCCGATTAGGATAATGGTGCCATCTTCCACAGAGGGCAGGAAAGCGTCCTGCTGGGCCTTGTTGAAGCGGTGGATCTCGTCGACGAACAATATGGTGCGCATACCAAGCCGATTATTCTGCTGGGCGCGTTCAATCACCTTGACGACATCTGCCTTGCCAGAGGTGACAGCGCTGAGCTCGATGAACTCTACCTCCGTTTCCTGGGCGATGATCCGGGCCAGCGTCGTCTTACCGCTGCCCGGCGGCCCCCACAGTATCAGGCTGGTTGGCTGCTTCTGCTCGATAATCTGGCGGATAATCTTGCCGGCACCTATCAGATGTGGCTGTCCAACGACATCAGCCAATGTCTCCGGTCGCATTCGTTCTGCCAGCGGTCTCTGTTCCATGTCTCTACTCCTTATCAGGTCTCTACTACTTATAAATAAGTATAGTCTAATCCCGAATATGTTGCGTTTCGGGATGGAATCCAATCTCCGGCTGCTGGGCAGCGCACGTTAATCTATGCGCCGCGCTTCGCCGGGCATGAGACTCGCTACCGGATATACTAAGAACCAAGTACTACCAAGCAGTTATGAATATCGCTAAAGAAGTTGAACTGGCTAAACAGTATTTAGGTGGTGATATGCCGGGTACGCTTGAACTTGGCAGCCGCCTATGCTCTTTTATCTAGTTAAAGGGTAAGCTGCCTGATATACTTCCAGTAGTAAACCTAGAAAGAAGTTGCATGAGCGAACAAGCAGAAACACCACAACCTAAACCTGACGGAGAGCGTTGGCTTGAGCTTATAGGCTACGGACACCTAAAGGGTCAACCCACTGGGTATGAAGTTGACGGTCAACCTGTGTTAGCTGAGCAGTTTGATAAACTCTGCGGAGAGCATGCCCGTCCGATATTTGCTGGTCTTGAAACGTTAAGCCCAGACGACCCACGCTACGATAAATTTATCGGTGTTGCCCAAAAAGCATTTCAGTCGTACTTTGGTTCAGTGGAAACTAGCGAGTAGGTAAAGGACATTTAGATTATGGGTGGGAATGTTGCTGAAGTAGAACCAGCTTTAGTTCGCCAACATAGCAGTGGCGAAACATTTCAAGCCGAGAACCTTGCAGCCGCAAGAGGGCTGTGCCCTGTACTTGGCAAGATGTCACTGGAAGAAGCCGGACTATTACTTGAGCTTGAGGGAATTGGTAATGAAAAGCTGAGTGAAGCAGTAAAAGAACCAAAGGTTGATAAACCCGAAGTAAAAGAACCTGCAAAGTCCGAGAAAACAGTTAAAGAAGTAGAAAAAGCAGAACCTGTCGGTGATATGCCAAAAAATAAACAAAAAGAAGCTACAGGGGCGGATAAACATACCGAAAATCTGCATATTGCACAACTTGTACTAGCCGAAGCACCGAAGCCAAAAGAACCTGTTAAAAAGGAAGTCAAGGTCATCAAATTGGACGAGGTTGCAGAAAAAGCAGTTGTTCCACCCTTACCAACTAAGCAGCCTGAAGAACCTAAAGCAACAATCCCCCGCATTGAAGCACACCCATTAATCAAGGAGGCAGTTGCTAGTGCTCAATTACGGGACTTATTACGCCAAGAAGCAGTACAAAGTAAACCCGAAGCTATTATTGAACAAGTGCCTATAGATGTTCGTGAACGTACTCGTATCACAAGTACTTTTATTGCAGAGACGGTCCCCATAGAGGCTATCCTAGCTGAGCAGGCGTCAGTGCCTGTGCTGGAACGGGAAATAAGTTTTGATCGGCCGGATAAAATACCAGTGGAGTTAGTGCCGTTGAGCCGAGATGAAGACGTAGTACCTGAAATGATACAGGTTGATAATCCAGAAATATCAGAAACAGAGTTTAGTGCTTTGGAGTTTGATATGCCTCAAGACCAAGATGAAGTTATACAACCTGAACTGGATTTCTTGCCTACTGATGTCGAGCAACTTATTAGTACTGACGTTGTGCTAGTTGGGGTGGTAGAAGCAACCGAAGCCATCCCCTTAGCGCCACCAAAAATCGTTGAGCAACAAGAAGTAGCAATTCTCTCGTCTTTACGTGAGGCCGAGCCACGACCAACCGAAGATGAGATGTTTCACGAAGAAGTAATAGAAAATCTTGCCCAAGCCATGACTGTGTTAGAGCCAGAAGTTGCTATCGTTGCCCACGAATTGTTAGACAAAGCCGTAGAACAGATACAGCAAATTAAGCACCCCGATGAAAGTTATGAAGGTGTTGAGTTTAACGAGATCGAAGTTATAGAAACATTTACTGAGTTCTTTGAACGTGCAGGGCTAGAATATACCCAAGATGAGATAAAGCAATTTGTTCACTATATGTTAACAACTGAAACGGGTGAACAGGATACCGAAACCATAGATGACGAGCAAATAAACTACGCTTTAAGCGACTATGGTACACACGAGGGTCTAGTTTACCTTTTATCTAGCAGTAAGACACTTAAGAAGCTCAAGGCCTCTTTGCATTCAGCCCTAGGAAGGCTGGTCCTGCTTTCTCCAATGTTCCGCAAGGGTGAAGAAGTGCTTGTTGCTTAATTAAATCTTCCGGCAAAGTGAACAACCCCGCACTTTAGTGCGGGGTTGTTCACTCAGTAAGAACTCCAGTAATCCAGGTTTGTCCGGGAGGTATTACCGGGTACAATAGTTGGAGTGAAAGCCAGCCTGCACCCTCATTCAGCCCTACGCATCTTTGGTGTGTCCGGCGTTATCACTATCTTGTCTTTGATAGCCATCAGCATCTTCCTTGGTCCAGGTGCCCTTGTGGTGGCGCTGATTCTGATTGCCGTCGAGCTGGCCTTCAGTTTCGATAATGCCATCATCAATGCCAAGATTCTTGGGAAAATGTCCGAATTCTGGCAAAAGATGTTCCTGACGGTCGGTGTTGTCATCGCTATCTTCGGTATGCGGGTCGTATTCCCGCTGCTGATCGTTATGCTGACGGCCCATCTCCCCTGGAAAGAAGTTGTAGATCTGGCCCTCAACAACCCGGCGCAGTACGCTGAGAAGCTTGACCTGGCACATCCGTCGATATCGGCCTTCGGTGGCGGCTTCCTGCTGATGTTGGCGCTGCACTTCTTTATGGATGATAACCGGGAAGTCCTCTGGATCAAGCGTATTGAACGGCCGCTGATGCGGTTCGCCCGCTGGTGGCTGCCGGCCGTCATCGTGCTGATAACGATGCTACTGTTCGCGGTACTGCCATTCAACCATCATCCGGCGGAGACGATCCGCTCCGGTATCGCCGGCATACTGCTGTATCTGGCAATCAACCTGTTTACCGAGTGGATCGGCAAGGTGGCCAACAAAAGCACCGCCGCGGCAACCAAACAGACCGGTCTGTTGGCCTTTCTGACATTCATGTATCTCCAGGTGCTGGATGCCAGTTTCTCATTTGACGGTGTTATCGGTGCCTTTGCTATCACCAATGAAATCGTGCTGATTGCTGCCGGGCTCGGTATCGGTGCCATCTGGGTCCGGTCTATGACAGTCTACATGGTGCGCAAGGGAACGCTCGATTCGTATCTGTTTCTGGAGCACGGCGCTCACTATGCGGTATTCGTATTGGCGCTGACCATGCTGCTCAGCCTGCTGATTGATATTCCAGAGGTCATCACCGGTATCCTGGGTCTCGGTCTGATCGGGGCTTCTATCGTGGCATCGCGGCAGGCCTTAGCTGCAAAACGTTAACGCTACCTGCGTTTCGTACTATGCATTACGTACTATAATAAGGTAGAATCATGCGACGAAAGCTATTTTATAGGAACGGCCGGGCCGGCGAGCAGCTCGATATCTTCTTTATCTCGGCCATCGGCAGCCTGCTGTTGGTCCGCTTTTTGCTGCATCTGACAGAGTATCCGCAGCTCGGCGGTAACGGGCTGCACATCGGTCATATGTTATGGGGCGGCCTGCTGATGCTGCTCAGTATCGCCATCGGCTTGTCGTTCATCGGTATCCGGGTCCAGCGGCTGGCGGCGTTACTCGGTGGCATCGGCTTCGGGGTCTTCATCGACGAGATCGGCAAGTTCATCACCAGTGATAACAATTACTTCTATCGTCCGACCGTTGGTATCATTTACGCCGTCTTCATCATTTTGTATCTGTTCTTCAACTTCCTGGGCCGCAAACAGCGGCTGACTTCCAGAGAATATCAGCTGAATGCTATGATGCACCTCGAAGAGGCCATCCTGCATGATATGGATCCCGTCGAAAAGCGCCGGGCCCGCACCCTCTTGGACCAGGCCAGCCAGCGCAGTGAGATCACCTGGCATCTGGAACGCCTGATCGATAGTGTCGACCTGGTACCACAGAGCCAGCCGCATATCCTGCGTCGCTGGTTGAGCAGCCTTGATAAGATATATGACCGCTTCTGGCAGCAACGGGGGACAGCCAAACTGGTGCGTATCTTCTTCATCGCCCAGGCCGCATTATTCGTCGTGGCCATCATTGCCAATATCTATACTAGTATCGATGACGTCCGCGATGCCTTCGCCGGCAATGTTACCTACGGTACCGGCCTGCTTATGGGGCAGCTGATCTCATCGGTGGTGGCCGCCGGGCTGGTAGCTTACGGCACGTTGCAACTGGCCGTATCGCGGCTGGCGGCCTTCGAATACTTCCGGCGGGCGACGCTGATCAATCTCTTTCTGACCGAATTCTTTATCTTTTCACGGATTGAGTTCGCTGCGCTGCCCGGCTTCCTGTTCAATCTGGCTATGCTGCTGGTCATCACCTATGTCATGCATCAGGAGCAGGAGGCACAGCACCGGCTGTACCTGTAAAATAATTCAGCGCAGCTGGCTAAGTTTGTGCAGGACTTTGATGTAGTCGTCCAGTTCCCGGCGCGATATATCATTATAGACCGACTCCCGCATCCGGGCCCGCAAATCAGCTTCAATCTGTTCACAGTCCAGCTTGAACTCCTGGCGGATCGAAACCGACTTGGAGCGGCTATCCGTTAGGCTGCCCTTGCGCTCGACCATACCTTTTGATTCCAGCATGTTTATGGTGTTTGTGATAAACGGCAGACCGGTCTGCAGCTTGGCCGACAGCTGCGTCAGCTGAATACCGTCGTCGCCGCTATCATAGATGGTACCGAGTACGAACCACTGCATACTGGTCAGTCCGTGGCTTTTGAGCAGCGTTGAGAACAGTTTATTGAGATTCCGATAGGCGGCTGCCTGTGCAACTCCTGCCTGGTATGTCGTCATATCACTCATCGCGTCTCCTGCTCGTTAAGGCCTGCTAACAGCGGTACAGTGCGGAAATATAGCGGGCCTCTAGGCGACATTGTAATTGCTCATGTTAGGTTCGTTAGTGACATCTTTCATTGCATCCTTGTGCTGCATCAGCGGTAGTGCTTAGAATCAGTTGTAAAAACGTATATGTTTTATTTCCAGACGGCAAGATACGTGTAATACTTACAAGATGTTTCATTATCGGAAGACCTTCAAAACTTACAATAGTTTTCCGAAGGCCACCACCTGCGCATTCTGCGAGGACGATCTGGCAGGCCGCTCGATAGAGATCACCGAACACGCCTATCTTATGCCGAACCGGGTGTTTTATGACCTGTGGGAACAACGTGAAGTCATCGACCATCTGTTAATCGTCCCCAAGCAGCATGTTGCCAGTCTGTCGCAGCTGGATAGCGACGCCAAGCTGCAAATTATGGAAATCATGGCCGAATACGAATCCCGCGGCTACAATGTCTACGCCCGGGCCGTCGGTAGCAAACAGCGCACCGTCGCCTCGCATCAGCACACCCATCTCATCAAGACCAAGCCGCAGCAGGCAAATGCCGTGCTGGCGATGCAGAAACCCTATATACTCGTTAAATTCTAGCAGCGAGCTTCTGGTCACTTTTTGGCTACAACTCTGCTCTGCATGGGGGCTCAGATAGCTATGTAGTTTAAACATCACGCGATGTATGATAGTGACAATACGTAATCAAGGAACTCAAGCATGCGACTTGTCACCAGTAAAAGACTTACCAAGGATGCCTGGATCGCCTTGCTCGTCCTTGTCCTGCTCGGCCAAACACTGCTCATAGCTGCCTTGTATGTCAGCCGGTATAACTTTTATCAGCGGTATCCCATCGACCAACAGCGGCTGCAGTCTCAGATCATATCGGCTCAAGGCGCTGCCCTCGAAACCCACGTAACCGTCTCGCTACCTGACAATGCAGTCTATTTGCCGGAGCTGCACATCAAACTCCCCCTGACACCAGCCAGCCTGCAGCTGCTCTACAGTCTGCGCACTGATCCCAAAGCAACCAACGTCACCCCTGATGAAGCCGACATCAGCACCGTACAACTGTCGGCCTACGCGCCGCCCAAGATGCAGGCCATCGGCTGCTCGATTGCCGTCCGCATCAAATTCGAAGCCAAGCCGAACCCCTACAACCCCCACGAGATTGTCACCGCCAGTGTCAAACTGGCCGACGGCCGGACGCTTCAGGTCTATTCGTTCCACCACGACGACTGCAAAACAGCTTTCCAGGTATCCGGCACGGATCCCGATGCCGTGGCAGCGATATTCAAAGACGCCACGTCGTACTAGTCCCTGAATTCTAACTGCCAACCTCATAACCACGCTGTACAATGCCAGCAATAGGTATAAGGAGGAGGAATATATGGCAGATGTACAAACGATGCCCATGCGAACATTAGGTGCGACTGGTATGCAGGTCAGTGTGCTGTGTCTGGGCGCCATGATGTTCGGCGCCTGGGGCAACCCGGATCATGAGGATTCCATCAAAATCATTCACACAGCCCTGGATAGCGGCATCAACTTCGTCGATACCGCTGATGTCTATTCAGCCGGAGAATCAGAAGAAATCGTCGGTAAAGCTCTGAAGGGTGGCAAACGCAACCACGTCATCCTGGCTACTAAAGTCCACGGCTCCATGGGCGGCGACCCCAACCAGGAAGGTAACTCGCGGCGCTGGATCATGCAGGAAGTCGACAACAGCCTGCGCCGGCTGCAAACCGACTGGATTGACCTGTACCAGATACACCGGCCCGACCCCACGGTTGACGTTGACGAAACCCTTGGTGCTCTGACCGACCTGGTACGGATGGGCAAGATCCGAGCCTTCGGGTCATCAACCTTCCCGGCGTCGCAGATAGTCCAGGCCCAGTGGACTGCCAAAGACCGCGGCCGGGAACGCTTCCGCTGCGAGCAACCGCCGTACTCCATGCTGGTCCGCGGCATCGAAACCGACGTCCTGCCAACACTGCAACAATACGGCATGGGCGCCATCGTCTGGAGCCCGTTGGCCGGTGGCTGGCTGTCCGGCAAATGGCGCAAAGGCCAGGAAGCCCCCGACTCCAGCCGTGCCAAGCGCCGCCCCGAAGCCTTCGACCTGTCCATCCCCGGTAACAAAGCCAAGCTGGAAGCCGCCGACGCCCTCGTCAAACTGGCTGAAGCCAATGGCATGTCACTCGTCACCATGGCCATCGCCTTCACGCTACGCCACCCGGCAGTCACCGCTGCCATCATCGGCCCGCGCACCATGGAACAGCTGACCTCCCAGCTCGACGCCGCCAGCGTCGTCCTGAGCGATGAAGTGCTCAATAAGATCGATGCCATCGTGGCACCAGGGACGAATGTCAGCGCCAGTGATGCCGGGTGGGAGAACCCAGCTTTGCAGCCGGCTCAACTCCGGCGGTAACACTAAGGAAAGGAGCTGACGATGCTAGCCAATGACGTACTGATTGATGGATTCGAACGGGTGAAACAAGGCGTCCACACCGCCGTAATAGGCTTGACTGCCGAGCAATTAGCAATTATGCCGGAAGCCAAAGCAAACAGTATCGCCTGGCTGGTATGGCATATCGCCCGGGTACAGGACGATCACATCGCCGGACTGGCTGGCGGCAAGCAGATTTGGGTCGCTGAGGCTTGGAATGCACGATTCGCTCTACCTTTTGCTCCAGAAGCTACCGGTTACGGTCAGAGCCTCGACGAGGCTGCGCGAGTACGAGTAGCGGCTGACTTACTGACAGATTATTACGATGCTGTCCATGCGGTGACTGCCACGTATATTAACAGCTTGTCGGCGGACAAATACGCCGAAGTCGTTGATGAAAACTGGGATCCGCCAGTTACCAGGGCGGTCCGGCTCGTGAGCATCCTCAACGACAATACGCAGCATGTCGGACAGGCGGGGTATGTAAGGGGACTTATCAGCTAGAAGCGTTACAGAGTAATAATGTTAGCAGACTATTGAGACGAATAATATTGAAAATATGACTACATGTCGGCATACTATGTAAAATATGAAGCTCAGAAAATTAGAAAAGATATTACTTAGTACTACCAAAGATGTCAGCGAAGGCTGGATTCAGCAACAGATTGCCGAAGACCCGCAAATCTTAGGCCTTGGTGACCTGGTACTCCGTGACAAAGAGCGTCGTCAGCCAGCAGCTGGCCGGCTCGACTTGCTGCTACAGGATATAGAATCCAACCGGCGCTATGAGGTCGAGCTGCAGCTCGGTAAAGTCGACGAAAGTCACATCATTCGCACGATCGAATACTGGGATGTTGAGCGCAAGCGTTACCCGCAGTACGATCACTGTGCGGTTATTATTGCCGAAGATATCACCAGCCGGTTTTTGAATGTCATCGGCCTGTTCAACGGCTCTATCCCTCTGATCGCCATCAAGATGGACGCCTACAAGATTAACGAGGCGGAAATATCGCTGACATTCACGACCGTGATTGACGAGTTGACGCTCGGAATGGTTGACGAAGATGAAGAAGTCGCTCAGGTTACTGACCGGAACTACTGGCTGAAGCAGGGGACGCCCGAAACGGTTAAAATGGCCGATACACTCCTGGAGCTCATCAATCCGTCTGCTGACGATTCGCTCGAGCTGAAATACAATAAGTACTACATCGGGCTCGCCAAAGGTGGCCGGCCATTCAACTTCGTAGCATTTCGCCCCAAGAAGAGCGCCATCAACGTCGACATCAAACTTCCGTTTAGTGAGGAAATCCAAGAAAGAATTCTGCAGAACGAACTTGACGACATGGGCTACGACAAGCGCTGGCGCCAATACCGCCTCCGGCTGACAGAAAAAGACATCAAGAACAAAAAAGATTTTATACTCGAGCTGTTTGAGAAGGCCTATCAGAACTTCAAATAGCAGTGTGGGCTGCGGCCCTATGCGCTTGGAGGATCGAAAGATTCATTTTCGCACGATGGCTACGAGATATTAACTAGCGAAGAGCCGGCCGCTATCATTCCAATGGTGGCTCAAAAATGCTATCCTGAGAGCAAATCGGAGGGTATTAATGTCAGACGAACAGAAGAAGCAGCTGCAGACGCAGCTCTGGAATATTGCCAACGAGCTTCGTGGCAAGATGAATGCTGACGAGTTTCGTGATTACATTCTCGGATTTATCTTCTATAAATATCTCTCAGAGAAGATCGAACTATACGCGGACGAATTGCTCGAAGAAGACCACCTGACCTATCAGCAAGTCATCGGCAATCCAAAGTCCGGCGAATATATTGAGGCGGTGAAGGCAGCAGCACTTGATAAACTCGGGTATTTCTTAAAGCCTAACGAGCTTTTTCACTATGTAGCTCAGAACGGGTCTACAAATGAAAACCTAAACGAGGACCTGGAACGGATCCTTAATAGTGTCGAATCGAGCACGATGGGCACGGATAGTGAAGAGGACTTTGACAAGCTATTTAGCGAGCTTGATCTCAATGCCAGCCGACTTGGTAAAACAGTCAGCCAGCGCAATGAGCTTATCAGCAAGGTATTGCTACATCTGGATAAGATTGATTTCCAGCTTCAAAATTCCCAAATCGATGTACTTGGTGACGCCTATGAATACCTCATTAGTCAGTTCGCCAGTGGTGCAGGCAAAAAGGCCGGTGAATTTTACACCCCTCAAGAGGTGTCCCAAATATTGGCTCGTATCGTGACCAGTGGCAAGCAAGAGCTGAAAAGCGTCTACGACCCGACCTGCGGTTCGGGCTCGCTACTGCTGCGTGTAGCTAAATATGTTGGCCGGGTCGACCGTTTCTTCGGTCAGGAGATGAATAATACGACCTACAACCTGGCGCGTATGAATATGATCCTGCATGACGTACACTTCGCTGATTTTGACATCAAGCAGGAAGATACACTTGAACATCCACAGCACGCAGAGTTCAGGTTTGAAGCAATTGTAGCTAATCCGCCCTTTAGTGCCAAATGGTCAGCAAATCCGATCCACCTCAGCGATGATCGATTTGCACAGTATGGCAAGCTAGCGCCAGCTAGTAAGGCTGACTATGCATTCATTCAGCACATGATTTATCAGCTGGATGATAACGGTACAATGGCGGTCGTTATGCCGCATGGAGTTCTGTTCCGTGGTGCGGCCGAAGGCCATATCCGTAAGTTTTTGATCGAGGATCGTAACTACCTCGATGCGGTTATTGGGCTGCCACCGAATCTGTTCTTCGGTACGAGCATTCCGGCTTGCATCCTGGTTTTCAAGAAATGCCGCCAAGACCAAAAGGATGTTGTATTTATCGACAGCAGCAAACATTTCGAAAAGGGAAAGAACCAGAACCGTTTGCGTCCACAAGACGTGGATAAAATTATCGAGACATATGAAGACCGTAAGGCAGAAGACAAATATAGCTACGTCGCCACTCTCAATGAGATCAAAGAGAATGACTACAACCTGAATATTCCGAGGTATGTTGATACATTCGAGGAAGAAGAGGAGATTGACCTTGACGAGTTAGTCGCAGAGATTCGGAAGATTGATATTGAGATGGTGGAGATTGATAAGAAAATTGCAGTATATACAAAGGAGCTCGGCATAGAGTCGCCGTTCTAGACTATGGAGCCTAACATTAGTCCTCTCACTGAGTATCAAGAAGCACTTCTACGTTTCATACAAAGTGACACACCTACTCGCGATGAAATAGATAGTGAATTCAGTGATACGCTCGACCAACACGTCGTCAATGCATCTATGGTTACACTCGAAAATTTGAAATATATAAAAACCCAACGTGTGCTGGCGCCTGGCATTTATACGCCCGACACGCCGGCGAGGTATGAGGACGATTTCGGGCTAACTGCCCTCGGCAAAAATTATTTAGCAAAGGCAACCGCTAACTTTACATCATTTTCGAATATAAGTAATTCGAACATAGCCCATCAGTCACCTCGGACTATGCAAACCATTGTAATCAACGAACAACCCCAAGACATCCAAGAGAAGATAAAAGAGCTTGAACTTGCAGTTCTAAGGAAGGACGGATCCGCCATGGCTAAGGCTTTTGGCTACATTGCAGATAAGGCAGTTGACGTTGCAATTGCATACACGACAGGAGCCCTAATAAAATGAGCACCCCCGCTCTCCGTTTTGCCGAGTTCAAAGGTGATTGGCACGTTTTCAGTCTCGGTGACGGAATAGAAGAAATTGCCATGGGGCCGTTCGGATCAAATCTAAAAGTAGACATGTTCACCACTAAGGGAGTGCCAATCATCAAAGGTGGTAACTTACTAACGGCGTATGTTAGAGGTCCGTACTCATTTGTATCAGAAGAAAAAGCATCATCTCTGGGCAAGAGTGTTGCATATCCTGGCGATTTTATTGTTACTCATCGGGGAACGTTGGGCCAGGTTTCGATTATCAAAGAGGGTCAATATAAAAGATTTGTCACATCACAGTCTCAGCTTCGATTCCGGACAAATAAGGACAAATTTGTGGATGAATGGTTGAATCAATACCTACACTCCACAAAGGGCAATCGTAGAATGCTAGTTGATGCAGGGCAAGTTGGTGTGCCTGCGATCTCTGTGCCGACGACTTCCTTGAGGTCAGTGTTAGTCGTGGCACCTACGTTAAGCGAGCAACGAAAGATCGCTGATTTTCTCGCCATGACTGATATGAGAGTTTCTGGGTTAGAGAAGAAAATTCTTTTGCTAAAAAAGTATAAAAAAAGTACCATGCAGAGAATTTTCTCCCAACAAATTCGCTTCAAAGATAAAGGCGGCAAGTATCCTGATTGGCATTCGAAAATATTAGAGGATGTGTATAGTTTTGTTCGTACGAACTCGCTCAGTAGGGATGCGTTGAGCGGTGGAGAAGGTATTAAGAACATTCACTATGGCGATATACACAAGCTGCTCCCTTCACAACTTGATGTATCCGACTATGATTTACCACGAATCACTGATATCTCTATCAAATTCGGCGCTCAAGATTTTTGCCGTGTCGGCGATATTGTTATGGCCGATGCGTCGGAGGACTATAAAGACATTGGAAAATGCATTGAGGTAAAGAGCACTGCCCTAAATGAGGCGGTTGCGGGACTTCATACTATATTGTTGCGTTCGATCGATTCCGTAGAAGATGGATTTGGCGGCTACTTACTCAGAAGCGGTTACCTCCGTGAGCAGATTATCAAGATCGCTACCGGCGTGTCCGTTCTCGGTATTTCGAAGGGGAACTTATCGAAAATAAAACTGCGAATGCCGACAGGGCCAGAACAGCGGAAAATTGCCGACTTTCTCTCTACAATTGACAGCAAGATAAGCCTAGAAGAATCAAGGCTAGGGATTGCTAAAAGTTTCCAAAGAACTCTCCGACAGAAGATGTTTGTATGAGTGATTTTACCCCTGTGACTGAATTAGAATGTCGAGAAGCCTGGGCTTACTTTAGAGAAGTAAAGCATTATGTAGGCTTTGAGCTGCCTCCATATTTCAATTTTGATGAAATACTATCATCATCATGTAAAATTCTTGACGGAAAAGACTTAGCAGAGATTTGCGTGAAGAATGAAAAGAGCAAGCCCGACTTTCCATGTAACTACCCAGATGTAAATTACGTAATATTGAGTAATAAAGATGGTGGTTTTGCTTGGAGACCTATGCAAATAATTCATCCAGTACTTTATATGGATTTAGTAAATCTACTTACTAACGAAAAGGCCTGGATCGAAATCTGTAGTTTTTTTAAACGGCGCAGCGAGTCTTTAATCGAATGTATCAGTCTGCCCCTGAAGTCAAATATTGCAGAGTCGAATAAGGCAGTCACGGTTAGTAATTGGTGGGATAAGATTGAGCAAGAATCACTGAGGATGTCTCTAGACTACAGGTTCATGTTTGTGACTGATATCTCAAATTGTTACCCATCGATCTATACGCATTCTTTGGAGTGGGCCATATGCGAAGGTGGCCGACTTGCTATCAAGGAGAAACGTTCGCGAGGAGAAAAACCCAGTAATATAGGTACCCAGATCGACACTAAGCTCCGCAATATGAACGAGGGACAGACTATTGGTATCCCTCAAGGCTCTGAGTTGATGAGCTTTATTGCCGAGATTGTGCTTGGTGGCACGGATATCGAGCTAACTGAGAGGATAAAATCAAAGATCGGTACTGAGGTGAAATTCAAGATACTGAGATATAGAGATGATTACCGAATATTCTCCGAGGATTATAAGACTGGCCACGAGATTATGAAAATTCTGAATGAAGTACTATATGCATGGAATATGAAAATGAACACAGCAAAAACCTCTGAAACCAGTGATATTATTACATCGTCAGTTAAGCCTGAGAAGTTGGAAGAAATATACACGTCTCCATTACAGCTACCATTTCAAAAATCTGCGATGCGCATATACCAAATATCCAAAAAATACCCAAATGCGGGTCTCGTGGCGAAAAATCTAACAGATTACTTTGATAGACTTAAAAGGGGCAAAAGGAGCAAAGATTTCGATTTTGAAGTGGTTGTTGCGATAATGACAATGATTGCATACTATAGTCCTAAGTATATGCCTCAAGTTGCTTCTATTATCACGACAATAATACAGATGTCGGACACTCGAGTGGATCGCAACATGATTATCTCGAAGATTGTCGATAAATTCGAGTATGTGCCAAATACCGAATTTATTGATGTATGGCTTCAAAGAATCACTGGCGCAGATGAGATTAATACTTATGATTTCAAGAGTACAATAACCAAAGTAGCGACCGCCCAGCAGGACAATTCTGTACTTTGGAATTCACACTGGTTAAACGACGACGACAAACGCACTATCGAGGCAGTAAGAATATCTGACTTACCACAGAGAATTGAGGAGCATTCGTTTAGCCCAATCATAGAAAGGGATGAATTCGAACTTTATCGAGGAGGTTACGATTAATGACTACTCAATCTGAACAAACCCTCGAACAAAACCTCATCGCCCAGCTTATCGGTATGGGCTACCAGCAAGTAATATTGCTTGATGAGTATTCCATGCTCGCGAATCTTCGTGTGCAGCTCCAGCTTCATAACGACGTTGAGTTTAGCGATGCAGAATTTGAGCGCGTATTAAACCACCTCAACAAGGGTGGTGTGTTTGACCGGGCGCAGACGCTCCGAGAGAAAATGAGCCTGGCGCGTGACGACGGTACACATAAGAACATCGAGTTCATCAATATGACATCGTGGTGCCAGAACCGTTTCCAGGTGACAAACCAGGTCACCATGCAGGGACAGTACAAGAATCGCTATGACGTAACGGTTCTCGTTAACGGCCTGCCTCTGGTCCAGATTGAGCTCAAACGCCGTGGTATTGAGCTGAAAGAAGCCTTCAATCAGGTCAACCGCTACCGTCGGCACTCATATGCAACAGGGCATGGACTATTCCAATACGTTCAGCTGTTTGTGATTAGCAACGGTGGAAATACAAAATACTATTCGAACACAGTTGGTTATGCTAATGCCGCCAAGAAAGAGTCATTTAAATTCACGAACTTCTGGGCCGACGGGGAAAACAAAAAAATTACCGAGCTCGAAGACTTCACTCGACAGTTCCTAGAAAAATGCCATTTGGCCAAAATGATAACAAAGTACATGGTGCTCAACTCTAAAAAAGAGCTTCTCGTGCTGCGCCCGTACCAATACTACGCCGTCGAAGAAATTGTCAATAAAGTTGAGAATGGCGCCACCGGTGGATATATCTGGCACACGACAGGCAGCGGCAAGACATTGACGTCGTTCAAGGCCAGCCAGATCCTCATAGAGAACCCCAATGTCCATAAGGTCGTCTTCGTAGTGGACCGTAATGATCTCGATAACCAGACCATCCGAGAGTTTAACGGTTTCAAGGAGGGAAGTGTTGACGCAACGACGAACACTCACAACTTGGTGAAGCAGTTCAACGACCCTGATTCCAAACTGATTGTGACGACAATCCAAAAACTCAACAATGCCGTGAATAATGACCGTCACGCACTCAAGATGGAAGCGCACAAAGATAAAAAGATCGTATTCATCTTTGATGAATGCCACCGTAGTCAATTCGGTGAAACTCATAAGAATATCACAGAGTACTTTACCAATTACCAACTGTTTGGCTTCACTGGTACGCCTATCTTTGCTGACAATGCCAGCGGCAACGTCTTTGGTAAGAGGACTACTAAGGACCTATTTGGTGAATGCCTCCACCGCTATATCATCACCGACGCCATCCGCGACGAAAACGTCCTAAAATTCTCAGTAGAATACGTCGGTAAATATCGAGCCAAAAACTCTGTTAATGAGATCGATATCGAGGTTGAAGACATTGACCGTAAAGAACTCATGGAGTCGACATCGCGGCTTGAAAAAATTGCCGACTATGTTATTGCCAATCATGCCAAGAAGACGCATTCGCGTGACTTTACGGCAATCTTTGCGATTAGTAATGTTGATACGCTCATAAAGTACTACGAATTACTACAAGCAAAAAAGCGAGCAGGTGAGCATAGCCTGCGCATTGCCACCATATTTAGTTATGGGGTAAACGAGGACGACAAAGATGCTGACAGCTTGCTTGATGATGACCCGCAGCAGAATCTCTCTGGTGATCACGTCAATGCTCATACCCGTGAGAAACTAGAATCATTCATCGCCGACTACAACGAAATGTTTGGTACGAGCTACAGCACTAAGGACAGCGATAGCTTCTACAATTATTACCGCAATATTGCTGACCGCGTGAAGTCTCGAGAGATTGATCTCCTGCTGGTAGTGAATATGTTCCTAACTGGTTTTGATAGTCCGACGCTCAATACGCTCTATGTTGATAAGAACTTACGCTACCACGGCTTGCTGCAAGCGTATTCGCGAACAAACCGCATATTGAACGAGACGAAATCTCAGGGAAATATAGTTTCATTCCGCAACCTCAAGAAGTCGACAGACGATGCGATCGAACTATTTGCAAATAAAAATGCTCGCGAAGAGATATTCCTCGAGCCATATGGTGACTATGTCGGTAAATTTGATGAAGCCGTCACAAGGTTGCTCGCAGTGACGCCGACGCCCTCGGATGTTGACTCACTTATTGATGAAGAGCAAGAGTTGGCGTTCGTCCAGGCATTCCGGGAAATGCTCAGGCTCAAAAATGTCCTCATCTCGTTTGCTGATTTTAACTTCGATGATACAAATATTGACGAGCAGACCTTCGAGAACTTCAAAGGTAAGTACCTTGATATCTTCGATAAGGTCAGACAAGAACAGGCCAAGGACAAAGTCTCAATTCTAGAAGATGTTGACTTCGAGCTTGAGCTTGTGCGGCGAGACGAAATCAATGTCAGCTATATTCTGCGGCTGATTGCTCGGATGATTGGCGCAAACGACGACAAGAGACATGAAATTGGCAAGATGATCGCTGACACTATGGCAAACGACCCACAACTCAGGAGCAAACGCGAGCTCATCGAGAAGTTCATCCAAACGACCGTACCTAAGATCTCTGATTCGGATGACGTCGAGACGAGCTTTGCAGAGTTTTGGAATGAAGAACAGGTTGCAGCGTTCCGAGCATTGTGTGAAGAGGAAGGGCTGGATAATTCCAAGGTACAGGTATTACTTGACCGCTATATGTCGACAGGTCGCATTCCACGCGACCACGATTTAAGTGAAGTGCTCAAGAAAAAGCCCGGGATATTGCAGCGCCAAAGCATTGTCATGAGGATAAAGACTCGAATTACATCGTTCATCCAAACATTTATTGAAGGCGTGTAACTTAAAGATAATCATAAGCATTATAAAACAAAATCAGACTATTGCAATTGTTTTGCTTGCGGCTCATGATTGTCTGTAGGCGTGGGTGCGGCTTTGACGCCTAACATTTATTCGCACAAGAGGTCCACATGGTTCGTTACGCAAATCTTAATGGTGATTCCGGCATTGTTTCCTTTGAATCAACGGATGACAGTATCTCTATCGAATTTCGTCATCCGACGAAAGCAGGTCATCGGTACTACAAATACAGTTACGCTAGCGCTAGTTATGCTGTTGTTGAGCTCATGAAGGGTCTAGCACTGAGGGGCAGGGGTCTTAACTCCTATATATCAACTCACCATCCGAGATATTCTAGCAAAAGCTCGACTTCTGTCAATCTGGTATAGCGGGGCATTTTGCATTCGGTACTTGACAAGATCCCCAATCCGTGCTAAGATGTAATTAACATTCGTTTTCTCTTTGAGGGTATTGATCGTAAATCGGCAGACAACTATGTCCGTAAAATTCGATTCTAATACAGAAACAGAAAAAGTATACTCATGCGGGCTTAGTTGCTTGCTGGTTTATGCGTAATGTCTCCCATCGTGTCTTCGGATACGGCGGGCGAGCACCGGATCCTACGAATAGGCACATAAGCCTTGGACCGTGCTGCGTATACAGACGTTGACGCGCGATACTCTCTGAAAATGGTGTTATGTATGAAAGCGGTTCTTTGAAACCGCTTTTGTTATACTTAGGCTAGATATGAACTCCATGGCTTTACTCAGCTCATTTATTGCCGTCGCGTCATTTGTGGGGTTCATTTATTTTGTGATGCGGGCGATTGAAATTGTGCGCAGCTGGGCCGGTGTACACAAGAAACCAACCAGGAAGTTTAGGGCTGATGCTGGAACGGATTGGCGTACCGACAGGCAACTGATTCACTGGATGCGTTCCATGGAGCCAACGGAGTTCGAAGAGTTTGTCGCGCAGGTCATGATAAAGCTAGGCTATGAAGCTAGAGTGATTGGCGGCGCATATGATGGTGGTATTGATGTTATAGCCATCAAGGACGGCGTCGAACATTTTGTGCAGTGTAAAAAGTTTATTACTCAAAAGGTGACTGTCGGCGCGTTGCGCGACTTTTATGGCGCGTTGGCTGATAGGATAGCAGACGGCCAGGGAATCTTTATCACGACCAACGTCTTCACGCTGGAAGCCCGGCACTTTGCCGAAGATAAGCCTATCGAACTAGTGGATTGCTTCCAGCTTGTCAAATACCTCCGGCTGGCCTATCAGGACCATCTACCGGATATGCCACCGGTCGCTACGAAGTTGCCGGAACAATGTCCGGACTGCGGCAAGAATCTTGTTCGCAAAGCTGGTAAATATGGTGAGTTCCTGGGATGTTCGAACTTCCCGGGCTGTATGTATACGCGTAGTATCTAATTGGATTATTGGTACGGTCTGCAGTTACATAGCGATAGCGTACAATATATCTAGTGAAGCATAAGAAATTACTCGTGGGGGAGGTTGCGCCGCAGTTTGCGGCAGCCGATGTGTTCGGTGCGAGCGTCGACCTGGCAGCGTACAAGGACAAGTTTGTTCTGCTGGCGTTTCTGCGCTATTCGGGCTGTCCGTGGTGCAATCTGACGATATACCGGCTGACCATGGAGTATCAGATGCTATCGAAGAACGGCTGTGAGGTGATTGCCTTCGTGCAGTCACCGGAAGAGCGTATCAAGGCTAATATTTATGGACGCCACAAGGTGAAGCCGCCATATCCGATCATCGCTGACCCGGGCCGGGGGATGTATGATATGTACGGTGTTGGGACCTCGCTGAAGGCCGCCGCTGCATCCGTCAAGGACATTCCGTATTGGATCAAGTCATCTATCGGGCACGGCTTCAAGCAGACGCAGTTTGACGGTAATGTGTTATTGGTGCCGGCGCTGTTCCTGGTGGCTCCGGACACACAGGAGCTGGTCAAGGTTGCATACGGCACAAGTTTTTACGACCATACAGCGTTCACGGATATATACGAGCCGTTGTTTTTTAAATAAACCTGCAGCCGATCTGCTGCAAGTCAGGACCGTAACGGTGGTAAAACCTTCCCGGAACCGCTACAATTGCTGAGATGCAATCTGACTTTGGATTTGAGATAGAACACGAGCTCGGGGATGGTACGCTGGCGCGAGCTGGTGTAATCACGACGCCGCATGGTCGGATTGAGACGCCGGCCTTTATTGTTGTTGGTACCAAGGCGACGGTCAAGGCGATGGTGCCGGAGCAGGTGACAGCTGTCCATGGCCAGGCGGTGCTGGCGAATGCTTACCATCTCTACCTGCAGCCGGGACACGAGCTGATTGAGCAGGCCGGTGGCCTGGGCAAATTTATGCATTGGGACGGGCCGACCTTCACTGATTCTGGAGGCTTTCAGGTGCTCAGCCTGGGTAGCGGCTTCAAGAAGGTGCTGGCCATGGAAACTGATTCGTTGACCGCCCAGGAAGTGATTACGCCGGTCAGCCAGCGCAAGGCCTTCGTCGATGACGACGGTGTGAACTTCAAGTCGCACATTGACGGTAGTATGCACCGCTTTACGCCGGAGCATTCGATCAACGTTCAGCACGCTATCGGTGCTGATATTATGTTTGCCTTCGATGAATTGACCTCACTGATGGATCCGTATAACTATCAGGTGACATCGCTGGCCCGGACGCATGCCTGGGCAGAGCGCTGCCTGGCGCGGATCGGCCAGCTTCGCACAGAACACCCGGAGCGGCCATACCAGGC
Source organism: Candidatus Saccharibacteria bacterium UBA5148 (assembly GCA_002413835.1). Taxonomy (GTDB): domain Bacteria; phylum Patescibacteriota; class Saccharimonadia; order Saccharimonadales; family UBA4665; genus UBA4665. Next base: position 98,299 of record DHXU01000008.1, on the reverse strand, counting down.
ACTGTTCGGCGTGCTGCAGGGCGCGCAGTACGAAGATCTGCGACGGCAGACGGCCAGGTTTCTGGGCGAGCGGCCGTTTGACGGCTTCGGTATCGGCGGGGCGCTGGAAAAGAGCCAGCTGGGGACTATCGTCCGCTGGGTGAACGAGGAATTGCCGAAGCATAAACCGAAGCACCTGCTCGGCATCAGCGAACCGGACGACATCTTTATTGCTATCGAGAACGGTGTCGATACCTTCGACTGTGTCTCGCCGACCCGGGTTGGCCGCAACGGCGGAGCCTATACCTTCGGTGGACGCATCAACATCACCGCCGGGCGCTACCGGGCGGACTTTTCGCCGATTCTGGAGGATTGTGCCTGCTACACCTGCCAGAATTACACCAAGGCTTACGTCCACCATTTGTTCCGGGCTCACGAGCGGCTATCGGCGACGTTGATGTCGATCCACAACGAGCACTTTATTATCAAACTGGTCAGCGATATCCGCGCCAGTATTATAGATGGCTCTTTCAAAGAGCTCAAAGCCCAGTGGTTAGCTGCCTATTACGACGCTAAGCCTGCTGCGCCGAAGACTTAGGATTTGCCGTCGACACCTATGGCCAGTGGTGTGAAAACGGTCTTACTGTCGTCGGCGTCGACGCCTTCGCGGTGCTTCAGGAAGGCGATGACGCGGTAGGTGACAGGTAGCATGACGACTTCGACGCCGGTCTTGAAGCCCCAACCGATCAGCAGATAGACGACCATGTCGTGGAAGCCGAGGATACCGCCGAAGGCGATCAGGCCGAATATAAGTGTGTCAAAGAACTCACCGACAACAGTCGAACCGATCAGGCGTACCCAGAGTTTCTTGCCGCCCATCCGGATTTTCAGTTTGGCCAGGACGATTGAGTTGAGGAATTCACCTGTCAGGTAGGCAATCAGGCTGGCCAGCACAATCCGTGGGAAGAAGCCGAGTACCGCGTCGTAATTGCCTTGGGTAATGCCGCCAACGGCGATAGGTGCATAGCGCACGACGGTGAAGGCAAACACGGCCAGCAGCATGACGGCAAATCCAGTCCAGATGGCCCGGCGGGCGTACCTGAAACCGTAGACTTCGGTCAGGACGTCGCCGAAAATATAGGCCAGCGGAAACAGTATGGCGCCACCGTCAGTAATAATCGGCCCAAAGGCGATCAGTTTGACGGCGCCGAGGTTAGAAATTAGTAAAATGCTGGCGAAGAGTGCCAGGATCAGGTCGTAGTATTGGAAGTGTTTTTTCATCTGCTTATTGTAGCAGTCAGTATCCGGTCTCAAAAGTAAAAACATGCGTTGTAGGTACTACTGCAGCCTAGCCGGTACTAAGCGGCTATACTGTTAGGAAAGAGGAAGAGCGGGGGGACAATGAGTAGCAATAGTACGATTACCTGTAAACAATGTGGTGAACAGATTGAGGTCAGCGAGGCCCTGCAGGGTCAAATCGAGGCTCAGGTTCTGGCGGCTGAGCATCAGCGTCACCAGGCTGAGCTGGATAAACTGCGAGAAGAGTCGGTGGCGGCTGCTAAGGCCGAACGTCTAGCGGCAGACGCCTTCCATGCCAAACAGCTGGCCGGCGCTAAAGACCTGCTGGAGCGCGAAGCCGCCGCCGAACTGGAACTTGCCAAAAAGCGCCTGGAGAGCGACGCGCTCGGTGCGCAAAAGAAGGCCGCCCAGCAGCAGGAATTACTGATAAGACAACTCCAAACTGACGCCTCTAACGAGAAGGAATCCAAGGCTGAACTTGAAGCATCCAACAAACAGATGCGTACCAAGTTAACAGAGCTGATGACGAGTCTGCGCGGTGAGAAAAAAGCCCGCGAGGAGGCCGAACTCGAGGCGGCCAAGAAACTAGCCGAGGAAGAGGGCAAAATCCGCGAAGAGGCCACTAAGCTGGCCGACGAGCGCCAACGCTTGAACATCGCTGCCAAGGAAAAGACTATCACCGATCTACAAAAGGCTCTCGACGACGCCCAGCGCAAAGCCGCCCAGGGCAGTCAGCAGCTGCAGGGCGAAATCATGGAGCTCGATTTCGAGAAATCCCTAGCCGATGCCTTCCGCGATGATGAACTTAACCCGATTGCCAAAGGCGTCAACGGCGCTGACATCAGCCACACTGTGCGGACTGCCCGCGGTACGGCCTGCGGTGTCATCCTGTGGGAAATCAAGCGCACCAAGAACTGGACCGACAGCTGGATTCCGAAGCTCAAAACCGACCTGCGGGCCTCCAAGGCCAATATCCCGGTCATCATCACCGAAGCCATGCCGAAGCAGATTGAAGGTGACATGGGCCAGCTCGATGGTGTCTGGATCTGTAAGCCGAAGCAGGCGCTGGTACTCGGCATGCTGCTGCGCAAATCGCTGCTCGATGTCGCCGTCCAGAAGGCGCTGGCCCAAAACCGTGGCAGCAAAGCCGAATCGCTCTACAATTTCGTCACCGGTCATGAATTTCATCAACAGATTGAAAGCATGGTTGAAACCTATCAGGAAATGACACTTCAGGTCCAAAAAGAACGTGTGGCCTATGAAAAGCTCTGGGCGCAGCGTGAAAAGCAGGCCCATAAGTTATTCATGGGCACTGCCAACATCATCGGCGGCATGCAAGGTCAGATCGGCCAGGCTGCCATGCCGCGGATCAAGGGCCTGGAGCTGGACAGCGGCCTCGAGGATGATGATATCGCGAGCGAAGAAACCATCGAGGATGAGCCAACGTCGACGCAGCTCAGCGTCCTATAGGAGGTACTGATTCAGCGAAGACTTGTCGGCGAGACGGGTATTCATAAACATTTCGAAAGCATTATTCCAAAGCTTACTTGTTTTGGTATAATCAGTTTATGAACGATGATCAGCTCAACGACTTAAAACAGTTTATTGATTCCCGGCTATCTCAAACCGAAACAAGATTCGATGAGAAATTTGAGCTCAAACTCGAAGCATTACGGGCAGAGGTGCAGGATGGTTTTGGAGGCATTGCAGAAGCAATCGAACAACTTCATGAGCAGTCAGATGCAGAATCATCTGATGTCGCTCAAAGACTTACAAAGCTTGAACAGCAAGCCGCTTAGCCGTGCATATTTGAGAAGTATGTCGACTGACCGACACACATGATAATGCCGTTATCATATCTTAAATCTTGCCGTAAGCGAAGCCGCCGCTATGCCAGGGCGGAAACAAGACCGTCAGTGCATCGCTGTTCGGATTAATAAGCTTGCTGCTCTTAACGGCATTATCGGGCACATAATGAATATCCGGGCTCCTATTAATGGCAGATGAGTACTGAGCGAAGAGTTTGTCGAGCATGGAATTCATTATAGCAAGGCCAGAAGTCGTAGAAGGTGTATAACAAAAGCCGCTTCCGGGAGCGTGAAACAATTGTTTCACGGCGGGAAGTGCTAATACTTACTAGTATACCTGCAAGCCTATTTGATGTAATAGACGACAGTCACAGAGTAGTCGAGGCTGTTTTCGCCGGGCTGGACGCCGAGTTCGGGTGCCGGGACGGCGTCGGTACCATAGCTGTCGCCGCTGGATTTGAGCGGCTGGACACCGCCAGTAAATCCGTTGCCTTCTTCGACGCTTTTGACGGCTCTGAGTTTGTAGCCGATATTTTTGGCTGATTGCTCGGCTTTGCTGCGGGCATCTTTGCCGGCGTCGTAGGCGGCCTGCGTTTCCAGCTTTTTGCGCAGTGTTTCACTGAATGTCGGGTAGGGCGTGACGGTGCCTGTCGGAGTTGTCGTTACTAAGTAATCCTGCACTTTTTGGGCTATGGCGCGTGAAGTCGCCACCACATTGAGCTGTAGGGTAAAACTGAAGTCGCCGTCACTTTGGAGCATCTGCGGATAGGCTTGTGGGCGTTTGCTGGAATCCTGGGAGCTGTTGATGCTGGTTTGAATCTTTGCGTCGGGGACGCCGATAGACTTCAATTTGGCGACGAGCTCATTACTTTTGGCAGTCACGGCGCTCAAACCGGCTTGTTTGTCGGCATTTGTAAAATCGTAGGACGGATAGAAGGTGAACTCGTCAGGTGTGGCTTTAACAGTCGCATTGCCGGTGAATGAGACGGTACGGGTATTTGCTCCTGGGGCTTGGTTCCATGGTTTCCATAGCAGCAGCACGACGATGATGATCGCCAATAGAATCAGGATAATCCAGCGCGGAGATATGCTCAGGGGCAGCTTTGGCCGTTTGAATGAACTTGATGTGTGAGAGGAGCTGGTGGAACTGGCTGACGGGGTCTCGTTGTCCATGATGGTGCCTTGATTATGATTATAGTATATAGTGTCGTCCGTATGAGCCGAATTGTAAATGGCCTTAGCTGATATATAGCAAGATCGGACGAGGCTATATGCTAAGGTGCCGGTGTCTGGCTGGCCAGCACCTTGGCGACGGCCAGTGAATAGCGTTTGCCGACGACGTGACTCACGCGTAGCGGGTACAGCTGGACATCCCGCACTTTTGCCAACTGCTTGATGTTATAGGGGACGATCAGCTCGTCAAATATGCCGTAAAATATATCAATCGTCGAATGGACCTTGCCGATATCTGCAATCAGTGTCTGATGTTCGATGCATTGCTCAAGAGAACGAATAAAGGGCTTCCAGGTCACGCGGCTGACAAGAATGAATCTGACCTGCGGAATGATACGGCTCAGGCGCTGAATATTTTCTGGCGTGAAGCGTTTGTGCGTACGGAGGAAACTGTAGGCCCGCAGATATAAGGACGTCCGCTGTCTGGCGGCCCGGCTGGCGATAGTGTGTAGCGGTGCGTAGACCGGCGGACTGAGTAGGACCAGCCGCTCAACATGACTGGCGTGCTCACGGGCATAACGGGTTGCCAGCAGGCTGCCGAGCGAATGGCCGACAAGGGTAAAGGGCTGCCGAAGCCGCAAGCGCTTAATTGCAGCTTGTATAGCCCGGAGGTGGTCATCCATAGCATAGGCGCTCCACTGCGGCTTCGGTGAATCTCCAAAACCAAGCAGATCGATACTGACGCAGCGGTGCGAATCCTTGAGCAGGGGAATCAGTTCAACCCAGTTGGCTGATGACGACGCCAGGCCATGCAGCAGGATGATGACCGGGCCTTGCCCTCCGTGATCGTTGACGTGCAATTTGTATGGCCGACCGAGGTAACGGTGCCACCAGCGGTCCTTAAAGCTGAGTCTAGGCTGTACAGTCTGTATAGGTGGTAGTTGCGAAGGCATCTCTCTATGATAATAGATTACCACCGCCGAGGGAACTCCGATAGCGGCGGCCTGTGAAAAAGTTACTTGAATAATCGGGGCAGTGGGCATAAGCTGATATATAGGAAGTGTGAGGCTTCCAAAACAAAGGCTCGGGTCTTCCTGGGCCTTTTTTGGAGGCATTTTCTATCCCGATGACCGCTACGCCGCTGAGGTAGGTAACGGTTCAGATGATTTGCAATATTGCCGGTAAGCGGCGATACTGGAGCGTATACAAGGAATAAAAACATGACAGTACTACTTCTGGCCTTCGCGGCATTCTGTTCAACAATACTCGGGGGCCTGACAGCCCTGAAAAATCGTGACAATCTGCACCGCCTGCTCGGTTATACGGCCGGTATTATCATCGGTGTTGTAGCCTTCGACCTGCTACCGGAAATATTTCATGCCCTGCAGGAGCAGCACGCTGATCCGACGCGACCGATGATCGCCCTGGTTATCGGTTTCCTGGCGTTTCATATCGTCGAGAAGAGTATCCTGATCCACCATGCCCACGAGGAAGAATACGAGACGCACCATCATCCGCAGGTCGGTATCGCCTCGGCCTTGGCGCTGAGCGGCCACAGCTTCCTGGACGGCGTCGGTATCGGCCTCGGCTTCCAAGTCGACCCGAAAGTCGGCATCGCCGTGGCTATCGCCGTGCTGGCGCATGACTTCTCGGATGGGCTCAACACCGTGGCGCTGATGCTGACTCATAAGAATAATAATCGCCGGGCATTATGGCTCCTGCTGCTGGATGCCGTGGCTCCGATTCTGGGCGCTATCTCTACCTTCTTCATCCATATTTCTGACGCTTCTTTGATTCTGTATCTCGGATTTTTCGCCGGCTTTCTGCTCTATATCGGCGCCAGCGAGATCCTGCCGGAGGCCCATAGCAAACATTCATCGTACCGAACTATCGGTCTGACCATCTTCGGGGTGGTCTGTATGTTCGTGGTGACGCGGCTGCTGGACTAGCCCGAAGCGTTCACCGTCTGCCCCCGACGAGATGTACGTGCTTGTCATAAGCACTACCGGCCGGATAGCGTACAATAGACCTATGGAATATGTACTGGTGGCTATTGGGGTGGTTAATCTGATCGGGCTGATATATCTGATGACGCGCCGGACTGGCGGTGGGCTCGATGGGCCGCTGCGGCAGGAATTCGCCCAGTCGCGGCGCGATTTTGCGGCTTCCAACAAAGATTTGCGGACAGAGGTCAGCCAAGGCATCTTTCAGACCCGCGAAACACTCGACAAGCGCCTGGAACAGATGCGGGATAAGAATGATGAGAAGCTGGAGCAGATCCGGCGCACCGTCGAGGGCCGGCTGGAAAGCCTGCAGAAGGATAATTCGGACAAGCTGGAAAAAATGCGCGCTACTGTCGATGAGAAACTGCAGAGTACACTGGAAAAGCGGCTGGGCGAGAGCTTCAAACTGGTCAGTGACCGCCTGGAGCAGGTACATAAGGGCCTCGGTGAGATGTCGAACCTGGCGACCGACGTCAATGATTTCAAGCGTGTCCTGACCAATGTCAAAACCCGCGGTACCTGGGGCGAAGTCCAGCTCGAAAATCTGCTGGAGCAGATATTTATCAAAGACCACTACGAGAAGCAGGTCATGCTGACGCCGGGTAGCCGCGACGTCGTCGATTTTGCTATCAAACTGCCGGACAAATCATCGGCAAAAGGCCATATTTATCTGCCAATCGATGCTAAATTCCCGCTTGAGGATTACCAGCGCCTGGTTGCGGCAGAAGAAAAAGGCGACCTGGTGCAGGCTGCCATCGAACAAAAAGCGATGATCAACCGCATCAAACTGGAAGCCAAAAGTATCAAAGAGAAGTATATCGTGCCACCCAAGACGACCGATTTTGCAGTCTTGTATGTCCCGATCGAGAGCATGTATGCTGAGGTGCTGCGGACGCCTGGTTTGTTCGAAAATCTGCAGAGCCAATACCGGGTAACTGTAGCTGGTCCAACAACGATCGCTGCCATTCTGAGCAGTTATCAGCTTGGCTTCCGGACACTGGCTATCGCTGAGCAGACCAGTCAGGTCTGGGAACTATTGACCACTATCAAAGGTGAATTTGGCAAGTTCGGTGACCTGCTCGACAAGACACACGAAAAATTACTGCAGGCCACCAATACAATCGAGGACGCCTCGCGCAAATCCCGCACAATCGAGGGCAAGCTGACGAAGGTCCAGCGCCTGGCTGACAAAACGGCCTCGACGGCTGAGACAGTTGTACTTATAGAGCCACCAGAAGTATAAATCAGCAATTTGTTCCCGTTACTATGAAAAAGTGTTATTGTATGGACTAATAATGATATATGACATAGGGCAATACGACAATCGGCCTGCCGTGGACCGGAAACCTCGACGATTTGGAATTGCCACCAAGCTTATCGGCCTGGCTATGTTGCCGCTGGCTATTGGTGGCGATACGAACACTGTGGCGGCAACGATTATTCCCGGCCCCAGAAACGTTACTGTGCAGCTGTCTGATTGTGAAAACGGGCAGAATCTGGCGTGCAACCGGGTTCGCTGGCTCGGTTTACAGATAGCTTCGCAGCTGACGGCTGATTATGCATCTAGGGCTAATCATAGTGTCGGATGGTCCAAAAGTACTGACAGTAGCGGATACTTTACGGCGCTTGGATTTACGCGGACGGACGCCCATATATTTGGTGGCAGCCCGCAGGCCTTTACTATCGAGGCCGATATGATTGCCGATCCGAATGGTTCGCCAGACCCCACAAGCGTGCAGCGAATCATGATTACCACGACGCAGGCTGCATCTGACACTCAGCTATCGCCGGTTATCCGCCGTGACGCCGCTGTCGTCACCTTACTGCGCAGAACTTCTGACGGTGATTGGTGGATGTGCATGATGGATGACCTGAACAGTGTAGACTGCTACAACTACCCGTATGCCGTTCTGCCTGGCATAACCAAACACGATGCTACGGCGTACGAATTTGATGACGTACATGATCGTATACTCAATAACTACGACGCCGCTATGGGCAGGTAACGCGAGCTAGTCGTGGCTATCCGAGCGTAATAAATCAATTGCCAGGGCTGCCGTCCAGCTGAAATTATCCGTTCCGAGCGGCTCGCCGGTGATTGGGTCGAAATATTCCGCAAAACCCGATTTCTCGACCAGTTCCAGTGACAAATCAGTCAGGGCCGAGGCGTGCTCGTGAAATCCGTAGCGCTTCAGGCCGTCGATTACCATCCAGTTGATGTTCATCCAGGTTGGGCCCTGCCAGTAGCGCATTGGTTGGAACCATTTTGAGCCGACAGCTGTTGAAGGTAACGGGAAGGCTGGCCCGAAAGCCTGATCGTTCTCTATCAGACTGACCAGTTTGGCGGCCCGCTCCTGCGATATACTGCCGGCGTACAGTGGCAGCAAGGTCGCGACGCTCGATTCCTTCAGTAATTTGTGCGAGATAAAGTCCCGGGAATAATACTGGCTGCTGTAATCATCCCATAGCTGTTCGAGGGCTTCTTCGGTCAGTTTCATATGGCTAGCAAGTGGTTCCGGCAGTTTGCGGTCCAGGGTTTTGGCAATGGTGCGCAGCTGCTGATTGGCGCGGATGAGTATTGCATTGAACGCCAGATCCTCAATCAGGAACAGTGAGTGGTCCATAATCTTGCTGATGTCGTAGGCTTTGCGGCGCAGACGGCGCTGAGTGTCTAATAAGGCCAGGATCTCCAACGTCTCAAAGCGCTCATCGAGCGGTACGGTCTGGGCATCGCGCCGGAACATACCTATGACGCCGAGCAATTTCAGCTTCTGGACACTGCGGATCCAGAACGGCAATTGGTGTTCATGCAGGTAGGCCATCCAGGGCGGCGTATTGTCCATGCCGACTTCCCAGGGGTGAATCTGCAGCACCAGGCCTTCTTTGTGCGGATCACGGTCGGTATAGAGCCACTCATGATACGCAATCAGGGCCGGCCAGACGGATTTATACCAGGCATGTCGTTCTGATGCGGACAGCAGCTCGCCGATCCGGACGATAGCTTCGGCCAGCATCGGCGGCTGGGTGATGCCGCTGGTTGAGACATGATCCGGTGACAGCGGACTGGCCCAGCTGCGCCAGGCATTGCGGTCGGTAGCGTAGGCGCGGCTGTCGTTGAAGATTATGTTCGGCAGCATGCCATTGGACCATTGGCCGCGAAGCAGGCTCAGAATCTCAGTTTTGGCGCGCTCGATATCGATGTGGCGCAGGCCGATGGCAATAAAGCAGCTGTCCCATAACCACTGGTGAGGATAGAGCTTGGCACCCGGTACGGTGTATAAACCGCCACGGTCATTGGTGGCTAGTACTTCGGCGGCGGCCTGCTCGATAGTTGGCGGTGGCAAGAGGAGGTCTTCGTCGGGGGCAGTGCTATCTTGCATATGCTAGTAAGTATAGCCTACTGGCTGGCATCAGGTATATGGCTGCCCGGACTATTTATTCAGTCGGGTCTGGCGACAAGTTTGCGTCTGGCTGCCAGCTTTCCGTATGCAGCGCCCGGTTATATGACTCCAGGAAATTTCTCGTTTTATAACCTAGGCCGTCTACAAGTGTATGGTCATTGGCAAGCATCGCCAGTAATTTGCTCAGTTGACCGGCATAAATGCCAACCAGCTGTGGGTAACCGGCAGCTTCTGTGATCATAGCCAGATCGGTGGCTTTGGCAGGCACTAGAGACCGCGACAGTGCGTTCCAAATCCTGGGAACGCCACGGAATCTGTTGGCCTCTGGTTGGCTGTCTGCAAAGGCACGGAGTGAGTCTGATGTTACGAGCGGAATAACGCCGCCGGGCTCATTGGACGGAAGATAGGTGACGTAGCGGGGGTTATAATAGGGTTCTGTATCAGGGGCCGACGGGTCTACGCCGATTGACAGGTCAATACTTCCCTTAACAGCACCGGTACCAAGTAGTTCAATCAGCTGTCCAAGTACTTCCGGACTGGCCGCGCCATGGACTTCTAAATGGAAGTTCGTCTGCTCCTCGTGCATATTGGGAGCTTAAACTTGTGAGACGCGGTTGTCAATATACTCGGGACCGAGGTGCCTGGTTAGCGGTAATTCGTGAAACTAATGGCGAAATCAAAATCCTGGGCCCGCAGTAACTGCATGACGTTCTGCAGGTCATCCTTGCTGCTGCCGACGACGCGGACGACGTCGCCTTGGATCTGCGGTTTGACCTTGGGGTAGGTGTCGCGGATCAGGGCGGTAATCTTCTTGGCTTTTTCCTGGTCGAGACCCTTTTTGAAGGGGACTTCTTTGGTGGCTTTCAGGTTGCTTTCGGTGACATCCTTGGAAGTATCGAGAACCTTTTGGCTCTGGTTGCGGGCGGCCAGCTTCTTGCGGACAATTTCCAGGATGGCATCAATCTGCCACTCGCCGGTGCCGGTTATCTTAAATCCCGTCTTGTCGCCGTCTCTTTCGGTTTTGAGCCATTCGATGGCAGCCGGGGTGCCCTTGAAGTCGTAGCGGCTGGTGATCTCACGCTCTGTCTGGTCGTAGACGTTATTCATCTCGGCTTTGTCGTATTCTGAGACTGCATCAAAAGAAAAAGTAGGCATAGATTATATTGTAGTGTTATATTGCTGCGTTGCAAACATAAGCGGGAGAGAATAAACTAATAACATTCTTAGAAATCAATGAAAGGATTGCATGCAACATCTAAAAACTAATCTTGGACTCCTGGCGGTATCTGTCGTCGCGGTATCTGTCCTGGCTGTCGGGCCTGTCTCGGCTGCGAAGGGTAGCGGCTCGTCAGTCTCAAACAGCACGACTGTCACGACTAATAAATCGAGCGGCTCCAGTAGTTCTGATGAGTCTGAATCTGAGACTGACCATGTGACTACCGGCGATGTCAGTACGCTCCGTGGTGAAGCCAAGCAGCTACTGGCGACTGAGCGCCAGAATAAGAAGCAGCATTCTGTGGCAGATCGTCAGAAGGCCTGCACGGCCCGCGAAGCTAACCTGAACAATAAGATAACCAATTACGGCGCCCAGGCAACCCGCCAGCTGACGCGGTTGAATGATACCTATGCCAAGCTGCAGGCCTACCAGGCAGACAAGCAACTGTCTGCAGCCGACTATGCTTCATTGGTTACTGCGGCTGATGCACAGAAAGTGGGTGCAACCGCAGCAGTCAACGCTCTATCGGCGCTGACAGTAAAGATTGATTGTAGCAGCACCGATCCAGCTGCATCGGTTGCGACAGTCAAAACTGCAGTCAAAAATGCCCGCACGGCGCTGCAGGATTACCGCAAATCCATCAAAGCGGTATTAGTGACACTGATGACCGCAAAATCTACCACTTCATCAGATAACCCATCGACTAGTACGGATAATGCTACTGATGTCAACACCACAGGGGGAACGAACTAATGCGTAGACACTACATCAATCAGGCCGGCTTCGAAGCCGTTGGCGTACTGGCAGTCATTCTCGTCGTGGCAGTGATCGGGTTTGCTGGCTACAAGGTCATGCATATGAATAAAGCCGCTGACTCCCAGCAGCAAGCCAGCCAGCCGGGTGTTCCCGCAAAAATTCAGACCAAGGCCGATCTGACGCAGACTGGCAAATCGCTTGATGCTGCCAGTGGCCAGCTCGACAGTAACCTCGATGATGGTTCGCTCGACGCCGACATGAACGCCATGCTCTAAGACCATCAAGCGTATGCCATAAAACACATGAAAACGGCCTGTTACTGCAATGTAGACAGGCCGTTTTTCTTAGTAATATAGACATAAGCATTATGCTATAGTGGCTATATAACAGTAATACAAATTAAGGTAGATATATGGCAATTGGCGAAGCATTTCAGGTGGGTGAACGGGTAGTTATTGAAATTATGCATCAGGTTGGAGCGGAGCCGGGGTCCTGGGAAAAGGTCGGACGTCTCTGCGGCGGATTCGTTGTTGGCGGGCCGACGATTCATCATGAGGATGCAGACGAAACAGCTGTCAATGTCCTCCCGGACGAAGCCGATGTTCAGCGGAATCCCAAGCTAGGCGGCCACCCGCGCCTCTATGGTAAAACAGTAGTCGATATAGCGTCACACGGCAGGTTCAAATATATGGTGACTGGTGTCCTGCATCCCGGCGCTTTATAATTCTTACCCGCTAATCCTGCATCTCTGTTAGAAGACTGGTATACTGATTGTCAGATATGAACTACCAAAATCCACACATTACCGAGACTGCCAATGTACTGCACCAGCGCTTTGACACGCTTGCAGCGAAGGCTGATATCCTGAAGGCGCCCGAGCTGCGGGCGCTGTATGCCGAAATCCCCACACTTCCGACAGACGAACGCAGCGCTTTTGGTCAGGAACTGAACCAGCTGAAGCAGGAGCTCATCGGTCTGATTGAGAGCCACCAGGAGCAGGCCGAGGTGTTGCGGCCGATCGATGTAACGGCACCGTTTGATATCAACGTGCCAGCCGACCGGCGACCGGCTCTGCTGAGCAGTGAAGTCGGATCAAGACATCCGCTGATGACCGAGCGCGACCAGATCCTCGATATTTTTTACCGTATGGGCTTTAATGCTTCGCAGTCGCGCGAGATAGACGATGACTATCATATGTTCGGCGCCCTGAACTTCCCGGAAGGCCATCCGGCCCGGGATGATTACGATACCTTCATGACGGAACAGACCGCTGAAAACGGCAAACGCTATATAGCACCAGCCCACACCAGCACCATGCAGAACCGGTTGCTTAGGCAATACGCCGCTAATCTCGAGCAGGGCAAACCGATCGCCGTCGTTGTACCGGACCGCGTTTTCCGGAACGAAGACCTCGATGCCCGGCACGAGCACACCTTTTACCAGGTCGAAGGTATTTACGTCGACAAGGGCGTCACTGTCGGCCAGCTGATGGCAACGCTTAAGACATTTCTGCAGGAGTACTATCAGCAGGAGCTGGATGTCAAAACACAGCCGTTTTATTTCCCGTTCACTGAGCCATCGTTCGAGTTTGCCATGAGCTGTCCGTTCTGTAAGAAACAGGGTTGTAACGTCTGCAGTTACAGCGGCTGGATCGAACTGTTAGGCTGCGGCATGATCCATCCGAATGTCCTGCGGGCGGCCGATATCGATCCGAACATCTACACCGGCTTCGCCTGGGGCTGCGGCCTCGACCGACTGGTCATGATGAAGCACGGTATCGAGGACGTCCGGCATTTTGAATCAGGTAAATTAGAATTTTTGAGGCAATTCAAATGAAAACACTACAGGAACTCATGGAACTGGCGGAAGAGATCCGCACGCAGTATGAAGCATCAAACGCTAAGAACGGCAAAGAAGCCTGGCGCATACGGGACTACGCTATGGGATTCGTCGGTGATGTCGGCGATCTCGAAAAACTGGTCATGGCCAAGGAGAACCTACGGGATATCAGCGATGTCGATGCCAAGCTCGGCCATGAACTGGCTGATTGTCTGTGGTCTATCCTGGTCATCTCGAAATATTACGGCATCGATCTGGAAACCGAATTCCAGAAGACGATGGAGGTTATCACCAAGCGTATCTCCGAGGCCGATGTATGAAAGTAAGTGTCAACCAGATCAAGTATTACCAGGAACTCTACACATGGTCTGAAAACCCTGCGCCGGACGGAGTTGCTAAACTGGTTGAGAGGATAGGTGCCCAGCTAGCTGGAGTCGAAGAAACCATCGAAGTTGGTAAGAAATACGCCGGTATCATTATTGCTAAGGTCATTGAGTGTCATGGGCACGAGAATTCGGACCATTTGAGTATCTGCAAAATCGATGACGGTGGTGTTGCAGCTGACGTGGAGCGTGACGCTGATGGTCATGTGCAAGTTGTCTGTGGTGCTCCGAATGTCCGGGCGGGGCTGACGGTCGCCTGGTTGCCGCCAGACTCGACAGTGCCAAGCAGCTATGACAGTGATCCATTCGTCCTCAGTGTCCGCGATATCCGCGGTGAAGTCAGTAACGGCATGCTGGCCAGCCCCAAGGAACTGGTACTCGGCGATAGTCATGATGGCATCTTGGAAATTGATGAGGACGTGGCACCTGGTACGATGTTCGCCGACAAGTATAACCTGACTGATGATGTCGTCATCGATATGGAAAACAAGATGTTCACGCACCGACCTGACTGTTTTGGTATGTTGGGGATTGCCCGCGAGATCGCCGGCATCCAGGGCCAGAAATTCACGAGCCCCGAGTGGTACAGGGCGGATGCCGGGATTGCAGCTCCCGAACAGTCGCAGCTCAGGCTGGAAATCCGTAATGAACTGCCGGAGCTGGTGCCACGCTTCACTGCCGTTCCGATGGCGGGCGTAAAGATCGGGCAGAGTCCAGTCTGGTTGCAGGTCGAGCTGAGTCGGCTAGGATTCCGGCCGATCAATAACATCGTCGACCTGACGAATTACTACATGTTGCTCACTGGCCAGCCGCTACATGCCTACGATTATGATAAAGTTGTCGCCCAGGACTCGTCTGAAGAGGGCAGCGCCGACCACGCCACACTGGTTGTGCGTCATCCACGTGACGGTGAGAAGTTGACGTTACTGAACGGCAAAGAGATTGAGCCGCGCGGTGAATCAATCCTGATCGCGACTGCCAATAAGTCGATCGGCCTTGGCGGTGTGATGGGCGGCGGTGACACCGAAATTGATAACGATACGACCAATATTATCCTGGAGTCTGCCAGCTTTGATATGTATTCCATCCGTCGGACATCGATGACACACGGTATATTCACCGACGCTGTTACGCGGTTTAATAAGGGTCAGAGTCCGCTGCAGACCATGGCCGTGCTGGCCAGGATTGTCAGTGATGTCGAGCGCATTGCCGGCGGCCGGGTTGCAAGTGTTGCAGTGGACGACAACCATCTGCCACAGGAGATCCAGGATTCCAGTTCGCTGCACGAGCCCGTAGCTGTCAGCGTTGATTTCATCAACCGGCGCCTTGGTTTATCGCTAACCACGGGCGAGATTGTGTCGTTGCTACAGAATGTCGAATTCCGCGTCGAGCAAGATGAGGGAACAGACTCGCTGCATATTACGGCACCATTTTGGCGGACCGACATCGAGATTGCCGAAGACATCGTCGAGGAAGTCGGCAGGTTGTATGGTTTTGATACATTGCCGCTGGCTTTACCGAAGCGTGACCTGGCGCCGGCCACCAAGGATCCGATGCTGGACATGAAGACCCGCGTTCGGAATGCGCTGAGCCGGGCCGGCGCCAACGAAGTATTGAACTATAGTTTCGTGCATGGCAATCTGCTGGACCGCGTCGGACAGGACAAGACGCTGGCCTACAAACTAAGCAATGCCCTCAGTCCCGACCTGCAGTACTACCGGATGAGCCTGACACCGAGCCTGCTCGACAAGGTACACGCCAATATCAAGGCTGGATACGATGAGTTCGCGCTATTTGAAATGGGCAAATCACACTTTTTGCCGCAGCAGGACGACCCGGTTACACCTGCACAGGAAGTGCCATCAGAGATGGAATGGCTGGCTGTCGTCTTCGCCGCCAATCCAAAGGCGGCGGCCAACCATGTCGGGGCAGCATATTATCAGGCCCAGAAATACCTTATGACTCTGCTGGAAGACCTGGGGATAGCCGATAAAGTACAAATTATTCCTTATGACCCGGATAGCTACGTCGGTTCCACCAAACTCAAGACCGCACAGTATGAAGTCAGCCGTACGGCTGCCATAGTCGTCCCGGGTTACTGTCTCGGCGAAATCGGAGAATATCGCAGCGCAGTCCGGAAGAGCCTGAAGCTGCCTGAGTATACAGCTGGCTTTGAACTCGACCTCAGTTTGCTGCAGGAACTCAGCCAGCAGGTCGCACCGGGCTACCAGAAATTGTCACGGTTTCCGAAAGTCCGGCAGGACATCACGCTACGTGTTGTTGCAGCCCTGCCGTATCAGACCCTCCATGATTTCGTGCAGGGCAACCTCAGTAGCCAATTGCCAGCGGGCGATGTACTGTCAGTGTCTGCGCTGGACATCTATCAGCGGGCAGAGGATGCAGACTATAAACAGATTACTTTCAGACTCAGCATCACTTCCTATGATAAAACGATGACTGACACCGAAGTTGGTGTCATGCTTGATGCTCTGGCCGCTGCAGCCGGTGGCGCCTTGAGCGCTGAACGAATATAGATAATAAAGTGTTGCTAGGTCCTGGCGGCTGAATGTCATCCCGTGAAGGATTCAAGTCAGCCCGCCAGGACCGTTCGCACGTCTCGTACGGGTCAGCCGCGTCAGGCCTTCTGCTCGGCTTCTTGTACCTTCCCGGCGTCGTCCTCCGGTTCGTCCAGTTGCAGTCCCCGTGATCCCGAGGCATTCCGCTGCATCATCAAGTTCAGCTGCTGGATGAGCTCGCTATGCTCGCCCTTACGGAGCGGGTACATGCGCTCGAACGCAGCGTCGATGCTGAACGTCTCGCCATGCTCCTTGGTCTCGGCGGGCACGCTGACTGTAACGCCGGCGCGGCCCGTGGCTTTACCCGCCGAGGTCTCGATGGGCAAGACGATGTTGATCTTGTCGATCGGAACCATCTCGCTTCGGGCAGGCATCCAGGGTATCAGGATCGGTCCCCGCTTCACTATCCGCAGATAGATGTTCGTCAGCATGAACACGGTGTGTGTCCTGTCGGTCGAATTCCAGTAGGCGCGCATGCCGGCGATGGCAGCAACGATCGACCAGAAGACGACAGACCCTGTGGGTCCGAAGGCTTTCAGCAGTAGGCCAGCACCGGGCGTGCCGATGAGAGCCCACATCAGGATGAAGCCAATTACCGCGGGAATCCACGGTTTCTTGGTCTTCAACTTTAGTCGCAGCTTCTTCTTCATGGCCAGGGCCACAGAGAAGGCGACGAGTGCACCGAGCGCAATCAGCGACTTCCACGGATTGTGGATGACCAGGTCGCGGATCCACACCGTACCGGGGCGTCCGAACACCAGCCAGCCTGCCACCAGCATGACAATCATATCGATCGTCGTGTCATTGACCTGCTGCGTCCAGTGCAGACGGCCGGCGAAGCGGACTTCGGTCTCGCTGTTATCGGGGTACTTGTCGTCCACGATCAGGAGCGGGTAGTAGCGCTTCAGCAGCCACTTGGGTACGTGGTTGTACTCCTCGATGACAGTGGGCGCTTCGCGTCCTTCGGGCAGCGTGCGATCTCCGTCCTCATGGATGATCAGCGAGGCGAACCTGCCGAGTACGAGGGCCACGATGGCTCCCACGATCAACAGGCTGTACCGCGGCCAGTGCGTCAAGTACTGCACCCACCAGCCGACGACCAGGCCGACGACCAGTGCCATAACGATGACCATCCTCGTGACGGCCTGTCGCGGACTGGGATTCCAGATCTTCTCCGACCGGGAGACCTTGTAGGCGACCAGGCCGATGATGATGCCGCTTGGCGCTCCGATGCCCATGGCGATCAGGGCTTGCTGCAGGGAAAACCGCTGCAGGATGATCATGATCACGCCGAACGCCATGCCGAGAACCAGCCCAGTGGCCAGTCCGACGAAGATGTAGGCGGCGATCTTGCTCAGCTTCTTACGCTGAACCTTGCTTTTCTTTGCGTTCACAGTAGCCTCCGCGGGCATAGTGAGATGAGACGTGCGTGTTCTTACGGGAGGATTCCCGGGAACATGGTATAGTTATAGAACATTTTGTGTCTGAAGCAAAGTATTATGTTGGACAGCTGGAACTGTCCGGCCAGCTGAATGCCGCAGATATTTTATGGGGTAGGCCGTCTTCTCCGTTATACTGTAGTTAAATATGAAAAGCATCTGGCGCATCATTATCTTTACCCGCGAACTGCGGCGCTATTATATTACGGTCTCATTTTTCACAATATTGATTGCCGCCATGTCGCAAGTTATCCCGCTGCTGACCAAGGTGGCGATCGACCAGATTACCGGGCCTGGTGGTTTACGTCATGTTAATGTCACTGTAGTGGCGCTGATTGCCGGGCTGATATTCCTGACTGATATCGGGCAGACGGTTTTCAGTAACATCGGCGGTTACGTCGGCGATATGCTGGCCGCCAAGCAGCGCCGGCTGCTGAGCCGAAAATACTACGCTCACATTCTCGGACTGCCACAGTTCTATTTTGACCATGAACTGTCGGGTACGATTATCAACCGCATGAGCCGCGGTATCCAGCAGATAACTGACTACACGCAGACGCTGAGCAATAACTTCCTGCAGTTCATCTTCAGCACTGTCTTTACGCTGGCTATCGTCGCTTATTTTGCCTGGCCGGTGGCGCTGATGCTGGCATCGCTCTATCCGGTGTTCATCTGGCTGACGGCCCGGTCGAGCAGCACGTGGCAGGGCTACCAGAAGCAGATCAACCAGGATCTGGATATCGCCAGCGGCCGCTTCGCCGAGGGCGTGGCGCAGATCAAAGTCGTTAAAAGCTTTGTCCGGGAGGAGCTGGAGCTCGGCTACTTTGACAGGTTTATGCGCCGCGTCGTCCGCACGACCAGGCCGCAGAGCAAATTCTGGCACAAGCAGGACGTCGTACGCCGTAGCGTACTGGCCGTCATCAACTTCGCCCTCTATGCCTTTATATTCGTCCAGACAGCCCGCGGCAACTATAGCGTCTCAACCATGGTGCTGTTGATCCAGTACACGCAGCTGATCCGCATCCCGCTCTTCAGTATCAGTTACCTGGTCGACCAGACGCAGCGGGCTATCAGTAACAGCAAGGATTACTTCCTGGTGATGGACGAACCACTGGAGCGTACAGACGGCGACTCGGCCCGGCCGCTCGTGGTGTCCGAAGGAGTTATAGACTTCGAGGCTGTGACGTTTGCTTACTCGACTGGTGTATCGGTACTGAAGAATGTTAGTTTCTCAGTCCAGCCGAACAGTAAGGTCGCGCTGGTCGGTCAAAGCGGCGAGGGCAAGACGACGATTGTCAGTCTGCTACTCGGCCTCTACAGCGCCAACACGGGCGTAGTCTCGATAGACGGCCAGGATACCCGGAACGTCACCCAGGCCAGTCTGCGTGATTCCGTGGCGGTCGTTTTCCAGGAGCCGGCCCTGTTCAGTGGTACGATTGCTGAGAATATATCTTACGGCAATCCGGCTGCGGCGCATGATCAGATCGTGGCTGCTGCTAAGGATGCCAATGCGCATCAGTTCATAGAGAAACTGGATAAGGGTTATGACACCGAGATCGGTGAGCGTGGCCTGCGCCTCAGCGGTGGCCAGAAGCAGCGCATCGCCATCGCCCGGGCCATCTTGAAGGATGCGCCGATACTCATCCTGGATGAAGCCACCAGCAGCCTGGACAGCCGCAGTGAACAGATGGTCCAGGAAGCGCTGGAACGACTGATGGAGCACCGCACAACCATCATCATTGCGCACCGGCTCAGCACTATCCAGCACGTCGACCAGATCGTGACGCTGCGCGGCGGCAAGGTCGACGAATCCGGTTCGCCGACCGAACTTGCACAGACGGGCGGCGTCTATGCTCAGTTGCTGGAACTGCAGCAGCACGGCTTCGGTAAGGCCAAAGAAAAGAAGCTCAAAGAATTCGAGATTAGCGGCTAACACAATATTCGTTGGCGACAGGACCCCGGAAATGTTTCGAGTAATGCTGCGTATGGTACAATTATTCCCAGCAAACAAGGGAACTAATACAGGGGGAAAGATTGTGGCTAGTGGTAAAGAAATCCGTGACCGCGCATTTGCGCTCAGCGGCGCGATATTGTTTTTCGTTACGTCAATTTCGTTGGCGGTAGTCGTAATCGCGCAGGTAGTCCAGGACAACCATCAGAAAAAGGCTGCTGAGCAGGCTGCATCGTCGCAGGCCAAAAGCTCGGCGCAGGCCGGTAAACTTCAGGGTACTAAGCTGAAAGGCTTCACCCCGGTCGCCACTGTAACCGAGGTGCAGACAACGGACTTGACGCCCGGAACTGGCAAAGAGATTGCGTCTGTAAATGACACGGTTACAGCCGACTATACCGGCGCGCTCGCCAAGGACGGCACTATCTTCCAAAGTTCCCTGGATAGCGGTCAGCCATTCACGACCAAGCTGAGCGGCGTCATCCCTGGCTGGCAAAAAGGCATGATCGGCATGAAAGAAGGTGGAACCCGTCGGATGGTTATACCCGCTGCTGAAGCCTACGGTCCCCAGGCCCAGGGTGGCATTCCAGCCAATTCAGACCTGGTGTTTGACGTGACGCTTCACAAGGTCGCCCAGTAAGAGGCAAGACGTATAACAGGTACAACGAACAAGGAGTATGCATATGGATGATTTCACACCAATCGCAAAAGTAGATGAGCTGACGAAGATTGATATCCGCCCCGGTGATGGCGACGAGGTACAGGCCGGTGCAACCATAACCGCCCATTACACCGGTGCAGTAACGGCTACCGGTGCCGTCTTCCAGAGTTCCAAAGACTTCGGCCGCCCGATCTCTTTTGGACTGAACCAAGTTATCAAGGGTTGGACAGATGGCGTGCCTGGTATGAAAGTTGGTGGTATCCGCCGCCTGCTTATCCCGGCTACACAGGCCTATGGTTCGACACCTCCCTCCGGATCCGGTATCCCGGCCGACGCTGACCTGGTGTTCGATATCGAGCTTGTCAGCATCGACTCCTAGAGCCTAAAAAACGTACAAAACACAACATATAGCGCCTTGCTTCTACCTTAAGCGCTATATATACTACTTTGAGTAGAGTAAAATAGATAGCAAAGCCAACGAGAAGGAATAACCCATGGCCAAAAACATTACAATATTTACCACCAACACCTGTGCCTACTGCGTCATGGTCAAAAGATGGCTGGCTGCCAAGGGTCACAGCTACGAGGAAGTCAACATCGACCAGAACCCGGAGCGCCAGGCCGAGGCCTTGCAGCTGAGCGGTGCCCTGACGGTGCCGGTTACCGTGGTTACCCGGGATGACGATTCGCGCGAAGTCATTGTTGGCTTCAACTTGGCAAAATTAGCGCCGGCCGTCGCCTAGGCATCTGTATAATGGCCGCTGAAACATCGGTAGAGATTGAACAGAGATACCGGGTTCATAATGTTGACAAGTGCTTGGACCGGTTATTCGCGATTGGCATTGCTGTAGAACGTACTGATCAAATCATTGATGAATGGTATATACCGGTGAGTATTCTCGATAAAGCATCTCATGACATATGGTTCAATGAAGAGCTTGGGACGCCATGGCGAATCCGTCGTGCAAAAAGCCCAAAAGGCGAGGAATTTTCAGTCGAGGGAAAGCAGCTTCTCAGGCCGAACGACCATGGTTCAATACGCGAAATCACAGAGGAGTATAGTTCCTATGAGGCAGCGCATGATACATTGGAAAGCCGACACCTTCGCAATTGGCTGACAATCAATAAAAAACGCCGATATCTGATATCAAAAAACCCGACTATTGATTTATCCAACGTGGAACTGGTACTGGATGAAATAGCTGGATTGGCGGAAAAAATCGGGGTTGGTGCGTGTTTAGAGATCGAATATAAAGGAAAAGGTACCCCTAACGAGGCCTCAAAACGTATTGGCGAAGTAGAAAATCTGCTTGGATTTCAACCAGAAGATAGGTTTGAAAAAAGCCTGACCGTTGAAGCACAACTGACATTAGGACATTTTGAACATTAGTAAAGGAATCTTATGATTGAACTCACTGAAATAACAGATATACCGACTCATGACGTAATTATTATCGGTGCCGGACCGGCAGCCCTGACGGCGGCTATCTATACGACCCGCGAGGACATTGAGACACTGCTGTTCGAACGCGGCGTTACTGGTGGCCTGGCAGCGGTGACCGATATGATTGACAACTATCCCGGCTTTCCAGATGGTATCGAAGGCCTGACGTTGGCCGACAATCTTGCCAAACAGGCTGAGCGCTTCGGCGCGGTCATCGAGCTGGGGGAAGTTACCAGGATTATCGACGAGGGTGAATACAAGCGGCTGGAAACGACCAGCGGTGACATGCGTGCCCGGGCTGTCCTGATCGCCACCGGTAGTGATTACAAGAAGATCGGTGTCCCTGGCGAGCAGGAATACTACGCCCGCGGCGTCCACTACTGCGCGACCTGTGATGGGGCCTTTTACCGCGACAAGCGTCTGGTGGTTATCGGCGGCGGCAATTCAGCCGTCCAGGAAGCTATGTTCCTAACCCGCTTCGCCAGCCATATCGATTTGCTGGTGCGCTCGACCATCAAAGCCAGCGAAGTCCTGCAGCATGACCTCCAGAAATTTGTCGACAACGGCAAGATAACCGTCCATCTCGGCACCCAGACCGATGAGATCATCGGCGAGGATAACAAGGTAGTCAAGGTGACCGGTACTGAGACGGAGACCGGCACCAAGGTCGAATTTTCGACGGACGGCGTCTTCGTGTTCGTCGGCCTGTCGCCCAACTCACAGTTCCTGAAGGATTCAGAAGTCAAACTCGATGAAATCGGCTTCGTGCTGACTGACCAGCACATGCAGACCCAGATCAACGGTGTCTTTGCCGCCGGTGACATCCGCTCTGGTGCAACGATGCAGATCGCTTCGGCCACTGGCGAGGGAGCAACCGCCGCCCTCAAGATCCGAGAGTATCTGGAATCCCGACCACACCCCGTCCAAAACTAGCTTTCGGCGACCCTCTACTTGCTATATCCCGGTATAGCCTTCGAAATAATCAAAAATGATCTGTTGGTTTGACACGCCGGCAGTCTTCAGCTGTGCCAACAGGTCGGTCACCATAGTCTCCGGGCCGGATAAGTACACCAGTGTATCAGGTCGGATGTACGGCACGATTTCTGTGCCGCTGAGGTGCCGCTGAATGACGTCGCCTATAAAATCATAAGCACTATTGACAAGGGGTGTATATAGTAGCTTTGTCAATGGATAGCGCCCGGCATAGGCGTCGAAGGGCTGTTGCAGGATGATATCGTCAGGCCGCGATACGGCGTAGAGCAGGGTGATGTCGCGCTGCTCGCGGTTGTCAAGCAGCCACTGCACCATGCCGACATAGGAGACTATACCGACGCCACCAGCTACAAACAGCAGCGGCTGGGCGGTATTGAGTGGTAATACCAGGTCGCCCATCGATTCGAATATCGTCACTTCGTCGCCTGGATTGAGGGCGATCAGAGCCCGTTTGAAGCTACTGCCTTCATTACCGAACAGCCGCACTGTAATCTTCAATAAATCTTCTGTCGGTGATGATGACAGCGTCATCGTCCGGCTGGTACCGCGGTTGTCCGGCTGGTGGTGTGGGAGGGTAATGACGGCGTACTGTCCGGCTTCGTAACGGTAACGGCCGGCCGGCTTGAACAGGAAACTGGCGATTGTCCGGGCCTGGTTCTCCCACTGCATGGATACAAAGGCGGCGCGCATGAATTAGTTTAGGCCTTGGGCTTCAAACGGGCAGGATTATCGGTGATGGCGCCGGCCAGGCCGTAGTTTGCCCAACGCGCCGCCTTACGGGCATCGTTCAGGGGGTAGGCGTAGAGCTGGTACTGACGGCTGATAAGCTTGATGAATCCGGACCACATGAAGTGATAATTCATGGCCAGGCGGTTGGTACCCAACTGGCGCGCCCGGTGGGTGGCGATGACGCCGGACCACGATTCGATGACGACACAGGGAAGCGATGGTAGCGCGGTGTGCAGTGCCAGCAGAATGCGCTGGCTTTTGGATCCCAGCCAGAGATTCTCAGGCTGCCAGCCTGCCGTCAGAAATGTTTCCAGGATAACGCGGATCGGTTCGGTCGGGACACCAGGTTTGACTTCGATCATCAGGGGTACGGCCTGACCGACCAGATCGACAGCCTGCGTCAGGGTTGTGATGTCTGGTTTGAGCTGTTGCAGCTCAGCGTAGGTAGCGCTGGCTATAGCCAGGGGGCGCGCCACCGGGGCGGTAGCACCGGCGGCAGACAGGACGCTGCCATCATGCGACAGAACGACAGCTGAGTCTTTTGTGACGCGGACATCGATTTCGATGGCGTCGACGCCTGCATCAAGCGCCGCCTGGATTGAGGCTAAGGTGTTTTCTGGGGCGATATCTTTGGCGCCGCGGTGTCCGATGATTTTCATATCTTACTTGTCAGTGTACAATACTTACCAAAGGTTAAGGAGATAAAAAGATGGCTGATTTTAATGTTATCCTCGATACAGGGGATTATAAGAACGGGATTGTCAACACGGTGATTGAGATTCCCCAGGGTTCTATCCTGAAGATTGAATGGCGCCGTGACATAGCCGCCTTCGAGATCGACCGCGTCGAGCCGGCGATTTTCGCAAAGCCGACGAATTACGGTTTTATTCCGAAGACGCTTGATGAGGACGGCGACGAACTCGATACTCTGGTCATCTGCTCGGAGCCGATACCATGCGGTGTCTTCCTCAAGGGACGGATCATCGGTGTTCTGAACTTTATCGACGACGGCGAAGCCGACCACAAGGTAGTTATCGTACCGGCCGACGACCGGAATAGCGGTGACCTTATCACCTCTATCGATGATCTCGGAGCGCGCTGGAAGCAGCAGATCGAACATCACTTTACGCACTACAAAGACCTCAAGAAGCCTGGCAGTACCAAGGTTGAAGGCTGGGGCGACATTGAAGCCGCCAAGGTGATTATTGAAGAATCCATCGCCCGTTACAAAGCGCAGGCCTAAATAACCATGCAAGTGCATGTCTACTCTAAAGCAATCATAGTTGATGAACAGGGCAGGATCTTGCTGCTTCGGCGCAGTATGACTGATGAACAGCGAGCCGGCGACCAGGATTATCCGGGCGGCAGTATCGAGCCCGGCGAAGATCTGGCGGCAGGTACCAGCCGTGAAATTTTTGAAGAAACCGGGCTGGCCGTGGCCGCTCAGGACCTGCAACTTATGTATGGCCAAACTGAAGCCTACGGCGACCGCAGTGTGACGCGGTTATTATTCTGGGGCCGCGTCGAAAACGCGCAGGTTACACTGAGCTTTGAACATGACGATTTCCATTGGGCGACGCCCGACGACGCTGTCAAGCAATTCCGACATCCATTTTATGGGGCTGGCCTGCAGTACGCACTCGGCCACAATCTGTTCGCTACATAGTTAGACTACGCTATTGCACCCGGGTGACAATACTTCTACAATACTTGCATAAGCAATATAATCAGCAGAGACAACTCGCAGAGACTCTGACAGTGGGGGTAGCGGATGAAGACACGGGTAGCGATTAACGGATTCGGACGGATCGGGCGTAATGCCTTCAAGGTGGCATTTGAACGTAGTGACATCGATATCGTCGCTATTAACGATTTAACAGATACCAAGACATTGGCACATCTGCTGAAGCACGACAGCAACTATGGCACCTACGGGCACGAAGTCAGCCACGACGACCAGAATATTATCGTCGACGGCAAGAAAATCCAGGTCTTTGCACAGCGCGACCCGGCACAGCTGGGCTGGAAGAGCCTTGATATTGATGTTGTTATCGAATCTACTGGATTCTTCGTTGACCCCGCAAAGGCCAAAGCTCACATTGATGCTGGTGCCAAAAAAGTAGTGTTGAGCGCCCCGGCCAAAGGTGAAGGCGCGACGACTATCGTCCTCGGTGTCAACGAGGACAAGCTGGACGGCGCCAGCGACATCATCAGCAATGCTTCATGCACTACCAACTGTATTACTCCCGTCATGGCTGTCCTGGAAAGTGCCTTCGGTATCGACAAGGCTATGATGACAACTATCCACAGCTACACTGCCAGCCAGGTGCTGCAGGATGCGCCGGCCAAAGACCTGCGGGAAGGCCGCAATGCAGCCGAAAATATCGTGCCGACGACGACAGGAGCTTCGATCGCAGCTGCCCAGGCATTGCCTTCGCTCCAGGGTAAATTCGGCGGTATGTCAGTGCGGGTACCAACCCCTGTTGTCTCCTTAAGCGACTTCGTGGTCATCACGAAACGCAACGTAACGGTCGAAGGAGTAAATGAGACCTTCAAAAAAGCAGTCAAAGAGCCATTCTTCCAGGGAATTCTGGACGTAACTGAAGAAGAACTGGTCAGCAAAGATTTCATCGGCAACAGCCACTCGGCTATCGTTGACCTTAAGCTCACGGCTGTCGTGGCCGGCAATATGCTGAAGGTCGTTGCCTGGTATGACAATGAGTGGGGTTACAGCAACCGCCTCGTCGAAGTTGTCGCCGATACTGGCAAGCTATTGCACAAGGCTGAAGAGCATTCCCATGAGTAGAGACTGCAGCCGTAGCATTAACAGGAGTTGCCACTGATGAAAATATATCTTGGAGCGGACCACAACGGCTTTGAACTCAAGAAACATCTCTATGACTTTCTGCTGCGCAGCGGCCATGACGTGATTGATACGGGCGACCTGAACCGTGACCCGAATGATGACTTCCCGCAGTTTGCCGGCCGGACAGTAACCGGGCTGCTAGCCGATGATGATCAGGATGCCAAGGCGATCCTGATCTGTGGCAGCGGGCAGGGTATGTGCATGGCCGCCAACCGTTTCAAAGGCATCCGAGCCAGCTTGTGCTGGAACCTGGCAGAAGCCCGCTCGGCTCGCAATGACGATGATGCCAACGTCCTGTGTCTGTCGGCCAGCAGCCTGGATACGCAGAGAGCTCAGGCCATCCTGACTACCTGGCTGAATACGCCGTTCGCCGGCGCGACGCGCTTCAAGCGGCGCCTGCAGGAACTCGACCAACTGGGCTAGTGAAAGGAATATCATGGTTAGTATCTGTCCAACAGTCACGGCTGAAAATGCCCACATCTACCGCACCCAGATAGAGCGTGTCGTGCCGTTTGCTACCCGGATTCATATTGATGTGTCCGACGGGGTATTAGCTCCGACAAAGTTGCTGGAGCTGGACAAGATCTGGTGGCCAGGCGGTGTCAGGGCTGACCTGCATGTCATGCTGCAGGACCCCTTCGCGCATGTCGAACTGTATCGGGCACTCGGCCCGCAAATGGTTATCGTGCATGCCGAAGCGGAGGGCGACTTCATTGCATTCGCTGAAACCATGCATCGGCACGGGATTGAAACGGGCGTCGCACTGCTGCAATCGACGACCGTAGATACAATTCTGCCGGCCATAGACCTGATTGATCATGTCCTGATATTTTCGGGCAAGCTCGGGTATTTTGGTGGCACGGCTGATCTGGGGCTACTAGAAAAAGTCAGTCAGCTGCGGAGCGTCAAACCATCACTTGAGATAGGCTGGGACGGCGGCATCAATGATACTAATGCCCGGGCCCTGGCAGATGGCGGCGTTGATGTGCTAAACGTTGGTGGATATATACAGCGGGCAGCCCAGCCGGAGCTAGCATATCAGAAACTGGTCAGTGTACTGGCCTGAGATGTAGACGTTCGTCTCCTGACACGTGCTATGATTAAAGCATAATGACTACTATATGAAGCAAAAATATTCGATTGATTGGCTGGACCGCAAAGCGACGGATATTCGTAAGGATATTATCCGGATGTTGGAGCACGCCGGCAGCGGGCACTCGGCTGGACCACTTGGACTAGCCGATATATTCACGGCACTGTATTTTGACGTTCTGCAGCACGACCCGAAGGATCCGGATTGGAAAGACCGTGATATCTTATTGCTCAGCAATGGGCACTGCGTGCCGGTGCGCTACGCCACGATGGCTCACGCCGGGTACTTTGAACGCAAAGAACTGATGACACTGCGTAAGCTTGGCTCGCGGCTGCAGGGACACCCGGAACGGACACGGCTGCCAGGCATGGAGACGACCAGTGGCCCACTGGGCTGCGGGCTGTCGCAGGCTGCTGGTATGGCGCTGGCGATGCGCATGGACAAGATCGATCACCGCTGGGTCTACGTCGTCATGGGCGACGGCGAGCTCAACGAGGGCAATATCTGGGAAGCTGCCATGCTCGCCGGCAAAGAAAAGCTGCACAACATTATCGGTATCATCGACCGTAATAACATTCAGATTGACGGCCCGACTGAATCTGTCATGCCGCTGGAAGACCTGCGCGGCAAGTGGGAGGCCTTTGGGTGGCATGTCATCGAAATCAACGGCAACGACATCGAGGCGGTCATTGATGCCTGCGCTATGGGTCGGGCGATTGTCGAGAAGCCGGTCATGATCATTGCGCATACTATACCGGGCAAGGGCATTGATTTCATGGAGTATGACTTCCACTGGCATGGTATGCCGCCGAACCACGAGCAGGCGGTCGAAGCGCTCAAGGAATTACGGACACTTGGCGGCCGGATTAGGAGTGAGCATGAGTAAATACGTCCTTGATATTAATACTGAACTGGCTCAGGAGCCGATCCGCAAAGGCTTTGGCCGCGGACTGTTAGAGGCGGGTAAGCGGAATGCGAATGTCGTGGCGGCCTGTGCCGACCTGACTGATAGTACACAGATGAGCCTGTTCAAGGCAGAATTTCCTGACCGCTTTGTGGAGATCGGCGTCGCCGAACAGAACCTAGTGACTGTTGGTGCCGGCATGGCTGCCATGGGCAAGATTCCATTTGTGTCATCATACGCGGCCTTTAGTCCGGGACGTAACTGGGAACAGATCCGGACAACCATCTGCCTGAACGACCGTCCAGTCAAAGTCGTCGGCTCGCACGCCGGTGTCTCAGTTGGTCCGGACGGGGCGACACATCAGATGCTCGAGGACATTGCCCTGATGCGCGTCCTGCCAAATATGGTTGTAATTGTGCCGTGTGATTCAGTCGAGGCCGAGAAGGCGACGTTGGCAATGGCGAATGACCCACGGCCGAATTACCTGCGGCTGGCCCGCGAAGCATCGCCGGTAATCACGTCTGCTGACACACCATTTGAAATCGGCAAGGCCTATGTATTCGCGGCTGGCGCCGACGTGACGATCATTGCCTGCGGCACCATGACCTACCAGGCTCTGGTAGCGGCCGATAAGCTCTTCAAAGACGGCATCGATGCCGAAGTTATCCATGTCCCGACTATCAAACCACTGGACCGTGAAACAATCATCAAAAGCGTGAAAAAGACCGGCTGTGTCGTAACTGCCGAAGAAGGCCAGATGAACGGCGGCCTCGGTGGCGCTATAGCTGAACTGCTGGCGGACGAGTGCCCGGCACCGATGGTACGGATCGGTATGAAAGACCGCTTCGGCGAGTCCGGCGAGCCGGCTGAACTGCTAGAATACTTCGGACTCGACGCTAAGCATATTCAGCTGGCAGCCCACCACGTTGTTGACCGTAAGAAGCCTTAGGGCAGATCGGGATCTGCGTCTTCAGGTATGACGTACTTTGCTGCGAGGCATTCCGGTGCGTTTGGGTCGGTGAATTCTACACGGTCAACTTTGGTTTCCGAGCCCAGTTCAACTACCGTGACTGCTGCAGCATCTGGCTGGCAAGTCGTGGTTGCGCTATGGAGCGCTTCATTGACTTCGTAGACGTTAGATGAAACCTCGGTGCCACCATCCGGTGCTTTGTTCGCGTATTTAAAGACATGGACGACCATTTTGCCGTCATAGCGTCTGCGCGAGCCGTTAAGTAGAGGCAATGTTTCCACTACGCTGCCACCAGTGGCGGATGTAACGAGTGCTTGCCGGACGCTGCCTTCGGTCTGGCGACCGACTGCTGCTTGTGCTGCGGCCGTCTTGCCGGACATGGCATCGACTGCTCCGCAAGCCGTAATAAAGGTAGCAGCTGCTGGCAGAACTACCGCCAATGTCAGTGCCGTACGCCCTCTATGTGAGTCAGGTGATGCTAAGAACATGTATATTTCTCCTACGTTTATTATTACATAATAAACGTAAAATTATTCATGTCAAGCAATTGCGTGCTACTATATGCTTATGCCTTTAACACTCCGACAAGTTCGACAAAATTGCCAAAAAGCCCGTGCCACTATGGTCAGAGCGAGGGCTGAGCATTTCGCGCTTGGTGCCTTTAATCTGGACAATCAGGAGACGCTGCGGGCTGTCGCCCAGGCGGCCGTTACGCGGCAAGCGCCAGTGCTGGTTGAAATCAGCCAGGGAGAAGTTGATGCGCTGGGACTGGAAAACGTCCGCGACATGGTCGACAACTACAAAGCCATCCTTGGCATCGAGATGTACATCAACCTCGACCACAGTCCAAGCGTGGCCGCAGCCAAAGCTGGTATCGACGCCGGCTACGAATTTATCCACATCGATATTTCGCAGGCCGAGCATGGTGCCACCGAGGAAGATATCATTGCCGCAACCCGGGAAGTGGTGGAATATGCCAAAATGACCGGTGCTCTCGTCGAAAGCGAGCCGCACTACTTCGGCGGTAGTTCCAATATCCATACGGAGAAGATTGATTATGATGAGATTAAGAAGACCTTCAGCACGCCGGAAGGCACCTACCACTTCGTAAAGTCGACTGGCATCGATACTTATGCGGCCGCCGTCGGAAATCTGCACGGTAAATATCCGGTGCCGAAGAAACTTGATCTGGCACTGCTTCAGGAGATCCGGGACGCTATTGACTGCAACATCAGTCTGCATGGCGGCAGCGGCACGCCAGGCCATTACTTCGTCGATGCCGTGAAGATCGGCGTTACCAAAATCAATATCAATTCTGATATGCGCTTCGCCTACCGCACGACGCTCGAGCAGGTTCTGGCTGATGATCCAACCGAATATGCAGTCGTCAAACTGATGCCGACGGTGATTTCGGCAGTACAGAAAGTGGTTGAGAGTAAAATTGATGCCTTTAACAGCACCGGCAAGGCCCGACCCTAGGTAGCAAGGAAAACGTATGGGATTATTCGATACCTTTATCAATATCATAGAATCTGGCAGTATTGAAAAAACAATTGTCGATAAACTCAACACTGTCGAGCGAGCGCTCGGCACAACGCTGGACAATGCCGAACAAAGCATGAAAAAAGCCGAAAAAGCCATTATGAGGCTGGACGAGACTGCAACGCGGTCGGCAGCCACCGTGGAAGCGGTCGCCGGAAAATCGGGCACATGTATCGATATCGTCGACCGAAAGTTGCCGGATGACGGCCGCCCGGTGTAATATTAGATAAGCATAACCAAATAAGTCAGTCTAAGGGGTGGGATGAGTAACACGGATCATAATCAGATTGATGTAATGAGCATCGGCGACGTCGTGACGGACGCTTTTATCAAACTACTTGATGACCAGGCTCATACCTATGTTGATGAACATGGCATGAAGACGCTGGCCATGCAGTACGGTACGAAATTACCATTCGACCACGCTGAAGTCATCGACGGCGTCGGAAATGCCGCCAATGCAGCAGTCAGCTTCGCCCGGCTCGGGTTGCATAGCAGCTTTGCCAGTAACGTTGGTGGCGATACGGCTGGCCGCGATATGATCGCCGCCCTCCATAAGAACGGCGTTGATAGCCGCTTCGTGCATATCAACCCCGGCAAGGTAAGCAACTACCACTACGTGCTGTGGTACAAGGAAGAACGCACCATCCTCATCAAGCACGAAGAATATGACTACCAGTGGCCACGCTTCCGGGCCAGTGACGTACCACGCTGGGCTTATTTCAGCAGTATCAGCAAGAACGCCCTGGATACCTATCATGACCATGTTGCCGAATGGCTTGAGGACAATCCTGAAGTGAAATTTGCTTTCCAGCCAGGCACTTTCCAGCTTGAAGCCGGTGCCGAGCGTCTGAAGGCATTGTATCAGCGCTCTGAAGTGCTCGTCCTGAACCGCGAGGAGGCTGTCCAGGTCAGCGGTGGCGACTACCACGACGTCCACGGCCTACTCGACAAACTGCATGACTTGGGGCCGAAGATCGTCTGTATCACCGATGGTCCGGATGGAGCCTACGCCAGTGACGGCAATGAACGCCTCAAGATGCCGTTGTATCCTGACCCAGCACCACCTCTTGAGCGTACTGGTGCCGGCGATGCCTTTGCCAGCACGTTTGTGGCGGCGCTGATCAAGGGTAATACCCTCGAGGGAGCCCTGCAGTGGGGTCCTATCAACTCCATGAATGTTGTCCAGCATGTCGGTGCCCAGGCCGGGCTGCTGACTGAGAAACAGCTTGAAGAGCTGCTCCGGAGTGCGCCTGTTGGTTACAAGCCGGAACGATTCTAAAGACTGCCTAGTGCGTGATGATGACGCTTGTGGTAATCTTATAGGAAGATGACAAGGGTACTTTCGGAATTATTGGGGGCGCAGGAACCGTTATTTCAGCAGAGCCTGAGACTATTAGAATCCCTGGCGGGCCATCCGCAGGTTGACATACGGTTATCAACCGAGATTCAGCAGTCAACCAGACTGAAACTGCGTGAGCTTGGGCTCGATGGGCACGACACGACTGGCCCGGAGCTCTATGCGGCCCTCGGTCACCGGCTGCATACTGATGAGGCACGGTTTGCGGCGCTGCTCATGGGTGACGTGGCAACCGCCAGAGATCCGTCGGCGCGCATTGCCCGGGTACTGCAGCAGAAAATTACTAACAGGTCCTGCTTTGCGCTGAAATCCGTGGCTGCAAAAAAGCTGTTGAAAGCTAATCTGCCACGTAAGACGATGAAGCTGCTCGGCTACCGCTCGGCGGATTCTATGCTGAAGCATGAATCTGCGGCCAGCTTGTTCGCTGCTGCCTGGTTGATCGAATCAGTACAGTGGACGAAGCGAATATTCACGGCATACGGCAAGCTGCAGGTCAACGAGTTTGAAACGCGCGACATAGCGATTGAGCATCCTTCGTCAAAGCGTTGGCAGGAGTTGGCTGAAACGGTGGTGGCCGCCAAGAAGCACCACGTGCTGAGCTTCAAAGAGTTAGGATCGGTCGTACTGCTGCCGCTGCCAGCTGACCAACCACCGCTGGCGACTTTGACGGCGACTGTTCTGACGGTGCATGCTCTGAACGAAATCCGGGCTGCCGGAACGTTCCTGAAGCTGCATCAGCTGCAGCCTGGATTTGGTTCGATTGTCCAAAAGGTAGTTCTCGGTGAACCGATGTTGCCGTCTGAAACGTTGGACGAGCCAGTGTCATGGCATAGCCTGCATCAATACTTTGCCCGCTTCAGCCGGACCGTGCGCACTGATATCTTCGAGCCGGTTGTTGCCGCCGAGGAGCTGGCATGGAACTCTGTTGAACATGTCCTGGCCCAGATTGATCCGGCACTCGAATTCTGGAAAAACACCGCTCATCTGGGGCTTGTCGGTGTCGGACAACCAGTCCCGCTCAATCTGACAGACGCCTTATTGAGCCACGCCAACCAGCTTGGCTTTAACCAGCGGGTTGTCCAGTATTTCAAACAGTCGCTGCGGTCAGAACTGCTGCTACGGTATCTGAGCCATGATAAGCTAGAACAGACAGTATTCGGCAATCTGCGTGCCAAACTGGCGCCGGAAATGGTGGGCAATTATGAATAGCAAATATCAAGAAACTGGAAAAGGGTAGGGGTTTACATGTATCAGATCTGTGTATCAGGGGCGGCCAAGGGCGACAGCGTCGAAGAGGGTAAGGAACTGGCTCGTGCAGCTGGTGCGGCCATTGCCGAGGCTGGGCATGCGCTCATGACTGGTGCGACTATCGGCCTGCCGAATTATGCCGCCGAGGGTTATAAAGCGGCTGGCGGCAAAATGAGTCTCGGCATCAGCCCGGCCAGCAGCAAGGTTGAGCATATCCGTAAATACCGCCTGCCGACTGAAGCATATGACGTTATTCTGTACAGCGGCCTGCATTACGTCGGCCGCGACGCGCTACTAATTACTTCCAGCGACGCTGTCATCAGTATCGGCGGCCGCCTGGGAACGCTGCATGAATTTACGATTGCTATGGAAAGTGACACGCCGATTGGCTTTTTACAGGGTGCGGGCGGCGTCAGCGAGCAA
Organism: Candidatus Saccharibacteria bacterium UBA5148; assembly: GCA_002413835.1. Classification (GTDB taxonomy): domain Bacteria; phylum Patescibacteriota; class Saccharimonadia; order Saccharimonadales; family UBA4665; genus UBA4665. The sequence goes on along the minus strand of DHXU01000008.1, from coordinate 64,246 downwards.
ATCGCCGCCTTGATGGAACTGGCTCAGCCGCTACGTCCCGGCGCGATCGTACTCTTTGATAATTCTCCGGAAGCTTTGGTGAAAAATCTGACGAAGACTCTCGATCTGGAAAATGCCAAGTATGGTGACATCTACGCCTGATTTATCAGGCGGCAAGTTTGCGGTGAATATTGCGGCGCCTCTTGTGCGCATATTGGCTCAGGCGTAAGCTTGCACTATATATAACGAAAAGGATATTCCCGTGCTAATACCTAAAAAACGTACTGACAATAAACTGTTGAAAATAATTCTGCTACTCGTGCTGGTTGGAATAATTGGCGGCACTGTCTGGTATATCAAAAATACACAGCAGGCGGTCGATGAAACCAGCAAGGCTACGTCAGCTGCGGCTCAAACTAGCACTACCCAGACAAGCAGCACGGCGATAGAGCACACAAAATTATCACAGGTCCCGATAGAATTGCAGAAAGCAGTCTACGATTACACGGCCGTGCATGATGCGCCATGTGTCAAAAACGGACAGATTATTGACTTTAATGGCAATCCGATCGACAACGATGTCGTCTATGACGCCAAGGGCTTTGCGGAAACCGGTGTGGGGTGCGATAGTCCTTCAGCGACGTTGTTTGCACTAACCGGCACAAGCTGGAAACAAATCGACAGAACGCAGTCCGCGTTCTCATGTGCCATACTCCGTCAATATAAAGTACCTCTATCCTTCCTTGAAGCCGTGCAGACAGGCCAGCTCAATCCGGGGCAGTGTGCTGAAAATGGCAAAGGCGTACATTACGTCGAACCCTCGTAGTTCACTTGCTATACTAGATACGTGACCAGATTACGACTTCAAAGTGACTATACGCCTCAGGGCGACCAACCTACGGCTGTAGCGCAGCTGGTTAAGGGTTTTAATGATGGCCTGCGCGACCAGACGCTGCTTGGCGTTACGGGATCTGGCAAGAGCGTTACTGGCGACACCAAAATCATCCTAGAAAAAGATGGGCGGGCTTATCACCTGCGAATTGATCAGCTTGATGGCGTATTCGGGAAGCAGATCAATGTTACAGACAAATCCACGCAGGTCGCAACCATTGATTCTGGATTACATACGCTGGCTTTTGATCCACAGTCAGGTAAATCAGGTTTTGCAGATGTTACTGAGATTTCCCGTCACGGCTATGAGGGTAAACTATATGAGATACAAACAGCCTGCGGCCGTCAGAATCGGTTTACCGATAGTCACAATGTATACGTTATGCGCCGAGGTGAACTTCTTCTCCTCCCAAGCTCAGAGCTCCAACTTGGAGATCGAGTTCCTGTTCCACTGTCATTACCTGAAGCTAACGTTGGCGGCATTGATTCATTTGATCTACGCCAGTGGTTACCTGAAGATATTTTTTATGTCGCAATAAAGCAACCAGAACGTCTTGTTGGATCAATGGTTTCAAGGCAAACCCAGTGGCGCGTGAAAAACAAGTCCGAGAGGCTAGTACTTTCAGAGTATCGAAAACTGGCGTCTACGCGCGAGGAACTTTTAATTGATCTTGTTGGCTCTATACGACACGGTGTGTCTATTCCTGTGACGTTGCCGGCGAACAATACACTTTGGCGGTTGCTCGGCCTGTTTATTGCTGAAGGACATGTTGTCGCGACTAAAAGATATGTGGTACTAACGACTGCAGATGCGGAAATTGCTCAAGAATTTACTGCTGGAGCGGCTCATTTTGGTCTTCGACTGGCTAAGCGAATTGCTCCATACGATTATCAGTTAAGTAGTAAACTTGTCGGTTCGCTACTTGCGATATGGTGCGGCAGTGGGGCTCATAGCAAGCATTTGCCAGTATTCTGGCCCGAATGTAATAATCAGCAGCTCGGTGTTATGCTCAGCGGTATATTTGCTGGCGACGGCTCTGTTGAGGCAAATAGCATCTGTCTTAGCTCGGTCAGCCGGGAGCTAATATATGATGTACAGTGCGCGCTGCTTCGGTTTGGTATTCATGCCCGCATCCGTATCAAGCGAGGAACATACCTCGGGCAGCCGCACTTGTCTTGCCTGCTAAGTATCAGTAGTCAGAGTGATCTGAAAAAGTTTCAAGATCAGGTTGGTTTCGGGCTGCACCGTAAAGACTCCAGGCTGCAGGCAATACTGCTGCATGAGCGTGTAGCCAATACTAATGTTGATGTCTTCCCAATTTCTGGCGAATATGTTGGGCAGCTTATGCGTAAATATAGCTTATTCCAGCGCGACATAGCCCATGCTGTCGGAGTAACTCGCCCTCTCGTAAGCATGTATCTGGGCGGCAAACGATCTCCGTCACGTGACAAAGCAGTGCGGATGCTGATGTATTTACGCGATCAAGCAAGGCGTTATAATGACATGGCAAATGAGAAGCGAGTGGTTGAGCTTCTCGGTTTGACAGATTTAGTCTGGAGCCCGATTGATAGCATCGGGGTCAGACAGGACGAGCCGCAGATTGTCTATGATTTGGCGGTTCCATCCTGTCAAACGTTTTTTGCTGGTGAAGGTGGGTTTTTCGTTCACAATACATTTACGATGTCGAACGTCATTGAGGCTGTACAGAAGCCGACGCTGGTACTGTGTCATAATAAGACGCTGGCAGCGCAGCTGTACAGTGAGTTCCGCAATTTCTTTCCTGATAACGCCGTCCATTATTTCGTCAGTTATTTCGATTATTACCAGCCGGAAGCCTATATTGCCCGCAGCGATACATTTATAGAGAAAGACAGCCAGATCAACGAAGAAATCGACCGGCTGCGCCATGCAGCCACTGACGCGCTGCTGTCACGCCGGGACGTTATTATCGTGGCCAGTGTCAGCTGTATATATGGCATCGGCTCCGTCGAAGATTACGACGGCTTATCTGTCAAAGTCACCAAGGGCGAGCGCCGTGTCCGTGACAAACTGTTGCGTCAGTTGACAGATATCCAGTACCAGCGTAATGATATAGACTTTCACCGCGGTACGTTCCGGGTTCGCGGCGATGTCGTCGACGTCTTTCCGGCCGGTGAAGAGGTCGCCTACAGGATTGAATTCTTTGGTGACGAAATCGAGAAAATCACCCGGTTGGAGCCGCTGACTGGAGAAGTATTGGCGAGTCTCGATGATCTCAAGATATTTCCATCAAGCCACTACGTGACGCCGCACGACAAACTGAAGCTTGCGCTTGGCAGTATCGAAGAAGAACTGACGCAGCGCCTGGCCCAGTTCCGGATGGAAAACAAACTGGTCGAAGCCCAGCGGCTGGAGCAACGCACGCGCTTCGACCTGGAGATGATGGAAGAAACCGGCTTTGTGAAGGGTATCGAAAACTACAGCCGCTACCTGACGAACCGCGAGCCCGGCGAGCAGCCAGCGACTTTGATGGATTATTTTCCGGACGACTATTTGTTACTGATCGACGAATCCCATATGACAATTCCTCAGATCCGCGGTATGTACAACGGTGACCGTGCCCGCAAAGAAGTCCTGGTAGAGCATGGCTTCCGTCTGCCAAGTGCGCTTGATAACCGGCCGCTGACCTTCACGGAATTCGAGCGTCACGTCAACAAAGCGATCTATGTATCGGCTACGCCGGCGGAGTACGAGCTCAGCCGGAGCCCAGAGCCAGCCCGCCAGGTCATCCGACCGACAGGACTGCTTGACCCGGTTGTAGAAGTCCGGCCTATCGAAGGCCAGATCGATGACCTGATTGGCGAGGTGCGCGACAGGATCGCCAAACACCAACGTGTTTTAATTACAACACTCACCAAGCGGATGTCTGAGGACCTGACCGAATATCTCAAAGAGATCAACATCAAGGTGACCTACCTACACAGCGATGTGGATACATTGGACCGGACTGATATCCTGCGCGATTTGCGGCTGGGTATATACGACGTGGTTGTTGGTATTAACCTGTTACGCGAAGGTCTTGATCTGCCGGAAGTTTCGCTGGTGGCAATTCTGGATGCTGACAAAGAAGGCTTCCTGCGCAGTGAGCAAGCGCTGATCCAAACTATCGGCCGAGCTGCCCGTCACATCGAGGGCCGGGTCATCATGTATGCCGACCGCGTCACTGGCAGCATGGAGCGGGCCATCAGTGAAACTAATAAACGCCGGGAAATCCAGGCTGCCTATAACACTGAGCATGGCATTACCCCCGAAGGCATCAGCCGGGCCGTCGAGAAGGGTATGCGGGCAGATCTGCCAGAAGAAGCCAAAGTCGCCAAGCTTAACCTCAAAAAGATTCCAAAGGACGAATACAAGCATCTTATCAAAGACCTCAGCCGCCAGATGGACTTAGCTGCTGCCAACCTGCAGTTCGAATCGGCTGCCGAACTGCGCGATGTTATTAACGAGATAAAGGCGAAGATGTAGACTATCTTTATGACAGGACACAACCCAGACAACAGACAATCGCCAACCAGCCGAGTGTACGCACGTCGGGAGGTATGCAGATTAGCTCTAGTTGCCGGCGGAAGCGCCATTGTTGGCGGACTGGCCTGGGAAGTGGCACACGGCCCGGTGTTGCATCACTTCTCCCCGGAACAAAGAATCATTAACCCTGATTGGCGTGAGGATACTGGCCTCGTCAATGTGCCATGGATAAGTTTTGCTGGCGACCCAAAAGCAACTGGTGACCAGTCAACGTGGGAAAGAGTCGGCATTGCAGCTATTTCGAAGGGGTCGCTCGAGGGCCTACTAGCTGCCAAAAGCCATGCGGGCAGTGTTCCGGCAGCCGCCTTTCAAGAGGCTGGGGATACGGGCAAAGTCACATCGCTAGGTAGTCTCTACAACTTAGGTACCGTGCAGCGTCCAAACTGGGTAGATGATGGGTACGCCGTGGCATTTAGAATTGGACATGGTGCTGTCAACGTCTCGCTGGGTATACTTCAGCCCGGTGGAGTCTACATAGGTTCCGCTGACACTTCACCGTTTGCCGATATTAAGCTGGCGGATTTGGCACGTCAATATGAAGACGTGCCAGTCCTCAGGGGCTAAGTTCTAACCTATCCTAGTTGCTGGTGACTGAGCAGTCGTCGTAGATGACGCTACCGGTACTCGATGTCTGGACGGTGGCGTACACCTGTGGAATGATGCGGTACCCGGCGATTGTGGCGGTGCCAGTGACCCGTACGAGGGTCCAGGTGTTCAGCGGCAGTGCCGTGGCAGTCGTCGTGCCAATGTTGGTATTGACCTTGATCAGCTGATCGTATTGCAGAAAGCGGATCATGACTGTCGTATTGGCGACCGTCGGGCGGACCCAGCACTGGGCGCTGTACTGCTTACCGACAACCGAATTCTTGATCAGGTTGATATTCGACATACCGGACAGGCCGACCGTTGTCGAATTGGACGACACACTGACGGCTTTAGTGCCACCGTGTACTGGTGTGGTAACGGTGGTGGGAACTCCGAAGCCAAAGCCGCTCCAGCCACTCAAACCCGATTCAAAGCCAGGATCAGCCAGGAGCTCCGGTGCGGTTGGCGTAACGCCGCTGATCGACACTCCGGCACTACTGCCGACGCTGTTGCTGGCAGTGACGCTAAAGTCGTAGGCGGTGGTATTGGTCAGGCTGCTGACGGTAGTAGCCGTCGCAGTTGAGACGCCGTCATTGTAGGTTACCCAAATTGTTGAGCCGGTCGGACGATACTGGACGGTGTAATCGCTGATGGCCGCGCCGCCGTTCGAACTTGGGGCGATCCAGGACAAACTCACTTGACCGTTGCCGGCGGTGCCGACGAGGTTCGTGGGGGCGGTGGGAGCGGTAACCGGTGCCTGCGGTGTTACCGAGTTACTCGGCGATGAGGCGGTGCTGTTACCGACGACATTGCGCGCGGTAACACTAAAGGTGTATGCCGTGCCGTTGGTTAGGCCAGTGACAGTTAGCGGTGAGGTGGCACCTGTAGTGGTGAGGCCACCGGGGCTGCTGGTCACGGTGTAATCGCTGATGGCTGAACCGCCATCCGAGGCAGACGGCGTGAAGCTGATGCTCGCCGTGCTGTTGCCGGCGATTGCGGCGACGGCAGTTGGCTCCGAAGGCACACTGGCTGGCGGTTGTGGCGTCACGCTGTTGCTGGGAGCGGAATCCGGGCTGCTACCGACCGCATTCTGGGCACTAATGACGAAGCTGTAGCTGACGCCATTAGTCAGTCCGGTTATGGTGATCGGTGTGCTGGTACCGCTGGCGGTGAGGCCGCCCGGTGTACTGGTGACCGTGTAGCCGGTGATGGGCGTGCCACCGTCAGAAGCTGGCAAGTCATAGGCGATGGTCGCGCTGCCGTCGCTGGCAACCGCGATGACGTCGCCGGGAGCAGACGGCACCGTGGCGTTCACGAATGGCGTCGCCTGGGCGGTTTCAGAGAACTGGCTGTCCCCGGCGCTGTTGTGAGCAGTAATAGCGAATTCGTAGGTGGTTTGGTTGCTGAGGCCGCTGACCGTGGCGGACAATGCCGGGCTGACATCGTCGACATCGGGCAACCATAGAGCTGAGCCGAGCTCGCGGTAGTAGACGCCGTAATCGCTGATTGCCGCCCCACCATCATTGGCGGGAGCCGCCCAGGTCAGGATGGCCTGTTTGTCGCCGGCTACTGCTGTCAAACTGGTGGGAGCATCGGGTGCTATGGCTGGTGTGGTTGGTATCACACTGGCGCTGGCGTCTGATACTGGGCTGGTGCCGACAGTGTTGGTCGCAGTCACAGTGAAGCTGTAGGCGGTACCATTAGTCAGCCCGGTGACGCTGATTGGTGAACCGTAGCCGTTGGCACTGGTAGCCTCCGGCGTGCTCGTCACCGTATAGCCGGTGATCGCCGCCCCACCGTCAGATGTTGGAGGCGTAAAGCTGACAACTGCGCTACCGTCGCCGGCAATGGCAGTGACCGTCTGTGGGGCGGCTGGGGCGGTGGCTGGGGGCGCCTCAGGTGCGACAGGAGTCGCGGCGAAACTGTTGGAATCGGGGCTGACGCCGACACTGTTGCTAGCCCGGACGAAGAACTCGTAGGTCGTGCCGTTAGTTAAGTCGGGTATCGTCGCGGATTGCAGTGTCGAAAGGCCATCGTTGTACTGCAGCCAGATAGTCGAACCGAGCTCGCGGTAGAAGACCATATAGTCGCTAATCGCCGCGCCACCATCGCTGGCCGGGGCGTCCCACGACAGTAATGCCTGGCCGTCTATACCGGTGGCTAAGAGGTTAAATGGAGCCTCGGGCACTGTAATTGGGGCAGAGGGAGTCACGCTGGCGCTCGGGCTGGACGCCGGGCTGGTGCCGACAGTGTTAGTTGCCGTGACGGTAAAGCTGTAGGCAGTGCCGTTGGTTAGGCCGGTGACGGCAATCGGTGAACCAGTGCCGCTGGCCGTCAGACCACCAGGGCTACTGGTGACCGTGTAGCCGGTGATGAGCGCGCCACCGTTGCTGGCGGGTGGGGTGAAACTGATGGCCGCGCTACCGTTGCCGGCGACCGCACTGACGCTAGATGGCGCGCCAGGGGTTGTCACTGGCATAGCGGCGGTGACCGAGCAGTCGTCATAGATGACGCTGCCAGTACTCGATGTCTGGGCGGTGGCGTAGACCTGGGGGATCATGCGGTAATTATCAAGTGTGGCGAGCCCGCTCACTTTGAGGAGAGTCCAGGTATTAACCGGCAATGCGGTGGCAGTGGTGATGCCACTGGTAGCATTAAGGACCTTGATCAGCTGATCGTACTGCAGCAGGCGGATAATGATTGTCGTATTGGCGACCGTCGGGCGGACCCAACATTGGGCGTTGTACTGTTTGCCGGTGACTGTATTCTTGGCGACGTTAATGTTCGACATGCCGGCCAGCCCGACGGTGGTCGTGTTAGAGGCGACGCTGACAGCTTTGGTACCACCGTGGACGGGTGTGGTCACAGTAACTGGCACTCCATAGCCGAAGGCACTCCAGCCGCCCAAGCCGGACTCGAAGCTAGGATCAGTCAGTAACTCCGTGACGGGCGGCGCTATTGGTGTAACCGCACTGGATGCCGCCGAAGAGGCGCCGGTGCCAGCGATGTTGGTAGCTGTGACACTGAAGGTGTAGGCGGTGCCGTTGGTGAGGCCACTGATTGTAATTGGTGAGCTGCTGCCGCTGGCTGTCAGGCCACCGGGGCTACTGGTAACGGTGTAGCCAGTAATACCACTGCCACCGTTGCTGGTTGGCGGTGTGAATGACACCATGGCGGAGCCGTTGCCGGCGGTCGCGGTGACGGCCTGTGGTGCCGACGGGGCGACGATTGTCGGGTCGGGTGTGGTCGAACCGTCTGGCCTGACCCAGCTCATATTGGTTGTGACGAAATTAGAATAAGCGTCGGTAATGTAGCCGGTCGGATAGTTGTTCAGTGATTGGCTGACGTAGACCGAGCTGCTGATCGTATTGTTGGCGGAATTGATATTCAGCAGGCGAACCTGGTTTTGGTTGGTGGCGTGATAGGCGGTCATGATGGCGGTGACCTTGTTGCCGTGCACGCCGGTGAATTCGCGGTATCCGATGCCGGGGTTAGTGGCGGTGGGCCCGTAGTGGCCGCTGAGGACCATCTTGATATTCGAATACTGCGAAATAAATTCATCCCATTCGATGAGGGCATTCTGATCGCCGTAGTTACCACTGGTCGGCAGATCATTTTGCTGGTCGATAAAGGCGTGGGTGCTGATGATAACGTTGTAATTCGGGTGCGAGGCGACCAGTTGTTCCATCCACTGGATAACTGATTCGCGGGGCCACATCTCGTGGGTGATCAGCATCCAATTGTCACCGCCAGCCGCGAAGGTCTGCCACATATTATCGACTTTGTTCGGCTCGAAGTTGCCCTGAACGTTCTTGAAACGAGTAAGCGGAAAAGTTTGATTGAAAACGGTGGTGTTGCGCAGGTTGTCGTGGACATTGCCAGGGGCAGCGCTGCCGCCGACCGTGACGGCCGCACCGTCGTGGTTACCAATGGCCAGGCTGTAGGGAACGGTACTGGCATCCAAAATTTTGACGGCGTTATCGACGCGGGTGAACTGAACCGGGTCAACGACGCCCCAGTTGACGTTATCACCGATCTGGGCAATGAATTTGAGATTGAGAGGCTGTTGATTGTCGGATAACCACTGATAACGACCCGGTAGGAGCGGATTTCCATCACTCAACACCTCATTCTGGGTATCAGGCACCTGGGCGATGGTAAAGGACGTTTCGGTCGTGTCGGCGGAAACTGATTTATATATAGTCGTCGCTGTAACGGTCGCCAGTAATACAACACTGCAAACCGTAAAAGCTGCCAGTGGTAGGTGGGCTTGTATACGCTGACCCCATTGCAAGATACGAGACATGAACACTCCTCGGTTAAAACTCCTGCATTACTCTTACCCGCAGTTACGGGCATTTTACCTGTTTTTACCTCAGTTTGTAAATGAATTAATATACAACATTACCCCTATCAACAAATCAGGCGGTTTCTGGTATATTTAAAGGATATGGCCGACCTCACACGGGATGATATTTTAAAGCTCGCACGACTGGCGCGGATTTCGCTGAGCGACGACGAAGTTGCCGAGTTTTCTGATGAGTTTAATGAGATCCTGAAATATGTTGCACAGCTCAACACTGTTGACACCACTGGTCTCGAACCAACTAGCCAGGTGACCGGCCTAGTAAATGTCACACGCCCTGATGTAATTGTTGATTATGGGTATGATCCGAAGAGCCTGCTGAAAAATGTGCCGTCCGTCCAGAATGACCAGATCAAAGTCAAAAGGATGATTGGATAATGGCAGACGTGGCTCAGTCCGTAGTCCAGTGGCTGCCGATTGCAGAAATTGCTGCCAAGGTCGCCTCCGGTGAACTCAAAGCAGTTGATCTCGTCGAACAGTCGCTACGTACGATTGCGGCCAAGGCGGACTACCAGGCAATAATTGCCACCACGGAAACCCGGGCCCGGGAACGTGCCCAGCAGATTGACGCCGACATCGCAGCCGGCAAACCGGCCGGCCGTCTGGCGGGTGTACCGTTTATCGCCAAGGATAACTATCTGGTATTCGGCGCCGATACGACGGCCGCCAGTAATATTCTGCGCGGCTTTGAGGCGCCGTACCAGGCGACTGTTGTTAACCGCTTAGAGGCTGAGGGTGCTATCTGCGTTGCCAAGGCTAATCTCGATGCCTTTGCCCATGGCGGTTCGACTGAGAACAGCGATTTCTTTACCACCAAGAATCCGCACGATATGACGCGTGTCCCCGGTGGGTCCTCCGGTGGTTCGGCAGCAGCTGTTGTACTCGACATGGCGCCGTTCGCGCTTGGTACTGATACCGGCGGATCAATCCGCCAGCCCGCCAGCTTCAGCGGCTGCGTTGGGCTGAAACCGACGTATGGGCTGACCTCCCGCTCCGGCGTCGTGGCTATGGCCAGCAGCACTGACGTTATGGGCCCATTGACACGGTCCGTCGAGGATGCAGCGTTGGTATTTGACATTTTTGCCGGCCAGGACGAACTCGACAGTACGACCACACCGCGCGACCCCGCCGGTTATAGTGACATTGCAGCTGACGATACCTGGATACAAGGCAAAAAGATCGGTGTTATCAAAGAATACATGAGCGAAGCCGGTAGCCTGGAAGCCGGTGTCAGACAGAGCGTCAACGCAGCAGTGGACAAATTGCGCGCTGCCGGCGCCGAAATCATGGAAATCAGCCTGCCATCATTGCCATTATCGCTGGCCGTGTACTACATCGTCGTTCCCGCTGAAATCAGCAGCAACTTGAGCCGCTATGATGGCCAGCGCTTCGCGTACACGAGTCCTGATGCCACAAACCTCGAGGAAAGCTATAGCCTGTCACGCGGTGTCGGCTTCGGTAAGGAAGCCAAGCGCCGCATCATGATTGGTACCTATGTCCTGAGCAGTGGCTACTATGATGCGTACTATAAGAAGGCTCAGACAGTCCGAACCAAGATTATCAATGAGTTTGCGGCTGCATTTCTGCAGGTAGATTTTTTGCTTGGCCCGACGGCACCGACAACTGCCTTTAAGATTGGTGAGAACGCCAATGATCCGCTACAGATGTACTTAGCCGACGTCATGACAGCCGGACCAAGCCTGGCTGGTATTCCGGCCATCGTGTTGCCTGTTGGTGCTTCAGATGGTCTTCCAGTCGGCATCCAGCTGATGGCCGCCCAGCGCCAGGACCGGGCACTGCTGACCCTGGCCCGACAGACGGAAAGGTTGGTCGTATGAATCCATCAGGCCTGATCGATATTGGAACAAAGAATCTGGCACTTGCCGGTGTGGCGCTGGTAATCCTGCTGGTGCTGATACTTGGCGCTACCAAGTTCGCCCGCCGCCGGTCAAGCAGTCTAAATGTAGAATATTTTTCGAAGCGCTGGAGAGATCTGCAGAAAATGTGTGCCGACACGGCAACCTGGCCGCTGGCAATCATTGATGCTGACAAATTGCTCGATGAAGCCCTCAAAAAGAGCCATGTGAAGGGCAAGACGATGGGTGAACGGATGGTCACGGTGCAGCGCTCGCTGACCAATAATGACAGTGTCTGGTACGCCCACAAGCTTCGCAACAAGCTGGTGCACGAGCAGTTCGACCATCTCAGGGAACATGACGTCAAAGAAGCGCTTATCGGCTTCCGACAGGCGTTGAAAGATCTGGGAGCCCTAAAGTGAGAAAAAAATCATGATAAGTCCCGACATACGTGCCCGCTACACTGCCACGATTGGTATTGAGTGCCACGTACAGCTGAAGACGCAGACAAAACTGTTTGCGGCTGTCGGTAATGATGCCCGCGAAGCGCCGCCGAATACGCTGGTCAGCCACATCTGTTTCGGATTGCCGGGAGCCTTGCCAGTGCTCAACGCCGAAGTCGTCCATCTGGCCTCCAAAGCAGCCTTTGCGCTTGGTTCGGTGCCACAGAAATTCAGCAAGTTCGACCGCAAGCATTACTTTTATCCCGATTTACCGCTGGGCTACCAGATTACCCAATTTGATCAGCCGACGATTCTCGGCGGCTCCGTCGAGATAGATGTCGAAGGCCAGAAGAAGACTATAGGCATTACCAGGGCTCATATCGAAGCCGACGCCGGTAAGAGTACGCATCCGGCAGGCCAGGATTATAGTCTGGTCGACCTCAACCGGGCTGGTACACCGCTGATAGAGATCGTGTCTGAGCCGGATATGCATTCGGCAGCAGAGGCGCGGGCCTATACCCGAGAGCTGTACCTGCGCATGCGCTACGCCGATGTTTCGGATGCGAATCTGTACTACGGTAACATGCGTTTTGATGTCAATGTCAGCGTCAGCCTTACATCCGCTGGCGCGGGGAAGTTGGGTACACGCTCCGAAACCAAAAACCTCAATTCATTCCGGGCTGTCGAAAAAGCCGTCGAATACGAAATCAACCGCCAGATCGAACGGTTGGAAAAGGGTGAGACGATCGTTCAGGAAACCCGCGGCTGGGACGATGCCGGCCTGTGTACCTTCAGCCAGCGCATCAAAGAAAATGCTGACGACTACCGCTATTTCCCGGACCCTGATCTGCCGCCGATAGTTCTGACAGATGAGTATATTGAGCAAGTGAAGGCGGAGATGCCGACTATGCCTGATGAGTGGCGCAGCCGCCTGAGCACGCTTGGACTGACCTGGGCACAGGTTGAAACACTGCTCGATGCGGAGATTGAATTTGAAACGGTCAGCTTCCTGCCGCTCATCGAAGCCAACCTCGATAAGCCATGGCTGGCCAAGCATATTGCCAACTGGAACGTCAACGTCTTCATCCCGCTGGTTCGGGCTGGCGGACTGAAGCTTGGAAAGGATGAGCATCTGCGGCTTGAAGTCGAAATCTACGAACTGCTGCAGGCCAACAAACTAAGCTCGACCAATGCCAAACAATTGTTCGCTGATCTGGCCGGACTCGAAAAATTACCGGAGAGTATCGAGACTTTTGCGACTGAGAAGGGATACATCCAGGAATCAGATGAGGCGGCAATCCTGGCGGTCGTCGACCAGGTGATCACAGACAATCCGCAGGCTGCCGAAGATGTCCGTAAAGGTGAGATTAAAGCCATCGGCTTCCTGACCGGGCAAGTCATGAAGGCCAGTCAGGGTAAGGCCAACCCAGGCCTAGCGCAGCAACTGATTAAAAAACAATTAGGAATATAGCCATATGAAACATTTTACGAGGGTAGAACCAACGACACGGTTGACGACCGGCCTACGTTATAAGTGGCACGTAATTGTGAAAAAATTTAAAACAGAAGATGGTCTGGAACATGAATTCACGACAATAGGTAAAGAGGGCGCGCGAGCTGGCGCGGTTATCGCTATCACACCGGATAATCAAGTTGTCATAGCCTATCAATTCCGCGCTGGGCCAGAACGTTGGATGTATGATCTGCCAGGTGGTGGTTTTAACGAAGACGAAACCCCACAGTCCGCCGCTCTTCGCGAGTTAAGAGAAGAAACCGGTTATGTACCAGGCGCTATTGAATACTTGGGTGAAAGTTGCCGCGATGCCTATAATAATGCCGTTTGGCATTATTTCCTCGCTACTAACTGTGTTTTAGCCGAAGAACGTGAGCTTGACGAAGAGGAACAGAAACAGGGGGTTGAAGTGCGGCTCATATCTGTTGCCCAGTTACTTGCCTACGCCAAAGCGGATAAAATGACCGATCCGCACGCCGTATTGATGGCCTATGATACATTGAAAGCATTACAGGAGGAGACGCCACATGCCCAAAGTAACTAAAGCCGTCATTGCTGCTGCCGGATTCGGTACACGTTTCCTGCCGCAGACCAAGGCGATGCCCAAAGAGATGCTGCCGCTGGTCGACAAGCCGATCATTCAGTATGTCGTCGAAGAGCTCGTCGAAGCCGGCATCAAAGACATCATAATCGTTGGCAGCAGTAACAAGCGGGCGATCGAGGACCATTTTGACGCGCCGAGCTATGACCTCATCAACAATCTGAAGGCCGGCGGCCCTAGTAAAGAGCCGTTTATTGCCGAGCTGGAGGCTATCTCCGGCATGGCTAATTTCGCATATATCCGCCAGAAGGGGCCGTATGGCAATGCGACGCCGGTCCTCAATGCGGCACATCTGCTTGGCAATGAACCGTTTATTTATACCTGGGCTGATGACTTTATCCGGGCCTCGCCAAGTCGTTTTACACAGCTGATCAACAAATTTGATGAGCTCGGCGGCTCGGTCATCACCTGTATCAAAGTAACCAACGACAGCGAATACGACCGCTACGGCATCATTGCGGGCGATACTGTGGAAGGCCAGGATGGCTTGTTGAAAATGAGCCGGATCATCGAAAAACCAGGCAAGGACAATGCACCCTCGGATTTCGCCAGTGTCAGCAGCTATCTCTTTACTCCCGAGCTGATCCCGTACCTGGAAAACCAGTTGACAGCCTATGACGGCAGCCGCGAAATGAACATCCAGCCGGCGATGCAGGCTATGATCGATGACGGCCATCCGTACTTCGCCTACCAGGTTCAGAACGGTATCTATTACGATACAGGCAATAAGCTCGATTACATCAAAACAGTCATCGATTTTGCGCTGGAACGTCCTGATATGCGCGATGAGCTGCAGGCCTATCTCCGTTCAAAGTTGTAACCCCGCAGTGTCTGCTGCCGTGACTTTGAAGGCTGATACCATTTTGGTTTGTGAATAATTTAGCTTCAATTGTTTAACAACCGTGGTATAACTAAATCACTAAGCACTACAGGATAACAGGAGAATTTATGAGTACCGCCGCTTTACTACTTCTTATAATTGTTTCAGCCGCATTAACAGTTTTTCTTATCGTACTTATCGTATTGATAGTCGTAGCCATCAAGCTGATGAAAAAACTGAAACTGATTGCTGATCAGGCTGAGAAGGCCGTTGACTCAGTCGCGTCAGCCGGGGACATGCTGCGCAATGCTTCCGGACCGCTGGCTGTTGCCCGGATGGTCATGAATATTGTAAAGAAGCATAATAAGTAGAGCTGCCATACTACAATCACGAAAGGATACACACATGAATAAAAGAACCAAAGGCATAGCTATTGGTACATTAATCGCCGGAGCCATGGGCTATATCGCCGGCATCCTGACTGCACCGAAAAGCGGCACTGAAACCCGTGATTCTATCCGTCACGCCCGTGACACCGGCATGGCAGAGGCCGAACGACAACTCAAGAAACTGCATACCGAACTCAGCCAGCTGATCGGCGAGGCAGAAACTGCAGTCAAGCACGGTACGTCCAAGGATCAGCGCGATGCGATTCAGGCTGAAGTAGTTGCCAAGGCGACACGTGCCAAGCAGAAGGCCCGTGAGATTCTCAGCGCCGTCCATGACGGTGAAGCCGACGACAAAGACCTCGACAAGGCGATGACCGAGGCGACCAAAGCCATCAAATCTATCCGTTCATATCTTCGCAAGTAACTGCTTGAAGAAGTTTTCTCACATTCCGGCAGTGCTTTGGCCACTGTTACCACACTGGATACATCCGTAAGCTGACCGCGGTGTTGTAAATACTATGCTCGTAAGATTGGCCGTTACCTCTTATAATAAAGACAAACATAAAGGGAAACACTATGGCATCAGATAGACCGGCGGCACCGGTGGTGATGACACCGCTGACCGCAGCAGGCGAAGCGCTCAAACCGAGCGACTACGTCCACCTGCACAATCATACGCAGTACAGCTTGCTCGACGGTCTGACGAAATTACCGGCGCTGTTTAACTTTGCCCGTGAAACCGGTATGGAAGCAGTGGCCATGACCGATCATGGGACACTTTCCGGTGCCATTGATTTTTATAAAAAGGGCCTGGAAGCCGGTGTTAAGCCGATTATCGGTATCGAGACCTACGTTGCTTCCCGCCGCCATACCGACAAGGATCCGCAGAAAGATAAACAGCGTTTCCATCTGATTTTGATTGCCATGAACCACAAGGGCTATCAGAACCTGATGAAGCTATCGACGGTCGCCAATCTGCAAGGATTCTACTACCACCCCCGTGTTGACCACGAACTACTCGAAAAATACAACGAAGGCATCATCGTCCTGAGCGCCTGTATGGGCGGTGAGGTCGGTGATGCTTTTCGCCAGGGCCAGACGGAAAAAGCTTATGAGATAGCCAAATGGTACAAAAGCGTCTTCGGCGACCGCTACTACCTGGAGATTCAGGACCATGGCCATCCAGACAATCCTCTGACCAGTGTCGATCAACAAAAGATCAACGAGCAGGTACTAAAAATGGGCAAGGATCTTGCTATCCAGGTTGCTTTGACCTGCGATGCCCACTATCTGAAGCACGAAGACCAGGACGCCCATGAGATCCTGCTGTGCGTCGGAACTGGCTCGTTTCTGAGCGACGAGAAGCGCATGTCGCTGAAGAACTATCCGCTGCACGTCGTTGAACCGAATGAGCTTATACAGCGCTGGGGTACAGAACATCCAGAAGTCATCCGCACTACCCGTGCAATCGCTGACCGCTGTAATGTCGAGATTGAGCTGGGCGGCATCCTGATTCCGAAATTCCCAGTGCCGGCAGGCGAAGACGAGAAGTCGTATCTGGATCTGACGGTCTACCAGGGTCTGATGCACCGCTATGGTAATGGAAAGACGCATATCTCTACCGAAGACGCCAAGCAGACAACAATTGAGCAAGCCAAAAAGGTCTTACCGCCAGACGTCCTAAAGCGTACCAAATACGAGCTCGGCGTTATTGCCCAGATGGGCTTCAATGGCTACTTCCTGATTATCGCTGACTTCATGAACTGGGGTAAGGACCAGGGAATTGTCTTCGGACCGGGGCGCGGTAGTGCGGCCGGCTCGATCATCTCGTACGCGCTGCGTATTACCGAACTCGATCCGCTGAAATATGACCTGCTGTTCGAGCGTTTCCTGAACCCTGACCGTATCTCGATGCCCGATATTGATATCGACATCCAGGATACCCGCCGTGACGAAGTTATCCAGTATTGTTCGGACAAATATGGCGCTGAGCGGGTGTCGAACATTGCCACCTTCGGTACGATGGCCGCCCGCAACGCCGTCCGTGACGTCGCCCGCGTGCTGCAGGTGCCCTATGCCGAGGCCGACCGCTGGTCCAAGATGGTACCGGCTCTAGTGCAGGGCCGGCACATACCACTCGAGAAGTCGATCGTGGCTGACGCTGACCTCAGACACGAATACGAAACCAACGAAGTTGCCAAAAAGGTCTTCGACCTGGCCATCCAAGTCGAAGGCACGATCCGCTCGCACGGCGTCCATGCCTGCGGTGTGGTGATTGCGCCTGATGATATCGTCAAGTTTGCGCCGCTGGAAATGGCCCAAAAAGGCGTCGTTGCGACGCAGTACCCCAAAGATCCGATCGAAGAACTCGGCCTACTCAAGATGGACTTCCTGGGCCTGTCCAACTTGACCGTCATGAATAACGCCCTGCGTATCATCCGCAAGGTCTATGGCAAAGAAATCGATATCAACAACCTGCCGCTCGATGACCAACTGACCTTCGAGCTGTTACGCCGCGGCGATACGACCGGCGTATTCCAGTTTGAATCTTCCGGCATGAAGCGTTATTTGCGCGAGTTGAAGGCCACCGAGTTTGATGACGTCATCGCGATGGGTGCCTTGTATCGTCCGGGCCCACTGAGCGCCGGGCTGACTGATAGCTTCATCAAGCGCAAGAACGGCCTGGAAGATATAGCCTACGCCCATCCGCTTATGAAGGGCGCGCTCGAGCCGACCTTCGGCGTGCTGGTTTACCAGGAGCAGGTGATGCGCATCTCGCGCGATGTCTGTGGATTTACGGGCGGCGAAGCCGATACGCTGCGTAAGGCCATCGGCAAGAAGAAGATCGACGTTATGAAAAAGATGCAGGTCAAATTCGTCAACGGCGCCGTCGCTAAGGGCGTACCGAAGGCGGTGATTGAGAAGTTCTGGAAAGACCTGCTCGGGTTTGCCGACTACTGTTTCAACAAGTCGCACTCTGCCTGCTATGGTATGATCTCCTATCAGACGGCTTACCTGAAGGCGCATTATCCGGCAGCCTTCATGGCGGCTTTGATGACCAGTGACTACGACGATACCGACCGTCTGGCAATTGAGATTGCCGAATGTAATAAGATGGGCATCGCGGTGCTGTCACCTGATGTCAATGAATCATTCGTCGAATTCGCGGTGGTGCCTGACAAAGCCGATCCGGACAACCGCAAAGCGCCGATTCGCTTTGGTATGGCTGCTATCAAGAACGTCGGTACCGGTGCGGTCGAAGAAATTCTGCGGGCCCGGGGGGACTGCGATAAATTCGCTGATCTGGCGCAGTTCCTGTCGTGCGTCAACCCGCGGACGGTCAACAAAAAGGCAATGGAAAGCCTGGTCAAGGCCGGAGCCTTCGATTGCTTCTGCGAAGATCAGGAGACGCCAGCCGGTGACCGCTCCAAATTGTTGCATAACCTGGAAATCATGCTGGCCTATGCCAACCGGGTCCAGAAAGCCCAGAACAGCGGCCAGGCCGACCTGTTCGGCGAAATGGACGAGACGGCTGCCTTCAAGCCGCAACTGACACTTGAATCAGCAGCTACCCAGCATAACTCGCGCGAGCAATTACTCTGGGAACGGGAGCTGCTCGGGCTGTACCTGTCGCAGCACCCGCTGGATATGTATACCGATATTCTTGAAGAACAAACCGTACCCCTCAACCAATTAAAAGCTGCTCACGACGGCAAACAAGTCACCGTTGGCGGCGTGGTCGTCGATATGCGTGAAATCGTCACCAAAAAAGGCGATAAGATGGCCTTCGTTCGTATCGAGGACAAGTTCGGTGATACAGAGGTAATATTGTTCCCGAGTACCTATCAGCAGACGATCGGCATCTGGGAACGCGACCATATCATACTGATGCACGGCAAGGTCAACGCCCGTGACCGCGAAGGCAAACTGACTGATGAGATAAAAATCCTGGTCGACGATGCCCGTGAGATTACCTTCGAACAAGCCCAGGCCTACAAAGCCCGCGGCCGCAAGAAAGCCATTCCGAAGCCGCTCAAGGGCAAGCAATTGGTCGCTATGAAGGGTCCAGGAGCCAAGGCGGTAAACGCTAGCGCGGCTGGTGCACCAGTCGATAATGAATCCGCTCCATCGTCAGCCGCCTCCGGCACGGAGCGCGTCTACATTCGCATTGCTGAAGCCAGTAACAACAGTTTACTGCTATCGCTTAAGCAGGCGATTGACGAGCATCACGGCTCAACCGATGTGGTACTAGTACTCGGCCCGGACAGCCAGAAACAGATCATCAAGCTGCCGATGGGCATGACGAAAGAACTGCCGGCTCTCCAGAAGCTGCAAGCACTTGTTGGTATCGAGAACGTCAAAGTCCACTAGGCACTTGGCTCAGGAACACAGCTCGATCAACGGCCTGTTACAACACGAGGACTAATTAGCACGCCGTACAGCTAGTTGATGAATCCGGCAGTCCGGGTCAGGATAAAGCCGACGACCAGCACGCTGACCACGATGACATCGAGCAGCTTATGACTCAGGACAAAATCTTCGCTCTTGACGATCATACGGTGCCAGGCCAGAGCATGGCGGAATACCAGGAGTGCCAGGGCGGCAAACGTCAGTATCGACAGTACCGCGAAGCTCCACGGCGCTGCGCCTCCGGTAAGCATCTGGATGCGGGAGACGTTACGGAATGGCTGGTTAGTGGCGGTGCTGCTGGTTCCGCTGACGGTGGCCGTTACCGCTAGAGTTGAGGACTCTGGCTGGCCATACATGGCAACGACGACTGTTGTCGGACCTTTGCCCTGAAAATTCTCGGCTGTCGTAATACCGAAACCGATGTCCTGGTAATTGCTGTTTAGTACATTAGCGCGGTGTTGTGGGCTGTTCATCCAGCCGGTTATGATCATCTGGGCATTCATAAATCCATAAGCCAGATTCTCTCCGGCGGACTGGTAGGCATATCCGTTGCTTTGTACGAAGCTCCACGGCGTCGTACCATCGGGGGCATTGTGTGACCAATAGTCACGCTGGACCATGTCGTTTGCTTTGGCCTGGGCGGCAGCGTTCAGCTTTGGATTCAATGCCAGGTCGCTGACCTGCTGTTTGGAGCGCTCCAGATTGGTGTCCTGCAATAATTGGTTTGATGTCAGGCTGGTGGCAGCGCCAAGTACCCGGGCGTGTGATGTCCAGAAAGTGTTGATTGCCAGGCCGACGATGACCAGCAGCAGCAGTGGCAGGTACGGCGAATACGTCTTCAAGTAATGTTTGCTGTGGCGGTGATGGGCGCCGCTGGCTTTTTTGTGGTGCATTGCAGGTTTACGTTGAGTGGTGAGTGCCATGATTTTGTTTTGTTATTTTGGTTATGGTTTGTACTGCAATCATACCACATTTGCGGCGCAATACATACTATGGTTGTGCGATATCCTCAAGATGTCCCGTTTTGGTACCCGTTCCCGCGCGAAGGGCAGTCTGCCTGAGCTGCATACCTAAGTATCGCATCTCCGCAGACTACCGCACCGGCTCCACTTCGGCTGGGGTACCAAAACGGGACATCTTGAGCCCCGAGTGATTACCTGAAGCGGCAGTGATACAGTGCCATCGCCGCTGCCTGGACGACGTTGAACGATTCTTTGCTGCCATTCATCGGAATCTCGAGACTTATGTCAACAGCGGCTAAGACCTCCGGTTCGATGCCTTCAACTTCGCGTCCGACGATCAAGACCAGCTTGGCGGGTGGTTCAAAGCCCGGCAGCGCTATACTATCAGATGTCTGCTCAACGGCCGCCAGTTGCCAGCCATCAGCCTGTAATTGTCCGATCGCCGGCAGCAGGTCCGGCACGTATGACCAGTCCACAGTCTGCTCGGCTCCGAGCGCCGTTTTACTGATCTGCTTGTCTATCTTTTGTCTGATATGTGGTAACCGGTCGTCATCGGCCAGTATTGGGTATGGCGTATAGCCACTCAAAATAACCTGTTCGACACCCAGGCCTTCGGCAGTCCGCAGCAAAGAACCAACGTTATGGCAGCTCCTCAGATTATGAGCAATCAGGATGATCTGTCGGGTGTGTGCTGCAGGACCGGGAGATAACGGATGTTTCATGTCTTAACTATAACCTACCAACAGGGTATATGGTGACCGGAGTTGTCGCTATAGTCCAAGCCATAAGAATTATGGTCATTCCGGCCCGACGCTGTATACTTATGGTTATGAGTCAAGATGCGAGATTAGATGAGGAAACCTCTACCCAACGCCGGGCGCGCATCCTCAGCCTTGACTATGTCGATACCTCAAAGGTTGCGAGCAAGCAACTGTACAAAGACATTCTGCCAGAGACCCAGATCCGCGAATACCGCATCGTACCCCTGCAAGCTGATACTTCATCAGTGCTCTTCGGCATAACCACGACCACGGCACAGCAGACCATGAATGCGGTCCGAAACCACTTTACCGGCCAACGGATTGCTTTTGCCATCATCTCTGAAACCGGGTTCAGCGAATACTTACGGCTATATAATCCACCCAAGAAGATCACGTATGAAGATGTCGCCCTCAGCACGCAGGCCAATGCCGATCTCATTAAAAGTGTTTCGGCAACGCTTGAGCAAGTCCTGGCCGACGATGTCCTGGCATATCTTGTCCAACAGGCGTATCGCCTGCAGGCATCGGATATTCATCTTGAAAACCAGAAAGAGCATATCCGGATACGCTTCCGTGTCGACGGCGTGTTGCACCCGATCGCTAACATCAGCCCCCAGAAGTACAAGCAGCTGCTGTCATCGATAGCCGTGGTTGCTAATCTGTCGACGGCCGCCCCTGAGCCGCAAAGCGGGCACATCAATCAGACATATAAGATGGCAACTGGTGAAGCCATTACTGTTAACCTACGCGTTGAGATGGCACCGACGATTTATGGCCAGGACGTCGTGATGCGGCTGTTTAACCTCAAGCTTGAGTTACTGAACCTCGACAGCCTCGGACTGTCGGAACGTGAGCGGAGCGTCGTCGACGATATCATCAGCCACCCGACCGGCATGGTACTGATCGTCGGACCGACAGGCTCCGGTAAGACAACAACTTTGTATTCGCTGATTACGACGCTGAATTCTGAAGAGCGTAAGATTATTACGCTTGAGGATCCAGTTGAGTACTTCTTGCCAGGTGTCGTACAGATTCCGGTCCAGGGCGATCACAACAGCTCGGGCTTCGCCGAGAAACTGCGGGCTGTGCTGCGCCTTGACCCGGATACTCTGATGGTCGGCGAGATCCGCGACCAGGATACTGCCCGCACGGCCTTACAAGCGGCGTTGACAGGTCACTTGCTGCTGAGCACATTCCACGCCAGTTCGGCTGCCGCGGCCCTGTCACGAATGCTGGATTTCGTCGGTGTCAATCCGTTGTTTGCCTCGGCCATCCGGCTCATCATGGCCCAGCGCCTCGTCAGGCGCCTCGACGATACAACCAAGCAGGCTTACAAACCGGACGACGGCCTGAAACAACAGCTGCAGACCATCATCGATACCTTGCCTCCGGGCGTCGAGCGTCCGAGCCTCGACGGCATCACGCTCTATAAAGCAGGGACGTCGACGGAGCATCCCTTTGGCTTCACTGGGCAGTTCCCGATACGGGAGCAGTTACAGATGACACATGGCGTCCAGCAATTACTGCGGATGCCGCCAGGCCAGGTGACAACCGATATGCTCGAGCAGAAGGCTGTCGAAGATGGCATGCTGACAATGTTGCAGGACGGAATTCTGAAAGTTATCAAAGGTGATACGACGCTTGAAGAAGTCTACCGCGTCATCGGGTAACCGATTGACATCACGGTGTTAGTGTATATAATATCTTACTTAATCAATACGTAAAGTGGATATAATTATGCTTCTATACCCCAACCAGGCCGCTGATCAACAAAACAGAGATGTGCAACAGGCTCTCGCCGATGGTGCGCCGTGGCGCTCGCTCGGCGAGTGTGGGCCGCATGCTGACCTGTTTTTCGGCCCCGATGACCACACAGAATACAAGCGAGAACGGCTCGAACGTGAAGCTAAAGCCGTACTAATCTGTGCTGGCTGTGAAGTTCAGGAGCCGTGCCTTGAAAAAGGAATTCACATGAAAGACGCCACGACAGTTCGCGCCGGCATCGGCACGGATCAGCTGAGAGCTATCATCGGAAGCCAAAAAAGCAAAAAGCGCTGAATGTCGCAGCTTCTGCTGTCAGCCTGAATCCGCACCATAGGCTTGATTCAAAGAGTAAATTAGTGTAGTATTTGATAAAGAGTAAGGACAAGTCATGGATTCAATCGTTAATACATTTGCCAGCCAGTTCAAAAAGCCTGCCGTCGTTGACGTGCAGAGTGGTGATACCGTCAAGGTCCACCAGAAAATCCGTGAAGGAAACAAAGAGCGCGTGCAGATCTTCCAAGGTCTGGTTATTCGCACTGACAACAAAGGCTCACACACCAGTCGCATCACCGTCCGCCGCATTGCCAGCGGTGTCGGCGTCGAGAAAAGCTTCCTGCTGCACAGCCCACTGGTTGTCCAGGTCGAAGTTACCAAGCGCAGCAAGGTTCGCCGCAACTACCTGACCTACATGCGTGAACGCACCGGTAAGGCCGCCCGCCTGACAGGACTCGATTTCGACAAGCGCGCCGTCAACGAACTACCAGAAGAGACGTCAGCAGACACGTCACCAGAGACACCAGCTGATGCCGTCGAAGCTGAAGCTCCGACTATCGAACCCGTTGCAGAATAATAGTGCAGATTTCTTATCTCAAACCGCCTCCACTGCGAGGCGGTTTTTGTTATTATAAGGTTTATGATGACAATCGGACTCGATGAGGTAGGACGCGGCTGTTGGGCCGGACCGCTCGTGGCTGCTGCGGTCGTGCTGGATGATAACAGTCCTGTTATCATCGGCCTTAATGATTCCAAAAAGCTGAGCCGCTTGCAGCGCCAAAAGCTGGATACCATCATCAGGGCTGAGGCTGCCGCCATCGGTATCGGCTGGGTCTGGCCAAAGGCTATTGACATAAGTGGTATTACGGCGGCTGTCAAATCTGCTATGCAACAGGCAATGGAGCAGGTAGTTGGCCACATGCAGGGACTCAATAATGGGCACGCATACGACATAATTATTGACGGCAATTATAACTTCTTGCCAGAGTATGCGAGCGCCCAGACGATGGTCGGAGCTGACGGTCTGGTACCAGCTGTCAGTGCAGCCAGCATCATCGCCAAGGTGGCACGCGATAGGTACATGGCCGATCGAGCTGCTGCTGAATATCCGCGGTATGGCTTTGAGAAGCATGTCGGCTATGGCACGGCCCAGCATATTGCTATGCTCAAGGTCCATGGTGTGACACCGCTGCACCGGATGTCCTATAAACCTATCAAACAGATTTTGCTACAATCAAAGACATGATTGCAGCAATCGGCTGGCACTGCTGCCGGGAGAGGATGAATAGCTCATATGTCGACAGTCAAAACTGGTAACCAGGCCGAGCAAGCTGCGGCTGAATACCTCATGCGCCAGGGATACGACGTGCTGGAGCGTAATTACCGGCGGCCACACTGCGAGATCGATATCGTGGCCTGCCAGGGAGATATTGTCTATTTTGTCGAGGTCAAATACCGGGCAACGGACCATTTTGGCAGCGGATTCGACTATATAGCCGGCCAGAAGCTGCGGCACATGGAACGGGCCGCCATGACCTGGGTCAGAGAACGTCAGTGGCGCGGCGGATACACGTTATCGGCTATCGAGGTCGGCGGGCCCGGCTTTGAAGTATTGGGCTTCATTGAGTCCATTTATACCTGACGGCATTGTTACGTTAGGACTCAGGGAAGCAAGTTAAGCGTCATGGCAGTAATGTGTCTAGCTAGTTTGACAGACTGGCGAGCGTATTGATGGTCGTCGCAATGATGACGGTTCCAAACAGATACGACAGGAGTGCATGGCGCAGTGCGGTGGCCCGGATTTCTTTGGTCTTGAGGTCGGTGTCGGACACCTGAAAAGTCATGCCGATGGTAAACGCCAGATACGCAAAGTCGGTGTAGCGCGGCGGCCCGGATTCGTTAAAATCGATGCCGCCCTCGGGGTTGCCATAATACAAGCGGGCATATCGCAGCAGAAAACTGGTGTGTACCAGCGCCCATGAAATAACAACGCTCAGCAGGCCGAGGCTGATATCAACGGCCTTTTCAACGCCGGTACTGCTGCTGACCTGCATGATCAGAAAACCGACAGCCACCAGGCTGGCGATACTGCCGACAAGTATGAGCAGATCACCGGCGGCCCGGCCGGGATTTTCGCTGACGGCGTGGGATTTAGTCTTTGCCGAATCAAATTTGAGTATGGTAGAGAATACCGAAGCGACGTACACGATTGCAGCAGTGTCCCAACCGGCCAGCGGTGCGTATTTTGCAGCACCGGCGATGATCAGTGACGCGGCAGCCGCCAGCCCGAGAAAACCTGCAATAAACAGGCGGGTACGGGCGGTTATTATCTGGATTTTTTGTGCGGCCATAACTCTGCAAGTATATACCAGTCATGCTGGCAATAAGAAATTAATCAGGCAACTTGCTGTAAAATTGCTGGACTGACGATACATCGCGTTCCAGCCATTTGACGCGGTTGTCGACTTCCTCGTACCCGATCATGATATTGCGGCGCAGCACGACCTGGTCTTCTTTGGGACCGAAGAATTCCCGGTATTTGTCGGCCCACTCCCGGCTGTTGCAGACAGATGCCGCATAGCGCGGCATATAGTCGTATGACTTGTCGTTGCCGTAGGTCTTTTCAATCCATGGCCATTCACTGACCATCCAGTTCCAGGCTGTACCCCGAACGTAACGGTTACGCATCAGATAGACGAGCCAGCGTTCAGCATCCTGGGGTTTGACCAGTTTGGAATCTTTGATGCGCTCCAGTAGCCGGGCAGCGTCTTTGTCTGATCGGGTGACCGTCAATGCACCGGAAATGTCGGCCTTGAGGTCGCTGTTGTTGGTTGCGTCATGAAGCTGCAATAAATACTCGAATGCCTCGGTGGTACCTTGCTTGGTCTCTGATTTTGTCTCTGATTTGGTCTCTGATTTGATGGGCACACCGAAGACGATACCGCGGATTTCCGATGACAGGCTGGACGGGTCGGCCTGGTAGGCTTTGAAACGTTTCAGTGCCTCAGAGGTGATTGCTGGCGCGTCAGCATAGGCGCCAAGGCCGATGATCAGGGCACGTAGTTTCTGGTCGGCTACCGATTCGCCAGGATGTTCGTCCCAGCCGAGGCGGGCGTATTGCTTGGCGATTAGCTGTCGGATAAAGGCTTTGATCTTGTCCTCCAGGGCTGGGTCGGCATCAATGAAGCGCCGGCTTTCGCCGATGATCATGGCAATAATATCCCAGACCGACTCGTTTTCTTCATCGGCATAGGCGGCGAGTAGCTGCAGGACGTCACCATATGGCTGATGGCCAGCGCGGGCCAGCATACTGGCATCGTTCAGAAGCATCAGGCGTTCGGCGTTGCTCAGTTTGCCCTCTTTGATCAGCTGTATCAGCGCATCACGTTGCTCGTCCATTGCATATTTCACGGTGTAATGGCCGCGGGCGCCTTGGTTTATCCGGACGACAGCGGTTGTTTCGTCACGCACCGCGACTTCATCAGTGTGTAGAAGCTTTGGCAGGATCTCATCATCAGAGAATAGCGGTACTGGCCACAGGCGGCTGGCATCGGCTTTGTCAGGGTTGTCCGAAAAATGTTCCTGCTTCAGGCTGACGATGGTCTTGGACTGAGTGATAGTAACCATCGGGAAGCCGGGCCGCACCAGCCACGGGTTCATGAAGGCTGCGACATCACTGCCCGACGTGGCTGATAGCTCAGCCCACAGGTCACTGCCCTCAGTATTCTTGTAAGCGAACTTTGTGAAGTAATTGCTGAGGCCCTTGCGGAACGCTTCCTCACCGATGTAACTCTTGAGCATGTACAGCAGCCGGCCGCCTTTGGCGTAGACGATGGACGGGTCGAACAGCGTGCTGATTTCATCCGGGTGATTCACTTCAGTCCGGACGGCCTGGACGCCGGGGGTAGCATCGCGGCGCAGGGCCGACAGTGCTTCATTAGCGACGAAGCTGTCCCAGACTTGCCAGTCAGGGAACATGCTGTCGACTGCCTGGTATTCCATCATGTTGGCGAAGCTTTCGTTGAGCCACAGGTCATTCCACCATTTCATGGTGACGAGGTTGCCGAACCACTGGTGCGAAGTTTCGTGGGCCACCACCAGGGCGATCTGCTCTTTGACAGACTGCGATGAATCGCCGGGATAGGCCAGCAGGACACGCTCGCGGTAGGTGATGAGCCCCCAGTTTTCCATGGCGCCGCTACTGAAGTCGGGCAGGGCAACATGGTCCGCCTTTGGTAATGGGTATGGCACCTCGAAGTAATCTTCGAAGAATTCAATACTGCGGACAGCGACATCCAGACCAAAATCAAGCGAGTCGATCGGCTGCGCCTTGGTGGACCAGACATTCACTTCGGTGCCGGCTTTGGTTGTGGCAGACTTGGACTGCATGTCACCGACGACGAAAGCCAGCAGGTAACTGCTCATGCGCGGCGTCGTCTCAAAGCTGGTAGTCATGGTGCTGCCGTCGGTCGTTTGTTGTTTGATTGGCGTGTTTCCGAGGGTCGTTATGCCGGGCTCAGTCGTGAGCGTCAGGTCGAAGGTAGCCTTGGCTTCGGGCTCATCGATGCAGGGAAAGACTTCGCGGGCATGATGCGATTCAAACTGTGTTGCCAGCAGCGCCAGTTCCTGGTCGTCAATCTTGAAGTAACATGGGTAGAGACCGGTCATGCCGGGTGTGATTGGCGCTTCGAATTCCAGCTGTACACTGTACTTACCGGGGTAGAGCATGCTGTCGCTGTGGAGCCGTAATTCGTGAAAACTTTTCTGCTGGTTTATCCGTGAAACAACTATTTCACGGGCACCTTTTTTGTCTTTGACCGTGATGGTAGCGGAAGTGATTTTGAGGTCTTTAGCATGAAAAGTCAGGCGTTTGCTGGGACGGCCGGTTTTGCGGCCTTCGATCGTCACGCTGCCATCGAAATGCATCTTGGCTCGGTCAAGGTTGATCTTTAAGTCGTATGATGAAGGCTGAAACGATTCGAATAGCCGGCTGACAGTTTTGCTCATAAATACCTCCAGGTGATGTCGAATATAGTCTAGCATCTATAGTATCATCCAGAGGTGGTTAGCAGAAGTCTCTTGAAACAAGGTATGACGACTGACAACCTAATGCCAAATGTCAGTTGATGTTTATTTTAGAAACATTGACAACAGCATTACATAGTATTATAATAGGCATCTTAATGAATTATTCTAGCTCTGCAGAAGCAAAATCTAGCATTTCGCGTCGGCTTCGATTGTCACGGTATATTTCTCGCACGATTTTAGCGGCTGAGGTTGCTTATGGATTTCTCGAAGCTGCTGTATTATCACAGAATGATACAGTGACTGGCCTCGGGGTTGCGATTATTGTAGGCGGCATAGCCGGCGCCGCGACAGAACGGGAAATGGCCATCCGTAAGTCCAGGAAGCATATACGTAACTATGCAGCCTCGCGGCACAATGATGGTTTAGGTGTTGACCCGCAACCGGGTGAGTACGTAACGACGCTTGTAAGCGACGGCAGCTCATTTGCAAACTTTGAACATCGAGACCCACGTACGAGTGACCGGCCGATGGATGACACTCCAAGAGCAATGGTACAGGGCAGCATTCCAATAGCCACGGCTGCTGCTGGCGTGTGTGCCGGTATAGCACTGCGCGGTGAATATGGAGTGATGCCTGAAGTGATGCTCGGATATCTCGGTCTGCTGACTCTATCTGTAGGTGGTTTTCTTGAGCATGTCGGCGAAATAGATACGAGACGGGTAGAAGATGCTTATCACCTGCGTATTGATAATATCGACAATGGATTATCGTTCGCTGCGTAATTTTAGCGTTTGACTTTTCCAAGACACGCTATATAATTAACAGTGTTCGATCCGGCCAGCAGGTCGGATTTTTTCATGAAGAGACCTGTGAAATCCGAGACTAATCGAAAGATGGTCGAGAGACGCATTCGAGAGTTCTATAATAAAAGAGACAAAGGAGAAATAGAATGGATATGGATTTTAAACAATTAGGTGTCGCCATCAAGGCTATCGCCGAAGAGAAGAACCTGCCGGAGGAAACGGTGCAGGAAGTCGTTGAACAGGCTCTGGCTGCTGCCTACCGCCGCGATTACGGCGACCGCGAGCAGGAAGTCCGCGTTACGATGAATCTGAACACCGGTGATGTTGATGCTTATGTGACCAAAGAAGTCGTCGAGCGCATCGGCGACGGTGACTACGAGATCAGCCTGACTGATGCCAAGCTCATCAAAAAGGATGCCAAAATCGGCGATATGATCGAACTGCACGAAAAGGTCGAGAACTTCGGCCGCGTGGCTGCCCAGACTGCCAAGCAGGTTATCTTGCAGCGCCTGCGTGAAGCGGAGCGCGAAATCGTCATGGCCGAGTACGAAGACAAGATCGGTACCGTTATCAATGCCGTCGTTTCTCGCGTTGAAGGCAATATCTGCCGTATCGACCTCGGCAAAGCTCAGGGTATCATGCCGCGCAGCGAACAGATCCAGGGCGAGCGCTACTACCCAGGTCAGCGCCTGAAAGTCTTCCTGAAAGATGTGGAGCGCGGATTCCGCGGACCACAGCTGGTCGTATCACGCGGCAACAACCAGTTCGTCGAATGGCTGTTCCGGGCAGAAGTTCCAGAGATGGAATCCGGCGCTGTCGAGATCAAGGGCGTCGCCCGTGAAGCCGGTGTCCGCAGCAAGATCGCTGTCGCCAGCAACGTCCCCGGTGTTGATCCAGTTGGTACCTTCGTCGGCGGCCATGGTACCCGCGTCAATGCTGTGATGAGCGAAATCGGTGAACAGGAAAAGATCGACATCGTTGTCTGGAGCGATAACACCGTAGAGTACATTACCAACGCTCTCAGCCCCACCAAAGTCTCGAAGGTCGTCCTCGACGAGGAACGCAAGCGCGCCCGTGTCATCGTGCCGGAAGACCAGCTTAGTATCGCCATCGGTAAGAGCGGCCAGAACGTCCGTCTTGCCAGCAAACTGAGCGGGTATGATATTGACATCGAATCTGATACGCCGCACGAGCGCGAAACCTTTGCCGAAGGCGTCGTTGAGACCACCGAACTCCCTAAAGTACCAAAGCTGAAGAAGAAGTCTGACCTTGAGAACAGCCTGCTCGAAGCTATCGAAGAACACGGCGAATAGCCGGACTGTATAGTTATGGTTGACCCTAATACATTCGATGGACTGACATTCAGCATGAGAGAGGCGAAGTACGCCCAGAATGCTGTTGATGTAATCTTCCCGGCGCGGGCCGAAGCTTTTCACCGTGCTGTATCAGTACGCACCCCGAGTGTCTGGGAAGAACAACAGGCACAGGGCTATGTACAGGATGATTTCGAACAGTCTGATGCTGTTGACTTCGCAGCCGCGGAAGCGGATAGTACCAGCCGCTCCGAGATTGAACGCGACCGATACACTGTTGGCGGCCTTATTGGGGCATTATTCGCGGGTGTCGTTCTGCACCGCGGCGAATCCGAGCTGGCTCTCACTGCCATGCGGCAGTTTACCGAGACACAGCCGACAGGGCTGATTTCGCGCTATAAGCAGCGCAGGATGCGTGCGATAGTAGCGCAGGGCGATCGCCTGCTACACGGTGACATACCTGGTTCTGTTGCGTAGCATGTACTACTGTGACGGCCACTGAATTAGCACTCTTGACTTGAGAGTGCTAATTTCATACTATAGATAGTAGTAGCGGACAATGAAATCTACGGATACCGCTCGCACATAGCGCCCTGAATGCTGGCATTAGTGTGAATACTCACAGCTTTGCGCCAGCAATTAGTTATAAAATACATAAACAGCTATGCTCCTGCTGTAGGAAAGAGCAGTCGGTGCGACGGATTTATTCCGGCCTCCGGCGCAGTGAGAAAACCTCGGTTGTCTCATGCAACATAGAAAGGTGGAACACGTCATGAGTATGATGCCCGACAGTCCAGATTTTAGAGAATTTTTGAATCATTTGACGAATAACGCGCTCAATTCGCTGAAGCATGCTGACGCGATTGCCCGTAGCTTTGGCAGTGCTTATATCGGTACGGAACACCTCCTGCTCGGAGTGCTGGCTCAGGATTCCAGCATGGGTGCGAAGATTCTGGAAGGCGCCGGCGTAACGATTGACCGGGCCCGCCTAGCTTTGAACCTGACACCCAAAACACTGGTTATTAACATGGGTGCCAAAGGTCTGAGCGAAACCGCCAAGCTGACACTGAAGATGGCTTATGATGTTGCCCAGGATTACAGCCAGGAGTTCTGCGGCACCGAGCACATTCTGTTTAGTATCGTCAGCCAGAAGAATGCCCGGGCGACCATACTGCTACGCGACATGAATATCGACGTCGACAGCCTGATGAATGAACTTGAGCAGTTTCTGAACCGCCAGCAGTACGAAGAATCTGAAACTGGCACAGAAGCCGGCACCAGCCGCAATAAAAAGGGCAAGAAAACAGCCCTGGATTACTACGGCACAGATATTACGGCCCAGGCCCATCAGGGCATGCTTGACCCTGTCGTCGGCCGCGATGCCCAGATCCGCCGCGTCATCACCATTTTGAATCGCCGTACCAAAAACAACCCAGTGCTTATAGGAGAACCAGGTGTCGGAAAGACCGCCATCGTCGAGGGGCTGGCTCAGCGCATCATCAGCGAGGATGTGCCCGACAGCCTGCTCGATAAGCGTATCGTGATGCTCGACCTGGCTGGTATGATCGCCGGTACCAAATACCGCGGCGAATTCGAAGAGCGCCTGAAAAAGGTGATGAGCGAACTTGAGAAAGATAAGAAGACGATTGTCTTCATCGATGAGCTGCACCTGATCGTCGGTGCCGGTGCCGCTGAAGGCGCGATGGACGCCGGCAATATCCTGAAGCCGGCCCTGGCTCGTGGCAAGATACAGGTCATCGGTGCTACCACAACCAGTGAATACACCAAGCACATCGAAAAGGATGCCGCGCTGGAACGCCGCTTCCAACCGATACAGGTACCTGAGACAACCCCATCTGAAACGTTAGCTATCCTGAAGGGTTTGCGCAAGCACTATGAGGCATTCCATGGTGTTACTATCAGCGATGAAGTCCTTGAAGATACCGTGACACTGGCCAAGCGCTACATCAATGACCGCTTCATGCCCGACAAGGCGATCGACCTGCTCGATGAGACCTCGGCCCACCTTCGTGTCGACAAGGGCAAAACCTCTCCGGAAGTCCGTAAACTACAGAAGGAATTGAAGCTGGTTAATACGCGTATCGAAGAAGCGGTCGATGGTGAAGATTACGAGAAGGCTGCCCGTGAGAAGACCCGGGCCAGTCAGATCAACGACGAGCTGTCAAAACTGGCCGAGAATACGCCTGCCGCCAAGCGTCTGGTAGTTACCAGCGAGGATGTCGCTGAAGTCGTCTCGCGCATCACCGGCGTGCCGACCAAGAAAGTCATCCGTGCCGAAGCAAAGTATCTGATCGGACTTGAAAAGACCATCGGTAAATACGTTATCGGTCAGACAGAAGCTGTCGAAGCCGTATCGCGCGCTATCCGGCGCAACCGTTCCGGCATCGGTGCTACCAACCGGCCGATCGGTTCGTTCATTTTCCTCGGGCCGACCGGAGTCGGTAAGACGGAACTGGCCCGCGTGCTGGCCCGCGAGTTCTTCGGATCTGATAGTGCACTTGTCAAGATAGACATGAGTGAGTTTGGCGAACACCACAATGTCTCCCGTCTGGTGGGAGCGCCCGCCGGCTACGTCGGCTATGATGAAGGCGGTCAGCTGACCGACAAGGTCCGGCGCCAGCCATACAGCCTGGTACTGTTCGACGAGATCGAAAAAGCTCACCCCGACGTCTTCAATATGATGCTTCAGATGCTGGAAGACGGCTATCTGACCGACGCCAAGGGCCGCCGCATTGATTTTACCAACACCATCGTCATCATGACCAGTAATATTGGTGCCGATAAGCTGCAAAAGGAATCGAACTTTGGATTCCAGGCTGTCGGCAGCAGCGATTTGAAAGATCTCGACAGTCTGCACGAGCGGAACCGCGATAAGGTTCTGGACGAGCTGAAGAAAATGATGCGCCCTGAACTCCTGAACCGGATTGATAAGACTATCGTTTTCCGGGCGCTGACCAAAAAAGACATCCTGCGCATCATTGACCTGCAGCTCGATGACCTGCGGAGCCGTTTGCAGAAGCAAGGCGTCGGTCTTGAGGTCAGTGCTCAAGCCAAGCAGCATCTGCTCGAAAAGGGTTACGATGTCAAGAATGGCGTGCGTCCGCTACGACGTCTGATACAGGATACGATTGAGGATCATGTTGCCATGGAACTGCTCGGTGAAAAGCTCACCAAAGGCCACATCCTGCAGGTCGCTGCCAAGCGCGGTGAACTGGCGTACGCCGCTGCAACGGAATAAAGGCTGGTCGGCCTGATGTTGCATTGCTATACTTATGGTAATGCAGCATAAGCGTCTTAAACGGTTCCTCACAGGTAGTCTATTCGTGCTGCTGCTTGCGTGTCTGTTGGCAGTCACGCAGCGGCAGGCGATTCATGATTGGTCACGTCTATACGGCTACACGCCGCCGTCTTCTGTCGTGCAGTTGGTCGATGATATTACAGTTACCGACAAGGCCAGGCATATATTGTATGTCAATCATCCGGCTATCGAAGACCGTCAGACATTCAATGCGGCCTGCCACAACCTCGACGCCCACACCAGCGTGCTTGGATGTTACCATCCCGTGGACCATGGCATCTACGTATTTCACATCACTGACCAACGTCTGGCCGGTGTTGACCAGGTGACGGCTGCCCATGAGATGCTGCATGCTGCATATGACCGGCTGAGCTCCAAGGAACGCACCAGAGTTAATGCGATGCTGCAGGACTACTACGACCATGGTCTGCAGGATGCCCGCATCAAAAGCATCATCGGAGTGTATCAAAAAACTGAACCGAACGATGTCGTTAACGAGATGCATTCTATCTTCGGTACGGAATGCGGTACGCTGTCTCCGGGTCTCGAAGCCTACTATACCCAGTATTTTCAAAATAGAGCGAAGGTCGCAAAGTACGCCAGTGACTATCAGGATGAGTTTACCTCACGCCAGACTCTGGTTGCGGATTATGACAGCCGCATAACGACCATGAAGCAACAGCTCAACGACAACATTGCCCGTCTGGGCACGCAAGAAGCCCAGATAATAGCGCTGAAAGCCCAGATGGACCGCGACACCAGTAATAATAACATCGATATCTACAATGCCAATGTTCCTATCTACAATGCCAAGATTGACGCTTATAATATATTGGTAACGACGACGAAGGCTCTGATGGCTACGTACAATCAGACGATCACGACGCGCAACCAGCTGGCGCTCCAAGTGAACGATCTATCGCACTCCATCGACAGTACATTCCAGCCGATCAGCAAATAAAATATAGCCCTCATAGCGGTGCATGAACTTATGCCGGCTTTACGTCGGTCTTATAAAAATAGTAACAAGGGAATATACTGGTACTTCTATGGCGAAGAAACCGATTACAAAATATGTGTGTACCAACTGCGGTGCCATGACCAGCGCCTGGGCTGGACGCTGCCCGCAGTGCGGTGATTGGAATACACTACAGGGGGAAGTCCAGATTGTGGCCGGCGCTGGCGGCGGCGCAGGTCGCAGTAGTGGCACTGGCCGGGTGCTGGTTCCACAAGCTGTCAGCGAACTTGTCAGTGCCGACCAGCCGCGGTTGAAAACAGGTATGGATGACGTTGATGTTATCCTGGGCGGTGGCATCGTTGCCGGTAGTGTCAACCTGATCGCCGGCCAACCGGGCATCGGTAAGAGCACTTTATTATTACAGCTGGCCTACGCCGTGGCCGGACATGCCAGTGTTCTGTACATCAGCGGCGAAGAATCGGCTCATCAGATAGGACTCCGTGCCGAACGTCTGGGCGCTACCCGAAATGGCCTGCAACTGGCCACCAGCACTTCGGCTGACGACATCGCCGCGACGATTGCCAGCGGGACCTACGCCCTGGTAATTGTTGATTCAATTCAGACAATTACCTGTAACGACGTCGCTTCCAGTGCCGGTACTGTGTCGCAGATTACTAACAGCACACATCTGATCATGGCGGCCGCCAAGCAGGTTAATACTGCTGTCGTGCTGGTCGGCCATGTAACCAAAGAAGGCGTCATAGCCGGGCCGAAAGTCCTGGAGCATGTTGTCGATGTCGTGCTGCAGCTGGAAGGCGACCGCTACGGAGGGTTCAAGATACTGCGGGCCATCAAGAACCGCTTCGGCTCAACCAACGAGGCGGGAATCTTTGAGATGGTTGACGCCGGACTGAAACCAGTTGACAATCCGTCGGCGGCTTTACTGGAAGAACGCCAGGTCAGCGATGGTTCGGTGGTTCTGGCGACCCTGGAAGGCACCCGGCCACTGTTGGTGGAAGTCCAGGCGCTGGTCAATAAATCGAGCTATGGATACCCAAAACGGGCTGCCAGCGGCATTGATATCAACCGTATCAATCTGCTGATTGCGATGCTTGAAAAACGCACCAAACTGAATCTGGCTGAGCAGGATATTTATATTAATATCGTCGGTGGCATGAAAATCACTGAACCGGCGGCTGATCTGGCTGTCTGTATGGCCATAGGCTCAGCTGCCCGCGGATTGCAGCTCAAACAAAATGCTGTAGTTTTCGGAGAACTGGGGCTATCTGGAGAAGTACGCCATGTGCCATTTGCGGAGAAGCGTATTGCCGAGGCAAAGAAGCTGGGATTTGACGGCGCCATCGGCCCGGTATTGAAGCGTACAACATCTGGTAAGGCTGATAGTTTTCTACATGGTGTGCCGTCGGTGCGCGAGGCGCTGAATCAATTCCTCGAAAAAGAGTAAGAATTTTGCTGAGGGTTAGCTGCTAACCAGCTGAGTTATCTATAGAGAACGCTTGAATGAGACTGTTTCAGTCTTACCGCTACTGTCAGTCACGGTAACGTTGTATGTTGTCGCCGGGTTAGGTGGGCCGATGTCGCTATTGCTGGCAGTGATACTCGTGGCATTCACTGTCTTTGCATATGGCTTGCCGCCGGTGATTGTGACGCTGTAATCCGGCTTGCCACCGGTCCAGCTAACAGTTACGTTTCCGCTGACATTTTGGTTTGGGGACGGGGACGTTATCGTTAGAGGGTTGGTGGCTTGTGCCGTAAAATTTGCGCTATCCGTCGCCTGGTACAGGACGCTGTCTATTACCTGGGCGGTAATGGTTATGTCACCACTGCTGGTTGGCACGTAGGTGAACGAAACGGTGCTTGGTGAATCTGAGACAGTGGCCGTCCTTACGACCTGTCCATTGATGGTAAAGTTAACGGTCCCCGGGAACTGCGCATAGGTTGAATCGGTTAAAGCATGGGTACCCTGTGAGGCCGTAGCTGTAATCGTACAGCCGCCGTCATCAGCGTTACAGGTAGATGGAGCGGTGATGGTTATTGAAGGCGGGCTATCGTTACAGCTGTGGACATCGTCGGTAGCCTTACTGGCTGACGATGAAGACGTGTTAGTGCTACTAGTGCTGCCACCGTTCCAGAGGTCGATGTTCCAGGAACTGGCGTTGCTGTTCGTCAATGTCTGACGGGCGAGCTCCGGCGTACAGCTGGTGGCTATCTTGCCGGATACTTTATCGGTTGACTGACTGGTAGTAGCCGTAGATTTAGGCTGATACCAGGACGGGAACAGGTCTGTGGCTGGGCTTGGTACTGATTCTCCGAGCCGTGAAACCTTGCTTCGGACGATGAACGCCGGCAATGTCTTTATGCCTGTTGGTTTTACCCATGCGACGGGCTTAAGATCGGCGTGGGCGGATTCCATCCAACCTCGGACCAGTGGTTCCGTCAATGTTTCCATAGAATTGGTCAGCGTGACGTGACGGGTGTGGTTGCCGACCCAGGCGACAGTGGCGTACTTTGATGACCAGCTGGTCATCAGTCCGTCGTAGCCGTCATTGGTAGTTCCGGTCTTGACTGCGAACTTCCAGCCGTTCTTCTGGGCTTGGAACTTATAGCTGGCCGGCAGGTAGCTGGCATTGGGGTCGCTTGCCATATCATCGACGATGTACGCCGTGTCAGCCTTAATGGCCTGTTTTGGAGTCGGTTGTTTGTACTGGTCAACCGTCTTACCGCCGGCATCTGTAATCTTCAGGATGTATGTCTTCGGTATGGCTTGTCCAAGCCGTGCCAGCGTCGACAGACCATTGACATGGTCGTCGAGGTGCAGGTATGCGCCATCACCGATTGCGGCCGATGTGTAGCACTGGGATTTAATCGTCAATGTTTCATCACCTGGTTTGTAGCAGTTGTAAGTGTTGCCCTTGACGTAGGGGTTGTCCATCATGGCGGTTGCCGTGCTGAGGACTTTATTGATCGAGTCTGTTTTTCCCTTGGTAGTATCGTTCGGTACGGCTGATAACATGGCCTTCATGGCAGGAATGTTTCTGGAGCCGCCGAGAGCGTACCTCAGCGTAATCGGACCAGGGAAGAGGTTATCGTAATCATAGGGGGCCGGGAAGGTGTTGGGTGCGCATGGTGCTGCGCCTCTGACATTCGGGTTGTGATCACAGGTGTTATCATAGCCAGGTATGGCTCCCTTGGTGTCGTAGAGGACTGAACCGGCGCCGACATTGGAGTTGTTATCAATCAGCGCCGCATAGTCATACGGCTTGAAGCTGGAGCCCGGAGGCAACAGGATACCGTTTGCGAAGTTGTTCTGGCCAAAGTCTGCGTTGCTGAAATCGGTACCACCGACCAGGGCGACGATCTGGCCGGTCTGAATGTCCTCAGATACTATAGCCTCGTTGTCGCCGCCAGCCCGCTTCACATTTGCCAGGTTCTTGGCGACAAGATCTTCAGCCGTCGCCTGTAGCTTACTGTCCATGGTCGTTATGACTTTCCAGCCGCCACGGTCGACGGTAGCGGCGCCGTATTTCTGCTCCAGCTGACGCTTGGCGGCGGTTACGAAGTAAGGAGATCTGATGCCGGCATACTTCGCTGTCAGCGGTTTGACCTGTGCCAGGACATCGACTTTCTTGGCGTCGTCAGCCTGCTGTTTGGTTATCATCTTCTGGTTAACCATCTGACTAAGGATGTACTGCTGGCGCCCGATCAGGCCGTCATGGTCAAACAGGCTGTCTGTCGCTGA
Organism: Candidatus Saccharibacteria bacterium UBA5148; assembly: GCA_002413835.1. Lineage (GTDB taxonomy): Bacteria > Patescibacteriota > Saccharimonadia > Saccharimonadales > UBA4665 > UBA4665. The sequence continues at coordinate 25,887 of DHXU01000008.1, read as the reverse complement.
GGCGTTCCATTTGGGGTCAGAGTACGGCGAATAGGAAGTCGGTGCCTTCGGAATTGAAGCCAGCATAGCGGCCTGTGGCAATGTCAGATCTTTGGCGCTGGTACCGAAGTAATCACGTGCCGCTGTCTCGACTCCGTAATCAACGCCGCCGTACGGCGCGATGTTAAGATAACCGTTCAGGATGTCATCTTTGCTGTACTCGCGCTCCAGCTCGACTGCCAGGATGAGTTCCTTGACCTTGCGGGTGATACTACGGTCAGCGGTCCATTTCTGATTGATCTTAACCAGCTGCTGGGTAATTGTCGAGCCGCCCTGGGTACTGCCGCCCTTGACATCGTTAAAGCCGGCTCGCAGGATGCCGCGGACGTCGAACGCACCGTGCTTGTAGTAGTCTTTGTCTTCGATGGCCACAGTCGCCTGGCGCATGTAATTCGATATCTGGTCGCCCGGAACAGGGACACGCTTGACGGCTCCATAGTCCTGCCAGAGCACATCATTACCGGTACGATCGTAGTAGGTGATGCTTCCGCCTAGTTTATCGCCGGAAAGGTCTTTGATCTTCGGCAGGTCCTTGCGGAAGTAGGCGAAGACGCCGACAGCCAGGAAGAAACAGACAATAATACCGATGCCAGCGACTTTGAGAGCCATCAGGCCACCTTCGCGGCTGAACCAGTAGGCAAAGAACCGCTTCGGCTGCATGCGGTATAAGATACGCTTTACGGGATTCTTGGGGAGTGTACTGAGGTAGGTGGCTTTGGCAGTTGACCGGGAGTTTTTGCGGGCCTTGATGCGTTCGCCCATGCTTTGGTGGAGCTTGATGGTTTTGCCGCTCCGGGTCGTGTAAATATTCTTGTTGGGACGGCGGCGGCCACCATTCCCTGGAGCGCTGCGATTAAGATCATTCATGTGTAATACGAGACTCCCATAAGTTGCTGGTATTTATGTCTCTTAGTATAGCAAATGGCACCTTAAAGTAAGCTATAGTTTTTCGTGATCCGCCGTAGCTGTAATCAGCGGCGCTAGCGCCCTGGGGATGCTATACTTATCTGTAAATACGTAAATAAGGCAGCAGCAACATATGACACTTTCCGAAGAACTGCAGTGGCGGGGACAAATAAAAGATGCGACGTTCAGCGACCACACATGGCTGGACGACCCGAAGACCTTCTACTTGGGGGCGGACTGCGCGTCGGCGGACAGCCTGACCATCGGCAATTTGGCTATCTTCTTGATGGCCAAGCGCCTCGCTAAAGCTGGCTGGAAGACGGTGCTGCTGGTCGGTGGTGCAACCAGCCTGATCGGCGACCCGGGCGGTAAGGAAACTGAGCGGGACATCAAGCCGCGGGAAGAGATCGAGGCCAACGTGGCCGGTATCAAATCCCAGGTCGAGCAGTTGTTCCGTGGCATGGAGTTCACACTGGTCGATAATTACGATTGGTTCAAAGATATCGGCTACTTACAGTTTCTGCGCGAGGTTGGCAAGAGCTACTCCGTGACCGAGCTGCTGCAGCGTGATTATATCGCCGCCCGCATTGGTGAAGATGGTGGCGGTATCAGTTACGCCGAATTTAGCTATAGCCTTATACAGGGCTATGATTTTTGGCACTTATATAAGGAGCACGGTGTCGTACTGCAGATCGGCGGCTCTGATCAGTGGGGAAATATGCTCTCCGGCGTCCCCCTGGTCCGTAAGAAGGAAAACGCCCAGGTTCATGCGCTGAGCATGCCGCTCGTTATCAATCAGGCGACTGGAAAAAAGTTCGGTAAGAGCGAGGAAGGTGCCATCTGGCTTGACCCGCGTAAGACTACGCCGACCCAGTTTTACCAGTTCTGGATAAACGCCGATGATGAGGGTGTCGAAGGCTACCTGAAGATATACACCGAATTTGAAAAGGGTGAGATCGACCGCATCATGGAGGCCCATACTCATGATAAGTCAGCCCGGCATGCTCAGATGCACCTGGCCCGCGAAATCACCAAGCTGGTGCACGGCCAGGAGCAGACCCAGCTGGCGGTGGTGGTTACAGAGTACCTGACGGGCGCTGCTCCTGTCGCCGGGGCGGAAGAAAATGTGCTGGAAGTGCTACGCAAGGAGATTCCGTCCATAGTAACCCGCGAAGATGGCTCGATTCTGCAAGCTCTGGTGGATGCTAACCTGGCCGAATCTATATCTGAAGCTCGCCGCTTATTACGCGGTAATGCCATTGCTCTGGACGGCGTGAAAGTCGACCGTGAAACATTTGCCTCAGTTGATTTTCACAATGGCCGGCTATTACTGAAAAAGGGCAAGAAGTTCAGCGATACTGCACTGGTGGAATTACCTAGGTAAAATAAAGGTAAGTGGTATACTTAGTCCTACATTATGCAAAAAGACACCACTAAAGGCAAGACAGCGGCGCACAAGAAGGCCGACCAATATAACGACCCCAACCATAACTATCTCCATTACTGGGATGGACGTGACTATGAGCACGCAGCCGAAGAGATGGCGATCAAACGGCTGCTGGAAGGTAAGAAGTTCCACAATGCTGTCGACGTTGGTGGTGGCTATGGACGTCTCTGCGTGCTACTTGAGAAATATGCTGCCAAAGTTACGCTTGCCGAGCCAAGCCAGCAGCAGCTGGACATCGCCCGGGATTACCTGAAAGGCCATCCGGAGATTGACCGTAAACTGTTGCAGGCCGATGATTTACAGTTCGCAGACGGTGCTATCGACTTACTGACTATGGTCCGTGTCATGCATCATCTGCCGGATCCGTCGGCCGAATTTACCGAGATTGCCCGTGTACTATCAGATGACGGTTACGCCATGATCGAGGTCGCGAACTACATCCATGCCCGTAACCGTTTCAAACACATTGTGCATCATATGAAGTTCCCGACTGAGCCGGTTGATATCCGTTCGGCCGGACATCGCAGCAAAGATGAGATTCCCTTCGTCAATCACAATCCAAAAACAGTCATCAAGCAGCTGGCGCATGCCGGCCTGAAAGTCGACCGTATCTTATCAGTATCGAACTTACGCAGTCCCGGCCTGAAAAAAATCATGCCAAAGAGCGTCATGCTGGCAATCGAAGGTATTCTGCAGCCAACGCTGGCACATAGCTACTTTGGACCAAGCATCTTTTTCCTTGTTAAGAAAATCAAATAATTCGCTCTGGCGCCGCACGTGCGAGTCTCATGCAGCACCTATGGTGTGCATTGTACCGGCAATCTCTTTATACTACGAAGTAATGACATTACAGACGGAGCTGACAGAACTGAAGGGCGTCGGGCCGGCGGTAGCTGCAAAATTCGCAGTGCTCGGCTTACGGTCGGTCGGCGATCTGATCGATTACTATCCGCGGCGTTATGAAGATTATTCAACGCTAACTCCGATTGTTGGTTTGCAACCTGGGCAGGTAACTATCAAAGCGGTTATCAAACAGGCGACTGGGCGCTATGTCCGGCGCGGCATGCATGTTACTGAAGCCGTTGCCAGCGACGCGTCCGGCAGCGTCCGTCTGATATGGTTCAATCAGCCATACCGGGCAACAGCGCTCAAAAGAGACCAGGAGTATTACATATCAGGTAGCTTTGAACTAAGCCATCAGCGCCTGAGCATTATGAATCCCTCGGTTGAGCTGGTCAGTGACTTTCCAGTCAATACAGCCCGCATATTGCCAGTGTACCGTGAAACAAAAGGTTTCACGTCGCGTCAGATCAGGGCGGCGCTGCTGCAGGCCATGCCTGTTATCGCGATACTACCGGAGACGCTGCCGCTATGGCTCGTTCGCCAGCACGGATTTATAAGTCGGTCTGCGGCACTCATGGCCATGCATTTTCCGGACAGCCCGGCTGATCTGGCGGAGGCCCGCCGCCGACTGGGATTCGAGGAGGTATTCGTCCTGACACTGGCTGCGCTGCGCAATAAGTACGAGTTGCAGGTCGAACAGGCGCCGGCCGTACCGTTCAAGGAAAGCGTCGCCAAAGATTTTGTGAAGCATCTGCCATTCGCATTGACCCATGCCCAGCGCAAAGTCTGCTGGCGGATATTCCAGGATATGCAACAGACCCGGCCGATGAACCGTCTGGTAGAAGGTGATGTCGGATCCGGTAAGACAGTGGTGGCTGCCATGGCGGCCGTCATGGTGCTGCACGACGGCCATTCAGTAGCATTGATGGCGCCAACTGAGCTGCTGGCCCGGCAGCACGCCGAGACGCTGGTGAAGCTGCTGGCGCCGCTTGGGTTCGGCGGACAGGTCGGTCTGCTGGTCGGCGGCATGAAGCCGGCTCAGAAACGGGCCGCTCATGAGCACATTGCCGCTGGCGACATCCGCTTCATCGTCGGGACACACGCCCTGATACAGGATACTGTCGATATGTCGCGGCTGGAACTGGTCATTATCGATGAGCAGCACCGTTTCGGCGTCGGCCAGCGTAAGACCTTGCAGGCCAAGGCTGGACATATGCCGCACGTCCTGAGTCTGACGGCAACACCGATTCCCCGGTCACTGGCCCTGACACTCTACGGCGAGCTGGATATCTCGGTGCTCGATGTCAAACCGCCCGGGCGAACCGAGATACTTACCAAAATTGCCTCGCCGAACTCACGTCCACAGCTTTACGCGCAGATTGAGTCAGAGCTTGCCGCCGGGCGTCAGATGTTTGTTGTCTGTCCGCTGATTACCGAATCAAACGCTATGCCGGCTGTTTCGGCCGAGGAAATGTATGATCGCCTCAGCAAAAAGGATTTTAAACAGCGTCATGTCGGGCTGCTGCATGGCAAGATGAAGCCAGCTGACAAGAACGATATCATGCAGCAGTTCATTGACCGTAAGCTCGATATCCTGGTATCGACCACTGTCATCGAGGTCGGCGTCGACGTACCGAACGCCAGTATCATGCTGATCGAAGGTGCGGAACGTTTCGGGCTGGCTCAGATTCACCAGCTGCGCGGCCGGGTCGGCCGAGGTACCGATCAGGGGTATTGCTATTTGATGATGAGTGACTCCACTGCTCCCGGCCGGCGGCTCAGAGCACTGGAAAGCTCGACAGATGGCTTCAAGCTGGCTGAGCTTGACCTGCAGATCCGCGGGCCGGGAGCCATCTATGGCACCATGCAACACGGTGAGCTTGACCTGCGGGTGGCTTCACTGACGGACAGCAAGCTGATCGCATCCGCTCGGGCCGCCGCTCAGGAATTTATTGATAAGGACGAGGATTTGATACAATATCCTTATCTGAAGACACAAGTAGCCCAGCTCAGCGCCGTAACGAACTTAAACTAGAGCCGTATATATGTATGCCGTATTTTTTCATGCCCACCAGAAATTAGACAGAGTCGCTTACAGACATCTGCTGTCTTTGCTGGAGCCGGACGTGTTTTTTCCAAGCCGTCAGCGCATTATACATTTTGAGGGTCAACGCGGCCCGGATTCAACTAACCTGAAGAATAATGTCAATGTTGAACAGCCGTGGCATTTTATTGACCCGTTCGATACGTCGGATACCGACCTGCATGAACTGATCGGCGACCACTACAAACGGTTGGTCGAAGCACTCCGCGCCAAAGACGACGTCCGCAGCGCCTACGAGTGTGCCTGGCTGGCCCATGCCCTGGTCGATGGCCTGACACCGGCCCACCACTACCCCTATGAACAGGAACTGTCTGACCTGCGCGGCGGCGAGACGCGGCATAACCGTAAGGGCTTGGTCGGTTGGATGTACGTCAAGGGAGAGACCAAACGTGACTCGCTGCGCCGAAGTATGCAGCTGATCGGTCCGAAAGGTCTGTTGACGACTCATACATTGTTCGAAGGTGGTGCATACTCGATCATCGCGCCGCTGCGGTTGTCTGATGCCTTACCGACCCACCATGAGTTGACCGAAGTCCGTCAGCTAGGACTGACTGTCTTGTTCCAGCGCTTTGCCAGGGAGATCGGCAGTTATGAACTATACAGCCGGTTTATTGAGCAGAGCTGGACGCCCAAGCTGACACGTGATGTTCGCCGCGAGATGGCACCCCGGATGGTCAAGCTGATCACATTAGCCTGGTATTCAGCTCTCTGCGACGCTAATCTGGTGGCTGAGCCCAAATAATGACACACCGGCTACACCGTACTATGCCGAGGGCGCTTTGAGAATCATCGCTGGCAGTCTTGGCGGGCGTACCTTTGATGCGCCGCGCGGCCATCGCACCCATCCGATGGGTGACAAGATACGTGGAGCGCTGTTTAACATTCTGGGTGATATCACGGGACTGACGGTGCTTGACGCCTTTGCCGGCAGTGGCGCTTTGAGTTTTGAAGCCATCAGCCGCGGCGCAGCATCAGCACTGGCGATCGACGTCGACAAGGAAGCGCACCAGACGATTCAGGCAAATATTGCCGCCCTAGAGCTTGATGCACAGGTGATAGTGATGCGTAAAAATGTCGCAGGCTGGTCGCGCAATAACAAGGACAAGAAATTTGACATAGTGCTGGCCGATCCACCATATGATGACATCCGGCCGCAGTTGCTGCAGAGCCTGATCGTCCAGGTCGTGCCGGACGGAATATTCGTATTATCCTGGCCCGGCAGTGAACCGGTTCGGGATTTCCCCGGTGTTAGCGTGCTGACAAGTAAATCATATGGTGATGCCCAGCTGGTCTTTTACCGTAAACAGTCAGTTGTCTGACTAGTCTGTTATCGCAGCAACTTTGAGATTTCTGGTTACTTCGGCATAGCGGATAGCCGGCGCAAAAACGTAGACATAGCCTGTCAGTAAACTGAGTAGGTATCCGGCAACTGGCAGCTTGCCAAGTATCGAACCAAGTGCGCCGAAAACCACGGTAACACCGATTGTACCCCATATCCAACCGGCATTCGGCTTCGAATCATTAAAACTTTTCTTCAGCGCATCAACCATGCCAATTTCCTCATCAACAATGTAGTACTGCGCCAGGTAAAAGCCACGGATAAGAATCAGCCCTGGGACGATAAGCGCGATCAGTGCCATGATAGTAAGTGCGCCTGCTAGTATCGACATACCGATGTACGGCAATAATCGTCTCAAACCTTGCCGGAAGCAGTCCATCGCCTCCGGATGTTCTCCTCGTGTCGCCCGGATCTGCAGAATAAGGAATCCAGGATGGGTAACAGCTGACCATAAGGCTCCAGTCAAAGCCAGGATAAGGCCGATAGCCATCCGGCCGTCGACATGTATAACTGTTTGTTGCGGTTGTACCTCGCTGCTAGCCAGAACCAGGCCGACAACCGCTATCAGACCGGGCAGGAACGACAGATAAAACACAGGCCAGAAGTTCTTGCGTATCAGGATAATGCTCGGCCTGACAAGGCTCCAGCTGGGTTTCAGAGGCCTATCTTTGCGTAGTAGCTGCATCAGTGTCCTTTATGTAAATCGCTTAATCTTATCCATCAGTATCGGTCGAGCACTGGGTTTCGTCAACCTGAACCTGGTAAGTCGGCCGGCAAGTCGGTATGTACAAACAGATGCGGTATTTGTATAATCGCCACAGTATTCGCTCGTCAGGTATGGGGATGTGGTGAAATGGTATACACGCTAGTTTTAGGAACTAGTGCCCGCGAGGGCGTGGAGGTTCAAGTCCTCTCATCCCCACCAGAACGGACTTGCCGGCCCTGCAAGTCTAAGAAACTTCGGTAGAAGGGGCCAATTTGGGTGTTGGAATAGCCGGGGTAGCTCCAAGTGAGTCCTTTGGGAAATATCCAACACATCAGGACACGTTTGCGCTCTAAATCAGAGGTCGCAAACGTTTCATTGAGATTCTTAAACTTATCCTCGATAAACTTTGTAATTGCTTCTAAATTGTACTTTCCCAAGACGTCGTCGTTCTTGGAGACGCGTATGCCTTTGATCTTTTCTTCCAGGACTTTGTTCTGCTCTTTAAAGATATCGTCCGAGTAGATGCCGCTGAGGTTCTTTTCGATAAGCACTTGGCGGGTGGTATAGACTTGCTTCAGCTCAACATCGGCTCGGTCACGCTTCTGTTTGACCGCGCCGATGCGCAGGTAGTAGGTGTGACGCAAGTAGGCTTGTATGAGCTCAATTGTCTCAGGCTTAAGACTTAGCTTGGCCAGCAACTTCTCACGCTCATCATCGATAGCCTGGAGTGCCACATTAGACTTAGGCCCGCAGCGCTTGACGCAAAAATAGTAAGCGTAGCGTTGATTTTTGCCTTTTGTCCATGAGCCGGTAAATGAATGGCCACAGCGGGAGCAGTTCACTAGGCGGCGCATCGGGAACTCAGGGCTGTCTAGGCTGCGCTTGGCAATATTGGGACTAGCGTTGCGGTTTCGGCCGTCTAGGATGGCCTGGACACGGTAGAACAGCTCTTCGGAGATCATGGGGGCATGTTGGCCTTGGACTTCGAGACCATACTTCTTGGAGATGACCTTACCGGCGTAGAATTTATTCCGAAAGATGCCACTGAGGGTCTGAGGCCGCAAGGTGGCGTCTTTATAGCCTTTACGTATATCCTTGATGCCTTGCTTATCTAGGATGCGGGCCATGTCGCGCAAGCTCTTCGTGCCAGTAGCCATAAGCTCCCAGCCCGCTTTCATAGTTGCGAACGTCTCGGCGTCTTTAACGGCATAGCCACTTTCGCGTAAGTAACCAATTGGGACGCTGCCGTTATGTAGGCCGCTTAGGAATCGAGCCTTCATACCATTTCGGGAGCGTTCGCCACGGACATCATTGTCCATCTGGGCGAAACCTGCCAGCATAGTCTCAATAAAGCGCTCCGTAGGGGTGTCCCCGGTCGGCTCGGTAGCGGATATCAGCGTAATGTCGAAGTCGGCCAGCTTCTTGCGGATGGCAAGATAATCAGCGGTCTGACGAGAAATACGGTCCAGTCGATAAACGATGACTGCACCGACATCCTTTTTATGGACTCGACAGTACTCCAGGAGCTCAATGAGCGTCGGCCGATCTCGAATAGTTTTAGCGGACCGGCCCTCCTCTCGAAATATCTGTCCGATCGTAAGTCCTCGCCGTTCTGCTTCCTTTTGGCAGATATCTGATTGAGTACCAAGTGAGTAGTTATCAACTTGCTCTTCCGTGGACACACGAAGGTAAATAACTGCTTGCCGTGAGTCCTCTGACGTGCCGGGAAGAGAAGCAGTGGTCATTATTTAGCCCTGACCGAGCAGTTCTTTTAATGTTTCACCGCCAAACGCCTGGCGCTCAAAGGTGTCAAGCCAACCATCTAGCAGGTGCTGCAATTCAGTAAGATATACCTCGAGCTCCTCGTCGGATATTGCCGACAGGGAATCACCCATGATTTGTCGGGCTTTGTCCTGTTTTGTTTCGTCTGCAGCTGAGAAAATACGCTGGATTGCTGTATCTAGTGTTTGGCCATGCTGACGAACGACGGCTTCAAATGTGGGCGATGCTTTGCGACGGGCAGTATCAGTACTGAGTAATCCGAGCTGTTCAGGTTGTGTCATTGGAACCCTCCGCTAACATTATATGGATAGTATACTATCCATATAATGTGTAAACAAGTGTATTATTCACTTCATCTGTGGATAAGTATTATAATTCCCGAATTAGAACTTTATGCACTTACCACCCCCGTAGTATTGCATTATCTTACCTTTTTCTTTTATACTATGTATAACTTATGTACAGACAACTTAATAACAATCAAATCCAAAACCTCAAAACAATCCTAAAATTCAGATACGTAACTACAGACAATCTCGCTCTCTATCAATCTATTACTACTAACTCGGCCTACAGTGCATTAGAAATCCTAAACAAAGCTGGCTACTTGGGCAAGATATATGAGAAAAGTTACCGACTTTTAAATAAATCTGCACGGTACTACTTAACACAGCCAGCGCTTGATTACTTACGCAATGACTTACATCTCCAGCTCGATGCAGCCATATGGAAAAGCCGCAAGAATGACCAAATGAAAACAACAGACTTCATAGACCAGCAAGTAGTCATCCATGCCGCCCACAATGAGCTCAGAGCGCGATTGGGTGACAAAGCCAGGATTATGACCGCCACAGAAACATACGGCATTGAGGGCATCGTTAAACCGCTGCCTAGCCTGTTGGTGGAGCTGCCATCCGGTAAACGATTGTTTGTAGAGGTAACCGACGGTCAGCATCTCTTTATCGTTAGAAAGCGTATCCGCAAGTATATTCAGGACTACGATGACAACGAATGGGAATGGGAAGACTACCCGGACGTGTACCTACTGCG
>DHXU01000008.1:0-15396 GCA_002413835.1 Candidatus Saccharibacteria bacterium UBA5148 | reverse complement strand
GCCAACATTATCGTTAGCACTCGGTTACAATCCGGCGACAGTGGCGAGTGCCATGTCTCGTACATCTGATCGTAGTAGTCAATCTTCCAGAAGATCTTCGCGCCATACCAGTACAGTACACCGAAGTCGTGCTCACCATACGGATCGTTATCGTCGTTGAAATCTTTGTATTCGCGCACTGCCTGAATAAGCCCGAGGAAATCCTCTATCCCCTGCACGCCTGGTGTAATAGTAAAACGAGGACCTTTGCGGTACTCGTCATTTAGCGCTGCTATCTTGGCTGCAGCTTCTTGGTTTGTGTCGGTGTTCATAGAACCCTCCTTTGTTTATTGAGAGGGCTTTCTGCCTCTCTATCAGAGGGCGACGGGCTGCGGCCAAAAGTGTCAAGGTGGAGACTTGTACTACCTTGATGCTTTTGGTTCACCCGTACAATGAAGAGACAGAGGAAAGAAAGGTATAATAAGCAAATATGAGATCCGTTAAAGAAATATCCGGCGCAATGCTGCTTGTACTGTATAAATTACAGAGAGAGAATCCGACGTCATTAGGAACTGCTGAAATAATTTTTGATTTAAGGGGTAATAAGCTTCAGGTACGTATGGATAAAAAACTTAAGCAGTATTTTCAACAAATTACTGACTCAGATAATGACACGTATAACAGCGTCAAGTATCTCCTAGATAAAGGATTTATAGCCAGAACTAAGACTAGGGGAATAATGGGCGGCGAATTTATCTATGGGCCATACGTTACAGCTCTAGGCATAGATATTATCGAAGGTGTAGATCGCAAGGAAAATAACACACAGAAAGAGTTCGGCGTAACATTCAATTTCAACCTAGAAAGCTTGGTTAAAATAGAACCAACCTTAAAGGCACAGTTCGGTTTAGTTAATCTTTGATACAATTCATCTTAAGGAGACTTGTGGCTAATTGCATTGCGAGAAGCTATAAGTCTTCTTTTTTATCTATTCTGGCTTTTTGGGTGGTACAGAAAGATTACTGGCTCTATGAGCAGTTTAGCGCCTTGCTCAGGGCTGATTAACTAATCCCGGTTATGCTCGATAACCTCGACCCAGTTAATGCGGTAGAACGCAGTACTAAGCAGATCGCTCCACATACTAGCGTCACCGGCTTCGTCATCAAGCTGATCACGCAACTGCTTCTCGAGCCAATCGGCTCGTTCAAAGTCAGTTGTACGGCGTTTGCACGCCTTGAGCAGTAGTTCGTAGCTGCCCTCGTCGTTATTGAGCCATAGACTAGCTAGCCAAGTCTCACGGTTACTCCAACCGTTGTAAGTTGATATTGTGTCCTGCATTTCTGCCTCCTTTACTTTACGTAACGGATGCACGAAACATCCCAAGGAGCCTCACATGGCAAGGTGGAGACTTGTACTACCTTGCCAGGTGAGTTCGGGATGTACACTGATAGACCTACGTAAAGAAAACTTTGTTATCCGAAAATGTGATATGCCATTCCGCCTTTATATGAACATCGAGGAGCTCATAGAAACGGACTTGCCGTACAAGGCCGAGCTTTTCTTAAATGATAGGGGGGATTATGGCGTTAAGGTGCGAATGGTTACTTTTGGGCAGGATGAGGACTCAAGGGCCGATACAGTCATCGATTTGGATAACATAGATTTCTGATATTTTTGGCGTAGCAAATCGTTTTGATCGTCCACGAAATAGGCAGTATATGTAACATTTGAGTTTTAGTACTAATGCAACCCTTCGAGCACTTTTACTTGCGCTTCAAGTTGAGTAGCAAGAAGGCTATCCGGGATACGGTTCTCGAGAACTTTCAACACCTCTCTGTACCACCACTGCTGTCTTTCTTTTCCGGCGTTAAAGCGCGCCCATAATTCATCGCCGAGCACCTCGTAGTCCTGCAAGACTGACATTAGGTTATGTATCTTATCGGCGGCGCTTACAGTCACGGACTCAATGCTGGCTATACGTAAGTGGGCAAGGTAGGCGTCTGCTCGGGCTTGCCAAGCGGATAAACTCCCGTCCTTGGTAACATCTTTTACTATGGACAGTACGCGTTCACCGAAATCTTGTAGCATTTCACTTTCCGGGTAACAATCCGGCACGTCTTCAATGACATCATGCAATAGGCAAGCTATCAGGATGTCCTCGTCGTCCGTCACTTCAGAGGCAATGCACATAACGGAAAACGGATGAATTATGTATGGCCAGTCGCTGCCTTTTCGTTTTTGCTCGGCGTGCGCAAGCGTTGCTTTTCGTATGGCTAGTTCCAGTCTTGGTGTAAATTTCATGAGTTTACTTCCTTGTTTTGTTGACCTGACACAATCTCCTGAGAGAGTTGTTTTGCATAATCCCAGGCCGAATACTTTGGCAATGTCTCTGCTACAGTACCTTCAATAACAATGAAGGGATCCTCTCCGAACGAAACATAACCCTCGTACATTTCTTCTGCAGTCATACCTGGTTTTAATTCAGGTATAGTTTGACTGACAATTTGCTTGCAGTGATTCACAGCTTCTACGTAAGTGTCAAATACACCGGACTGGTAGCGCTCATCCTCATCCATATAGTGGAAATTATCATCCACCATCACTTTATATTTATTTGATTGAGCCATAAAGCTCTCCTTTGACCATCGCGCCGGAAGTAAAAAAGCGACACGAATTAATTGTTAATCCGTAGCCGCAATGGTCGCTCTAGTGAGCCGCTGTCCTACATATTAATTATACCACTTATGCTCCGTCACAAAAATCGTGAATACAAAATAGAAATAGGCGAAGTCAGGCTTGTCGATAAATGGGATCGTGAAACAGCCCAGCACACTATCGTTCGTAGCGTATGGCAGGGCAGAGTGGATTCAACTGGAATCAATTACTACATGAAATAATTACTTTTTCAGGTATAAGACTAAATAATGCTAATATTTAATTAATGGCAGAGCAAAAGGCATTTCGGAAGTCTGACTTAAAAGTTGCAGCAATCGCCATTGCAGTTATTATCGGACTAATATTTGTGGCATTTTTAGCAAGCTTTGTATACTCAAATGCTTCAAAGGTTAAGAATGTAAATGTCACACCAACGGCGACTGTTGCACCAAGTCCGGCCGCAAATGACTCTCCTCCAAACCCTAGCGTTTCAACTAGTACAACCCCGGTGTCCAATAATAGTGCTAAGTCAAAAACAACTAATACTTCAGAAGCAGACCATTACTTCGCAGAAGCTGAGAAGTCTCGAAAAATAGCTGCCGAGCTAACAAGATGCAGCAATATAGACAAACCGGCATATGCAAAATATCAGACAAAAAGAGACGCGGCAGTAAGTTTGAATGATTATACGACCAAAAGTACTTTTCATGACTCAAGACTCGATTTGTACCAAATGAAAGCTGTGGTTCGATACTCCTACGAAAGGTATAACGCAACAGTTAACGCGGCAAATTCTGAGTATACGAGTACCGTTCTAGGTGCAAACTGCTCTCCTGTATCTTCGGCTGTATCTGCTAACTTTACGATTGACCCGACTGCTCCCGATTTGATGGCCAATTATCCATACCTAGCCAATTACCCCAGCATGTAACCTATTTATAATCCGACTTTCCTAAACTCTGAACTCGTTATAATCTATATATAGCAATTTATCGGTGGGCATTAAGGCATTAATTGACCCATCTTATAAATTTCTTAAACTCGAATTTCTTCATTGCCCTGGTGACATTAGTTGTTGGGTCTGTTGCATATGTAATTTACAAGTTACAAAAACGAGATAAAAAGAGGGAAAAAGCCAACATCATCCTGCTGGAAATACAGGGTGCCGAAAGAAAACTTCAGCAAATAAAAAAAGTTTAAGAAAAGAACCTCCAACATTACCCAATGACTTACGACTGCTACCAACAGAATCTTGGAGCCAGAATAATTACTTGTTTATTAAATACTTCGACCGTGATGAATGGGATGAGATAACTGAATTTTATAATCGCTGTCAGTTGATGGATGAAACCATCAAATATAATAATGCTGCATTTTGGGATGATGTAGAACAAATCAGGTCGAATAAGCAACGCGTTTTTGCTGATTTTGCAAGTACCACGGCCAAGAGCCTCAAGGGGACTCCAAAAAACGTGACGGACGAAGACGAAGAAAACGTAGTGAAGTTTGATGACCTTACTGAGAAATTCAACCAAATATATATGGGTAAACAAGGCAGATTTAGCTATACGCCTCAAAAAACTCTGGACGACGCAAAGATGTATATAGATGAGATCAATCTATATTTATCCAAAACGAGTACTGGAACAAAACTCAAAAAATTAGCGAACGTAAAATCTACACTCTAGCTACACTGTAATTTACGGTGGCTTTAGGACCGTAAAATTAGTGGTGTCGTATTAGTTAATGAGGCAAATATCAGAAGGAAGGAAAATAATTCTATATTGGTAGGGAGCACTGGAGTCGGCGCGAAAACTCGAAGTAAAGTATGGCCTAGATGAACTCGGGACCTGGGATGACTTTGAATGGGGTATGCTTAACGGGAAGCTGTCAGCGATTCGATGGATGCTCGGTGAGGATTGGGAATCAAGCTTGGACATCTAGCTTGCGTGAGTGTGTCTGGGCCGGCTTATTGAGCACCTATAAACTTGACTCAAGGTATGTGATTCTCGCCATATCCTGATCAGCTTCCTTAACTATATCTCGCCGTGCATACGTCTTTCTAACCGGTACCGGCTGATACCATCTATTCTTCGGCTTCCGTGGCAGGTTAGTATACTTGTCTATATTGGCAGTCATACAGGCGTTATCACAGAAGCGGCGATTATGCCGTGTTGGTAATGCCTTGCCACATTGGTTGCATGTCTTCATGTTGTACAGTTATTCTATGACAGAGACGCAAAAAACCCAAAGCGCCAACGAAGAAACTCATCTATCCACTAATACTTCGCATTTTTTCTTGAAAAAGTGCGAAGTCACATCATCCTGCATACAGGATGATGTTTTGAGGCTAATCTAGAAAAATTAATCTGTTATGGGATATAATCATAAGACATGACAACAACTACCGACACGAGCTACCTCGCTCGCAAGGATGGCAGCACAACTGTCGTACCGCCGGAATACTGGACAAGTACAAAAGGCGTAGATGCCCAGAAGCTCTACAACGCACTCGCTGAAGTTTGCGACCTTGAGGCGATCAGATTAACCGTATAATGAGTAGGCAGGGGGAGGTAATCCTCTATCCTCAAACCTTACGTCGGACGTACAGGTCTCGATTAGATTCGGATTAGCTATCAGATGAAGAAAAAGTTAAAATGTCATAGAAATGGATACTCAAACAGATGATTTAATGCCCGAACAGCTGACTCGGCGAAGTATTGATGAAAAACTCCGTGAGTGCGGATGGAAAATTCAGAATTTCCGAGATTATAACCCTACAGAAGGGCTAGGCATTGCAATTCGTGAGTATCCTACAGACACAGGCCCAGTAGACTATGCTTTATTCGTTGATAGAAATCCTATCGGAGTCATTGAAGCCAAAAAGGATGGCGCAATACTCAGTAACCACGAAGAACAAACGGAAGACTATGCGAAGAGCAAGTTCAAATGGCAGATTAATGAGTCTCCGCTTGCGTTTGTTTATGAGGCAACGAGCAAGGAAGTCCGTTTTACTGATTTACGTGACCCTCGACCACGCTTCCGAGAACTATTCGCCTTTCATCGGCCAGAGACCCTACTTGAGTGGGCAAAAGAAAAAAGGTCTCTTCGTGAACGATTCAAGGATCTCCCAGACCTAGATACGACAGGTTTGAGAGATTGTCAGATTGTAGCTATTAATAACCTAGAAGAGTCACTACAAGACAATCGGCCTCGAGCTTTAGTACAAATGGCGACCGGTAGCGGCAAAACCTACACCGCCATCACTTCGATTTATCGCTTACTTAAGTTCTCAAAAGCAAAACGTGTACTTTTTCTCGTCGATACGACGAACCTTGGCAAACAGGCCGAGCAAGAAATGCAGGCTTTTGTGCCCCCAGACGATCAGAATATCTTCACAAACATCTATACCGTTCAACGCCTTAACTCAAATTACATCGATCCAAATGCCCAGGTTTGCATAAGCACAATCCAGCGCATGTATTCAATTCTTAAAGGCACAGAACTGGACGAACAGAATGAAGAGATTGCATCGGAGCAAAATATTATTCCTAACGGCGGCACAATAGACTATAACGAAAAATTCCCAATCGAAGAGTTTGACCTGATTATTATTGATGAGTGTCATCGCAGTATCTACAACTTATGGAAACAGGTACTCGATTACTTCGATACGTTTCTTGTCGGGCTTACGGCTACTCCAGACGCCCGAACTTTCGGCTTCTTTAACAAGAATGTCGTAAGTGAATACGGTTACGAAGAAGCAGTCGCCGATGGCGTGAATGTACCGTATGACGTGTATAAAATTGAAACCGAGATTACTACAAAGGGCGCTCAAATTAAGGCTGGCGAGTTCGTGGACAAACGAAGCCGGATAACCCGCGCTAAACGCTGGGAGCAACTAGATGAGGAGCTTGAGTACGCCAGCGGAGACCTTGATAAGAAAGTGGTCAGCGAAGACCAGATCCGCACCGTGCTTTCGACCTTCAAGGACAAGCTCCGCACCGAGATATTCCCCGAGCGTGGCGAGGAAGTACCAAAAACTTTGATCTTTGCTAAAACTGATTCGCATGCGGACGATATTATTCGCATCGCTCGCGAAGTCTTTAATGAAGGTAACGAATTTATCCGCAAGATTACTTACAACTCTGAGAACCCCTCTACTTTTCTCTCAGACTTTCGCACCAGCTACTATCCACGTATTGCCGTTACGGTAGATATGATCGCAACCGGCACTGATGTAAAGCCTATCGAGTGCCTGATCTTTATGCGTAATATCAAGAGCCGTAACTACTTTGAACAAATGATTGGTCGTGGTACACGGACACTTGGCAAGGACGATCTTCAACGAGTAACCCCAACGGCCAAAACTAATAAAACCCACTTCGTAATCGTAGATACCGTGGGCGTATTTGATACTCAAAAATCAGACTCGCGTCCCCTAGAACGCAAGAAGTCTACTTCATTTAAGGATCTTATGATGCAGACCGTCATGGGCGACCACAGCGAGGATAATCTTATCTCACTTGCCAACCGTCTTACTCGCCTAGATAAGGAACTAAGCGATGGTGAGCAGGATCGCATCGCAGAACATAACTCAGGATCGCCACTCAAAGATGCAGTGAGGAAGCTATTCGATGCGCTTAATCCTGACAAGTACATCGAGAAAGCCAAAGCGATGTTTGGCAAATCCGATGACTCCGAATTAACGAACGAAAATATTGAAGCGGCCAAGAACGAACTAGTAAAACAAGCTGTACAGCCATTTGATAACCCTAATCTTAGAGAAACAATCCTGAAGATTCGCGAAGAGCATGATCAGATTATCGACGGCGTTAATCTTGATACTGTTACTAGCGTTGGCTTTGACCCTAACTCTAAGGAACGCGCGGTTAAAGATATTAAAAGATTCAAGGACTTCCTGGAAGAAAACAAAGACAAGATTGACGCTTTACAGATTTTCTACAACCAACCATACCAGCGCAGAGGCTTGACCTTCGAAATGATTAAAGACCTTGTTGAAAAGCTGAAGTATCCACCGTATTCCCTAAACACAGACCGTGTTTGGAGAGCTTACGAAATTACCGAGCAGGACAAGGTGAAAGGTAATGCCCAGGATATTACTGATGCAGTATCACTTGTAAGGCATGGGATTGGACTAGACGACCTACTAATTCCGTTTGCTGAGGTAGTAGATGAACGCTACCAAAACTGGCTTACGAAGCTCGAATCAGCGGGTAAGTCATTTACGCCCGAACAGCGAGCATGGCTCGACATGATGAAATCGCATATTGCACAATCACTAACAATCGAAAAACAGAGCTTTGAACATACTCCATTCGCTGAGCATGGCGGATTGTTTGGAGCCTACAAAGCCTTTGACAGCCAGTTTGAAGAAATCCTCAAAAGTCTTAATAAGGAGCTTGTTCAAGCATGAACTATGTAAGATTTGGCGATATAGCGACTTCTCGAAAAGGCAAAAAGCCTACTAGCCTAACTGATAACCCTGACGAAATCCACACAATACCCTATGTAGATATAAAAGCATTTGAAAAAGGGCAAATCGATAATTATAGCGATGGCACAAACGTAGTACCTTGTGAAGAAGGTGATTTATTGCTTGTTTGGGATGGCTCAAGATCTGGGCTTGTTGGTCGAGCTAAAAGAGGAGTAATTTGCTCAACATTAGCAAGAATTGAATCTATTCAAGCAACGCAGCCATACCTGTACTATTTTTTAGTCAGTAAGTTTCAAGATCTTAATACAAGGCAGCGGGGTTCGGGTACGCCGCATGTTGACCCCAACGTATTGTGGAACTTCGAACTTTATCTTCCAGATCGAATAGAGCAAGAGAAAATTGTCTCCAAAATCGAAGAGCTTTTTAGTGATCTGGATAAGAATATCGCTAGCCTAAGTGATGATTTGAAACGATGCGAATCGTTAAGAAGTTCGATAATTGAGTACTCGTTTATGAGGGCTGGTGGTAAGAAAATAAAGCTCAGTGAAGTTACGGAAGTTATAACTGATGGTGATCATCAAGCGCCTCCTAAAGCAGCAACTGGAGTGCCATTTATTGTTATCTCAAATATTCAGAATAATAGGGTATTGTTGTCAAAAGCTAGTAGGTATGTTCCATCGTCGTATTATGAAGCATTAAAAGATAGTCGTAAGGCAAAGACAGGAGACGTATTATATACAGTCACCGGTTCTTACGGGATACCAGCACTCGTGGAGGATAATAATAGATTTTGCTTCCAGCGACATATAGCGTTATTGCGTCCGAACGCATCAATGATTGATCCTAGATACCTACTGTATGCGTTACAAACCGACTCTGTTTACAAACAAGCAACAGCTATCGCTACTGGTACGGCACAACTAACTGTACCTTTGACAGGGCTAAGGAAGATAGATATTGATATGATTCCGATAAAAGATCAGCAGAATGTAGTAAAGCAAGTTGAAGCAAAATTATCCGAACTTGATGCACTTCGCTCAACAATTCAAGACTCGATTCGGCTTGCAAGAAATATGAGACAGTCCATTCTCACTAAAGCATTCAAAGGAGAGTTGATATGACAAGTTCTGGTTTAGTACAAAAGGTATGGAACTACTGTAATTTACTTCGGGACGATGGATTGAGCTATGGAGACTACCTAGAGCAAATCACTTATCTGCTATTCTTGAAAATGGCCGACGAATACTCCAGACCACCGTTTAATCGTGACACGCATATTCCAGCAGAGTTGAATTGGGAAAGTCTCCGTAACCTTACCGGCTCAAAACTCGAAGCACATTATATTGAGGTACTGCAGACTCTCGGTAAACAATCAGGCATGATTGGTCAGATTTACTTCAAGGCTCAGAACCGCATTCAAAACCCTGCGCAGCTTCACCGGTTGGTTGGGTTGATCGATAGCGAGACCTGGGTCGGCCTGGACGTTGACGTCAAAGGTGAGATATACGAGGGTTTACTCGAAAAGTTCGCCTCCGATACTAAGACCGGAGCAGGACAGTATTTTACTCCACGTCCGCTTATTCAGATCATGACCGAATGTATGAAGCCCGAGCCAATGAAAACCATGGCTGACTTTGCAGCCGGTACTGGTGGATTCTTTTTGTCCTACTACGATTACATTGCAAAAAACTATAAACTCGATAAAGACCAAAAAGAATTTCTGAAGTTCGGAACATTTACTGGCAACGAAATAGTACCGGCAACTGCTCGTCTCTGCTTAATGAATCTATTCCTTCACAATATTGGCGATCTGAATAGTGAACCACCTATTCATATTAGCGATAGCTTGGCTTCTGATGGTGGAAAACGCTATGACTATATTCTTATGAATCCGCCCTTTGGCAAGAAGAGTAGCATTACTGTCAGCAACGAAGACGGATCACAAAGCAAAGACAGCCTAACTTACGAGCGGCAAGACTTCTGGGTAACTACATCAAACAAGCAACTAAATTTCGTTCAACATATTCGCTCTCAGCTAAAAGCGGACGGCAAAGCTGCCGTGATCGTGCCTGATAACGTGTTATTTGAAGGCGGAGCTGGCGAGACAGTCCGAAAGAAATTGCTGCAAACGACTGACTTGCATACAATTCTTCGCCTACCAACAGGTATATTCTACGCAAACGGCGTAAAGGCCAACGTCTTATTCTTCGACAACAAACCGGCCAGCAAAAACCCGTGGACAAAGGATGTCTGGATTTACGATTTGCGAACTAATATCCATTTCACGCTCAAAGAAAAAAAACTTGCGTACTCCGATCTAGAAGATTTTGTGAAGTGCTATAACCCAAGCAACCGCCACCAACGTACCGAAAACGAACGCTTCAAAAAGTTTACTTATGATGAGATATTAGCTCGTGATAAAACAAACCTCGATGTTTTTTGGCTAAAAGATGATAGCTTAACTGATCTAGATAACTTACCAGAACCCGAGATCATCGCGGCCGAAATCATTGAGAATTTGGAAGCAGCACTTGAATCGTTTCGTAGCGTCCAAACTAGTCTAAACGAGCATGGATAACGATGAGTAACTTTCCTCGTGGTTCGGAGTGGCGCAAGTGGGACTTGCACCTTCACACACCCAAGTCAATAATCCAACACTTTGGCGGGGATAATCAAGCAGCTTGGGATACCTTTATACGAAAGATTGCCTCACTTCCCTCCGAGATAAAAGTTATTGGTGTAACAGATTATCTGTTTTGTGAGGGATACGAGTATCTTGTGAGCCGTCGAGGCGAAATCCCTAATATTGAGTTACTCATTCCGAACATCGAGTTTCGCCTAGATACCTTCAGTGGAAGAGAGGGTAATACTAAGAGACATAACTTCCATGTCCTGTTTGATCCATCTGTGAAAGTCGAGGATATAAAAGAGCAGCTACTGAACGGTCTCTCAAATGGGTACAACATTCAAGACGGAAGCATGTGGCAGCAAACACCTACTGTTAGATCGTTAGAGCAGCTCGGAAGCCAGATGAAGGCCGCAGCACCCGTCGGCAATACAATACACAGTAAGGGCGACCTAGAAGCGGGCTTCGACAATATAACGTACAAGAGAGAAGACATATTGAAGTTATTGGAGAAGGATTGCTTCAAAGATAAGTATGTTACAGCCATGGGCTATTCAGAATGGGATCAATCCCGGTGGGATCAATCAGCGGCAGAAAAAAGGGACTTAATTAATTCTTCTAATTTTTGTCTCACATCTTTACGAGATCCACAAAAAATAAGTGAAAACCGAGAAGACCTAAAGACAAATAATCTGAATAGTCTAGTGCTTCATTCTTCAGACTCTCATGATCTAGACCATGTTGGCACAACACTTTTGTGGATAAAGGCTGACCCCACATTTGCGGGCTTAAAACAAGTGTTAAATGAGCCGGAAGTTCGTGTGTTTATTGGCAATACGCCGCCTAATTATAAGCCTGACCACAAGGTAATATGTGAAGTATCAATCCCTGTTTCAAATGGCTGGTTTGACGCGGACTTCAAGATGCAGCTAAATAGAGATTTGGTCACCCTAATTGGAGGACGTGGTTCGGGTAAATCTGCCCTTGCGGAAGCAATTGCCTATGGAGCGGGAAGCTTAGACAAAACAGACGATTCATTCCTAAAAAAAGCCAATATGCACAAGAATCCGATCAAGGGAACCAAAGTTAAGCTCAAATGGGGTGATGGTAATGAAACCGAACATGAGATCGGTACTCTTACGCACGATCTTGAGCTCGTTCGCTACTTACCTCAAGGCGCGGTCGAAGAGCTCTGCTCTCCACGAAATAGCGAGAAGCTTCAAAGGCAAATTGAGAATGTTATTTTTCAGGCCCTAGATGAGACAGAGCAAATGGGTGCATCCAACTTTGATGAACTCCGAACGAGAATACTTAGTAATTCTCAGTATGAAAAGGATCAGGTAGTAAGAAAAATAAATGATATCAATAGGCAGCTTGGGAGCGTTGTCAATTTAGTGCGGACTAAACCCGAGAAACAGAAAGTGCTCGAGGAGAAGAAGCGTGAACTCGTGCGTTTAACACAAAGCCTTCCGGAACTACCCCAACAGGATAAGCAACAACAGGAAGAATTGGCAAAGCTAATTGACTTGAAACGAAAGTTTGAGACTAAAATAATCTCTCTGCAAGCTGGTCTTAATAGTATCGCCGTAATTGAAGCGAAAATTAAAGTTTTCAGAACAAGTATTACAGACTTCAAAAATGATTTGAGCCTTTCGCTGGTGAGTTTGGACATTTCACAAGATTCCTTTAATGTGCACTTCGATGAGGCAGCCATCACTACAGCCCTGGAAGATAAACGTACTGGGATAAATGGTTCAGTTAAGCTCCTAAAGGAGGGTACAAAGCAGGAAGTGGCAGCACTACTTGGCATACCGGAAACAGAACTTGTCTTTAATAATCTGACAACCCTCAATACAGGTATTATTCAAAAACAAAAAGACACTAGTGCGTTTGAAACCACAAAGCTCAAGTACCAGCAACAAAAAGACACTAGTTCTAAGCTAGATAGCTCGATAAAGGCACTAGAATCGGAAATCGGAAAGATAGACAGTGAGATCGAACCGTCACAAGAAATGCTGGAGAATGAAAGATTACAGACCTATCATTCTTATTTTGGGCTTTTGACACAAGAAAAAGCCGAAATAGAAAAGCTTTATAAGCCGCTTCAGGACTCTCTGGAGAGTGGAACGGAAACCGACAAAAAGCTGGTTTTTGAAGCAAAAATTGACTACAGAACAAAGGCTCACGCCAACGATGGATTGAGTATCATCGATCGCACCCGGAGAGGTAATTTTAGAGAGGAGGAGAGTCTCCATCAATCACTAGATAGCTTCTGGGAAAGCTGTGTCAGTAGCGGCCTAGATAATGATGTACTACAGACTGGAATGGGGAAGATTCTTGCGGACTTTCATAATTTTGAAGAAAAAGAAATAACTATTGAAGAGCAATTACGTGAGAGCTACTCCTACGAAGATTTCTACAATTGGCTTTTCAACCCCACTTATTTTGAAACCGTTTCTTCTTTGAAGTTCAATGATACTGATCTCTACCTCCTCTCACCTGGTCAAAAAGGTATCATACTTCTTATGCTGTTCCTGGAAATAGATAGAGCAGACTATCGCCCGCTTATTATTGATCAGCCAGAAGAAAATCTCGATAATTTATCAGTTTACAAAGATCTTATCGGCTACTTTAGGGAGCGCAAACAATACAGACAAATAATTATGGTTACCCACAACCCTAACCTCGTAGTGAATACTGATGCTGACCAAATTATTATTGCAAATTATGGTGGTGCGCGAACTCCAAGACTTGATTACATCGCGGGATCACTTGAAGATCACGCGAAGGAAAATATATCAGCCGGTGACTTCAAGGACGGAATAATTGAACAAGTATGCGATATTCTCGAGGGCGGAGAAGAAGCGTTCGACAGGCGTAAGAACAAATATCAACTATGATTATTATTGAGCCCATTCAGCAATGAGGTTGATTATAGATGCAGCTATCAAAATCAGATTTTCTTAAGTACCAAATTTGCCCTAGCTATTTATGGTTATGGAAACACAAAAGAGATGTCGTGCCTGTTGATGAAGAAGAGGTTGTCAAACGACGCCTGGAACAAGGTAACGAAGTTGAGCGCTACGCTCGGCAACTGTTTCCTGAAGCAAAACTAATAGAGTCATCAGGAATTACAGCTAAGAGAGACACCGAAAGGCTAGTCTCAGAGGGCGAAACAACAATATTTCAGGCGACAGTTATTACCGATGATGGCCTTCTAGCCATGGCCGATGTGATTGTTTATGATACTGACAGTAAATCCTGGACACTATTAGAAGTTAAAAGTACCAACTCGGTAAAGCAAGAGCACATCTACGACGTCGCGTTTCAGCAAGTAGCCTTCGAAGAAGCTGGCTATAAGATCGGCCAAACTGGCGTCATACATCTTAACAAAGAGTATCTACGGCAGCCCACTATTATCGCTAGCGATTTTTTAATACAAACGGACGTCACTACTCGGGTAGATGAAGTTCTGGAAACTATCCGGGAGCAAGCACACGACGCACTGAAGTCCATTATCGATACACCCGAGCCCAAGACGTGCAGCTGCCGCCTACAGTCAAAGTCTCACCACTGTCCAACGTTCTACTTACTAAATCCCGATATCCCGGAATACTCGGTGTTTAACATCACCCGAATGAGCGGTAAAAAACTAGCCGCGCTGGTGGACGAAGAGATATTTAAGGTTCACGAAGTTCCTGAAGACATTAAGCTAAGTCTCCCCCAACAAAACCAAGTCGATGCTGCTAAATCAGGAAATTCGATCATAGACAATAAGGCCATCGCCGATATCTTAGACGAACTAGTATTCCCGCTGTATTTCTTAGACTACGAAACAGTTTCTACCGCTGTTCCGTTCTATAGCGGCTGCACGCCTTACCAGCAAATACCATTTCAATATTCCCTTCACGTTTTGAGAGCGCCTGATGGCGAACTTGAACACTACGAGTATCTTTCCGAGGATGCCAAGACATTACCAGCTCAATCGCTCCTGGAAAGCCTCAAGAAACTTATTGGGGCGGAAGGCAGCGTTATTGTCTGGCATAAATCATTTGAGATAGGTCGTAACCGCGAGATGGCGACAACTTACCCTGAATATGGTGATTTTATGTCAGGCGTGAACGATAGGGTTTTCGACCTGAAAGAAGTATTTAGCAAGCAGCACTTTGTTCACCCTAAGTTCAAAGGCAGCAACTCAATAAAGGCAGTGCTCCCAGTACTGGTTCCCGAGCTATCCTACAAAGAGATGGATATCCAAAATGGACAAATCGCTTCTGTCAGATGGTACGATGCCACGAGTGGCGCAGTATCTGCAGACGTCGCTCGAAAGGTTTACGACGACTTAATTAAGTATTGCTGTCTTGATACCTTGGCGATGGTAGAGATATATAAAGTCTTGGCGCAAATAGCTCAAGATAAAACTTGAGGGTATAGTATTAATTATGAAATTACTGCGCTACCGCCGACCTTCTCTAAACACCTTGCTTGGCATCACGCGAGAAAAAAGACGGATCAAACGCTCACTTGGCATAAGCCAGATTCAAGCTTGGACAAAACCTAGCCGAGTGAAGCAGCGCGTCAAATACAACTTGGGGTGGTACACGCCAACTATGCGGATTGTCCGTAATACGGCCAAGGGTAAATTCCCAAGCTTACTTGGGCTCTTTACGAAGAAGCG
>DHXU01000006.1:2113-137258 GCA_002413835.1 Candidatus Saccharibacteria bacterium UBA5148 | reverse complement strand
CGTGTCGTACCGCTGCCGGCCGTCGTTACGCTGGTCGGACTGGAGTTGACGGCATTAGTCCGGCCGGCGGCATTGGTAGCAGCCAGGCGATACTGGTAGGTAGTGCTGTATGCCAGCGTACCACCGGAAGCCAGGGCAATGGCCGGAGCGGCCGGAGCGCTCAGGCCATTTACGTTCAGCACGCCGTTATTGACGTTGATGGCCATGTTGGTAGTATCGGCGGTGAAGAGGCTGTTGCCAGCGGCATTCTGGACTTGGAAGGCGGTAGTGGAGTTGGTGGCGTCCTTGAAAAGAGCACTGCCGCTTGCCGTGAAAGTCTTGTTGCTGGCAACGGTTGTATCGCCACCGAGAGTGTTGGCGCCAACGCTTGATTTGAAGGTTCCAGTGCTTGCCGATTGGTCGAACGTGCCGTTGCCAGCCGTAAATGTCAGGCTCTTGTTGGCAGCCAGGGTGATGTCCTGCGTGTTTAGTGCGCCGCCGACGGTAGTTGTGACTGTCGCTTTGCCAATGGTGATCGACGTGGCGTTGCCAGTACCGATGTTCATCAGCACGCCAGTTGCCGTATCGAACGTGCTGGCATAGAAAGAGGCGGCGATGCCGACCCCTGTAATGTTAATGTTGCCACTATCAGCAGTTCCGGGTGTTCCGGCTTGTAAGGTTACAAAGCCGCCAGTAGCACCAGTACAGGAACCAAAGGTTAAGTTGACAGTGGAACCAGTTGCTGTCTGCAAACACTGGCCGCCACCGACGGCTGCCGTGCTCGGTAAGTTAAGGGCATAGCTGGCTGTCAACCCCACTGTACTAATCGTCACCGTTCGGTTGTTAGCCGTACCGTCTTTGAAAATAATTCCACCAGCTGCTGTTGTTGACCCGAGGTTCAAGGCATTGTTACCCTGCAGCGACAACGTCAACCCGCTCCCGAGTGTCGTATTCTTGGCCAGTGTCAGGCCAGTTGCATTTGTCGAACCAAGTGTCAG
The DNA here is from genome assembly GCA_002413835.1 of Candidatus Saccharibacteria bacterium UBA5148. Lineage (GTDB taxonomy): Bacteria > Patescibacteriota > Saccharimonadia > Saccharimonadales > UBA4665 > UBA4665. The sequence goes on along the minus strand of DHXU01000006.1, from coordinate 136,281 downwards.
CGCGCCGCTTGACGAAGCATCGACCGTATTGGTCGACACCGTGCCGCCAGAGGTGATGCCACCGCTGACATTGATCGAGCCAGACTGCTGACCACCAGCCGGTGACAACTGTACCAGCGCCGAGCTGTCCAGGCCGTCAAGCATATCAGCGTTGAAGGCATACGGCACTGAGGTCAGTCGAATGCGCGGCGCCATTTCGGTGTCACTATTGAAGATAACAGCGATGTACAACGTGTCGGTGTTGAAGTTAACGGAACCTGGCAGCGTCGTGGTGTCACCGAGGTTGGTCTGAAAAATACCGTTGACGGTCGTCAAGCTTTTGGATTCTTCCCAGGCACAGGTATTGGCACATGGTGTCGCCGTATCGGCACTGGCGCTGGTGTAAATCCGGAATTTGAAGGTGTAGCTGGCGTCAGCTACGTTCGTGCCATTGGTGTTGACGACTTTACCCTGAAAGTTGATGGTTTTGTAGATACCGGCAGCGGCCTGAGTTTTGGCGGTGAAACTAGCGAAAGTTATGACCATAGCTAGCATCCCAAACAGCGCTAACATAAGCGCTGTAGATACCTTGATTGGCATTTTTATTCGAAAAGCTATCTGTTTCATTCCCTCAAACTACCCAAACTGCTGTCTCGTGACCTCTTAAAAGCAGTACTTTAAGGATAACAGTTTTAGCGTTTCAAAACAATGCGCTTACGGTAAACCTCAGCTCTATTTTTCGGCCCGTACGCAGTAGTCTTAGTGCAGCCGGAACTGGCGGATGCGGCGGACGACTCTGTGGCCGGTGGCCGTGATGCGGGAGCGGTGCTTGCGATTCAGGCAGTATGCCATGACAAGAGCCACCAGCAATAAGATGAGGAGGACAAATCCAACATTTACATAGACAAAGCTGCTAGTGACCGTCCGCACACTCGTCTGATCATCATAGCGGTAGGTGGTCGTCAGTTTGTAGCGGCCAGGCAGCCATGAACTGCCAACTGCCTCCAATGGCACCGTCAGACTGCGGAAGCTTTCCGGCAACACGATGCCCGAATCAGCGTTGATAATCCCCCGCTTCACAATCCGGCCGCGCGAATCACTCAGCGTCACGAGACCACGGGGTATAACGTGTACGTTTCCAGAGTTCTGGAAACGTACATCGATACTGCCAGGCAAGCTAAAGATATGTGGCCGAACCCGTAGCTTATTCAGCTCAAGCCGGTAGACATCACCACCAAGTTTCTTGACAAACAGCAACGACGAAGCCACCTGGTCAATCTGAACTTTGCGGCCAGCATTGGCACCGGTTTCTGTCGGGGTTACTAGGATAGCGCCATAATGGCCGCCAGGGGTGAGGGATTCTTTGTTATCAATCGTAACCGGAACTTTTTCGGTGGCATGCGGCTCAACAACGACGCGGTCTTTCTCAAGCGTCACCCACGGTGATAATGCATAGCGGTAGCTAAGCGCCTTTGAGCCATTGCCCACGAATAGCACGCCACCGGTTTCGTCCAGGCTACCAAAATCAACGACCGACAGACCAAATTCATACGAAACATCGGCATTATTGGTGATGCTAAAGTCAAAGGTCAGCTGCGGCTGGTTGGCATCAATAGACACCTGCTGGAATGCCGGAGAGATCGTCACACCGCCGCGTTTGCTAATTCCGTTGGCTGCGGCGGGGTTAGCAACAGATGAGCGCAGACCGGTCGCAGCTGGCTGGGGTGTGCTAATTTTAGCAGGCACTGCACTGGCCTGGCCTGGTAGCAATACTACCAAGAATAGCAATGCGCTTCCGACCAAAAAGGCCGCTACAGGTAGCTTATTTCGCCACCCGTTCAATCCTTTAACTCTGGTGCCGTCTTAGGTTTGTCTGGCGGAGTTGTCGTTGCAGCAGCGTTGGAATTACTGGCTGAATCAGATTCACTGGCAGTGTCGTCCGGCTCTGTGGCAGGTTCAGCCTTTTTTTGCGGCGGAGTCGGCTCCTGAGAAGTCGGTTGAGCCCCTGGAGAGTCGGATTTCGCAGCCCCATCGTCTGATCCGGACTTGTCACTTGGACGACGAGGAATCTTCTTCCAGACGCTGCGCACGATCATCCAGATGCCAAAGCCTATCAAAAGAACTATCAGCAAACCGACACCGAGAATACGCCACGGTATGACCCAAAATCCAACCGTTGCTTCGACAGGAATATCGCGCTGACCGTTATCATAGACCGCCACCAGTGTCGCGGTGTAGTGTCCAAAGCGGAATTTTTGAATCTTACTAAAGTCCCATTTCAGCGTCTTGGTCGTCTTATTGTCGGCCGTTTTTACGTCATAACTCGGAAAGCCATCATTCCAGGAAACCGTAAATGACCGATCAGTCTGAGGTAATATATTACCGCGGGCAGTATTAAAGTCTAATACTGCTACCTGCTGACCACCACGCTTGATAAATATACTTCCTGTTGGTGCCACATGGATATTACCAGAATTTTGTAATTTGATATTGAGGTTAGCTGGCAGAAACTCGTACACCTTGCGGTCAGCTGTCAGACTTGCGACTTTTGCTTCCCGCTTCGCACCCGGTGCCTCAACATCGAGCAGCACCAAGCTGGCAACTCCGCCTTCTACGGCGCTGGCACCCCCGGTCGGCTTGTCCGGGTTAGCCCGCGAAAACAGCACAGCCAGATAATAGCCAAAAGCGGCATCGGGCGGTGTCTTAATCGTCATCTTGATCGTCTTCCAGACATTCGGTTCAGCCGTAAATGTTTGCTCCGAGAAGCTGACCCAATCAAAATAGGTATCTTTAGCTTCCCGCTCATGCAGCTGTGGGTTACCATCAGCGCCGTTAGCACCAAACTTCAGCAGTTCGATCTTCAGCTTCTCAGTTACGGTACTGTTATTCTTGATCCGAATGTCGGCAGTGACGGTCTTGTTGGGCTGCGTCACGATACTAAGTGGGATCGGCGACGTAGTCAGGCTGAGAGGAGGCCGAGTTGTCGTCGCCTGGGCACTAGCTGCCGCCGGCGGTAATACGACGCCGAGGACGACTGCCAATATCCCTACCCACAGACCCAATTTTCTAACGTAAAACATTTATATCCATTATATACTGTACAGTGGCTTTTAACACCGCTTATGTAAAATTCCGCTTAAATCAAGATGTTTGGGACAGATAGACAGCCTAAAACTGACCAGCGCCAATCACCTGCACAACGTCAGTGTAATCTGACGCCGCTGGAGTAATACCAGCGATCGTGGCGGCTGCAACCAGTGTAACGACCGATGTATCTGCAGTACCGGTTGATGATGCTACCTGGCGGTATGAGTTATCAACACCAGTGCCTTCATCTGTACCGCCTGTCGCGTCAAAGGCAGCTGGGACAGATGTTACACCAAGACCGCCCACCTGTGACATCGCAGTCACACCCCAGACATATTGTTCAGTACTCGGTGCCGTGTCGACATCGACGGCTGTTCCAGGGGTAGTTGGAGCAATATTCTTTGCGACGCCGATAGAGTACAAGCCGTTGGTGTCAGAGTTCCGAATCCAGGCCACCCAACCAGTTTTGGCATTCGTGTCAACAGTAAACGTTCGTGGAGTCGTTGTCCGCTTGGTACCAGGCGTTAGGTCAGCGGTAAAGGCAGTTGTGTTACTGTCGAGAGCGAAGTTGAATGTTGGCGGAACATTGGCCGTGACAGTTATCTGATCATCTGCCACAACCCGCAGAGCTACAATAGCTTTGTCGTCGATAGTGGCACCAGTTTGGGTCGTCAAAATGGCATGGTATTCACCGGCACCAGACGGTAGTGTCACCGCCGAAGCCCCCGTCAAGTCAAAACAGTAGCCGGTTGAGGCAGTCAGATTGGTAACACCGCTAATTGATAGTACACCTGCGCTACCAGTGCCGACCAGTGTACCTGGCACCGCCGCGTTGCCAGTTTCCGTGACGCAGGCTGCAGTAGTAATGGTTTGTGATGCTGCCACAGCGCCTGACAAGCTAGACCAGGTGGTCGGATCAGTGCCGTTAAAGTCGAGTTTAATTGTATCCTCTGTAAGCGTTGCAGCCGATGTAGTGAATACGACGCGCACGGTCGAACCAGTGCTGGCCTTCATCCGATCAAGCCGAACGTACGTATTGGACATTCCCGAGAAGGCTGAGGCCGACATTGACTGTAATCCGCTGACAGCCAGAACAAGCACAAGTGCCAAAGCTACTTTCTGTCCGATGTCTATTTTTACCCGCATACTCTCGTATCAACCTTATGGTTATGCTAACTGATTCTCATAGTACCGGTTACGCTAATGCATGTCAACATATTACGCGCCGAATCTTATCGTACTAGCGCCATCTGACTGACTCCAACATTTTCTGGTATTCCTGAGCAGTTGCGGCCGACCCAACCGTCACACTGCTCACTGTAAATGTCAACAAGTTCACACCGTTGGCCGACTTGTGCACCCAGAATGCCGCCTCCTGACTATCCTTGGCATCGACTGCCACAACTACCTTTTCACCTTGGATGACTTCTGGCTTCAGCTGATAGGTCTCCGGGTGCAGGCTGCGCATGTAATACGAGGTATCATCTTCCAGTTTTCCTGACGGCAGACTAGTAACTGTGACTGTCAGGATCTTATGCATCATGCCTGATGCTACAAAGGTATGCGTTTCCAGGTTATGAGTATCGTCGCTCGAGGGTGGCCTGACTACGTAGTTGCCTGGATAGGCAAACGTCAGATACGTGCCTTCGAACTGCTCAAGCTCAGGTGCCGCTGCCGGCTGAACGGTATTATCCGGTATTATCCCAGCGACAGTTCCTTCAGACGGTCCAATCAACATCCTATACGCTACGTAGCTTACAGCTCCAAGCACCGCCAGGACAATAAACGCCACAATCAGCCGTCGCACGAATTTTCGCTTCGAACGACGCGGCTTGTCTGGTGTAATTCCTGTCTGAGTAGGCGTAGATGCTGCCATAGTTAGTAGCTCGGTGCTGCGACAACCGTCAGTGTCTCGGCATAATCGCTGGACGATGGCGTCGTCGCTGTTATCTTGGCTTTCAACTGGAGTGATGACCGGCCGGCAGTAATCGGTGTGGCCGCTGAATAGATTCTACGGATGTTGGCATCGGTGATGCCAACGCTATCGCTGGTCCCGTCATAGGGGCTGGAGACCACGAACGGGCCGCCAGACGTCTGGGTAGCGGACGTACTCTGAGCACCAAAGCCTTGCGCCGCCGCGGCCAGATTACCAGTTATGGCGGCGATGGTATAAGACACTCTCGTGCTGCGCAGCCCGGCGTTCTGGCCATACATGTACACATTACCGCCAAAATCACCGTTTGTATCAAAATCAACCCAGATTTTTTGCGGACTGTTCACGACCGTATTCGGTACTAAGTCGTTAAAAGCCAAGGTATAGGGCGCTGCCGTCTCGGAGTCAGTCGCCGACACGTCAAGATCGAAGGTCAGCGACGGATTGACGGTTGCGGCTGTCGCGATAGCGCTGTACCCTGACTCTGTGAATTTGCCGTGCATGGCCCGAACCTTGACCTTGTAGGTTGTATTCGGCTGTAATCCCACGATATTTACACCTGTTGCACTGCCCCACAGAGCATAGGTCTGATAATCCGTAATTGCCAGCGATGAGCCGACTGTGAAGTCGCTTTTGACATACTGCGTCGTCACAAAGTTATCACTGCTGATCGCCACCGCAAAGGTCGCATCCGTGGCATTGCCACCGTCATTTATAACCAGCTTCAATTTGTTATACCAGTTGCTGGTATTGGTCAGCGTCGGCGCTGCCGGAACGTTGGCCAGTTGGGTCGTAATCAGACCACTGCCACCGTTGTAAGTCGTACCGGTCATCTGCGTACCGCTAGTCTCGCCGCTGATGCCTTCCATAGCATAACTGCTGGATGTCGAATTAGCCGTACCGCCGGATCCGACACCGTAACTCTCCAGCTTATAGGACGTGCCAGTCGGCACAGATGCAAACAGCATAAACACTCCTGCCAGCGCAGCCATCGTCCCCGTAGAAGCTTTCATAAACATAACTACAATAACTGTAACCTGAAGCCGGGTTCACGTCCAGTCTTCGCTATTATCAGGGCTCCACGCCAGGACGGAAAACTCTGAGCCACTAGACCAGAACAGCTTTGATACGCCGGATGCCGGCCGAGCTGGATTCTTCCTTGAGTATCTTGAATGTCTTACCGTCTTCGTAGAGCTGCAAGGTGTGGTCGACATGCGGACCACCGCAGATTTCAAAGCTGAAGGGCTTGTCGGCACCGTCGGCGATCATCTTGTAGACTTTGACTGTATCGCCGTAACGGTCGCCAAACTGGCCAAGAGCGCCCTTCTCTTCGCGGGCGACTTTCGTCGGATATTCAGCGAAGCTAACCTGTAAATCTTTGGCTATCTGTTCGTTAACGATTTTTTCGACCTCTGCTAGTTGCTCCGGCGTGACTTTTTCAGGATGACTGAAGTCGAACCGCAGGCGTTCCTCAGTAATGTTGCTGCCGTGCTGCACGACATGGTCGCCGAGCACCTGGCGCAGCGCCTGGTACATCAGGTGCGTCGCCGTGTGGTATTTCTTGTGCTGCAACGTCTGGCCGCCGAGACCGCCTTTGAAGGTGCCTTTGGCGGCTGTCTGGGAACGTTGGCGCTGCTCTGCCATCTTAGAGTCAAAATCCTGCTGCCAATTGGCTACATCTATTCCTCTTTTAAAAGCTTCTTCGACAGAAAGTTCGACCGGAAAACCATACGTATCATAGAGCTGAAAAATATCTTCACCGCTCATTTTACCCGAACCCGACTCTATTGGAAGTGTCACCGGCAATATAAAGTCACTCATTTTTTTGTCAAACATCTGCAGCCCCTTGCGCAATGTCTGACGGAAGACCTTTTCTTCCTTGACCAACACCTCGACAACCTTGTCACGGCTAGCCGCAACCTCAGGATAATCATCGGCATACATGTCAGCGATCACTGGCACAATCTGCTCCAGGAAGTTCTGCTCGACACCTAGTTCAAAGGCATAGCGGATAGCCCGCCGCAGCAGCCGACGCATCACATAGCCTTGTTCCTTGTTGCTCGGCACGATACCGTCGACAGCCAGGAAGGTTGCTGCCCGCAAATGGTCAGCGATGACGCGCATGCTTTCAGTGTGGCTGTCGTATTTTTTACCGGATATTGCTTCTAATTTGTCAATAATGGGACGCATCAGACTTATTTGAAAGACATCCGGGTTATCAATAGCGGCTGCGGCAATCCGCTCCAGGCCGCCGCCGAAATCAACATTCTGCTTGGCGAGCGGCTTGAAACCGTCTTCCGTCCGCTGATACTGCATAAAGACCTGATTGCCGATTTCCATAAACCGGCCGGAATCGCTGGCCGGATGAGGTTCGCCGTAGCCCGGCGCGTGATGCTGGTCGCCAAAATCATAAAACATCTCGCTATCCGGGCCACAGGGATCGCCCATCGGTGTTTTGTCGAGGCCGCCGCTGCGGCTCCACCAGTTCTCGCTGTCATCATAAAAAAAGATACGCCCGCCTTGCATGCCGTTCGTATTGCCATCTTCCTGGCTGCCGATCGCCACGATCCTGGCATCGATTCCCTTTTCTTTGAACAACTCCTGCCAGACTTTGGCAGAGACGTCGTCACGCTCAATACCGTGGCTGGCGTCGCCAATGAAGCAACTAACATATATCTTCTGCGGATCCAGCCCGACGACATCTATCAGGAATTCAAAGAACCAGCGGATCTGCTGTTCCTTGAAATAATCGCCAAGCGACCAGTTGCCGAGCATCTCAAAGAACGTCGTATGGCGGTTATCACCGACGTCTTCAATGTCCTGGGCCCGCAGGCAGGTCTGGCTATCCGTCAGCCGGATGCCACTCGGATGCTCCTCCCCGAGCAGGTACGGCAGCAGCGACTGCATCCCCGAACCCGTGAATAGAGTTGTCGGGTCGTTCTGTGGCACCAACAGGGCCCGTGGAATGACGGAATGGCCGCGTTTGGCATAAAAATCTAGATAAGCGGAGCGTATTTGTTGTGCATTCATGCACCCCATTGTAACAGGAGTAAAATGCTGCCCCAATAGCTATATTATTTAAACATTATATTGACATTCTGTGGTATAGTTTGTTTAGTTCGTCAGAACTACAAGAGAGCACAAGGCTTCTCCGCACATTCATTTTCCGTTCGCCCACTCACAGAAAAGAGTACTGGCATGACCGCACCGTATGGTCAACCTGACCCCCGCAGGACTCAACCGGCTCCGATGGTGGCACAGCCCACACGAAGCCCCACAGTGTCGCAGAACTTCAAGGCCTACATCCGATCCTGGAAAGACGCGTACGCGTTGTACCGCGAAGACGGGAACGAAGACGTCCGGGGGCTCATGCCAACGGTCGCAAAGTTCCTCAGGCGACTTCCCGGGAAATCCGTCCGCTTCCTTTTCATCACTAGCCGAGTGCTTGCTCCTGGTGAAGCCGCCAACGACCTGTTCAGCTGGATTCCCGGCTTGCAGGGGTTCCTTGCTGATGACGTTCCAGTCGGCGTTCTGGTCGTGACGAGTGCATTGCTGGCCATCAAGGTCAACAGGTACCGTCAGCCCGCGCTACCGCCCGGACTACAAGGCAACCCTGCCGCCCGGCAGCCGATGCAGCGTCCGCAGAACCCCCCACCAGGGTTCTACCCGCCTCCCGGACGGCAGCAGCCACCCCCCGCGGGCGGTCAGCCGTACCGCTACCCACCGCAGAGCCCGCAGCAGCCACCTCCAGGTGGTCAGCCGTACCAGTACGGGCCGCCGCAGGCACCCTATCCGCACCCGGGCCAGCAACAGCAGCCCATGAGACGGCCGCCCGCTCTTACCTACCCGCTCCCGCTCGGGACACCGCCTCCGGCTCAACCGCCGCCTTCCGGTACTCCCTGACCCCCGAGGACATCACGTCCTCCGGACCCTCGAGAGCGTGGCCCACGTGAACGTGGACGAGGCGGCCGCGAACGGGTAACACAACTGACGAATCAGCCCTTCCCAGGTGCTCAACAGAGATGACAATGACGATTGTCTCTGGTGCCGGGAAGGGTAAGCCGCATGAGTACGCAGTTGCGTGGTCGACGGGGCACTGAGCTACATTTATCCTTCGGGATATCTGGTACGCTCGTACTTCTCCCACCCTCCAGACTCACGCGGCTTTTTTCGTGCCATTTTTATACATATTTGAGCCGTGAGTATCTTTCCGCAATAATATGTAAGATTGCGTTGTGATATTTACGTGTATACATAAATATTTGAACAAACTTGACTTCCGTGTGCTAATGTTGGTTCATGTGCAGAGAAGCACTATCGTTTGAGAATCTCTGATTCTCACGTCCTTTGGAGGCAAGTCGCATGAATCTGATTTTGGCAGTATCGACACACCCCAGTTTCACCGAACGGTTGTCGGCACACCCGTACCGGGCAGGGGTCTCGCTCCTCGTGCTGCTGATCGTCGGTGGCATCATGTTTCACGCAGTCAACAAGCTGCTCGGCATCATCGCCGGACTCGGCGCTGGCTGGGTGACCTGGCAGATTCCCAACCTGTGGTCCCACAACCCGATACCGTTCATCTACGGCGAGCCGACACTCAGTTCGATCTTCAAGTTCTTCGTCGGGTCACCGCTGCAGATCATCGTCGCGTTCGGCGCCGCAGGCATCGGTCTCCTCGTCTGGTGGCTCGGTCAGAAGAACAAGCAGACCGACAGGTCTCCTGTCTTCGTCCGCGCCCTGGCGGCTGTCGGTGCCTTCGTCGGCATCATCGTGGCGTTCAACCTCGTCTACGCCGTGATCCTGCACTTCCACGGCTGACCGCTAAGATCGGCCAGGATGGCACAGGAAGGCCGGGAGGTACAACAACATGAATGTCCGACGGACATACATGACCTCCCGGCCCGTGCCAGGCAACCTATAACCGTTATGTTACATAACGACACATTCGCCGCCCGGCTAACCCGACCCTATTTCCCTCCACCGCTTCTCTGCACTACAACCCACCTTGCTTATCTATATAACGATTCCGCCGCCGACAACGCGGTACGAATCTCTCATCCCTGAAGCATCCTTTTCATACAATACGGCCGATTGGCCCGGTGTTACGGCCCGGACTTCTTCTTCGAGGTCGAGCACCAGTTCCGCCTCATAGGCCGACCGTGAAACAAAACATTTCACGAGGGGCGCCCGGTAGCGGGTACGCACGTAATATTCTTTATTTATAAGCGGCTGATTGGTTATCCAATGCTCGCTCGACAGGGTCAGCTCCTGACTCCACAGCTGAGAGTCATCCAGGTCGGTCGTGACATAGACTTCATTTGTATTCATATCTTTGCCGATGACATAGTACGGCAGGCCGCCACCGACATCCAGGCCATGGCGCTGGCCGATGGTGTAGAAGATGGCACCATCATGCTCGCCGAGTACATTCCCGCTGCGGTCGACAATCGCACCGGGTTCAGTAGTCACAAACTGCTGCAGGAACTCCTTGATGCCGACTTTGCCGACGAAGCAGATGCCCTGGCTGTCCTTCTTCTCGGCCGTGCTGAGGCCGAACTTACGGGCCAGCTCGCGGACGGCTGGCTTTTCGTACTCCCCGATCGGCATCAGCGACTTCGATAATGCCTGGGACGTCACACGGTACAGAAAATAGGACTGGTCTTTATTGCCATCGAGACCGGTATATAACTGTCCGTCACGGGTGCGGGCGTAGTGTCCGGTCGCGATCATATCCGCCCCGTCGGCCAATGCCGTTTTCAGGAACAGCTTGAACTTCACCTCCTGGTTGCACATGATGTCCGGATTCGGCGTTATCCCGGCCTTGTAACCGTCCAGCATGTAGTCGACCACCCGCTCGCGGTACTCGCGTTCGAAATCATACATTTTGAAGTCGATTCCAAGCTGCACTGCTACGCGCTTGGCATCCTGATAATCTTCTTTCCATGGGCAGACCATACCCGGCAGATCCTGGCTCCAGTTCTTCATGTAGACGCCGGTGACATCGTATCCCTGCTCCTGCAGCAGGGCGGCCGTAACCGAGCTATCGACGCCGCCGGACATGCCGACATAGACCTTCGTGCCAGAATTTTTAGACATAATCTATATATTTTATCAAAGTTTCACGAAAAGTCCGCCTGGCACCATCCGAGACCATCCAGGACCAGATGAGCGGTCTTAACTGTACTGGCTGGAGTTGCTGGCTTCGATACGTTTGCGCAGGGACTGCAGCTCATATTTACGGCCCAGCCAGAAGGATGACAGGATGAGCGGGATAGCCACCAGCGATGGGATGATAGAGTATTTGGTCTGCGTCACAGTGGTCGCGGCTGCGCCGTTATCCTTGGTCTTGGTGCTGGTCGCACCGACCGCCCCGTTGCCGACACCGATCAACTGCAGGTAGGCCGTCGAGCCCTTGGAATCGGATACTTTGACAACCACGCGGTAAATACCTGCCGAATCGTAGACGTGGTCGACGTCGACAGTACCGCTGAACGGAATACTTTTGAGTGTCACGGCTTTGCCATCACCCCAATCGACACTCAGGGCATACGGGCCGGAACCACCACTGATGATGATCGGCCAGCTCAGGGTATCGCCGGGGTTTGCACCCTTCTTGGCGTAAGGACTGGTCAGGCTGACCCGACTATCGAAGGCACCAATACTGGCATCAGTGAAGTTGACAACCACAGTGTTTGAGTCAGGTCCCGCCTGATCGAGATCATCGTACACCCGGGCAATCAGTTCGTTTTGACCGCTGAAGAGGTCGATCTGCAGGCTATAGCTGCCGTTGTCACATTTTACGGAGCCGACAAAGATATTGTTCGAGAATAATTTCACCATGACGCCCTGCGGACAGGTACCGTTGACCGTCACTGGCAGTGTCGTGAAGCTACGGCCGGATACCGGGTTTGAAATCGTCGCCCCACGGGTCGGCGGCGGTGAAGAGATGGTCCCCTCCAGTCCGACCGAGCCGGATTGTGGATTCTGTGGCGGCGGTGCTGCCGCCTGGGTCCGCACTGAAGTAAAGAGCGCGATACATGATACCACCAGCAAAGCCGCGCCTGTCATGCGCAGAAGCCGCCGGGTTGTCATGATTGTTTGTTTCATACTGTGATTACTTCGCTACATTTATACCATAACCGATATGAGGATCAAATACAACCGGGGCTGGTCCGCATACAGAGGCAGCCATCAATACGTCGCCGTCGCCACCAGCGTTAGCGTACTGGTGTAGACGCCGGCCTCGGTCGTACCGGCCGACTTGGCTGCCAGTTCAATCGTTGTCGATGCCACATCGGTTGCCCCAGTCGTCTTTCCTATTTCCTGGCCATACAAGGTACTTATATTGGCTGCATCAAAGCCGTGATTTCCAGCGGCACAGTCATACGGTGCCGTCGCTGTCATGCCAGCGCCTGGCGCACTGATCCGGATGCCAAACTGTTCGACGCTGGACGTCGTCACATCAGGCGTACATGCATTACCATCCGGGGTTATGGTAAAGGTTCCGGATTTCAAGGTGTCACCCTGCATTTTTACAGAGACACCTCCAAAGGCATTGCTCGCCAGATCGTAGTAAGCATTACCAGTGTATGTCGTCGCCGTGTTGAATAGAACGCCGTTACTATCGCCAAGCGTGACTCCCGTGCCACCCGTTGCGCAGTCAACCCCGGTATAGACACAGAATGTCAATGTTTCCTGGACTTTGGCGGTGACGTTCAGCTGGTTAGCGGTGCTCAGTGCGACGCCGCCGGCATCGGTTGAGTCAGCCGTTTCACTTCCCAGCGGATCACCGTCCGTCACGACGTAGGTCAGTATGCGCACATAAAAGGTCGTGTTGTCATTGGCCGGGTTAGTCAATCCGTTCGTCGTGCCATTGCCGAGCGTCAGGCTAATCGGACCGTTGGTCACGGCTGCGGCAGTCCGCTTCAATACAAGCCGATTAGTTGTACTGTTAACGGTATCTACAGTCAGTCCGGTGATATTACCAGTACTGCTGAGTGATATTGAAGCGTAATTAGTATTGAATCCAGACGCAATACTACAGCTATCGCCGATGATCGGACTATTACCGCAAAACTCCACGACCACAGAACCGATTGTCTGACCATTAGTTACTGTGTTAAACCCTACCTGGTACGAGACATTTGTCGCGGCATTAGCCGTACTACTCATAAGCACCTGCCGACTGCTGAGCGCCCCGTAGGCTGAGGCAGTCGCCGGTTGAAATACAGATAGCAGTGCGAACACCAGCAAGGCGGCTGCAGCGCTATACTGTACCCGTTGCAGACGGACCACCAGCTCTGCCCTTCTTATGCGCCCGAGAATCACCTGGAACAACACGTTTTTCATACTACCTATTTTCGTTTATTCTGTTTTGGTTTGCTGGCTTTTCGGATAATGTTGGAGTTGTATGCTTTGATCAGTCGTGGCATGACCACTATCATGAACAGGACGATTGCCGCGATCACTCCGATGAGCTTGTAAGGAATGATGTAGAAAGTCTTTTTGGCCAATAATAATTCACCGTTGCTACCATAGCCGAAACTACCTTCGGCCGTATACTTACCAAAGAATTTCTTATGCTGTACAGGCGTATCAAATTTGCGGACGCTGGCCGGCAGGACGCTACCCCGTGGCTGAGCATTATTAATCTCGATGGTTTCGATTATCTTACCAGAGAAGTTTTTGATATAGATCTTACCAAAGGGTTGGACGTGGATATTGCCGAAGTTACGAAAGCGGGTCTCGACGGTAATCGGTCCCGAGCTAAATAGCGAACCGGATTTTTTGTTGTGCGACACACCAAAGCTGTCAACGCTTAACTTCTCAGTTATATTGCCTGGGACCCGCACCAGAAAGATTGAACCGACGCTCGCCGTCAAGGCAACGTTCTTGTCATTCTCACCATTGCCAGGAGAAAAGCGGATTGCGCCGTAATAGCCGCCGCTGGCTGCATTCGGAGGTACACTGAGAGTTACTTTGACTTCACGGCGCTCATTAGGGTTCAGCGTTATTGTCGGCACGGTACTGATCAGTGATTTGAAGCTATTACCGGGGGCACGCTGAGTGTCATCAAGAATAATCCGCGGTTCTCCGGATTCATCATCACTGGCGACAAAATCATTGATAATGCCATGCACTGTCACAGGAAAAGCTGTGATGTCTTCAACAAACAGGCTGATTGTCCGACTGGTACCTTTATCGATACTGATGTCAGTCCGGACTGGTGCAATCTTCAGCCCGTTTCCGGTACCTTTGGGTGCGGCCGGGACTGGCGCGGCAGCAAAAGTAGTACCACTGACACCGATAAACACACTTATTACAACGACAAACTCGACTACAAATATAGCCAACATTTTTTGGACACGACTCATTTTTTTCTCACTAGGCCTCGTCTGACCCGGGTGGGCCTCACGTATTAGTCTACTAGAGAATATCTTACCAAAACCCTAAAGCTTATTCAAGGACTAAAAGTTAGCCAGGCAGATATACGAGATAGTCGCCACGTAGCGGCCCGGCGGTTGATTACTACCGACATTGACAACATAACTCATGGTGAGCTTACGAAAATCATCGGTCGTAGCACTGCTGGCAATAATATCGCCGTTCACAAACTTAAACTGATTTGGTGTTTGATAGCCGTTACTTGGGCTCGTAAAACCCGGACCATCCGCATCGCTGCCAACCTCAGGCGTATTGTTTGCCCGGGCGTTCAGGCCGAACTGGTTGCTGCCAGGACGGGAAATACCGCCACTCATAGCTGGAATGACGTTCGTACCGGCGGTCATAGTGCTGCCAGCCAAAGTGATACTATACCCATAGATAGCATTGGTACTCGCCAGCATTTGGGAGGTAGCGACCCGCGGTGCCCGGCTGGACAACTCGCCAAAACTGATAAAACTACCCTGAGCCGTGCCACAGTTGAAACCATCAATCGTAATTCCAGTGCAAAACTGCAGATATGGTGGTACTTCGGTACTGATAGAAATACCATCATTAGTAGCGAAGACGACGACGCCGTAGTCAACTTCCGGCCCATTACCATCCGTCGAGGCATATGTCTGGATGCGAACATAGTAGCTACCGATGTCGGATGGATTCTTAAGGTTAGAGAATTCGACCGTCAATTGCTGTGGTACTACGGCTGTCGCAATCGGCCGCCGTACGAGCAGCCTGGAGTTAGTTGGAGGTGTCTGGAGATTAAAATCAGTAATGCCCGTCTGCCCGGTCAGCGTTGCATTCGATGCATCAAAGCCGTTCGGGATAGTACACGGATCACCGTTTTCATACTGGTAGTTAGAACACACCTCGAACGATACTGAACCGATTGGACCACTGGTATTAGTATTGAAGCTGAAGGAATACTTTACACCAGCATGGCTAATGGTACCGTCAGACAGTTGCAGATGCCGGAATGACAACATGGCTGCGCTGGATGTACCGAAAACTACAAACGGTACAACTGCAGCCAGCAGTAGCACCAGAGTAAGTGTCAGAAATCTGGGCCGACTGAGCCCAGGTATGCGCAGATTAAGTTGTCGCAGTTTGCGCCGCATCCCGCGTCTCCTAGGGTTTAGTATGTTGCAGTAGCAATCAGAGTTAATGTGGTGGTGTAGGTACCAGCCTCTGTCGTACCGGCTGATTTGGCGGCCAGTTCGAGTGTGCTTGTTGAAGCATCGGTCGCACCGGCTGTGGTTGAAATATTTTCTCCGTAAATAGTGTTGGTATTAGCGACATCGAAGCTATGGTTATTGACACCACAGGCGTAGATTGGATCGGCGGTCTGGCCAGCACCGGCGGTCGATACGCGAACGCCGAATTGTTCGGTCGCAGTTGCCGCGGTGTCTACAGTACAGGTTGAACCTGAGGGAGTAATTGAGAATGAACCAGACTTCAGAGTATCACCCTTCAGCTTGACGGCGACGCCACCAAGGGCATTGCTGGCCAAATCATATTTAGCAGTATTGGTGTATGTTGTGCTAGTTGACGACAGCACGCCGTTACTGTCACCAAGAGCCACGGCTGTGCCACCGGCGGCACAGTTTGCCATGGTGTAGACGCAGAAGGTCAATGTTTCCTGGACCTTGGCAGTGACGTTCAGGACGTTGGCTGTACTGAGCGCGACGCCGCCGGCATCGAGCGAATCAACTGTTTCACTGCCCGAACCATCAGTCGTTGTGAAGGTCATGATGCGAGCAAAAAAGGTCGTATTGGTGTTAGTTGGATTGGTGATACCATTGCTCGTACCATCACCGAGTTCAAATGATGTTGCACCGTTGGTAACCGTGCCAACTGTACGGGTCAGGACAACTGTATTAGCTGTACTGTTTGTCGTATCAATAGATAATCCCGTGACAACACCCGTCAGGTTGTTCATAGCCAGAGTGGCCTCATTAGTGTTGAACCCGGTTGGAGCCGTACAGGCATCTCCAAGGATAGGAGTGTTTGAACAGAACTCCACAACGACTGAACCGACGTTCTGGTTGTTAGTTACAGTCGTAAATCCGACCTTATACGCTGTGTTGGTAGCACCATTGGCTGAACTGCTCATTTGAATGGAGCGGCTACTCAGTAGGCCATAGGCAGCGGCTGGTGCTGGTCGCACCGTCGAGACTATCGCCAAAGCAAAGGCAGCCACTACCAGCAAGCAACCGGTACGCTTTACTCTAGTTTTGAAAGTCATGCTTTCTCCTCGTCGTTTCTGTCTTTATTATTTATGTTAAAGTTTTGGTTTTTTTAGTTACATCCGAAGTGTACCATAAGCACTTTATCCTGCACAAGACTTTTTTTGCAGAAACATTAGATTATTCTGACTTTATCCACAGGTACCCATAGTCCACTGTTCCGGTAAGCATACACTACTGACTTGGACGCTGACAATACTACCGCCGGACTGCGCTGCGGTACTTTTTCTTGCCTCGGATCGTGTGGACGAGTAGCCAGACAATCCCGGCAATCAGCAGCAGTACAACGGCAATGGCTATGATGAACCACAGCGGCAAGTACCAGAAACTGGCAACTTTGCGCAGCTCGTGCTGGGCGCTACCGTTATCTCCATAGACGATATCTATCTGGGCTGTGTATCGGCCTGGTTTCAGCCTGGAGTCCTTACATTTCGAAACATCGACGTCGCGGCCGGTTTCTTTGTCCTTCTGTGTCGTCTTTTCTCCATTCAGGCAGAGGTCGAAGCGCCGGGTCTGGTCTATCAAGACGATATTGTTATTCGGGTTGGCCTTCTCAAACAGCTTAGTCTGCTTGCCAAACATATCTTTCAGGACGACACTGCCATTCGGCTGCTCAGCAACATTACCAGTGTTTGTCAGGCGATATGACAGGTATTTCGGAGCAGAACCGCCGTAGAATGATCCAAAATCGCCAGTATCCCCGGCCATGTTTGGCGTAAAGGCGCCGAACTCTTTCAGCAGCAGGGCATCGTTGGCTTCACCGGGCACGCGTACGAATACTAGTGTAGCGCTGGAGCTGGTTAGACTGACGTTGCTGCTCGTGCCACCGTCCCCACCTGTCGAATACTTGATGGCACCGTAGTAGCTGCCGGCTCCGACATTGGCTGGAATGGCAATCGTGAACGGTATTTGCGTTGACTGGCCAGCAGCGATTTTAACATTTTTGACAACCGTCAGATACGACTTCAGCGACCAGCGAGTCGGTTCCTTCTGACCTAGCAGCAGCTTCGGCGAGCCAGTTTCGTCCTTGGCGCCGAAATCGACCAACTGGATATCTATGGTCAAGCCGTCTGTCTTGCTAAGATTTGTGACATATATCGTGTCACTGACCTTCTCGCCAGCCTTTATTGTGTAATCGCGCCGCGGATTGACCCCCAAGCTGTTAGAAGCTGCCAATACATGGCTGTATGGTACAACGAATGCGACCCCCATCATTACTATTACTGTTACAATTGATGCTAAGCGATGTCTTATAGTCTGCATATTTTCCTCTTTTATTACGAGCCACACAACCCTTGTCCCGACTATTGTAGCAAGTGCCGGCTGATATTAGAACAAGCATTTTATAGATTGCTCCGTATTATATAAAAGAACAACACCCTGCAATGAGGGTGTTGTTCTTTTTGCAAATCTGCAATCTGTTTAGAATGTAGGGACAGCTATGTAGTTGATGGTCGTCTGGTAAATACCAGGTTTGGTCGTCGTGCTGATGTTAGCCACGTATCGTACCGACCCAGTGTCACAAGAAACCGTCGTACCACTTGCTGCGCTGGCAATTTGGACAGGTGTACTCATGCTCGCAGTATCGAGGGCAATCATAGCTGCAATCGTTGGGTTAATGTTACCCTGCGCACTATTGTACTGAGCTGCTGCTGTCAGGTTGTTGAACAGGTAACCATTTCCCGCCAGCGTGTCACTAGAGTCGAGGCCAAGGCCGAACTGTGAGGTACCTGGGGCGCTCAGCGTCTTGGTACCGCCGGCTGCAGTAATCGAGTTTGTGCCGCCTGCCGACTTAAGAGTGTCACCAGAGTACAAGATACTCGTTCCATTGGCAGCATTGGTGCTAATTCGGAAGTATGAATGGTTATCGTAAGCTGTGGTGTTATCCAAAACGCCGGCAGAACCCAGCGTGATGGCGCCGGTACCCGTCAAAGCTGTGCAGGTAGCTCCAGGAGCAACTGTCGCAGCTGCGACGCTGAAGTTTAACTTTTCCTGGACCTTAGCGGTGATGTCGATTGCTGTGTTGACCGATCCTGCGACAGCCGCCTGGTCGACAACAGTCGTGTAGGCGATGTCTGAGAAGGTCGTGATGCGGACGTAGAAAGTACCGACAACCGTTGGGTTGGTGATCCAGTCTGTACTACCGCCCTGTCCGAATGACAAAGTAATGGCTGGAGTACCAGTATCAAGCGTAGGTGTACCACGTTTCATAAGAATACAATTGGAACGGTATGGCGATGACCCGGAACATGGCGTAGTGGTAAAGATACCACCAGTGTTCGCAACAGTTGACGTATCAAGTGCCGGCGCCGTAGCCGCAAAACCACTCTGTGACGCAACGGTCGCGATCGTCGCCGTGTTCAGACCGGTCGGAGCTGTACAGGTCGTGCCGAACAATGGTGTCGTACAGTATTGCAGCGCAAGCGAACCGATCGTCGCACCGGATGTCCCAAGTGTGAAGTTGAAGGTGTTATTGACTTTGACACCGTTACCACCTTGGCCGGCGGCAACAGCCGTACCGTTGGCATCAGTTGATATGGTACCTAACGTCTGGCTACTCATGGTTAACTTGCGCGGGGAGAACTGTCCTGAAGCAAACGCTGTGCTGGATATGACAGTTGGGGCGACTACCGCGACCGTAAAGGCCAGCGCAGCAAACAGGCTTCCACTGCGGCTGACGAGGCGTTTAATAGTATTCATACTTTCTCCTGTTTGATTTTTTGTTTTATCTGTTACTGCGGTAGTTTACCATAAGCATTACACTGATGCAAGGCCACAATATGCAGGTTATCCACAACCCTAAAATGGTTCTAAAGTAGCTCTAAAATGTTGGGATGACATTCAGTACCAACCGGCCGCCATAGACTCCGCCTTGGGTAATCGTCGCAATGTTCGCAATCATCGCCAGTGTATAGTCTGTCTCACCGCTACTACTGGCCGAGCCAGCTACTGCATCACCTGCAACATATTTGAAGTTATTGACGGTATTATACCCAGTCAATGGACCACCAAAGCTGAACGTTCCACTTGGCACCTGTGTCACGTCGGAGCCGACTGCTGGCACGGTGTTCTGCCGGAGGTTCACGCCGAACTGTTCAATACCTATCTGTGACGTCGTCGCCGTCGACATCGGAGTCAAGATGTGACCACCTTTGTTCTTGGGTGAGGAACCATCGACGTACACAGTGTATCCGGACGCCAGGTACGTCTTGACGTTAAATGTCGTACTGCCGCTCGCCGTCGATGCCGCGTCCAGTATTCCCAGGTTTACAACACCTGACGCAACACTGACGTTAAGGTATGGTTCCCGCTCGGTATTCTGTCCGCCCTGCGCCTGGTAATTCGTACTCTTCGTGTTGCCCACTGTCAGCTCACCGGCAGACTGCTTGGCACAGTAGGTCGTCGAACAAGCATGCAGTTCGCCACCGCTGCCGAAAAACACCTCATTGACGCCGTAATTCGTTGAATTGGCCTGGGCAGCAATAACTGTCGGCGTATTAGATAACGCCGTGAGTACACACAGGAGACATGCCGCCAGAAATCGTCGTAAACTACACATAATACCTTCTACCTATTGTGCCCCAGGATGGCATAAATGACAATTCCGTTTACGTTTATGCTGATATTTAGTATAGTAAGCTTGCATAGCTAACTCACAGCGAACATCAGACATATGGATACAGACAACAAAAAGCCGGAGAATTCAGAAGACACCAGCGGCTCGGTCATTGAAACCGACTCGCTAGAGAGCTCGTCTGATGGCAATAGCCAACCAACTAATAGCCAACCCACTCCGGCTCCAAAATCCGGCCCGAAGGGTATCAAAAAGCTCACTCACCGCGTCAATATCTATCTATTGCTGTTCATCCTGATGCTCGTCATCGCCGGTGGTATCCTGGCGATCACCATGATCAAGCAGTCAACCAAAGAGGATCCTAAGATAAGCAGCCAGACGCTTTCCCAGGACGCACTGAGCCAGTTATCCAAGACTGACGCAACCGTCGGCGATCCGAAGCAGATCCTGAACGTCCAATCCAACGCCGTATTCGCAGGCAAGGTGCTGATCCGGGACAGCCTGGATGTCGCCGGCACGATCCACGTCAACGGCTCGCTCAACCTGCCTGGCATTACCGTCTCAGGAGACAGCACATTTGACCAGGTCCAGGTAAATAAAACACTTACTATTGGCGGCGACACTTCGGTACTCGGCCAGCTGAATGTCAAAAAGAATCTGAGCGTCACCGGCGGTGGCACATTCGGAGGCAACATATCGGCACCACAGATTGCTACCAGCCAGTTACAAATACTTGGCGATCTGGCGCTCAGCAGCCATATTGTTGCTGGTGGCGCCTCGCCCGGCAGGTCCAACGGCACAGCACTCGGCAGTGGCGGCACGGTATCAATCAGCGGATCCGACACCAGCGGTAGCATCAATATCAATACCGGCGGTGGCACCATACCGGCAGGCTGCTTCGTCACCGTGAACTTCAACAAGAAGTTCAGCAGCACACCGCACGTCGTCATCACGCCGACCAGCTCGGACGCTTCCAGCGTGCAATACTACGTCAACCGGACCTCCACCACCTTCAGTGTCTGTTCTAACTCGACGCCGCCGTCCAACAGCAGTCTCGGTTTCGACTACATCGTTCTGGGCTAAGCCGCCAACCCGCTATCACGCCAACTCAGCATTTTTCGAATCCGAGAGGGTAGCGAGCGCCACAGAATTACGAACTGTTTAGGCGCAACTTGCTCGGCTCACATCGGAACCTCCGCACGAGGCTTGTGCTACTTTAGAGCACAAGCCGAGCTCAGGACAGTGCCGAATGTGAGCCGAGCAAGTTGCAAAAGAGACCAATGTTAGACGTTCAGGAAGATAATCACCTGGTCTGCCTTGACGTGCATGATGCCGCTGGATATGCGGACTTTAGTCACGCCAGTATGCGTTTTGATGGCCAGTTCGCATTCATTCAATAGTGAAATAAAGTTATGGTGCCGCGGCAGGATATCGAACGGGCCGGTGGCATTTTCGCCGGATAAGCTGAGAGCGTTGCTGTCAAAGAATACCTTGAACGGTGAGGCGACCCGGATATGCATCTGGGCAGCGCCTTTGGAGCCAGCTTTGCCGGAGCTGTCTTTTTCGACCGTCGTGTCCTGAACTGGCGGTGTTTCGTCCGGCTTTTCATCTTTATCATCTGCCATAGCGCTGCCTCATGGTCCTTATATTATGATCTCTTCGATTTTCGACAGCATCTCTTCGCGGGTAACGAACTCACCCGGAATTCCGTTCAATTTCTCCATGACGAACATTTTTTGCGTGAAATAATCGACCAGCTTGCGGGCTTTGGCAAAGTCGTTGCGGTCTTCGGGGCTCAGTTCGTTTTCACCGATGATGGCAATGATTCCCTTCAGCGATTCGTATTTCTGCAGCAGCGCCTGGACCTGGACGCTTAATATGTAATGGCGCTCACCAACGACATCTGGTGATAACAATGATGAGGTCGACTTCAACAAGTCTACCGATGGACGGATGCCCTGCTCGGCGACTTTACGGCTGAGAACCAGCGTTCCGTCAAGCTCGTGCTGAATCATCTGCACGGCCGGGTCAGATAAGTCGTCGGCCGGGACGTAGATGGTCTGAAAGGCAGTAATGGAACCATGTTCATTAGAACTCAGGCGGTCCTGCAGCAACTTGACGTCTGAGAACAGCGTCGGCTCATAACCACCTTCGGCCGGTATCTGGTCCAGGATGGTCGACAGCTCATTGCGGGCCTGGATGTAGCGATACATGTTGTCGGCGAAGAACAGGATATCTTTTTTGTGCTCATCACGGAAATACTCGGCCAGTGTAACAGCTGACAGCGCGATCAGGGCCCGCTGTACAGGGTTCTGGTCCATCTGTCCGAAGAACATGCAGGTATTCTTCAACAGGTCATTATCGGCCAGCGTCTGGAACAGTTCGTGACCCTCGCGGATGCGCTCACCGATACCGGCGAAGAAGGCCATACCGGCGCCAGAACGCGAGACGTTATTGATAAGCTCCATGGTGAGCACCGTCTTACCGACACCGGCACCGCCGATAATACCAATCTTGCGGCCTTTGACGAACGGCGTGAAGAAGTCGATAACCTTGATGCCGGTCTCCAGGATTTCCGGCTTGGAGACTGAGAAGTTCGTACTACGTTCCGGGCTCTTAAAGATGCTGCGGTATTCCAGAGTCTTGCCTTTGGCTGCCACGATGGGTGGTCGGCCGTCGACCGGTCGGCCATTGGCATCGACGACCCGGCCGATAAGCTCGGTACCGACTGGTATTTCGATGCTCTTACCGGTTCGGACAGCTGCCATGCCCTTTTGGAGCGTCTGGACGCCGCGGACGTTCAGGCAGATGACTTTACCCTTTACGGTGACATGGTCGACCATCAGCGGCGAATCCTGGCCATCGTCCGCCAGCAGTACTTCGGCGAGCGCCGGATAGTCATCGTCGAATTCAACACCGACGACCAGGCCTTTAACGGACCGGATTATTCCTTTATTCATACTGTCACCTTTTTGCGGCCGTTCAGGATTTCTTTGAGCCGTTCATCGGCGATGTTGCGCTTGGTACGGTTATACAGTGTGTGCAGATCCGCTAACGATTCACCTGCCCGGTCGTGGGCTACCGTCATTGCCCGGAAACGGCTGGCATACTGGGCCAGTTTGGAATCCAGGATAACCTGGCTGAGGGTAATCTCCATCATGGAACGCTCCAAGTGGCCAACAACGGCATAGGCATTCGGTTCAAAGATATATGTCTCTTCGCTGATGATCTCGTCAGCGCCGCCGGCCTGCGTACCAGCCAACTGAACGGCGCTGTTGAGCTCGATCCGTTTGACATCCTGGACGGTCAGCGAGACATAGGTCTGATAATAAACTCGTGTTGATTGATATTTTTTGACATATTCGATAAGCGGTTGGACATTGATATGGTCATCTTTCTCCGGCAGTTTGTAGGATTTCATAAACTCAACCTTCAACTGAGCCAGCTGCACCGCACCGTGGTGTCCGATGATGATCAGGTCATGTTTGGCAGGATCATAATCTTTCAGCAACACCGATATCAACTTCTGGTCGATGTCTCCACTGAAGCCGCCTTCGGCAGTCACGGCGATGAACAGGCTTTTCTTGATGATCTTCTCATCTTCTGACCGGCCGAAGCGGAACAAGCTATCGATACGCAGCTGCGAATAGATATGCCAGATCTCATTGAAGAAGGCCTGTGACTGCAGTACCTGAGTTTTGGTCTGGGAAATGCGCATGCTGGCCAGGCTCTCGAACGCACTTGTCAGACCGACGATGGTGGTCATGTCAGCCTCTTCGAGAGCGATATCCTGCGGCCGCCTCATTTTTTCAACTCCACCAGTGACTTCTTGAGCAGTTCATCGCGATTTTTCTCGAAATCCTTATCGTCCTTCACCTTGACTGAATATTCCAGGACATGTTCCTTCATTTTTTTGACATCCAGCATCTGATCGTCTTTCAGGTTGATGATGATGTCGAGCATCAATGTCTGGGCCGCGATGCTGTACGTGTCCTCCGGCGCCTGGTTCAACAGTTCATAGATATGCTTACCACGCTCCAGGTCCTTCTGGGCGGTCAGAGCCAGCTCAGAACCGAAGTGGGCGAACTGCTCGGCCTGCTTGTAGGCGTTCAGGGCAATCTGTGTCTGGGCCAGCAACGTCTTCTGGCGCTTGCTCTGGCCGACACCACCGACACGAGTCACAGACAGTCCGGTATTGACGGCCGGGCGCATGGTATCGCGGAAAATGTTCATATCAAGGATCCACTGTCCGTCGGTGATGGACATGATGTTAGTCGGCATGTAGGCCGTAATGTCGCCACCGTTGGCAAGAACGAGAGGAATGCTCGTCAGCGTCTTATGATTGCGGTTCAGTTTGCCGGCACGCTCCAGCAGCGATGAATGGGCATAGAACATATCACCTGGGTATGATTCGCGGCCTGGGCTGGTTTCGGCCAGCAGCGAGATTTCCCGGTAAATCTGGGCATGGCTGGTCAGGTCGTCGTAGATAATGACGGCGTCCTGATCGAGTTTCTGCCACAGATATTCGCCAAGTGCACAGGCCACATATGGTGCCAGATAGCTGGAAATCAGCGATTCAAACATCGTCGATACTACGACGATAGCCGTACCCATGGCATTAGTATTCTCCAAACGGGTCAGCAGCATGTCGACATCACTGCGGCGCTTGGCTATCAGGACATAGATAACCACGACGTCAGTATCGCGTTGGCTGATAGCTACCTGTGTTGCCAGGGCGCTTTTACCGGACTTACTGTCGCCGATCAGCGCCATACGCTGGCCGCGGACGATCGGGAACATCTCATCGATAACCGTCACACCAGTTACCAGTTGCTTGTCGAGCAGTTCGCGCTCATAGAGCATCGGCGCCGGATTGAATATCGGCCAGGCGCTTTCGGCGGTAATTGGGCCTTTGCCATCGAGCGGGTCGCCATTTACCGATACAACACGGCCGATGAAGCCTTTGCCGACCTTCGAGACGAGTTCGTTGTGCTGCACGACGGCCATGACACCGACGATGACCGGGACACTGCCCAAGTGGAGGACGATCGTATGATCCTCCATGATCTGATAGACGAAGCCCTTGCTGCCATCGTCGAACATGATCAGGGCGTGGACATTGACGGGCTGAAGGCCCTTGACGCGTACCAGGAAGCGGTCGACGCCGATGACTTCACCGACGGGATTGCCTTTGCTTACCAGGGCGTCAAAATGCCGGTTGTCGCTCATGCTGCGGCCTCCTGCTCTTTTGCTTTTTCGGCCTTCAAGGCGTCAGCGATTGCCTCTGCCTCGATGCGCTTCGTCTCTTCCGGCCCGGCAGTAGTTTTTTCATCACTCAAACTACTAATAAGTATGCTACGCTGCTGTTCAAAGGCTTCAGTCAGCGAGAAATCAAACTGTCTGTTGGCAGTCCGGACGATACAACCGGCCGCGATAGACGGTTGCAGCCCGAGGTGGACCAGTGTCTGAGGATGTATGTTCAAGCGCAGCCAGACTATCAGTTTGGACATGAAGGCAGCCGAAGGCTCGCTGGCGAAGCTGATGTGCAGTACCGGGGCGTTCGTCACCAGATCCGACAGGTATTTCAGTATCTTCGCCCTGTCTGCCGGTTGAAGCAGATTGACCTTCAGTTCTGAGACCAGCTCCTCTATCAGACGGCTGGTCTGCGGCATCTTGACGGCTTTGCCACCTTGGCGCAGACCGGCCTGGTGCAAAAAATCATCAACAGCTTCAACCTCTCGGCGGGCCCGTTTCAGGTCGCTCGGCGAGATTATCTGTGTCGTCAGCTGTGGGCTACTAGCCATTAGCAATATCCTTCATGATCTCTTTCTTATTGGCTTCCAGCTCGCTGATGATATAGCCCAGCTGGTCGCTCATATCGATCTGGTTGCCGATAGCCGTCAGGACATAGTGGTTGACGACCCGGGCCATATCGGACTCGAAGCGGCTCATCAGCTGCGCCTTTTCGGCGGCCACCTGTTCCTGCAATTCCTTGCCCAGTAGCTGGCGCTGTTCGTCGATGACGGCATTAGTTTTCTCGATTGAATCGACGGCCAGCTGTTTGGCGTCCATGATCGACTCTTCGTACTTGGCGAACTCTTCCTTCAGCTTGCGGGTGATTTCGGTCTTCATGTACTCATTGAGCTGGCTGGTCGTCAGCCGCAGGTCCTGCTGCAGAAACATGGCGTTCTCACCAATAATCTTCTCAAAGTGCAGCCGGCCGCGGTTGCGGAGCTCTTCACGGAATTCGTCGTTAAATATTTCTTCAACCCGCTTGTCAGCCGATTGGTCAATCGCCCGGACGCCGCCTGAGGTCATTTTGGCCTTCGGTTTCTTGTGTACGATATTGTTTTCCAGAGTCACATAAATAAGCACGGCTGCCATACTACCGAGTAGTACCAGTCCTGCTACGATTATCCATGTCATCATTTGTTTATTCCCACCATACTGTCAGCCCATTTCAGCAGTTCACATTTCTGCCGTACCCTGTGCATCCTGCGATCGTCCGGTACACATAAAACGCTAAAGCTTTAATATTAAATATACCCCAATCATGCCGATTATGAAAATGATAATGCTGACCAGCACCACTTGTATCAGACCGTGCATAATGGACGTTTTGGCCAGCGGATTACGGCCAATGGACACCATGCTGCTGCGCACACCTCCGTACAAAATAGCTCCGGCAATGGCGGCGGCCACAATCAGCAGCAGCAAGCTCAGATACAGGCGGGCCGGATCGACTGTCTTGTTAACGACCGCCTTGGCACCTGACTGCAGGAAGGCGACGCCAGGTATGCGGCTGACGGTCTGTTTCTCAAGCGGATTGTGGGAAATATTTATATCAACGGCAATAAGTCCGATAGCCACCGAGACTGTCCGGCCAGTCGAATCCTTGACAGATGTCGTGGAACTGACGCGCGTCTTGCCATCAAAATTCTCCAGCGCCTTACCGACGACGATAGACTGCTTGGTGTCGGCTTTCATAGCGATTCCGGCCAGCGATGAGATCGATAAGTAGTCGTTGGCTTTGACCGGACCGTCCTGGTTACTGACCAGAACATTGTAGTGGCCGGTATTAGCAACAAAGACCTGTTGTTTGCTGGTGTCGGCATTCGACAGTGTTACCGGTGCATCATTGGCAGCCACGATAACACCTTCCATCTTGGTCGATGTCTGCTCCGTCAGCGGTTCGACTTTGTTCTTGTCCTTTTCGGTAATTCGGACGATCATACCGCGCTGCAGTGGATTGTCGGTATTGTAGGCATGCGTCACAGCCTGAGCCGTCACCGGTGAGGAAGTAAGAGCTGTGCTGCCAATCAGACACAGAAGAATGACGGCGGCAAGGGTGCGTTTGAGACGGAACATCTTAGGCTTAAGTATAAACGTTTTCGTTTGAGCCGCAAGTAACTGGGGTCTGTCTCTGGTGATCGCTGCCGACGAACAGCTACTGTGTCAGGTCCCGCAGTGTCTGAATAACATGCTCAAGCTCGGCCTGGGTCGTGGCGCGGCCCATGGTGAAACGCAGGCTGGCCCGGGCCGCAGCATCACTAAGCCCGATAGCCTGCAGCACGTGGGACGGTGTATCACTGCTGGCACTACAGGCTGAGCCGGCGGCTGCCATAATTCCGGCGGCGTCCAGCTGGAACAGCAGACGTTCATTATCCTGACCGGCAATGGTGATATGGATATTATTCGGCAGGCGCTTTTTCCGGGAACCATTTATAACTGCCCCCGGAAGCAGCTCTGCCAGATGTACATAAAAATAATGCTGCAGTTCAGCTAGACGCTTTGATTCAGTATGGCGCGACTGCTGAGCTATCTCCAGAGCCGCAGCGAAGCCGATGATTGCCGGCACGTTCTCGGTGCCGCTCCGGATATTCCGTTCCTGACCGCCGCCCCGTATCAAGGGTTGCAGTTCGACGCCTCCCCGAACGTACAGCAAGCCGCTTTGCTTCGGCCCGTATATCTTACCGCCGTTCAGCGTCAGCAGATCGACGCCAAGCCTGGGCGCCTGCAGATCAAGATAATTGGCCGCCTGGGCGGCGTCACTATGAAAATACAGCGGCAAAACAACACCGCGGCTTCGGCGATCCTTGCGGATGGCGGCAATCAGCTGCCCGATCTCGCGGATCGGCTGAATGGTCCCGATCTCGTTATTGGCGTACATGATGCTGATCATCACCGTATTATCGTCGATCTGCTCCTTCAATGCCGCTGTATCGACAATCCCCTGCCCCGTCACCGACACCATGTCATGCGCAAACTGCTTACCTGCCTCCAGCACCGAATCGTGCTCGATAGCGCTCATCAGCAGCCTGGCACCAGGATAGCGAGTCATAACACCGTGGATCGCCAGATTGTTGGCCTCCGACCCGCCGGCCGTAAAGACAATTTCAGCTGGCCGGACTCCGAGACTCCGGGCTACAGAACTGCGGGCTGTATCGACATCGTGTCGGACACGTTCAGCAGCACCATACAGGGCCGAGGGATTATAAAAATGCTTGCTAAAGTACGGAACCATAGCCGCCTGCACTGTAGGGTCGAGCGGCGTTGCCGCCGCATGGTCAAGATATATTGCTGTCATTGCTACGTCTTAGTATAAATCAGCTGGACCAGGTGGCAATCAGCTGGCCTGCAGCATGCGCTGTTGCTCGGCGCCGATCTGCTGTGCATAGAGCCGGGCTGCCCGGTACAGGTTGGTCAGTTCCTGCTTGCTGAGGCTCTGGTACGAGGCGCCGCCTTGCGACTTGAAGATACCATTCGGGCGGACATCGTAGCGAGTCGTGACAGCCTGCCACTGGCCATTAACATCCTTCCATTCCTCGTGCCAGACCCAGGTATGGTCATCGAGTGCGAAGAATTCACGGCGGTGGCCTTCCGGAATCGGGCCGAAGAGCTGGCCGCCGGCTTTAGCTTCGTGGTGGATCAGCGCACTGTATATCTCAGCGCGGCGTTCTTCACGCTTCTGTTTGAAGTAGTTACTAAGCAGCGTCATCCTGGAGCTCCTCGTATCCTAGTGCACCGAAACTTTGGTCATCGGCATCTACGCTGCTGACATCCACATCGTAGGACTCGGTTGGCATCGGAAAATCAATAATCTGAGACGGCGAGCCATCAGTCCGTTCGACGTATCCCCGGATATCGACAGAGCCAGCTGGCAGACTGGCGTCCACCAGGTGGCGGGCTCCATGTAAAAACGCTTCATTGTCATGGATAGGCTGATGTGTTGGCTGCACGTCTGTAGCAGCAGGAGCGAATTGTTCCACTGGCGGCTCCATGACTGGTTGCGGCATTGGTTCCAGAGCAGTTGGTCCTGCAATCAGTTCTACAATCGGTTCTTCGACGTACAGATGGGCGATATCAGGATCGGCAGGAGCGTCCGCCACTGGCAGCTGGTGGACTTCAGCATCGCGGACGATACTGGGGTCGGACATTCTGACAATGTCCTCAGTCCGCTGGAAGAGATCTACGACGATAACGGCACGTTCCGCAACTGGTCCCCTGAATTCCGGGTTGGCCTTTACACGCCGCTCGGGCGGACGTACAAATGCATCTTGGGCGTCAATGTTAGTAGACATAATAACTAAAGATAAATAGATCATGCGCATTCGCAGTCGTTGCTGCAGCTAGCGCTTCGAGGGGTTCGTTCCTCAGTCCAGCCAGGAATTCTGCAGTCACACTTGTGTGATATGGCTCACAAACAGTACCACGGTACGGGGAAGGTGTCAAGAAGGGACTGTCAGTCTCGAGTAATAATCTTGACAATGGGATGCATTTATACATCTCCAGCTGTTCCTGGCTTTTACTGAATGTTGCGATGCCGTTGACGCCCACGTACAGGCCGTTTGCCAGGGCTTTGTCAAGATTGGCCTGATTGTCTGTAAAGCTATGCAGGACACCCCTGACACCGCCTGCGTGGCCCATATACTCATCAAAAATCGGCCAGAAGTCGGCAAATGCATCACGGACATGAAAAATCAGCGGCAGATTATGCTCCAGCGCCAGCTCAATCTGATAACGTAGCAGCTTCTGCTGGTCAGCTGGCTCGGAGTGACCGTAGTAATAATCCAGACCGCACTCACCCACCGCTACGACCTTCGGCGCGGTTGCCAGGGCCGCAAAACGGTCTAATTTAGCTTGGTCATAACCGCTAGCGTCGATGTAATCCTTGGCTTCGTGCGGGTGGATACCGATGCTGGCGAAGATGTTTTCACGATATTTTGCGAATTCCACCGCCAGCTGACTATCCGGCAATGAGCAGCCGACGCAGATCATCCGCGTGACGCCGGCGTCAACTGCCCGGGCTATCAATTCATCGCCGCTTGGATAACCGGCTTTCTCCCAAAAGCGGCGCGTAACTGCCTCACCGCCGTCACCGGATTGCTTGTCCGATGACTGGATGTGGCAATGGGTGTCTACGAACTCCATGTGTTCCTTAGGAAGCTGTTTCAGCTGCCTCGTGCTTAGGAAACAGTGTGCCTTCGATCGGGCGGACAACGCCTTCCTCAAAGACGGCCTTTATGCGCTTGGCGGTCGTCGGCATGAATGGCTCGAGCAGCTGGGCAATTTCCAGCAGTGAGCCTACCTGATAGGCCAGGACTTCTTTAAGGTGCTCGGTATCACCGGATTTGGCCACATCTTTGGCTAGGGTCCATGGCTTTTCGGCATCGATATACTGGTTGATGCCGCGGACCTGTTCCCAGACTTCGTCGAGTGCCCTATCAAAGTGACAGACCTCAAGTGCCTTGCGGTACTCGGCGTTGTCATGCTGCGGCTCAGGTATTTCACCAATGACACCCTCCTGGTATTTCTGAATCATGGCCACCGTCCGCTGCACGGCGTTGCCAAGCTCATTGGCCAGCTCATTGTTGTAGGCGGCTTCCAGCTTGTCCCAGCTGAAATCGCCGTCTTCATAGGACGGGATGTGACGTAGGAAATAATAGCGGAAGACATCAGCACTGTATTTATCGACAATTTCCTGAGGATTGACGAAATTACCGAGTGATTTGCTCATTTTCTTGCCATCGATGTTGATGAAGCCGTGGACATAGAGTGTCTTAGGTAGTGGCAGCTCAAGTGCCAGTAACATCGCCGGCCAGATGGCAGCATGGAAGCGGATGATGTCCTTACCGATGACCTGGACGTTGGCCGGCCAATACTTCTTGAAATCCTCATTTTCCGGATAGCCGAGCACTGTGATGTAGTTCATGAGCGCCTCGAACCAGACGTACATGACCTGCGTCTTGTCTCCGGGCACCGGTATTCCCCAGCTGATTTTGTCCGCCGGCCGGGAGATGCTGATGTCGTCCAGCCCCTCTTCAATCAGGGAAAGGATTTCATTGCGCTTAGTTTTGGGAATAATCTTGAATGAGTTGTCTTCGATAGCCTTTTTGATCTGGTCGCTGTATTTGCTGAGTGGAAAGAAGTAGTTCTCTTCCTCGATTTTGTCGTACGGCCGGTTATGGTCCGGACAGACGCCTTTGTTTTCTTGAACCAAAGTCTCGTTTACGAATTCTTCATGACCAACGCAGTACCAGCCGACGTATTTGTTCTTGTAGATATCTTTGGCAAGCGCTTTCCAGATAAGCCCGGCACGCTGCTCGTGGCCTTTGTCAGTTGTCCGGATAAAGCGGTCAGCGCTGATATCGAGTGACTCCGCCAGATCGCGGAATTTCTGGCTCATCTGGTCGCTGAGTGCCTGCGGAGTTAGTCCTAGCTCGGCGGCCTTCTCGGCGATCTTACCGCCATGCTCATCGGTGCCAGTGCTGAACAGAACATTTTTGCCGGCAGCGCGGGCGGCCCGGGCCAGAACATCGGTCATGACAAATTCCATGGCGTGACCGAGGTGCGGTTCACCATTTACATATGGAATAGAGGTGGTAACAAAATAATTCATGAGGACTCCTGGTCTGTCTGTGGCTACAGCGAGAGGGGTTATTATTATAAAAATTACAGATTATGATGTGAAATTATAAGCCCGCGGGGGCATGCCTACGGCGCGTTTCACGGACATCATCATGGTCTGCAATCTTGTGATCATGCTCCTATTGTACCTTTGCTGTATCAGAATGACAATTATGGCAACAGGATGCTTACTTGTAGTGGCTGTGCCAGTGGCCTATACTGCAATTAAAAATAAGACTAGAGATGTCAGAAACACCAAACGACCAATCCGGCTGGGAGCAACTCGCCCAACAAATCCCGAAGCTGCATCCCGCTCTGCACCCGCACGTTGTGCGTCTTTTGGCTGAGCACGACGCACTACCGCCAGCAACAATGCCCCAAGCTACCGATGTCGGTGTTCTCTTTCAAAGTTCAACACCTGAAGATGAAGCGCCTCCAACCATCGGCAGCTTCACAACTCGCCTCAAAGAGTTCCGCCAGACGGTAGAGAACAGTGGTAAGACGCATTTTGATCCTCACTTCACCCACGAATTAGCGACAGAGCTTCAACATGGAGACTACACAGTCCAGGAACTAGATGCCTGTATTCGTGAAGTCGACCAGTTGGAAGCAGCTAACCTTAAAATTGAGCCGGAAAGCTACCTGGATCTCATTCATTTAATTGACCATATCCCTGCAGATAAGCTAAAGCAGTTCTATTTTTCTGACGAAGCCAGACAAGCTGGCGGCTTGCAGGATATGTTTTTAGAAGCTATTTGCAACCCGCTTCTCGATAGTAAAGTTGCCCAGCTCATGCAAAGGATTACTGATCTTCCTGACGTATTGAGCCTAAAAACGGACGAAGGCGCCCACCAGTTAGATCCCGTAGTCCAGCAGATCATACACAATAAAGATTTTTTCAAGGTTGCCAAGAACGATTTCTACAATCCGCTTTCTTTCAGTATGCGACCACCGATTCAAGAAGGATCACCCAAGGAGGGTAGCCCTGAACAGCTCGAGTCCAGAGACGCCCGCGACTGGGCTGATCGGTATATGTCAACCCTCGGACTACCAGAATCCATCACGGATAACATTCAATTTGGCTGGGACATCCGAACCTCTGACCCGGTTACCGGTTATGCCAATGCTAGCAAGCTGATGCGCGCCTTAGAAACAACCGAGAAGAATGTCCGGGAACTCGGTCCAGATACGATCACAAAACTCCACGACAAGGCTGCGTTTGTTAACTTTGACTACTATACAGCCACCCAACTCACATTAATGGATAAGCTGCTTGACGGTGATCCGGCGACACTCGAGCACCTAAAAGCCGGTGACGTCACCGTTGTATATACGGATGGCACGGGCGATCATAATAGTGCTCATCGCACGAACAGCGAAACGTTTGCCACACCATCTGGCCGCACCCTGTTTTTTGAAATAAACCGGCCTTCAGATTTCTACAGACACCGGGCCTTGCTCAAGCACCATGGAATCAAACCATCGACATTAGCGATTGCTGATCACGGCGGCCCAGGCAGCATGTACTTTGGCAAGCATAAATCGGATGTCGAATTTACTGTCAGTAATAGGACTCCGGATAGCGGCAATCTGGGAGAAGTAAGCATTTCCGATGCACGAGGCATTGCCCGCATCGTAGCGGAGGATATGCAGGATAGCCGCGGGATCGACGACAATCCTGAGGCTATCGGGCGACGACGACTTATATTAATATCCTGTAGCCAAGCTGCGCCAGCCACTATTTGGCGACCGGCGGAGGATGCTGACGACACTACGGTCAGTCAGCAGCCAGGAGACAAAAGGGTCGAATCGATGGTGAGCACACAGGAATCGACGGCCGCGACACTAACGAAGCGAGCTAACTATCCAGGACTTTACGTATACGCAGCAGCAGCAGCTATCAAAACGACTCCGACCGCGAATGGATATACTTTATTAACCAAGGTCGAACCGGCTGAAGGCGGGCCCGCCCGCTACGTCCCCCTGGCAGCAACCCGGCTATCAGTTGACGCGCAGGGAAACCTCATCGAGGAGTGGGTAGACGAGGTACTCCTGCGTCGCCACCAAGATACGCAAAATACCAACAAGGAGAATACCGATGAGTGAGCAAGATGATATCCGATACGACGTCACCCATGAAGTGCTGTTTCAAAGCGAAGCAGAAATCCGGAGCGTCGCCACCCGCCAGGCTCGCATACTGTTAGCGTCGTGGCGAAGTAGATTCCCCGGCGGAGAGCCAGACACAGAATTCGACACTCCCGACCAAGGGCATACACGCCTATCCTCACCGTCAGAAAGCACGGCTCAAGCCGAATCGACGGCTGGCGGCAAAAAAACGACGTATGCCTTCAACGGTGCGACCGGCAGCTTACTTGTCTCTTCTGGTGAAAACCTGACCCCTGTCGAAGCTAGTCGAGATCAATTTGCCGAGTTCGCACGCCTACTATTTGATAGCGACAAGCACGAGCTCCGTGCCTAGCAATTTAAAATAGCGTCGAGTTTGTGGGCTTCGTTATTTCGTGCAATTGTACGTTAAGATACTCAGCTAATCGCTCAATGAATACCATCTGGGATTTAAAAACTTTACTGTAGGCGGCGGTGAGGTCGTACCACTCGGCCCGATCATTTTCCGGAAACGTTACAAGCATGTCAGATCTTGGCGGCCACGGCATTGTGACAGTTGAGCTGCATTTGAAATTTTTCAGGTCGATGTCACCTTCGACGGCCCAGATGTAATTTGTCTTGCCGCTGCTCACCTTGCCCGACCCTATATCAACCAAGTCGTCGAGTGGCGGCAGGACCCCAACCTCTTCTTTGAATTCCCGCGCCGCCGTCTGCAGCAGAGTCTCGCCCTCATCGAGTTCACCCTTAGGGATCGACCAATCATCTCTACCAGCCCAAAACGGACCGCCCGGATGCACCAGCAGCACTTCATAACCCTTGGCGGCCTTGCGATATACAACGAGTCCGGCGGCCTGCACCATGGCTTACTTGCCTTCGGCACGTTTCACGAACAGCAAGTCGATGACGGCGTCGCGCTCCATATCGTCCAGCTCAGCGTACAGGCCAGACTCATATTGCTCGGAGACCTTGAAGATATAATCGTCGTTGGAGCGCGGCAGGACGTGGAATAACAGATGATTGAGCTTAATCTCGTTCTGCGGGCGGAACGGCCGGTAACTCTGGCGGATATCAAACCCATCGCCCAGTTTGCCGATCAGTTTCTGTTCAATCTCAAATATCAGGTCAAAGACACTGGTCACTTCGTCGTGTGTCAGCTCCCAGGGCTGCTCAACATGGCGCTTTGGCATGACCAGCAAGTGTCCGGGGACTTTGTGCGGGTCGCTCAGGATGACCTGTGCCAGGTCGTTCTGCCTGAGCACACGCTCCTGCGGATGACAAAAGGGACAATTGTGTGTTTCGGCAGTCATAATTCTATACCCATCTTTCTATCTGAACGTTGTAAGACAAGGTTGGTGGGCGAGGTGGGACTCGAACCCACAACCCATTACTGGGGACAGATTTTAAGTCTGTTGTGTAAACCATTCCACCACTCGCCCTTTTTGTCAAATATCACTATCACCTGACAATAGCCCGATTATACATCGTTCACGGGGTCAAGTGCTACCTCTCCGTCCAGTAACTTTGGCAGCAGCAGCTGAGCGCTCTCCGATAATGCCAGGCTCGTCAGGTCTTCCAGCTCAAAATAGTCGAAATCGTCGTATTCGTCCGCCCCTCCAGAATCCGGCTCGCCACCGGTAATTACACCTTGGAACCAATGGTAGACATGCACTCCATCATCAGCTTCGACTTCGTCGCTTCCGAGAGATTTGATGAGCCGTACCAGAATGGCGGTTGACTCGTAGGTCCGGCGCACGGCGGCGGCTTCAGCCGTTTCATCAGGCTCAACACTGCCTCCAGGTAGATCCCAGCCTGACATATCACTGTCATCCCAGATATCACTGCCGGCATGGACTGCTGTTTTGTGCAGTAGCAGTATTCTTCCATAGGCATCACTGATCACACAGGCTGCTTGTTGATTGTTCATACAACTATTTTACAGGGTTATCTCGTTATTTTGAATCTGCCAGCGCAGCGCCTCAGCGACAGGTCCCAATGCTATATTAGGCGTGCGGTGCGACGGTTTGCGCAGATCAACGAAGTGCCAGTCGTCATCGTCCAGCAGTTCCAGGTCCTGCCGGATGTCACAGCTGAAGAGCTGGCATTCAGGACCAGGGCCCGGACCGCTGTTTCCAGTCAATACCTTGGACAGCTCAGCCCTGGTAATGTCCAGCTTGTAGCGCTGCCTCAGCATGCCGCGTAGTACAGCGTCCGGCCGGAGTCCGAGCCGGGCAACCACATGGGGTAGCTCGAATTCGACTGAGAACACCGGGGACTGCACACTGTCTGTGTCACAGATACTTGGCACAAAATCAATCGCCATACCACGGGACAGTAGCACCTCTTTGCGGGGGTTGACGACAAGGCAGGCGGCCAGCTGGATTTCAGACATACCAGAATAGTACCACGGGCCGGCCAGAGGTAACCACGCGCTCATCAGTCTAATGGCAGCGCGGATTTGTGGCAAATACTGACTCAATCACGGCTCCATCAACGTGGAAGCTTGACGATGAACGTCGTGCCTTTGTTCAGCACTGAGTCTACTGTGATACTGCCACCATGCATCGTGACGATCCGCTTCACCCAATAGAGGCCGAGCCCGCTACCATTGACAGTATCAGACATGGCATTATCAACCCGGGTGAATTTCTCGAATATTTTGACCTGGTCGGCTTCATCGATGCCGACGCCTTTGTCGGCCACACGGATAGTCGTCGCCTGACTGCTCTGCGTCGTCTTGATTGTGATCACCGTACCGTCAGGGCTGTATTTACTGGCGTTCTCTATGAGATTTGACAGAGCCACGCACAGTTCATCGCCGTCAACGTCGACTTCAAGCTCCGGGCTTACCTCTATCTTCAGCTGTTGTCCCCGCATCATGAAGACCGGCTTGAAATCTGTCAGGACAGTGTCAATCAGAGCCAACAGACTTTGCGGCGTTTTAATGACCTTATAGGCACCGGAGTCAATCTGGGCAGTTTTGAGGATACTGCTGATGATATCTATCTGTTTCTCGTTACTATCGTAAGCGGTTTTGACGAAAGCCAGCTGTTTTTCATCGAGGTCGCCAGCATAACCCTCGATAAGCATACCAAGATATTGTTTGACACCGGTAGCTGGTGTTCGCAGCTGATGCGAAGCCAGGGATATGAACTCGTCCTTAGCCTTTTCAGCGCGTTTGCGCTCAGTAATGTCGGTAATAATGACACCCATGTAAGCGTTGGCTTCAACCTTAGGTAGTTGGGTGACTGATATGATAACCGACGTTATGTCGGGGCCAGGCAGGTCCAGCTCCAGTTCATGATGGCCCTGGGAGTTGAGGTCCTTCTGAATCTCGTTCTGTTCGATGAGGTTCTGGAGTTTCGGCTGGTCTTTGGGGTCGAACAACGTCTGGAAACGGGCACCGATAATAAGCTCCAGCTGCTTTCCAAGCATACGGCTGAACTGGCTGTTGGAATAGAGGATGGTCCCATTATTGGCGATGGTGATCGCCGCCTGGCTCATCGATTCTATGAGAACCCGGTAAGTATGGTCAGCGGATTTCAGCGTAAAAATCTGCTGAGTATCACGCTGTTTGACTACCAGAGCATCGACGGCGCCGTGACGGATGGCTTCCAGTGTCTCTTCAGCCTCGAGCAGTCGGCTGCGCAGCAGTTGCATCTCATTACTCTCAGTTGCCTTGTTCGGACGGGATGTCATACGAACGCCCCTTCGCCGTATTTTGTATCTCCAGGCAGGTCCAGTGCGGCCAGCACGCGCTGCGTATCCGACAGGTTGCCAATAAGTTTGCGCCGGGGCGCCGGCGACAGTTTGATAAGCGTCGGCGCGGCGATTATGTCTTCTTCTTCGGCCAGATGTGGCTGTTGATAGACATCTATAATTTCCAAAGTGTAGGCACCGGGCAAATACGTTTCGCAGATCATTTTGATATTTTTGACGGCCATCATGGAATGATGGTTAGCGCCGGTGATATACAACCGTAGAACATAGTTTTCGGTTGTATTCGCGGATTGCATGTCGGATCGGTCGGCCGTCAAGCCGCCCTCTTCGTTTGGTCTGTTAGTTTAGCTTTATGTTCGTCTCTGAGGCTGTCTTCGAGCTTGTCTTTGAGGTTGTCTCTAAGGTTGTCTTTGAGTTTAATATCAAGCCCGACCAGCACCTTCTCCTCGTTGGACAAGTCGCCGATAATCTTGCGGATCGGCGCCGGTACTCGCCTGACCAGCGTCGGGATAGCCAAAATCTGGTCGCCTTCAGCCAAAGCTGGATTCTCTAACAGGTCGATGACTTCGATCGAGTACTTGCCCTTGAGATGCTCCTCACAATAGTGTTTCAGGTTCTTGACAGCCAGCATTGATTTGGCGGTGTTACCGGCGACATAGAGCCGTAGTTCGTATTCACTATTTTTTGGCATGATCGTTACGTCCTTTTCCGCGGGCAGATTTTAGCAAAGCCTGGTCTGAAGCTACATCATCCTGACGTTTCTCCTCTATA
Source organism: Candidatus Saccharibacteria bacterium UBA5148 (assembly GCA_002413835.1). Lineage (GTDB taxonomy): Bacteria > Patescibacteriota > Saccharimonadia > Saccharimonadales > UBA4665 > UBA4665. The sequence goes on along the minus strand of DHXU01000006.1, from coordinate 97,505 downwards.
GATTTAAAGCTTTCAATTTGTTTGTCCTGCATGTCGCGCCGCACCGTCAAGCTCTTAATTTCCGCCTCCGTAACATGTTTTTCATAGGCTAATTTCTGCTGTCTGATAAACAAATCATTACGGCGGATGGCGTCTCTAGCATTGAAGCGGGCTTCGGCTGCAACCCGGGCCGATCCGGTCAATATGCCTTCTTCGCCGAGATAGACGTCAACCAGGTGAATACCTTTGTCGGTAATGACGAATTCACGGACCTGGTTGGAGTGGGCGGTGCCACGGGACTTCAGGACGTACATCAGCTTGTTACGTTCGCCGTTGACCTCGTAGTCGCGTAATAGCAGCCAGGTATCGACGAAAGATGAGACTCCGATATCGGTATGCTCCAGATTATCGCCGCCTTCCGTCAGTGAAGTAAAGATAGCTGTGATGTTTTCGGCGCGGAACATATCCATCATCCGACTCAGCATAGCCCTGACCTCTTTCGCAGATCCCGACGCAACCAGGGTTGTCATCGGATCAACAACGACCACTGTCGGCTTATACGATTTGATAAGTTTATAAAACTTCGCCAGGTGCATTTCCAGCCCCTGCGAGGTTGAGCGTGAAGATTCGAACTTCAGCAACCCGCTATCGATGTGCCACTGAATATCCAGTCCGATAGATTTAGCATTCCGGACCATTTGCTGCGGTGATTCCTCAAAGGCGATGTATAGAGAACGATTGCCCTTTTCGGCATTAGCATTGACAAAATAGGTAGCGACGTTTGTCTTGCCGGTTCCGGCCGTACCAGACAGCAGTATGTTAGACCCCTCGTAGAAGCCGCCGCCAAGCATAGCATCGAGCTCAGCGATGCCGGATGTGATGCGCTTGGATGAGATAGTATGGTCAAGCTTGATAGACGTGATCGGCATGACCGAGATGCCGTCTTTGTCAATCAGGAACGGGTATTCGTTGGTGCCGTGCGTCGAGCCGCGGTATTTGACGATCCGCATCCGCCGCGTCGATATCTGGTTCACAATCCGGTGGTCCAATAAGATAACACAGTCCGATACATATTCTTCGAGTCCCTGACGCGTCAGCGTCGCGTCGCCGCATTCGCCAGTGATGATAGCCGTCACACCGCGGTCTTTCAGCCAGGCGAACAGCCGGCGCAGCTCTGAGCGCAGAATCGCTTCATTCGTAAAGCCTGAGAACAATGACTCGATAGTATCAAGCACGACCCGCTTGGCATTGATAGATTTGATGGCGTAGTCGAGCCGGATAAACAAGCCTTCCAGATCATACTCACCAGTTTCGGCAATTTCGGTGCGATCGACCTGTATCTGGTCGATGCGCAGCTGCTTTTTGTCTATCAGTTTTGACAGATCGTACCCCAGTGAGGCAACATTTTGTATCAGGTCATCGGCCGATTCTTCGAAACTTATGAAGACTCCGTTCTCCTTATATTTGGTGATACCGTTGACCAGAAATTCCATAGCCAGCAGCGTCTTGCCGCAGCCAGCATTGCCGGCTATCAGTGTTGGCCGCCCGGTGGGCAGACCGCCATCAGTTATTTCGTCTAGACCTTCGATTCCAGTCGGGGATTTCGGGAGATTGCTGAGCATGGGCACTATATTCCTGTCGTTACTACATTACACACTTCATTCTAGTAAATCATACTCCACCGGTTCTTGTCAGCCCAAAATTCCTACTCCGGCGATTGGCAGTCAACATAACAAAACACTCCTCGAAAGGAGTGCTCTGGTCAATGGAATTACAGTAATCTGGAGGCACGTATGGGAGTTGCACCCATCTACGAGGTTTTGCAGACCTCTGCGTAACTGCTCCGCCAACGCGCCAGTCTGCAGGCTCAAGCCGGGTGAACCCAACTCTTGCCAACCGATTATACCTGATAACTTCCACAAAAGCACCCCTGTAAATATTTGGATTTTTGTGCAAAATCGTGCTCATGTTAAATATATAACAGAGCGCTGCGTCAAAGCATTTTATAGTAGTCTGCAGGTGAGTAAGACAAACAGCCAAACAAACAGGCAAATGCAAACACCAAAAAGTTCTAACAAAAATATAAAAGAAAATAGGTAACTATAAACTGACAAAGGTACAACTATGACAATTGAACAGATTCTCTCAAAAATCGAACACACGCTCACAGAACGCAAGAATGGACAGCAGACTGGTCGCGGCCGTGATACTCACCCACGTGCCTGATTGCAGCTTACTGCTGATATGCGGCAGCGGACTCCAGAAAAACAGAGACAAAACAGAGACAAAATAGAAACAAAAACAAACACTACTTTATCAACTACGGCTTATACTGCCGAGACAGATACCTGCCGTACGTATAGGTCTGCTGGCATTCAAAAGCCGTCTGGCAGACTGCGCCGTCGAATTTCGCGTATGTTAAGAATACACCCTGCTTCCGGACGATATCGTCATCAGTCAGGTTCACCGGGAATTCCTTGTCAGGATAGCCAATATAATGACTAATCGTATACGGCTCGGGGTAGCCTCGGGCTGCCTCATCAGTCAGAATACCGGCGGCATGGTGATCCGCATGGTCGCCATCAGCCGGATCGGACGAACCTTGCGTCCGAATAGTATCCGGCGAATCAGCGACCATAACAGCTTGCAGTGCCGTGATAATATCCTGCTTGCTATATGAGGCACGTTTATCTACCGTATCAATTTTTGCTATTTCACCGTTTAACAGTTTGTGCAGGCTTTGGTCGTTGTCAGCAGCGAAGCCTTCTCCCCGCATGTTGCCATCAGGCAATCGCATAAATACCAGGGAGACCTGCGGGATATCCGCCAGATACTCGACCGTCACGAGATGTCCGGCCAGCAGTTGCTGCTCCTCGTGCCAGGTATTCGGTACATCATACATATGCGCATAGGCAGCCATAGCGCCCTGTTCCCGGCCAACCCAATACGAGGCACCCTCCCCAGCGTCACCAGCCGTCAGATAGACCGTCCGGACGCAGCCGCCATCTTTGATAGTGCCAAGCAAATCTGGATTCATAAACAGCAGATCATCATCCTGATGTGCCACCACCTGCAGCGTCAGCCCACGGCTACAGATTTCGCGCTCTGAAAATGGCACGAGTGGACTAATTGCCGGTTTTGGTGCTGCTGCCGGAGCTGCAGTCGGCGTCTGAGCTGGTTGGGCGTCGGGAGTAGTAATCAACGGTTTAAATCCGCCCGGATATAACAGTAGCAGCACATCTGGCGCATACTGTTGGCCGTATGCCGGATTAACAATAATGCGCTCAGCCGGAACGCCATACACGCCGACGACATGTGCCAGGCTGCAACCGCCATACGTGGCCGTATCGTCACTCTGGGGAGCGCCATCGGGGCCCGCTAACTGAGAACCGTCGCGGATCGCCAGATATGCCGTGGAGGTATCCCGTGGCTTCTCGAACCAGGCGCTGCTGTTCAGTACCGGACGTGGCAAGGTGCACTGGTCGACCGGGGCGATCGTAATCGGACGGGCAGTAGCCGCTTTTGCCGGGGTAACGTCCCAGTAATTACCAACGAGGCGGTCAACTTTATGGCGCTCCAACTCATCCGACACCCGCGCTGTGACGCGGCTGCGGCCAGCCATAGCACGAGCATCAGCGTGATACTCCTGCCATGAAGTCATCAGGCCGATCGGAATGACTACAACCAGGACAATAGCACTGATTGCCAGTTGTCGGTATGGCAGCTCCCGGTCACGAAGGAAGGTGGCTGCCGCAACCCCGACTGCGAATAATCCGATGGTCAGGTAGCGGGCATCGACCGGGTAATAGTGATCAGTCAGTACGAAGACGGCGCCGGCAGCGATGGTAGCGCCGATCAGCAGCACCGACAGCCGCTTCCAATGCCCGGCATCGGCGAGCGTGTCTGGACCGTCCAGTTGATTCACCACTGGAGCGGGCCGTGAAAACAATAGTTTCACGGCCGTATACAGGCCGGTGATCAGCAGCAAAAGGTTAACAGCGTAGGCCACAATGGATAGATGTTTCAGACTGTTCAGCAGGGCACCGGGTATATCCCGCACAATCAGGACGCCGTGGACAGGATTGGCCCCGAAATTGGTCAGTATTGCCCCGATACTATAGGTCAGACCAAGTCCAAGTTGCCTGACCGAATGAACCAGCGGGTACGGCGAAGTAGCCTGCCCGTTACCGATATGAGTCAGGTTCAGACTGTCCAGCACGAGTAGCAGGCCACTGGCCACGACGAGGCCCAGCACGGCAACCCATATGATGCGGCTGACAGACATGGCATCGGAGCGCCGTCTGATGACGAGCAGATACCAGACGACGGCAAACAGTCCGCTACCGGCCGCCAGAACCGTGAACAATGTATCGCTGGCCAGCAGCAGTGCCGCCGCAGCCACAGCCGTCAGGAAAGCCAGACTGCGGATGCGCACCAGCCGGGCCACAAGATACAAAACTGCAATAAACACAATATACTCAAGGTTGCGGGTGGTAGTCATTGCCATATTGGCCGGCAGCAACACGCCGGCACCGGGCTGAGCAGGTACCAGCAGCAGTATTGATGACAATGCCAGGCACAACAGGCCCCATATGGCCGGGCGCCGGACAATCCGGTGCAGTATATAGGCGAACGTGCCGACCGTCAGCAGAACCATCAGTATCGTAACTGCCATGAATACTCGTGGTGAATTACCAAACAGCTGCATACCAGCGAAAATCGGCCATTTTATCAAAAAGCTGTGTGCCCCCGGGAATGTCGCTCTCTGGAATGTCTGCCAGTTCTCAAACAGATAGCCATCGATCAGCTGGTCAGCGTTGGCCTGATGAAGACGGGCCGTCAGGGCCGTCCAGAACAACGTCGTCAGCATCAGCACAACGAAGCTTCCGGCCGCAAATACTTTTCCGAACCGTGGCGGCCGGATGAGCGATCGTGTGTACTGCCAGGCCGCTCGTAGTGACGCGGCGGCCGTACGACCCGTTGGCGGCATTTCAGAAGCAGTCTCAATCACTACTGCCGGCGGGCGGGCTGCTTTCGGCCGTGGTTTTGACACAGCTTTGGAACGCGATTTTTTGGCTGACTGTGTAACGGCTGTACTATTTTTGGGCGCAGAAGCAGACCCGATATTTGAAACGGTTGACTGTTTCCTGCGTTTGGTCGGCTTTTTATTTTTTGCCATAATCTACAATATAAGCGGTTTGCCGCGTGTTTCTATAATAATCCGTCTGACACATAATGGCTACCCTAATCTATCAGGTTGATAATTGCTAGACGGGGTAGTTTGCCCGGCGCTATTTGAAACGCCTGAAGGCCCTGCGTATTGCAGCCCACACGGAACTCATCGTTATACTATTCTGTGCCTGCTGGACAATGATAAGTAGCACTGCAAGCATAGCCAACCCCGGCGCTACCAGTTTCCAGACCGGATGATGTTGGGTGTTGCCATGGATATTGACACTAAACGAGTTCTGCACCGCCGCACCAGAGGCATCCTCGACCTTAATCTTACCGGTATACCGGCCGGCGCTGACGTAGGCATGAGAAAATATAGTCTGGCCGTCATTTGACGAAATCAGCTGGTCCGTGCCGTCTCCCCAGTCAATCTCATAGATGTAGGGCTTCTGGCCGCTCAAGACTGACGCACTCAGGTGAATGTTCTGCCCGATGCCGGTATCGAAGCGGTAGGCGTCCAGCAGTAGCCGTAGCGCTGCTGCCGGAGCTTCCTTGGGGTCGTAACGGATATGGATGACGCCTGAAAACTTACTACACTGCGCGCCGCTACAGGCCCGCGAGGTAATTTCGTTCATGCCGGTCTGCAGCAGGATCGTCAGAAACCAGCCGCCATGTTTGTCAGCGAAGACCGATCCCATCAGACGATTGTTACGCCAGACTTCTATCTGAGCGTAGGCGTCACTCAAGCCGATGACCGTAATCTGCTCAGTTGCTGCGATGGCATTATCTTTGGGGAGGTTGATTGACGGTGTGTGCAGTGGTGCCGTAGCGGGCGCCTGGTCAGTCTGCGGAGTCATCGGGAGCGGATTTGCCGGACTGGCCAGGATCGTGAAAAAGCGCGGCGCTGTCGGTGCGCTCTGCTGGCCGTTCCCATCTGTCACGTAGGCCGTTATGCTATGATTCCCTGGATTCAGCCTGCCTGGCCCGATATGCAGGTCCCATATGCCGGCACTGTCGGCAACTACCTGGAGCGGGGCGATTTGGTCGACGTATATCTGCACCACGCCGCCCGGGATTGTCTCGCCGTGGGCGACCAGTTCATTGCCGGGTGAGATATCGCTGCCCGATAAGGTTATCGTCGTCGGCAAGAAGACAAATGCATCGGTCGTATCGTGTTCCCGCAGATTGGCAGTCAGCTGCAGACTGTCACTGATCGAGCCGCTGGTCGTTTTGGTGAACAGGCTCAGATTATGAATGCCCGGCGTCTGAGCGCCGATAAGCTTCACAAAGTTACCCGTACCATCGGCGACAATAGTCCCAATAACTACATCATCGTCTTTGATGGTCACGAACGCACCGGGAGAGGTCTGTCCCGTCAGATTGACCAAGGTATCACCAACCCCTATGCTGACAGCGACGTCAGCCGCGGCCCTCCCTGGCCCGAGTACCAGCATAGCCAGAAGGATTAGCGTCGTACAACCGCCGAACCAGATATTGAAGCGCATGACACGCGCCGCCTAGTCTTTGCCAAATAAGACTTTAAATGATTTGAACAGCCGCTTGCGCCCACGGAAGATGACCAGACCAATGACAAGCAGAATAACCAGGATGATGCCGACAATCCGGTATGGCAGTCCCCAGAAGCTGGTTGAGGCGGTGATAATCTGACCCTTGCTGCCATATACCAACGACGCAGTCGCCGTATATGGGCCAAACAGCCATTTGTGCTTCCAGGTGCCGTCCATCTTGCGGATTGCTCCTGGCAGGACGTTGCGTGAATCAACCGGAATTGTTTCGACTGTCTTGCCGAAGATATTGCTGATAGTGATAGTCCCGCGCGGGCGGAACTGGACGTTGCCAAGGTTCTTGACGCGGGCTTCAAAGGCAACCGGGCCGTACTCATGAAGTTTGCTGCCAGCAGAGAAGGAATCGATCTTGGCATTCTCATGAACATCGCCGGCAATCTTCAGGAACACCAGGGCGCCGACTTCCTGGCCGACTGCGACCCCTGTGCCACCGCTGACTTGTTTCGGTGATGTCGAAAATACTACTGAGCCGAAACGACCGCCTGGTTCGGCATTCGCAGGTATCGTAATCGTGTAATCAAAGGTTTTTGATTCCTTGGGTGCGATAGTATCAGCCGATGGACTGACTTTTATCCAGCTTTGCAGCGCGTATGAGCTATCATCTTTGCTGAGGTTCACCTGTCCCTCTTCACCGACTGCCGTCAGGTTACGAACATCAACTGATATCGGCAGCGCCTGATCGGTGATGTTCTCAACCCGGATGGTATTAGTAATGGTATCGCCGGGGTTAGCAGAAAATTCAAAGGTCGGTGGTGAGACAGACAAACCGATTACCCCTTGGGCATGCGTGACCGCCGGAGCGATCACCGACATACCGATAACTAACAGCAGCAGTGCTGGAAGAAAATAATAGCGGCACATCCTCATTATCTAATGACCCTCATACGACTTACTCATTGTCTACACTTTACTATACAAACACCTTAAGAGGAACTAACATTCTTATTTTGACAATAGCCAGTCTGGAAAGGTGCACATATCGCACATACAAGGACGGTTCGGTTAATATGCTGGCGTAGCCGTATAGATGACAGTTGTCGTGTAGGCACCTGGTTCAGTCGAGCCGGAGATAGCGGCCTGGAACCCTACTCGGGTCGTCTGGTTAGCTACTGGAGCGCCGTTAAAGGCAACTTCGGCGTTCGTCGTTGTGAAGGCAGCCCATTTGTTACCAACGAAGCGGCCAGGAGTACCCGTACCAAGTGTGGCGTCTTCGGTGGTGTAACCAAAGGCTTCGGTGCCAGCAGCTGTGAAAGTAATTGGAGCAGTGTTAGGGGCGCCTGCCAAGTCGCTGATGGTGTAGCTGTTGATTGTCGGCGCAGCTGTGTAGCGAGTCGCGACTGTATAGCCGACACCGGAGTTTGTCGAGACGGTCAGGTCCTGAGCAGCAATTTTATTGGTTACCGCTGTTAGTGTACCAAATGGGATCGTCGTAGAAGTGGTTGCTAACGCGTTGGTGATAGTTGTTCCATTAACAGCCAGTGCACCGTTACCGGTTACTCCAGCAACCGCGAAGCTGAGTGATCCGTCGACGCTAATGCTGACCTGCTGGCCATCGGTGTAGATGAAGCCGGTGGTGACATTATCGATTGGAGCGGTAGCACAGTCGGTGTTGTTGTATGTCGAGAACTGCATATAATAGGCCGTATTCACAACTGAACCGTTGGTAATACCGTCGATGACGTAGTGCGCTCCAGATGTAACGGATGGCACGATTCCCGCCGCATTAGTGTATGTCAATGTACCGTTTGTGGTTTTCACTAAGGCGTAACCTGTATGGGAGGAGAAGATCGTTGACTGCCCGGTGTTGATAGAAGCCGACGTGGAGGAGTTAAATCCGGTCGGTGTACCACCTGTACCATCGGCATTAACTGTAAAGACGACTTTTATACATTTAATAGCAGTGGCTCCAGTCAAGTTGCTGGCCAGCAGGTCGTATTTAATGCTGGTCGCCGCACTGACAGGGCTTGGACGAGGATCTGATAACGAAACAGAAGCCGTCGTCAGCGTAGCTGCCTGAACTGCGCCAGCTAGAGCCAGAGCTGGCAATGCGGCCAACCCGATAGCCACGAAGGCCCGAAGCCGTGTTATTTGTATTTTGAATTTTGTTGCGGCCTGGCTTTGGCTCATTGTATTTGTTCCCCTCACTTATATGGTATGTACCGGCTGATGTCCACAAACATAAGCACTGTATGTAGTTATTAAATCATGAGGCTTATATTCGAGTCAAGATTCGAATAAGAAATCATACAGACCGCTTAAGCTTTATCGTGCGTACCGCGCAGCACCTTCCAGGCCGCTGACCAGCGGTGCCGTGTCCGCAGCACAAACCAGGTTATTGTAGTAATTAATACTCCGATAATTGCCCCTGGCAGCCACGGCAGAATCCAAAAACCCACTTTGGTAGTCTGCAGCGATTGTTTATCGGCGCCATATGTCAGCTGGGCCTGGGCCGTGAAGTAGCCCAGCTTGCCGTGGTTGTCCCACTGTATCTCATATGTTTTGACCGTCTTCGGCAAGATAAGTCCGGTCGACAATGGCAAGGTCTGTATGGTCTGACCGTGGTAGTCGCGTATCACTACTTTGCCCTCGGGTAACAGATGAACATTACCACTATTGGTAAGCGGTAGCTTGAGGTGTACCGGTCCGAACTGCTGCACCCGCGGGACTGACAGCTTTGCCAGACTGGCCTGTTCGGTTATGTTTCCTTTGACGATCAGGAAGGCCAACACTCCTACCCTGGCGCTCAGATAGGCGGTATTCGGCGATAGCGCCTCAGTCGGTATCAGCGGCTGAAAATAAACAGTTGCATAGTGGCCGCCCGGCGTGGCTGCAGCCGGCGGCAGGATTGTAATCGAAATATCCTTTACCTGATTGGGCTGCAGAATAAAATCAGCCGGATCGACTGTGAACCAGGCCGAGGCGTCATAGATTGCCTTATCAGCCGCCGGCAGCATGTTTTCCTGCAGTGTCAGGTTCTTGACGCTGGCTTTGATCGGCAGCGGCACGCGGGTAATGTTGGTGACCCGTACAACTGACTTGCTGGCAGCGCCGGGCGTCAGAACCTGTTCAGTTATCGCCGGGCTGACCGCCAGGGCTGATTTTGTATCGTCAGACGACTGTGCCAGCGCCGTATGACCGCACAAAACCACCAGTCCAGAGACTGCTGTGAGGATCAGCAGCAGCTGTCTCAGGCGTGGGAAGTTCTTCAGCTTATGCATGCTACTCTCAGTATATATGAGTCATCGGTGTCAATAGGTATTGGTTAGGTCCGGAACTGTAAAAAGTCATCCAGCTGGCTGCCGTAATGGCCGCCAGCTGGATGAAATGTATAGTCGGTCGTTACGGATCTTACTGAGTAACCGTGCTGTCAGCTGCAGTTGTAACCTGCGGGATTACAGCGTAGGAGTCGAGATTGCCGCTGGTCTTCACAACCCGCAGACAATATGACGATCCTGCTGCTGCCGAGTTCGTCGTCAGAGCAAAGTCCCACATGCCGTCCTGGCCGGCTGCAATAGCGTTGGCATTTACGAATGTCGATGTGCCGCTTTCCTGATAGGTCTGGCGAATCAGAGCGTTCGCACCGTCGGTCGGGTCGTTGGCGTTCATAGCAAAGCTCGTACCGTTCGGAGCGTTCGTATTATCGTAGTAGCCGATCGCACTGCTAGTCGTGACATCGCTGTAGGCAGCCAATAGAGTGTCCACAAATGATGCGTCACAGCTGGTAGTCATCGGTGCGTATTGCAGCTTGAATGACTGCCCTGCCTTGGCGATACCAGCAGTCGAAGCGCCAACATTCAGACGTAATCGGAAAGGTTGACCGCTTGCAGGTAACGTGGCAGTAGCGTTTTCTGCAGCCAATGGTGTGCCGACATCGATTGGCGATGCAGTTACTACCGATGTATTGGTAAGTTCAGACACACTGGCGTAGAGGTAGCTGACAGTCGCCAGGTCAGTCTTGCCATCAGCATCCAGGTCGGCTGCGACGATAGCGTCAGGACCGTAGTCAACCGCGAAGTCACTCTTGGTGCCAAACGTACCGCTGCCGTTGCCGAGGAGTACTGAGACCGTAGAATCAGCGTTGTTAGTAACTGCCAGATCGGTATTGCCGTCGCCGTTGAAGTCAGACGTCGTGACGGCGTGAGGTGTCGCACCGGTCGGGTAATCAACCTTTGGCGCAAAGTTGCCTGTACCGGTGTTAATGAACACAGAAGTCGTCGATGCAGTCGCATTGGCAGTTACGAGATCGGCTTTGCCGTCGCCGTTCAGGTCAGCTGATGCGATACCATAAGCTCCTGAGCCTGCAACATAGTCGACCTTGGAAGCAAAGCTGCCACTGCCGTTATTCAGGAAGACAGAAACGCTTGACGAATTGTTATTGGCAACAGCCAGGTCTATCTTGCCGTCAGCGTTGAAATCAGCGGTAGTCACATCGTTCGGGCCCGATCCAGCATAGTAATTGACTGTTGGAGCGAATACGCCACTGCCCTTGTTGATCAGGACTGATGTCGTGTTGGCGCTGTAGTTAGCAGTCGCGATGTCCAGTTTGCCATCACCGTTGAAGTCAGCGGTTGTCAAAGCCTGGACACCGATGCCGATGTTGTAGTCTACGTGTGTGGTAAATGTCCCAGTACCTTTGTTGACAAGTATCGATACCTTGTTGGCTCCGAAATCTGCAGTCGCCAGGTCTATTTTGCCGTCGCCGGAAAAGTCGCCAGCTACGATATCATAGGGGTTTGTGCCAGTCGCGTAATTGATGGCGTCCTTGAAGTGTCCGGAACCCGTGCCGAGCAGTACTGACACAGTCGATGATGCATTGTTTGCCATCGCGATATCTTTGATGCCGTCACCATTGAGGTCGGCAGTGGCGATGCCGTTCGAGCCTGAGTCACCGTAGTAACTGTTGGTATGCGCGAAGTTCAAAGCAGTCGTAGGAGCTGACGCCGCGTCCTGGTTGTCAAACAACCTATAGCTGGCCTGATTCAGTGTTGCAGGCAGCGTGTAACTGACGCTGATGCGGATGTGATCGACATTAGCGGCCAGTGTAGCACCTGAGCCGGAGAGCTTGTTATTCTTCGCAGAGACGGCTACACCGAAGTTGGATGCATTAATGTCACCAGAAGTCAGCGCTGCGCCCCATGTTGTTGACGATCCACCATACGTAACGTAGTTATTACTGGATGGCCAGATCGTAGTACTTGCCTGGCTGTCCCCCGTTACGGAGCCGGCCTTAACGAGCTTGACTGAGTTGTCAACGATAGCGCCCTTGTTGCTTGAAGCAGCCTTTTTCTGGACATCGACCGTCACGCCGTCAACTGTTGCCCCGACTGGTATATTAAAACCGAATGCCGACGCCACTAGATAATGCCCAGCAGTGGCTGCTGTCAGTTTCTGTGTCGCATATACACCGTTACTGGTATAGATGCTAGTTGGAGTCGTCCAGGCCGTCGTGCCGGTGCCAGCGTTGTCAGAAGCCAGCCCTGCACTCTTTGGACCGACGATCGTAGAGCCGGTAGCCGCAGAAGCTAAGGGAGCCAGCAGTGTTGAGAACATCAACACAAATAGAGAACACGCCAATGAAATTGATTTGGTAAGGCTTACCAGGGGACTTACGTCCTGTGGACGCCGTATGCGCAGGGTACTAACTACTTGAAAAATTTTATGCACTGCTTGGTCCTCTTTTCTGCAACTACTGCTGCTACGGCAATAGCTCTTATGTGATAATCCTTATGCTCCCGAATCATAGCACCTATATAGCTACCATGACAGCGCTTACCAGCCTGGGACGCAGTTTTTACAACCTTTGCGACTACCAAGCTTCCTCAGAGATTACCCTGTTAATAAATCGGCGTAACGCTGTAGACGGTCGCAGTCTTGTAGTTGCTGGCCGCCTGTGTGGCGGTTGTCGTTACCCGGTACGTCAGAATAAACGGCTCGGACGCGATTGCTGTGCCCAGTACACCGGTGGCATGGTCGGCAACTATGTCACCAGGAGCAGTCAACGTAAATGGCACGTAGCATGGTGGCGCACCACCACCGGCACAGGTGGCTGGACTGAATTTGTTAACACCCTGCACCAACGCATCATTCGAGGTATAGCCAAAGCCGGTATCTCCGCCAAGCCAGGCATCCGGCGAAGCATACGTACCGCCCGTGAACATACCGATGGTACTACCATTGCTGGCCAGCAGCAGACTACTGTTGTAGGCCCGGACAATGTAGCCGCCGTAGGCATTAGTGCTCGTCGTCAAGGTAGTCGTCTGCGTGTCAGTGTAGGAGTTCGATGCCTTCAAATGATTGAATGTCACCGTAGAGGGGCTGACCGTGAAGCTGACCGACGGGGCAACTACCTGGCCGTTCGATGAGATCGGCGTACTGACATTACCGGCCGCGTCGGTCGTCCGGACATTGACGAAATATATCTGGGAGGTCTGAAGGCTTAGCGATGAATCAGTCATGCTGGCCGTCGTACCAGTGCTGGTCCAACCTTTGACGGTAATACCTCCGGCTGTCGTCCCAATAGAATATTCGTAAGCCGTCAGACCGGCTGCCGCACTGTTTATGCCACTCCAGTTGGCCGACAGGGTCGTCAGTGAGCCGGTGTTGAATGATGTATCAACCCCTGCCCCCGTACCGTCAAATACCGTACCTCCGGTCGGTGCAGTCGTATCAACACCAAAGTCAGCTACTGTTTCAAGATTGGCTCCGAATGATACCCATGCAGAATATACACCTGCCGTGTCTTTGAGCCGGGCTTGCCAGTGATATTGGGCAGCATCCCCGATGCTGGTAATTGTAACTGTCGGTGTAATTGTCGAGCCCACGTAACTTACAGCGGTTCCGCACAGATCTTCGGTGTTAGCGAACGAAGTGGCAATTGTGTCTTTCTCGACACATAATGCCAGTGTATCTGGGTTGTCTGGGTCGGTTGCTGAGGCCGTAAACTTAACACTCTGCGAGTTCTTCCAGGCGCCGGTCGTGATATTAACACCGCCCGTGGTCTGCTGATCAAGACTGGATGGGCTGTTGGGCGCGCTGTTGCTCGACGAGGTCGTGATCTTCGGGATTACGGTGTAGGTATCCAGCGCAGTTCCAGTGCTCTTCACAACACGCAGACAATATGACGTACTGCCTGGCGCCGAGTTCGTTGTCAAGGCAAAATCCCACATGCCATCCTGTGTCGTTGGGACAGCCGTTGTATTGGTGAAGGTTGTCGCCGTGCCTTCTTGATAGGTCTGCCGGACAAGCGTGTTTGTGCTATCGGTCGGATCGTTAGCATTGGTCGCGAAACTCATACCGTTGGTAGCATTTGTGTTGTTGTAATAACCCACCGTAGTTGCCGCAGTGACGTCAGCATAGGACGCTGAGGTCGTATTGGCGAAAGCCGTGTCACAACTGGTCGTCATCGGCGCATATTGCAGCTTGAATGATTGCCCGGCAGCTGCCAGGTTGGTTGTACTGATACCAATATCGAGACGCAGCCGGAAGGCCGTGGCAGTGGCGACCGTTGCCGGTGTGTTTAGGGCAGCCAGCGCCGTACTGACGTCGATTGGCGTCGATGTGTAGGTTGAGGTATTGAGAATCACAGAACCACTTGCCACCAGGTAACTTGTTGATACAAGATCGGGCTTGCTGTCACCGTTAAAATCACCGGCTGCTATCTGGCCCGGGCCGGTATCCACTGAGTAATCATTAGCCGATCCAAATGTTCCCGTTCCAGTTCCGAGATAGACTGATACTTTACTTGTACCATTCGTTGCTATAGCCAGGTCAGTCTGGCCATCGCCATCATAATCGGCCGTAGCAATATACTGTGGGGTTGTGCCGGTGGCTGGAGTACTGGTCGCGGTGAATGTTCCGGTACCACTATTAGTAAATACCGTCATAGTGGCGGCGCTGGAATTAGTTGTGACAATGTCAAGTTTGCCATCGCCGGTAAAATCAGCCGTGGCAACGCCGTAAGCCCCAGTACCGGTAGTATAGTCAACATGGGTTGGAAAGGTCGCAGTACCACTGTTTATCAGTACCGACATCTTAGCGTTAGCATTATCCGCTACGGCGATATCGATTTTACCATCACCATCAAAATCACCAGTCACGACATCATTCGGCCCGGAAGCTGTGGCATAGTTTGTAGACGTTCCCGGAAATGTACCCGTACCGGTGTTAATGAGAACCGAGACCGTATTGGCACCGTAATTTGCCGTCACGATGTCCGGCTTGGTATCACCGTTGAAATCGCCGACACTGATTGCCTGAGTTCCTATGCCGATAGAAGAATCGACTGCTGCAGCAAATGTCCCGGTTCCGGTTCCGATAAGTACCGAAACCTTATTCGCTCCGTTGTCATTCGTTGCCAGGTCCATCTTACCGTCGGCATTGAAGTCAGCAGCTACAATATCGTAGGGGTCCAGATTAGTCGTCCGGGTCGTGCCGGCCGCAAAGCCACCACTGCCGTTTCCGAGATATATGGATATATCCGAAGTTGTATCATTGGCCAGCGCCATGTCCTTGTTGCCATCACCATCAAAATCAGCGATGGCAACACCGTCTGTACCGGTATTTCCGAAAAAACTCGTACTTGCGCCAAAACTGAGCGATGACGTCGGTGCAGTCGTATCCTGGTTATTAAACAACCGGTAGGATGCCTGGGTCAGCACTGTCGGCAACGTGTAGCTGACACTGATCCGGATGTGATCGACGCTGGCCGTAAGTGTCGATCCACCACCGGAAACCTTCACGTTTTGGGCGGAGAACGCCACCCCGAAGTTGGTCGCATTGACGGCAGTAGGAGTCAATGTCGCTCCCCACTCGTCACTGGTACCGCCGTATGAGACGTAGGTGTTCGTTGACGGCCAGGTTGCAGTCGTCGCATAGTCAGACCCTGCGGTCGCACCAGCCACAATGAGAGTGACCGAGTTGTCGGTAATTTTCGCTTTGCTGTTAACACTCTCAAATTTCTGTACATCGACCGTAACACCGGTAATCGTGGCTGTCGTCGGCACACTGAACCCAAAATTAGTCGCCCAGAGGTAATGCCCAACAACATTCGAAGTGAGTGATTGGCTGGCATATACACTGTTACTGGTATAAATATTTGTCGGGCTGGTCCAAGGTGTCGCGCCGGTAGTGGCATTGTCCGAAGCCAGCCCGGTATTGTTCGGGCCAGCGGTCGTCGCAGCCACGGTAGGCACCCAAACCGTTGATAGCAACAATACCACCGTTGAAGAAGTCAGCAGTAAAGTCCTCGCCATACGTTGCACTGATTGTGCACCGCATAGGGCGCGTCGAAATATGCTGTGGACGATGAACGTGGAATGTTGTCTGATTTTCATTATAAACTACTGTTTATATCCTGTGATAGCCGTGGCAACGCTGTCCTGTTCCATAACCTCTTATGCTCATAAAATTATAACACTTATGCTATATACAAGCCCTATATTTTTGCTGCAGTGATAACTAATTAATCTTTGATAATCAGGAGCATACCGGTTATACTTTATGCAGCTTATACCATAAACCTAACGATATATGTCAAAAACAGCTTCCTGGCTATCACACATTCAATCCTTCTGCACCAAGCGAGCCGTGCCACTCGCTGGTGTCGGTATGCTGGTAGTTGTTGGTACCATCGTCCTGACCGGTAGCCATGCTGCTAGCATATTTCAGAGTGCCGAGCCTGAAAACGGCGCAATCAGTAGTCCTGCCAGCACTGGTAGTGATACCGGTGCATCGCAGGGATCGTACGTCAGGTTTGGTGCCGCAGCTGCGAGCGGTACACTGAGTGTCGACTTTACCAAGCCCATCGTAGACATTCCGGCCAATGCGTACGGACTGGACGAATCCGGGTATCCGGGCGGCGGCCCGGTGCTGGCCGACGACACAGTCGAACAGCTGCTTTTCAAAAAAATGGGTACCGGCATGGTGCGGATGGCCCTCAAATACACCGTTTCTCACGACCCGACCAGCAAAATCATCTGCAGTGGATCCGGCTGTGATCTGACGCCGAGCGGTGACCAATATGTTGCCGCCATCCGGGCAATGGGCGCTGAGCCGATTATTATTACACCCCGCGACTCTACTGATGCTGCTAATCTCGTCAAACACTACAACAAAGACCTCGGCTGGGGCATCAAGCGCTGGATTGTCCATAATGAACCAGAGGTCGAATCTCCTACCCTGAACGGCGCCCAGTACGCTCCGATTTTCAATGCCGCCTACGATGCCATGAAGGCTGTTGACCCGACCATCCTGGTCGGCGGGCCGGCCAATGCCTGGTTCAATTGCTGCCAGCAGACTGCCAACTGGACGGACTTCCTACCGACATTCATGGACCTGTCCGGTTCCCGGGTCGACTTCATCGACTTTCATAAATACGGCCAGGGCGGCAGTGTCAGCAAGATTGACAGCGATCTGACCGGCATGACCAAAGAATACGAAGATAACCTGGCAACCCTGAAAGCCTTTCTCAAGCAGAAGCAGCCCAATCGTAACATCAGTATGGAGATCGGCGAATGGCAGCTCGACTGGGACCACATCGATCCGCGCTTTCGCACCCAATTCAATACAGTCTGGGTCGCATCAGCACTCGGACATATCCTGAAGGGCGGCGCGTTAGCCATGCCGTACGCCACCAAAAACAACGACCTCGGCTTTATTGACGAGTCTAACCGTCAGACGATGCCAGCCTATCACGGCTACGGCATGTGGACCGGCGAAGGCTTATTCCGGCACTTCGGCAGCCAGATGGTCCAGGCCAGCAGCGGCGTAACTGGTGTCGAGATATTCGCCTCCGCTAGTTCCCAGAACGTCATTGTCATCAATAAGAACACGTCCAGCGCCAGCGCAACCATAAACCTGAGCGGTGCAGCCGGTGTAGCCGCCGATGTCTGGCGCAAAGACCAATCGATGAATGCTTACGCCGTGCCATCCAAGATTGCCACCATCACAACTGGTGCGAGCTTCAGTTACGATTTCCCCGCCTATTCCGTCACTACATTCGTACTTAATTAAGGACTACCATGCACACACGCCTTCCTATACACATACGTAGTAGACAAGTTATTGCACTGATCGTGCTACTGTTTGCCGTAATCGGAGTATATCTGCTGTCCCATAGTCATGCTGCCAGTGTATTTTTGGACGGCGAACCCGAAACGGGACTCGTGAGCAGCCCGGCCAGCACCGGCTTGGACAGTGCAGCTTCGGGCGGCAGCTTCGTACAGTTCAAACAGCCGGTGTCCAACGCCGGTAAGATTAAGACCGTCTTTGTTGTCAATGTCGAGAACCGCAACTGGTCTGGAGTTGGCAACGGCAGCCCTGAATGGCCATACCTCAACAAGCAACTGCTGAAGGGTTCGGCCGGCAATATCGCCTGGGCGACGAATTTCAACACTGGCCTGCATCCGAGCCTACCAAATTACATATCCATGGAAGCCGCTAACCCTGAAGGTTTGTCCGGCAACGGTGACGCCATGCCAGATAACTATCCTATCAATGCGCCTCATCTGACAAAATCACTCAGCGCGGCCGGGCTGAGCTGGCGCTATTTCGGTGAGAACCTGCCAGGCCAAGGATCGTCATGCTTCATGAACGACGGCGGCAGTAATGCCCGCAAGCCATATTCGCTGGACCACAACCCATTTGCCTACTTCACTGATGTCCAGGTCACCTCTACCTGCCTGGCGCACATCAGGCCGTTCCAGGAAGTCTGCGCCGCCCTGGGCTACACCGCCCAATCCACCCAATCTGCCCAGTGGAAGGCGCCCTGTGCCAATACGACAGCTAGCAGTGCTGGTACGCCGTCACGTTATAACTTCATCGTACCCAACGATTGGGACCAGGGCGAACATTTGTCGACCGACCCAGCTGGCGGCGGCGATGCATCACTCGCCATGCCACCCAATCCGGCCTATCCGAACAATGGCCAGGGCTGCGGCGCCTGCCAGTCGGACTTCTACCTGTCGCAGATCGTCCCGACTATCGTGAACTCGCCGGCCTACAAGAACGGTGACAGCGCCCTGTTCATTATGTTCGATGAGGCTGACGAAGGCGCCAATGCACCGAGCGGCATGATGGTTGTGTCGCCGTACGCCAAAAACATGTACGCCAGCCCGGTTGCCTATCAAGGCTGGGGTTCCTACGTCCGCACGATGCAGGAAATCTTCGGTGTGACGTCACCGTGGATCGGCAGTGCCGGCACTGCGACCGACTTCAGCGACATGCTGACAGTCGCGCCGTAGCCAGTGGCCGGACACTAATAATTAGTCTATAATGCGTATCTTGGCACGGCCCCACATGGCCCGGGTTGCCCCCCGCTTCAGATTGATCTCATATTCTTTCTTGACGGAGATCTTGTCGTAGACATCCGGTAGCGACGTGGCGTTGTACTTCTTACGTAGATTGTCGTACCACTGTTTGTCATAAGAATTCCAAAATTCGTTCCGTGTGTAGTAGGAATGTGCGTAAAACCATTTCTTGCCGCCGAGTTCAGTCAGTTTGGTCTCAATCAGCCGGTTTGCTTTCAGAAAAGCCTCGCGGGAGGCAATCTGATTACCCCACACGCCGACATTTATCACCAACGGCGTATTGATATTATTCGACTGCAGCGGCGATCTATTATCTGTTTTCAGCGGACAGAGCCACAGCGGATAAACCTGCAGATTTGCATCGATAAACTCCATAAATGACACAGCTTTATCCAGCGGCAATGCCAGATCCTGCACGACATGCTGCTGCGATGCGCCGCTTTCCTGCAGTGCCTGGTAGAGGGTGCGGGTATGCATGAACGTATCGAGCAGGGCACGCGTCAGCTTCGTAAACGGCACTTTGAAGATTTCAAAGGCATAGCGGCCGACCCAGAATCCGCCGCGGTCGTAGCGGAACAGATAATCGACCAGCAGCACAGTCTCGGTCACCTGCTCTGCCCGGCTATCGATGCTTTCAGCGTGCAGATAATACCAGGGGTCTCTGGCCCGCGTAAATCTCCGGACCTTGCCGACAACCGTATCACTCAGATTCCCCACAATGATAACTCCGTGGTCAGCACCGAACATGATGCCGTCAATATAATCATAATCCTGCTTAGCTGTCCGCTTCAGAACTTTGACCGCTTCCTGAAAACTCATAACCGGCAGATACGTCAGGTGTACGTATTTTTTGGCGGGCATCAGCTGCACATCGGCTACAGTGATAATGCCGAGCGTACCGAACGAACCAGCCGTACCGTAGAACAAGTCAGCCTTGTCTTTGGCGGTGGCTTCGACAACCTTGCCGTCTGCCAGTATCATCTCGTAGCGCGTGCATACCTGATTGAAGCAGCCATAGCGGAACGAACTACTCTCTCCGGCTCCGCCCTGGATACCGCCGCCAACCGTGATGCCTGGAAATTCCATGACAACTTTCGGGATCAGGCCTTTTGTCAGCGTCGCCTCGACCAAGGCATCCATCGGTACATTCGGCTCGACAGTTGCAACCAGAGATTTTTCATCAATCGCCAGGACTTTGTTCAGCGCACTGACGTCAATCATCTCGCTGCGTTTGAAGGCCAGGATACGCGTTGAATTGGTACTGCCATGAAATATATGAAACGGTTTTTTGTTCTCAAAATAATCTTTAACCTGGGAAGCTATACTTCTCACCAGTGTTATATGATCATTTTTCATCCTAATATCTTACCAAGATTAGCATGATATCTCTACTGATTATACAAATAAATAATTGCAGGAAGCTACGCCGCCTGTTCAGCAACTCTCTGATGGCATACGAACATAACAATAGCTGGTTAGAAGAAGCTTTAGCCCAGAAGAATTAGTAAGCAAACGAACGGGCAACAAGTTTAGCATCGAGATAGTTGGTGTCTTTTTATACAAGTTTTAGCTATTATGAAACACATGACCACAAACGCCGATCCGACAATCCCTTGCGACATCGTTCTACTTCCCGACGACGCACTGTCGGCAACCGCCCTCCAATGTAGCCAATTGCTTGCCGGCCAGGGCGCGTTGTTCACCTTAGACAACGAGCATTTTTACGCTCATGCCTCGCTCTACCAGTTTCAAATGGGTATCGCTAACCTGGCAAAGTGTACTGATGTACTGAAAAAATTAGCCGAAGCATATAGTGCGCAAGAACTGACACAGGCTGGCTACTATTACCAAGATAGTGGTGGTGGAAAGGGCTACTTCGACATCGCTCTTTCCCGTAATCCAGATGTAGATCATCTGCAGCAAGCTGTGCTGGATGCGATAAATCCGCTTCGAGCTGGCATGCGAGACAGCGATAAGGCAAAAATGGCCGAAGCGACAGGCGCAAAGCTGGAAAATCTCCAGAAGTACGGCTATCCGTCAGCCGGTGAGTCATTTCGACCGCACATTACGCTCACAAGGTTCCCGCTCGAAACCGAGCCTGATACATCCCCGCTTCCCCTACCTGCTGTATTCGTGGGGAAATTTACAAAGATTGGCCTATTTGAAATGGGCAGCAATGGAACCTGCATCCGAAAGATAGCCGCGTTCGACCTATAAATACGTTAGAAAAAGGCCAGGAAGCTGCTGGTCGGGAGTGGCGAGCCGTTAATATCCTGGACGCTCAAGTAATCCATCTCGGCACCGGCCGCAAATGTCAGTCCGGTGTTGCCAGAAACATTAACTGAGTGAGAACCCATCAGCCATGCCGCCGCGCTAAGCAAAGTAGCTGGCAACCCGGGCGTGACTGCGCTGACTGTCATGAGTTTGCCGGTCGTGCCCACAATATTGCGGGTGCCGATAGTATTGGTGGTGCCCGATGTGAACTGTAATAGCCGGGCGTTGGTAGCATCAGAAAAGTTAATCGTACCAAAGGTGTTGTTGCCGGTAATTGTCAACGACCCAGTTGAGCCGGCTGCCGTGTAGGTGAGCGTCCCGTAGGTTTGATTACCACCGACTATAATACGGTTAATCGTGCTAGAGTTCAGCACAAAAGTTGCCGAAGCGGCGTTAACGGTTCCGGTTACGGTAAAAACGTTAGCGAGGGTCGTTGACGCGAAAGTGATGGTGCTGGTGCCGAAGTTACAGGTTGCGCCCGCAGCTACCGCCCAAACGCTACTCACGCTAATGTTAAAGTTATTTGTATTGTATGTACCGGCCAAGACGCCAGCACTGTTGGTCTGGGAGTAGCTGCTCTGCAAATTGTAGGTGCCCCCCGGTGCAATGACTGTCAGCCCTGTGGTGACACTAACACCCTTGATATCAATATTATACGTACCCCGACCCTTGGCTTGCCAGGCGTTGCCAGATAAACTATTCGTTCCCATACCCGATACGAATATCAGACTGCCATACCACGCAGATGTCGTGCTGGTAGCGCCACTCATCCTGACTGCTGTACCAGACCACGTCGTACCAGTCCAGTCAATAGTAGCGCCAAGTCGGGGCATGTCAGTTAGTATGGTTTGTGCCGAAATGAAAGCCGAGGCAATCACGACATTATCCTGCGGCAATGGCACTCTGGTCGTCCAAGCGTTAGTGCTCCAGTTGCCACCCGAGGTACCCGACCAGGTCTGGGTTACTGGTGTGTCAAAGGTAATACCCGAATTACCGAGTGCATTACCGAGCGATGTGCCCGTCCAGGGTGCGGCAGCTCCAGCACCAGTAATATCCATGAAATCGACGTTGGTAATAGTCACACTTCCGGCCGTAATCGTGCGCGGCACACCATTATCAAGGTTGGTCCGCACTAGTAGTCGGTTCGTAACTGACTGGCCAGTCAGGGTCAGATTACTGGTTACGGTAAACGGCCCGGTGGTTATTTGTAATGAGTCGGTCTTGACCGCCGTAGCCGTTCTCGTAAAATTCGCGAGCGTAAAAGCTCCGGACGCCGTTATCGTGGCTATGCCAGACCCGTTCATCACTACGCT
Organism: Candidatus Saccharibacteria bacterium UBA5148; assembly: GCA_002413835.1. GTDB lineage: Bacteria > Patescibacteriota > Saccharimonadia > Saccharimonadales > UBA4665 > UBA4665. The sequence continues at coordinate 74,876 of DHXU01000006.1, read as the reverse complement.
GAGCCCGTTCCAGTCGACGAGCCCAGAGGCAAATATGGATGCTACTCCGGTTATTGTTGTTGTGGCAGTATTTGCCGTAACGGTCAGACCAGTGATTGTGCCGGCTGACCAGCTGGTCGTGAATGTCATCTGTGATGCCCCGAAGGTCAGCGTACGTGTACTGGCAGTACTGGAAAGGAAGGTTACAGCGGTTACCGCTTTACTGTTGGTATTAAATACCGCTCTCGTTACGGTCAGCGTACCACCCGTCAGTGTGAGGTCATCTGCAAGTAGCCACGTCCCACCGGATGGAGAAACAAACGTGACGTTCCCTAGAACCTTGGCGTTGGTTGTTACGGTCTGCTGCGTACTTGAGCTAGAAACAAAAGAATAAGCCGAAGTCGCGGCATTTCCAAGCGTATAGGTACTGAATCCTGACAGGTCGAGCGCCTTATTACTTGCACCGGCAGTCGCATCACCCAAAGTTACCGTAATCGCGGCACTATGGACACAGGTCGTAACCGTAGAGCCACTGGTTTGCAATGAGCGGCCTGTCAGTGCCGCATTAATAGTAATCGTACCCGTTCCGGAGTTGACGTCAAAAAATATGTCGTCAGCCCCGGTCGGCGCATTGCCAGCGCCGGGCGCTCCGCCAGAACTGGTGGCCCAATGGTTTGTCGGGTCGTTTGTATTGCCGGTGCCGCCAACCCAATACTTCGCCATCTAGGCCTCCCGTGCCAGAGCCAGCAGATTCCATTTGCCCAAGTTGGCGTTCCACTCAAACCCCATCTCCATGTTTTTGCCGGCGACGGAAGCTGTTGGCAGGGCGTTACCACCTTTTGCAACATAGTTGGTACCAAATGTGAGTGTTTGCGCCGAACCATTGTCAAGCACTCTGATCCTCATCTGTTCTCCATCGGCTGGCGTGCTGGTGGAGTGATTGGCAATTGTCAAAGCGGCGGCTTGGGCCGTAAGTGTAAACAGGTCATACGTGTTGCACTCTGGGGTCAAGGTCGCCGCGGAAGCAGCCGAAAAGACGCGTGGTTGGCGACGTTTATTGGTAAGAGTTTGGGTGCCAGCAGTAGTTACCACACTGGTTGCGTTCGTACCGGCAGTCGAGGCGCGTATTTCCCCGGTGACATCGAGTGCCACCACTGGTGTATTGCCAATGCCGACTTTGCCGGCCGTATCGATAGTTACCGCCGTACTACCCGCCGGGGAAAGGGTCAAGTTTGTGGCTGCGGCCGTCTTAATTTCTCCGGCATTAGCCGCCGCCCCAGTATAATTTGCGCCCAGGAAAACACCTTTGGCACTCAAAATCTGAGCCACATTGATGCTGGTATAGACCCCGAAGCCAAAGGAATCGAAGGCTGGTACCGTCTGAAACCCGGTACCTAATATCCGATAGCCAGTCGTGCTGACACACTTGATAGCAAATTCTTCTCTGGAATTAGCTTGGTTATATACAGAGAAAGCTACGTCGCCGACCGCACCGGACCCCGAGTAGGTAATCGGTTTGAGGGTACCATCTCCGTTGTGAGACTGGGACAAGAAGTCGTTGAGGATAGTTCCCCATGCTTCATCATCGCCTCCAGGGATTGGTAAACGGCTCACTTTCGTACCTTTCGATGCATAGCGACTACCTCAAATTTGGCTATATGTCTGTCTGGGCTATGGAGCATAATTATAACCAGTTTAACATGAGCAAAATGAACAAGCAAAGAACGGGCTACGCGGGATTCTGGGCTATGTATATGATTGCTTCGAGCAGTGATGGGACTGTAGCCGCGGCCTCAATCTTACACACGCTACACTATAGCTTTACTAAGAATACTATCGATAACTGCGTCCTGGGACTGGCCAGCGTCAATGGTGATATATCCTAATTTGTCATACGTTTCGGCAGCCTCTTTTTGCAAGGCCAAAGTTTGCGCTAATTCATGTGGTTGCTTGCCCCAATCGTTGTTAGTCCGAGAGGCCAGCCGAGACTTTAGCGTTTGGTCATCGAGCACCAATGCAAACACTGCACTAAACAGATCTCTGAGCTCATCAATGTTATTGGTGACGCCGCACACAAAGGCTGGTTTGTCCCCGGCCTGGCGGGCGATATGATTCTAACACTTCGGAAGGGTTTTCATAGAGTTGTTGAGTCACGGGTGTTTCAACATATTCAGTCATAAGTTATAAAATACCGTAAAAGTGCTGCTTTATCTACGGCCCTGTGACGGTAGGCGGACCGGTCGGGGCTGGGGGGCCTGAAAGAGTTGGCGTACCAGCGTTAATCCATGCGAAGACGTTCAGCGTCGCTTGGCTAAGCTGCTGCTGAGCCAGTGGCGTCGGTGGGGCGGTGCCGGAGCAGCTGCCACCGAGAATACAGCCCCACGCATGAGTGGAGGCATTAAAGACGCGGCCGCCGCCCGGATGGATGACAGCAGTAAGGTCAGCCCGCAGTGGGTTTGTGCCGACACCGCATTGCGTCAGCGGAACGCTCGTCAATACCTGTAAACCGCTTGGCTGATCAAACGTCTTAAAGACTTGATCAGTTTCTCCGCGGGCATAATGCAGGATTGGAGTTTTGTCGACACCGTTCCAGAGCCAGCTGTTGTTCGGAGTGAGCGTGTCGTCCATATGCATGCAGCCGAACATGCTGCCGAGGATTTTTTGTTCCGGCGCCGGAGGAGTGGCCAGCCTGAACTGGTTGGTATCCCCGGTTCGGAAGATTTCGTACTCGCGGTCTACGCCAGTCAGTGTCGATGGCTTCGGGTTAACCCGCCAATACATCTGGTTACCGCCGAATGATGCCAGGTTTTTGCCCTGGGTGACGGCGGTATCGACTTTGGCGCGCATGGCCGTTGACCAGTATTCGCTATGCGCCATCAGGACGAGTGTCTTCGTGTGGTCATAGAGGGATTTGCTGTGCAGATCCATGTCGGTGGCGTAATTGACATCGAGCCCCTGCTTTTCAGCCCAGAAGATAAATCCGTACTCCAGAGATAAGAATTGGCCGGTACCCTGCTCGGTCGTGAAAGGTCGGTCGAAGCTGACTCGTTTTGAGCGGATAGGCGTCGTGTAAGCGCTCGCTCCGCCAAAGGTGTTGTAGGCCTGCCAGGTGGTGACTGAGTTCAAAATTGTCTTGTCGTGTATTCCGCCATCATCGCGAATGGTAAGCGGTACGTATGAGCCAGCACCGAGGGCGTCAGTAACCTTGATGAGGTACGACCCGGGCGTGAACGACCCGTCGACCTTGAACGAGAAGGTCCCGGACCAGTTCTTGGCGGTGGGCATGCTGATATCACGGCCTAAGTCATCCGTCTGAACCATTAGGGGCGCTGGCTGGTTGTAGGCGCGGATATCACCCACAGTCGACAGGATTTGCCGGGCACCGCTTCCGGCGTAGTAGCCCATCCGGTAGGCCTTCACGGATAGTTTATACCAGGATGATTTCACATACATAGTTACCGTGTCACCGCATTTGGCACTGGCCTGCGAGGCGTAAACTGAAGCCTTTGCAGGATCGTACGTCTTGAGACGCCAATCCGGTGTACCGGCGAGGGCATTCTCGGTTTTGACATAGGTGGCGGGCATCGCCGGCCGGCAGGCCTTGGGCGGCGTAAAGGTCTGGGCTGGCGTTACGCCCGATGATAACAGCGAACCATCGACGTCGTAGACCCCGATAGTTACAGTGGCAGAGCTGGCTGACGGCAAGGTAATCCCACTGACCATAACCCAGGGGCGATTACCGGCGGGGATAGCGTATGGCTTGGTAATCGTAAAGACGATGGTATTCATCCTGAATGCCCAGGTGCCAGGTCCAGTATTACCGAATACCCTGGTAGCATCGGATATCGTGGCGCCTGCCGGAAGTGTCATGCGCACTACGGCCAGCGTGCCGGCTTTGGTGATTGTTGTGCTGTAGGTCAGCGTTTGGTTGGGCGTACCAGCGACCAGCACCGATGACTGATAGGTAGGGGCTGCTGTAGGGGTTACAGCATGGACGATCAAAGTGGAGAGCATGGTGGCCACTACCCCAATGACGATACTGGCAATCGCCAGGGGTAGTATCCGGTACCATTTCCGTGCCGAGTGGGGTGCGTGTGTAGCTGTGTAACTCATATAGGTAATTGAACCATACAACTTACTATAAGAATGTGCAAACATTTGGGCTCGGCGATGGAGTCATCACCTGCCATCTGTTTTATTGTCCAGTTCATGCTCCGCATGATCAGCTCTAGGTCTGTAAAATGGATGCCGCTTAGAGCGTTCCTCGTGGCACCAGAACAGTCTGTTGGTCTACCGGATGGTCAGCCTCCTATAGCAATGCGACCGCTAATGCTTTAGAATCCAAATATGACCTCAAGCCAGCATTCTAAGACTATAGTCTACAGCCTGGTTATACTCGGTTTCGGCATACTCGGTACGATTCTATTGACTGTCGCGCGCGCTACGCCAGCAACTATTTCTCTCGAACCCGAGAACGGTACTGTCAACAACTGTGCGAGCAAGGTGAACGATACCACCGCCTCCGGTACTCGTGCAGTTTCGTTCGGGGGATGTTCCGTTTCGTTCTTGAGCTTATTACACAAAGGCGGTGCCTATGCACTAGGAAACGCGGGTGATATACCTCTGGCAGCTTCGTCGAGCATACAACTTGCCCTTACAGCCTACAGAGGCGCGAGCGATCCGTTGACAATAGCCATGGTCGCACACAACATGTATTATGTTGACGTTCATCCTGAGAGTCTTTTATACTACAGCGAATGCCCTGGCGGTCTAGGTACTTGTGCGCCGCTCTCCACTGCGGCTAAGCAAAAGCTTCTCGATGATGTGAAAACCTACATACAGAAAACGAAAGATGATCCGCAAGTGGCGGCTTACTATCTGCTTGATGATTATTGGAGTGATTTTTCTGGTGATCTACCGGATGTCTACCGGGCAATTCGGTCAGTTGACTCTAAGAAGCCAACGGTCTGCGCGTTTTACATGCCCTTGGGCTATACGCCAACGGGCAGTCAAAATTTGGTGACGAATTACCCTGCTTTCCAACGCGCGATAACAAACTTTTCTCCTAACTGGTGCAATGCGGTTGCGATCTACTCCTACTCGCCCGGCTTAACCAAACCGCTGAATGGCATCGTCGAGTGGGACATGCACACAGTATTACCGGAGGCGTTAAAGCTATTGAGACTGAAAGGCTGGGACAATTCCAAAGAACCACTCATTGGCATGCCCCAGTCATTTGGTTACAATCCGCGCACAGGGCGAGGTAACGGCCAGCAATTGCCTCAGCCGGTATACCTACTGCCACCAACCCAGGCGCAGCTGACAACGCAAATAACTGCTTTTTGCAAATACGGTGCTCAATCCCTTATTGGTTACGTCTGGTACGACGGTAGTACTGATAATACCGATCCTACTGGCAATAATATCGGCATAACTGAGTTATATAACAGCTTAGCTTTACGCGGTGGTATGAAAGACGGTGTCGCTGCCTGCCGTTCACAATACTGGCCGTAAGGTGGTGCACTGAACACAACCCCCTTAGAACAGTCGCCGAAGCCAAACAAAAAGCCCCTCGACGGGGCTGATGATGCTATTTGGTGCAGCAGGCGAGTAAAAGTTACCACCAAATCAGGGGCGAGATTGCACGTTGGAGGAGAATATTGGAGTTTCCATATCAAGAATATCTACAGGTGAAGTAAGTACCGGGATTCAGACTATGAATGAAACGAGCGTGAAGTGTCGCCTTGACGTATTTCAATTATGTCACCATTCCTGTAGGTATCTTGGCCTTCCAATAGCTTAACCGCTAGGCCTGCCACCGCTGTTGGAGATTGAGCTGACACTGCGTACTGCGGATAGTATTTCTTAAACGCTTCCGTCGCGGTGTCAGCAGGAGATATGCCATACGCTCGTAGGTTAATAGCATCTTGGCTAAGGCCAAGTATAAGATCTTCCAAGGCTCTTTTGCTTAAGTAGTATGGTAGCCAACCCTTTGCGCCATCGCTGAATGTGCCACTGATACCAATAAATGTACCCTCCTTCATGACCGATATTAGTCCATTTAGCAGCACTATCGCCGATGTGACGCCCACATTCATAGTCTCAATTATTTGATGGGCGTTAAACGTACCCATCGGCATGTCCGCAAGCACCCGCTCTCCATCATGCCATATTCCAGCTGCGTGGATAAATGCTCGTACCTCACTCTTCTCGGCCGTAATTTTCTTTGCATACTCAGTAACGGCGCTAAGGTCACATAGGTCAAGCTCGTCGTGTGTAGGCGCAATAACCTCCCAGCCTTTTGCCTTCAATACATCGGCTATTACTGCGCCGATTCCAGATGAACCACCCGTTATTATTGCAACTTTGTTTCTCATGCCTACTAGTATAACAAAAAGACCCTTGCGGGTATTTAAGCATAAGTCCATTGGTGCAGCATTATTAACGAAAGTATAACCGTACTTGCAAGCTGTTAAGTAGCATCCTCAATATACGGGCTAGTGGCTTCCGATAATTCCTTGTAGAAGTCTGCAACAAACTGTCTACCTGGCTCAACTATTGATTTGCCTGTTTCGGTCTCAAGCGTAAGATTAAAAATCTCTGTTGCACGCTCTAGATTTTTCTCCAGTGGCCAGTTAAATTCTGCGAAGGTACGAATATTTTGATACACACCGATTGGGCCAAATTTCTCTACGAGATCAGCGTCTGCAACAACCTTTGCCTCAAGTCCTTCGGGTTTTTCATTATGCATGCTGCCCTTGTGCGTCCGTATACAGTTTGCAATTTTTTCTATCATTTCCTTCGAGTAGACAATACTGCCATCTTTAAGATATTCACCCAGCTTATCTGCGCCGACTGCCCCATGAGTCCGTCCATCGGCTCCATACAGAAAGCCAATGTCGTGCATAGTTATGGCCGGCAGCACAACCTTCATATCGGCACCTTCTGCCTCTCCAATAACAATCGCGTTCAGAGTATCTCTATAAGCATGTGCCCAGTTGTGGGCAGGAAGATGATTTGCTTCACTGAAACGTTGTTTTGTATAGCTGAATACAGCTTTGTACTGTTCGTCACCCTGCAAGTAGCCCTGTAGCTTGTTTCTTAAAACTGCTGCGTCCAAATTTATAAGTTTCATGAGCTTAGTATAGCAGTAACAGATACGAAATAATTTCTATGTTACATAGAGTTGGTGCAGCAAGCAGGTAAAAGTTTATGCCTTATCAGAGTTGAAATAGCTCGTTGGAGGAAAATACTAGAACTGCCGTATCAAGATTATCTAGTGAGTAGATGAGAGCGGGGAGTTACACCTTATCTTCATTCGACTATAGCACTTTGATATGCTTTTGTTTGCTAAGATGAAGTTATGACCAAAGCTCAGGCTTGTAGTAGTCCCTTGACATAAGCTGCCTGGCCAGCGTGCTGCAGATCATCTGATATGACGCTGACCAGCCGCACCGCAAGCGTCACCGGCGGATCCCAGCGCGTATCGACTACCCTGTCATAATCTTCCTCTTTCAACCCGTCGATATATTTGACCGTGGCGGCGTGCACCGCGTCGTAATAGCCAAGCAGCAGCTCAGCAGTCGCCTTCACGCTGGCAGCCTGGGCGCTGGTGTGACCGTAGCCGGTATCGTCCTTGTCCAGGGGCAACCCAAACTTATCAAACCATGCCGAGCTCCACAGTTGCTCGGACTGCCTAGCGTCTGAGATATGATCGTCCTGGATGCGCGTCAAATGCCAAACTAGCCAGCCGATCGAGTTGCCCGCACTATCTGGCCGAAACGTCAGATCCCCGGCACTTAATCCTTCGACCGTCTGATGCACCACCTCTTTGATCCGCTCAAAGGCGTCGGTCAGTAATTCATTCAATAGCATATGTTTCCTCCTGTATTTAGTATAACCGGCCGCGGCGAGCTGATTGTAACAATTCGTACTATAGGCTATTGTTAAGTTTATAAGATAAGGACAACCAAAATGGGATTATTCAGTAAACTAAAAGCTAATTTTAATCATGGCGGCGTCAAAGTCCACGTCCAGGCACCGAGCTCAGTCCCGGCCAACCAGGTCATCCCGGTGACCGTCAGCATCACGGCCGACAGCTCGCAAAGCGTAAAGAGTGTCAAAGTCGAGATCAAAGCTGTGGCCCGCGAACAGGGCGTAAACATTGGTCTTGGTTCCGGCATCGGCACTGGCAGCGGGGGCAACCCGCAGGATACGGCAACCTCACAGGTCGTCGCCAAAGCAGAAAACCGAGAACCGTTTACCATCGCACCCGGTGAGACGAAGCAAGTCACGCTCGAGCTCTTCATTAGCGGTATGGGCAACATGAACATGGGTAACTTCGATCAGGCCGGCGCCCTCGGCGGCGCGCTACAAGCGATTACCTCGATCGCCCAGAACTTTTCGCACATGAATTTTACCTACACGGTGCATGCCTCGGCCGATGTCGAGGGCATTGCGCTCGACCCGAGTGACAAGCAACCGATTCAGATTTTGCCACCCGCAGAGACGGCTGCCGCTGCCCCGCCCGAGTCGATTGTGGCGGCCGCGCCGGCACCAGTTCAGCCCCAAACAACAGTGGCTCAGCCTCAAGCAACAGTGGTCCAGCCTCAGCCTATTGTCACACCAGTTCAGCCAGAAGCCGAACAACCCACCAATGATCGGGTTTAATCATGCCCTCGTCGGAGCGTTGATTGGCAAAGTCCTGCCCTTACCGCTGGCGCTACCTGTCGCAGTGGCGTCACATTTTGTCCTCGACGCGCTGCCACACTACGGCTTGCCGCACAGGCAGCGCGACGTATCCAAGGCCTGGAAGATAGTCTTCACGGTTGATTTCTTTGCGACCGCGGCGCTGATCGTTCCGGCTGCCGCTACCCATCATTATGCGATGTTGGCTTGCGGAGTGGCTGCCGTCTTGCCGGACTTCGTCTGGGTCGGACGAGTTGTCAAAAATCGGTCATTTGACCTTAGTAATAATCAAAACTGGTACACAAAATGGCACGCCAAGATTCAGCGCTACGAAAGGCCGTGGGGCATCTGGATTGAGCTGCCCCTTGCTGGCTTACTTTTCGTCGTGTTTTGCGCTGCCCTGCAAAACTAGCTAACGGGCTGCTGTATACTGAGCCCATGCAACAAGATTCGTTCACCAACCAAGAATTAATGCTCGACGTCGGCGACGGCCATACGCTCCATATCCTTGATTGGGGCAACAGAGACGCCGTAGTCCCCTTTATATTTCTACATGGCGGCCCGGGTAGCCAGGCCAAAGACAAACATAAGGCCCTTCTTCCAAGGAGTACTGCTGCGGACCGCTATTAAAACAAAGCAATCAGGTGGCGTTTGAGTCTTAGAACGTGCCATATCTGTTATTTAAAATTGGTGCAGCAAGCAGGTAAAAGTTTATGCCTTATCAGAGTTGAAATAGCTCGTTGGAGGAAAATACTAGAACTGCCGTATCAAGATTATCTAGTGAGTAGATGAGAGCGGGGAGTTACACCTTACCATAATGTGTATATTAACTTAGCTTTACTAAAAGTTAAGTTTTACTGAATTCACAATGTTTCGCCAGTCCGTAATATAGGTCGAAGAGGGACTATTCAGGGTCGTGTTTGGGTCAGATTGGTCATTAAGCTGTCCATTTGTCATTAGCACAACGTAACCTTTATCTGCGATTGCATAATATATATTCGTGTTAGATGATTTGTATTCAATATAGTAGGCGGCATAACCATTGATAGGCTGACTACTTTGAGCAAGAATGTCAGCAGCTTGCGGCACCCCAATAATTGAATTAATCACTTGCTGAGGTGTTTGATTCGTTTTTTCGGCAGCGAGAAACCATACCTGAGTCGTACTGTATGCTTTCGGGACAAACCAAGTGTAATATATGCAAGGATTAGGGTCAGTAGCTGTGAAACAGTTAGGATTGTTGTTTAAGTTCTCAATTGTCTGGCTGTTATTTGGATTATTAACAACCTCCCAGCTTACAGGTAGCGTTAGCTGAACTTTCCCATCTGAAGAAGAAATGACGACTGATGTGGGCGATGCCTTAGGTTTCGGTGCGACCGAATTAGCAGGAGCAGGCTGGGTTATAGGTGTTTGGGTTGCGGTAACTGGTTTCTTGTTAACATGCTTAACCACAAAATAACCAGCTACACCAATAGTTGCTAAGATTACAAGCACCAGTAGAACTTCAATAATCGTAAAGCCATTCGTTTCTTTGTTAAGTTTTGTCATAAGTATCCTTAAGTTTAGATATTTGATTTAAGCATAAACGTAAAGACACCCATTTGCAAAAAAAGACCTCAAATTACTGAGGTCAAAGCGCTTATTCTTGGTGCAGCATTGTTAATGAAAGTATAACTATATTACAGAGTTAAGTTTTGAAGTTTGAGTCTAAAGAGTCGTTAATATTCAAAGAGGTTATAACCTCTTTGAAGCACGTTGTTATTAAACGAGATTAATATTCGCTTACTGAATCCCTAATTGTTAGATTCAAGTGCTGGGCTTAGTTTTTTCTCCACGTCAGCGACAGTGAGATTTTTATAGTCAGCGAATCTAACAAGCTGTAGGCCAGCTGCAGCGAAAATACGCTCAACTTCTTCATCTCTCTTTCGGCGGTTTTCACTACTATGACTCCAGTCATCAAGTTCTATCGCAACTAATGGTCTGGCATACTGCTTATCGCATATTACAAAATCTACAGATTTTTCATTAATGTGATTGAATGCTGCTTTCCAGTTCTGTCCTTTTACCATCTTTTCATCCAGTATCGAAGAGAGATGCACTTGTGGAAATACATGGTATTGCCCCCGAAACGTCTGACTGAGTATTAAAAAGAAATTGTGTTCCGCCTTTGTCATAATATAGTCTTTGCGACCATACTGATAAATTGGAGCTTTCCCCTTATTTGTTGTGCCGCTTTTATTATTGGCAAATAACTTTTTTATAACAGCGATTATTATGATGAACAGGAAGAGATAAATAAGGACTTTCATTAAGCATAACTATAGCAAAAATACCTTTGTATTGCAGATTTTATGTTACATAGAAATGGTGCACCATAGTTGACGCATTGCAAACATCTGCGATAGAGCAGCACAACAATAAAAAGCTAGAGAATCTCGCTAGGCTATTTGGGTTATCAGCTGATTTACTTAACTTTTAGCTCAATTGATCCATGAGCAAGTCACTATATGAAACGGAAACTAAGTCTTTATCATCTATCCCTATTTCTTTTAAATAGTGCTGGCACTGCTCATAAAGTTTTTCGTTACCAAATTTACCGTTACTATCAATTGCTTCAATTTCCATGAAAGTGCCAAGGCTCTTTACTGTATCAATATGGAACTTCACGTTCTCAATAAAATATATCTCTCTTTGCTTGTCTATGACAACCAAAATACCAAGTGCCTTTGTCAGGACATCCTTTAGAGATGAGTTAGGTTCGGACTTATAGAGTATCACCTGAGATTGCTTCGGCCCTTCTTGGTTGGGACGATCGTAATGGATAAGATGGTTTTCAATTTCTCCTTCACGTAATTTTAATCGTCCATGAGCAACTCTAAAGTAAGTATCAATCTGATGGTCCATACCCTTGAAGTTAGCTTCGTGGGATTTTAAATAATTCCTTATGTGGTCTTGGTTGTTGCAGCGTGCTTTTATCTCAACATTTAAATGCCCCATAATATCTCCATTCGTCTTTATACTTTAACCCGACATCAACAAAAAGGCCAAATAAGGCCTAAGATGTTTAAAAGTATACCTTCTGGAAAACGCTTTGGTTCAAATGGTACACCAAGTGGGTATAAGTTTACACCGTATCAGAGATAAGGTGACGCGGTGGAGAGAAATATTAGAGGTGCCATATCAAGAATATTTGCTGAGTACGTAGAGAAGGGTTTTACACTCGCTTTATTACTTATTGACGATTTTGATAGGCATACCGTCCAGGCAAGCTTGTATGTTTGCGAGAATCTCAGCACCCTTACGGTGCTCATAGTCCCGTTCGTCAGCTTGCTCTCCTTGCGCGTCAGCATCCTGCCACGGCAGGCTGCAAGGGTTCCTTGGCTCTTGTTCTCTGACGAGGCCAGAGGTTAGAGTCCCCTACTCTGTCCAACCAAAATAAAAACCCCACTTTCGTGAGGTTCTTATTTTGGTGCAGCATAGTTGCTGAAAGTATAACTTTGTTGCAAAGTTACAAACTAATGTTTACCGTTTAAATACTTACTGGCAACGCTTAGCGCAAATGAGGGCAGGATGATAAAAACGGTTATTATTAGCAGTTTCATCAGTAGTTTATTAAAGTCAGAGTTATCAATATCCCTCTCTGAAGATGTAAGCACCACTAGAATACCTAGAATACCGAAAGCAATTGAAGAGTAGATAAACAATCTCGTGGCTATCTTTTGCATAGTTTTAGTATATCAGCTAGCGCTATGAATAAATCGTATATTTGGTGCCGGATAACTGGCATATTTCTAACCATTAACTCCGACAATGTAGACAATTATAAACTAAAGGAGTTAGCTAGACAATTTAACTTATCAAGCAGTCTGTTTTATGACTAAAAACCGTCGCCTTTTTGTATAGATATGCGTATTTTACTATTACTGTTATCTATGATAATTCGACCCATTATTTCTTGCCTAAGATGCTGAGGCAACGCCTGAGACTGCCACTCAAACTCTTGCGATACTTTTTCCTCTGCTTCCAACGGGTTAGCAGAGGCAATAGCCTTAAGAGCATACCAAGAACTACCATAAGCGTGTTGTGCTACGTGCGCAGTCGCAACGGCTTGCCCGGCTGCGTGGGCAGCAAAACATGCCACATTATTATCTTCTACATCTTTGGCGGCTGCGTGGGCATCTAGGGATGCTTTTCTGATGACTGGCATAGAAAAAACTTCGGTCCTTACCCAATCTCGACCAATTTCTAATGCTCTCTGAGGCCTATCGTCTTTTGGACTTACCGATCCAAAGAGTAGCAACACCCTATCTGCGCAATCAAGAGACCATGTAGCCATAAGTTTTCGGTCTTCTTTACTGTATTGTTTGTAACTTCCCATGTATCAATACTAACAAAAAGAGCCTCAATAGGCCTCTTTAGTTTGAAACTATACTGTTTGAAAACCGTTTGGGGTATTCATGGTATAGCATTATTAACGAAGTTGTAACGCTATTAGCTAATGACGCACAGGTAAGGTGCCACCAGTAGAAAAGCTTCCACCTTGCCAAGTAACTAATGAAGGGAAGTCTACGCCTAATTCACGCTTAAGGGCTACGTCAAATTGAACGGCAGCTTGGTCCAGCGCAATAAATCCAACATGTTCAGCGCAGTAATCTGGGTTGATTTCTCGTACGGCTTTATTAACCTCTTCCTCAAGTTTATTAACTCCGTTCCACCGCTCTAGAGGTAGTTCCGAAGCAATAAATGCCGTATAAGTTCCATCGTCACCAAACTGATGTCCTTCATATCCAGCAAGCACAAGACCAAAAACATCAGAACTACGCTCCAGAGGTTTGAGCTCGCCAGAAGCGAACAATACGGCTTGCACAAAAGGTCCAAAACGAGGATTACTGCTATCCGTTGTATCCATAGCCCCTATACGTGCGGTATCCATCGTTGGTTTTGTCTGAATTACTTCACGAGTTCTTCGTCTCATATTTTTTCTCCTGTCGCTATTTTAGACGCTTGTCTTCTCTAAAAGCAACCATGAGCAAAATAAAAAGACTTCTCGAAGAAGTCTTAATTTATATGTTACATAGAAATGGTGCCGGATAGCCGGTGTATTTCTAACCGTTAACTCCAGTAATGTTGATGTTCTCAAATTACAAAGTCTGGTGGCTACATTTGGGCTGTCGGGCAATTTACTCTGAATAGAATTCAGGATGTAAAAAAGAAGCCAAAGCGAATGTTACGCCTTGCTCGTATGCTGCTTGCCTCGTAACTAAATCATTAGTAGCTAGTCCATAGAAGCCGTTGTTATTACCGGCAGACTGAATTCCAAAGTCATTTTCAAGTACTTTGTTTAACTCTACACCGTCTGTAATTGCTTTTAATATACTGCCTTGAAGTTCAATACCCGAGCTTAAACCTGTTGCGATTTTACCGTCCGAATTACTTATGGCTACCCAGCCTATCTCCCAAGCTCGCCCTGACACTCTCAGTAAGCCACCTTCAATACCAACATAAAAATCTGCGTCGGTTATTAATTCTTTGGCACGAGCCACCCGCGTCAATGCACCGGTAATAGATTCACCAGCAGAAGTGGGATGAGAACTTACTCCCGAATCAGTGCTTACTGTTCCAATTATGATATCTTCGTCGGGAAAAGCTGCTTTGAATGAGTTTTCGACTGCGTTTCTCTTGGGTAAATTATTACTTCCAACTACTACTTTCATACTCACCATTCTATCAGAAAGGAGGCCAAGTCGGCCTCCTTAGTTTGAAACTATACTGTTTCAAGATTGTTTGGGTCTAATGGTGCGGGTCAGGGGACTCTAACCCCTGGCCTCGTCCTTGGCAAGGACGCGCTCTAAACAACTGAGCTAGACCCGCATGGTCGACTGATAACTGTCTGATTTTAACAGCGTGGTCCGTTAAAATCAATTTGGTGGCTCCTCCCAGACTCGAACTGGGGACACAAGGCTCTTCAAGCCTCTGCTCTACCAACTGAGCTAAAGAGCCCCAACGCCGTACGCATGGTACGTATGGCTGGACTGGTGTTATTTTACAGACAAGACGGGCATTTTTCAACTGCTGCCTGACTTTTGTTGCCAGATCTTGTCAGCATGCTCGCTGACAGCGCCTTCGTTCGACTGCAGATCAAGCTCCTTGAACTGCTCGCGGGTGATGAATTCTGTAGCCAGAATGTCATGCCCAAGCTTGAAATCATAATTTTGCAGTGTGACGGGGGCGGCCAACCGAAGTGTCATAAATCCGCGGCGGATGTTGATACCACGGTACGTGAAATATATATCACTGATGGTGTCAGCCATTACGCCAAGCTCTTCCTGAATTTCGCGGGCCAGCGCTGATTCGAATGATTCGTCATGCTCCCAGCCGCCGCCGGGTAATTCCCAGTTACCATTGTGATTTTTGACCACCAGCAGCCTGGCCTGATCATCGAGGATGATGGCCTTGGCGGTTACCCGGTAAAACGGGCTCGGAACGGTCAGAGAATCTAATTGTGCATCGGACATGGCTTCAGTATAGCGCACAATTGCACGTGGCGAGGCGGACGCAGTGGACCCTGTTGCAGCTGGTTCAGCAAAAGTATACGTCAGTTACCGAAGATCCGACATAAAATATGTCACTAATGCTCTTTCATCATGAATTCTTTGACGCTGGCCACAGTATCCATGAACTGCGCCGGGAAGATGATCGTGCTGTTCTTTTCGACGGCGATATCATTCAACACCTGCAGGTTGCGCAGCTGGAGGGCGATCGGATGGGCTGCGATGATGTCGGCCGCTTCACCGAGTTTGGCGGCACTGAGAGCTTCACCTTCGGCAGCGATGATCTTGGCCCGCTTTTCGCGCTCGGCCTCGGCCTGCTTGGCCATGGCTCGCTGCATGCTGTCCGGGAGCTGGATGTCCTTCACTTCGACGGTGTTGACGTAAATACCCCATTTGGCGGTAACTTCTTCAAGGATGCCTTTGATCTTCTGGTTGATAATCACGGTGTCACTGAGTACTTCATCGAGCGTACTTTGACCGACGATATTGCGGACGGTCGTCTGAGCAATCTGGTATGTGGCCGACACAACGTTCTCAATCTCAACGATCGACCGGATAGGATCGGCAATCTTGTAGTAGGCGACGGCCGCTACACCGATGGAGACGTTGTCTTTGGTTATGATTTTCTGCGACTCAATCGGCAGTGTCACAATCCGCAAGCTGACTTTGCGCATCTGGTCGATATACGGAATAATCACCCGCAGGCCCGGTTCCTTGATGACCGGCCGCACTTTACCAAGTCGGAAGACGACGCCGCGTTCGTACTGCGTGATAATCCGTAGGCCCGCTAGAATAGTAATGATCACCAGGATGGCAACGATGAATCCAATAAATCCCATAAGACATGTAACCTTTCGTTATAGGACCATTGTATGGCTTCGGTGGTTATTCAGCAAGACGACCAATATCATTGTCCGCAAGTACGCGCTTCAGAAAATCAAGCGTCTTAGGGCCCTGACTACGGCCCATCAATGTGTCTAATCTGTTCCGATATGGATCCTTGGCATGCTTCTGCTCGACGGCAGCTACGAAGGCTTGCAGCGATGGTTTCTCTAGGTCTCCGAGCGCATTATCATAGTCGTACCATTTCACCCTTGGGTCGAAACTGGGCGGCTGCCGGAACTGCAACCCGACATGGTTATAATCTGACACTTGCCTCGCCCCGGAATCATGTGGATACTGTATAGCCGTGTGCAATCGTGTCAAGCACTTCCAACTCCTGGTGGCTATAGCCTTGCCACTTGGTACGTCACTCGAAAGCGCATAAAAGTCTGCTCGATTCAGTAATACGACCGGCTCTGACGGCGTGGTGATACTAATCTCCTGAGGCTCGTCAGCCCGATCAACCTGAAAGCCAAGTTGCTGCAAAATCAGCGCGGCGCTCGACCATGTTTCAGGGTTTGCTACTCCAGAAATGTTATACTCTCGATGCTCTGCTGTCATCTCAGTATTATATAACTGATATGTTTAATTGCAAGATAGGGTACCGGCTCAGGCCTTCGACGGTGCGTCGATATAATCATGGCACAGGCGCTCAAAGACAGCGTTCGTCCAGCCAAAGCCGGTCTGTGACGGATAGACGCCCTTCACCGGTGGCTTCTCCGGACTGACAACATGATATTTTTCGAGAAAAACGCCGTTCTGGTTGAACCAGGACAAATTCGTCTTGAGCCATTTCATAGCCACCCGCCGGGCATCTTCGTGGTAGCCGTAACGCTCCAGCGCCTGGATAACGATGTATTGTAGCGGCGCCCAGCCATTAGGATAAGCCCACTGTGTCGGCAATGCCCCAGGCGTTAACTGCTGGCCCAGTGGTAAAGCATCGGTCGTCGCCAGGCCGCCCTTGTTCTCAAAGCGCTTCAGAGCCCGTACCAGCTGCTTGGCCTGCTGTTCGGTCACCATGCCGGCCCACATCGGATAGAACCCTGCCAGCGAGCTGACGTTGCCGCGGCGTTCCTTTTTGTAATTGTAGTCATAGTACAGGCCGCGGACTTTGTCCCACATCAGGCTGTTCATCGAGCGCTTGCGGGCATCGGCAGCCTGCTCCCAACGGACGGCGTCACGCGAATCGCCGTAGATACGGGCAGCCCGGGCAAAATCCATCTCATACTTGTATAGCAGCGCGTTCAGGTCGGCCGGAAGATAATTCAGCGCCTTGCGGCCAAAGCGCGGCGTCATATCCCAGCCGCTTTCGGCCTCTGCCAGGTCGTGCAGGTAGTTGATGTCGTAGTAGCGTGACAAGCCGTTGTGTACCAGACGTTCGTTCGGCTTTTTGATTCCCATCCACACGATAGAATATTCTTCCTTGGCAATCTCAATCGCCCGGGCCAGCCATTCCTCACCCGGATCATAGGCCTGGTATACCTGAAAAATAAACGTCGTCAGAAACGGCGGCTGCGACCGGCCCATCAGGTAGGTCCGTGAAGCATTTGGAATCACCCGGAACCGTTCGAACAGGAACAGCAGATCCTCCAGGATACCCATGACCAGATCTTTGTGCTTCTGGTCGAACATACCTTGGACCATGAAGAAGCTATCCCAGTAATACAGCTCGTTATAATCGAACCCGGCCTCTTCAGTATATGACGGCACGAGGTATGGTTTCGGCACGCCGAGCAGGCTCTCGTCATCCTTCGGATGGTAGCGCTCCAGCTTCGGCCAATAGGCCGCAATATAGTCGCGGGCAATCTTGACGTCGTCGGCCGTCAGCTCAGAATCCTGCCGAAATGGCAGGAGACGGTTTTTACTTTTGTGGGCCAGTGTTTTGGCTAGGTCTTTGGCATTTTCTAACATGCCTTTAGCCTACCATACTTACCGGGGTCAGCGCCAAGCCGATATCAGCAGTTTTTATAGTTTTCACACCGAAACCTTATGCCTTGCTACCAACCATGCTTTGGAGGACCTTGAAATAGGTCTGCAGGTCCTGCATTGAGACGTCTTTGGCCATGCTGGCGATCTGTTTTTGGAGCCGTTTTTCGACGACACCGATGATTTCTTTGGCTTTGTCCGTGACGCTCAGTAATTTTTCGCGCCTGTCCGGCAGCTTGATGTCGCTGGTTATCAGCCCACGCTTGCGGAGCGGCCGGGACATCATGGTTATCAGCGGCACTTCGACGTGCATAAATCGGGCCAGATCGGTGGTCCGCAGGCCGCTACCGATCTCACTCAGCCGGCTGATTATCAACCACTGCGTCAGATTAAGCTCGTATTCTCCCAGCACTACTTTGATCCGGGCCTGGAGTTTTTTGTGGGCGATAAGCTGTATCGCTGCACCGCCATATGATGATACTACGTCTGATGTTTGCTTGCGTGTCATGGTTTTGCCCCCTTCTCGTTCATTAGTTTCGTAACGACTATATATCCAGCAAAGATAAGATTACCGATGTATATACAGCATATACCCCCCCAAATATGTTGCGCTGTTAATTAAACCACTTAATCATAGGTAAAAAGTGCTGAAAAGCAGCTGAAATATCGGCTTTAGGCAGACTTGGGCGCGACCTCAGGAGTAGCACCAGTTGGTAGCCAACCATGCGCTACACAGTCGCGGTAACTCCAGACCCCGCCGTCCTCGGTCCGATACGTCCAGTAGAACCAGGCAGATGACTGGCTGTAGGTCAGTAGCTGGGCTGCACCGTATGCCCGGCGGGCGGCTTCGACCTGCGGCTGGTTCAAGCCAGCCAGCGACTGCGGGTCGAGCGCGATGCTCCATTCGCCGACGACTAACGGATGGTAGCGTCGCATCGATGCCAAGACCTTTGGTACCTTCTCGATCGTTTTCTGCAGATGCCCGGTTATAGTAAGCTTCTTCTCCTTCGTATTGAACGTCTGATACTGATGCGTATCGATATAGACATTGGCAAAGCCGGTGCCACGGAGCGGCCGCTTCCAGCGCCGCGGCCGGAAATTATCGCTGATGACGATCCAGACATCCGGGCCGCACTCCTGTCGGAGCATCTTATAGGCCGCAGTGTAGTAGCGCAGTAGCGCAGATTTCGGCACGGTCCATTTTGGCTCGTTGAGCAATTCGATGCCGAGCAGCTGCGGGTGTTTGCCATAGCGTTTGGCAAGTTTACTGACGACTTCCAGGGTCTTAATGACATTTTGCTCGTCGCGGGACCAGCCGCAGTCGCCGCGCCGGCCGCTATGGTCCCAGCCATTCTGCGACCCAGGTGAGGCGTGCATATCAAGCAGGATTTTGAGACCCGTCTCTTCGGCCCAGGCAAAGGCCTTATCGACATATTCGATGGTACCAAAATATGGTTGCTCGTCACCGAATGTCCAGTAACCAACAGGCAGCCGGACGGCGTCAATGCCCTGCCTCCGTATCCACACAAAGTCTGCCAGGGTCACGAACCTGTCACGGTGGCTCGTAATCATCCCCCGTATACCCGGCGCTGCCGTGCTGCACAGCGTATACTCGTCCACTGCCGCCAGGCCCTGGAACAGGCTGGGTGTTATCCATTTCTCCAGCACCAGCCAGCCGCCCAGGTTCACACCCTGCAGTGGCGGTGTGCTCGGTTTCCATGGAGATTCGAATTTGTGATGAAAAAACATAGTGAGTTAATCCGTAGTATTTACGTGGTTGTATATGTCGTCGGTAACGGCTGAACCTGAATGCGGAGCATAAGTCAGTCGCTCGAACCGCTCGATAAATGCCACAGTTGGCAATGCCGGCAACGGTAGACGTGCATCTTGCTGCCGTAGCGGTAATGCACGACATTGGCCGATGCTTCGGCTTCACGCTGGGTATCAAAAGCCAGCTTGTCTTTGCAGGGCAATTCCGCCTGTTCTATAGATTCGTCGTAGCTGTCCATTATGTATATCATACAACATTTATGATCTGATTGCACCCGCCGTAGCGTAAGCAGTGAATTATTAGATTGCACATACTAAGCCGGGAACTACACTGGATAGCATGAAACGAGTATGGATTATGACATTGGCTATAGTGATAATTACCCTGGCGGCTAGTACCCCCGGCATTGCCAGTGCTCAGACAAGCACTACGGGCAGCGGGACGTATGCCGCGCTCGGTGATTCTATCGCTGCCGGCGTTGGACTGCAGCCGCTGCCACAACCAACTGCCAGCGACGTCCAGTGTGGCCGAACCGCGCAGTCATATCCTACGATTGTTGCCGCCCGGACTGGGCTGTCATTAGTAACGGCTGCCTGCAGTGGCGCCAAAGCCGGCGATCTGTTCACCAAACAGGCCGTCAGCGGCCCAAATATACCCGCCCAGCTCAACACCGCCTACGCCAGTGGCCAACCGCAGCTGATTACTATTACTGCCGGAGCCAACGACGCACATTGGGCCAGCTTTATTCGCACCTGTTACACCACGAACTGTGCCACGCAAACAGCAACCACCATCGCCAACGGCTATCTGGCCGTACTGCAGGTCAAACTATATATAGCCTTCAGCTCGATTCAGCTCCGGAGCCATGGTACGCCACCGCCCGTTGTTATCACCGGGTATTACAATCCTACCTCAGCCAGCTGCGCGCAGCTGCAAACCAACGTCACGCCGGCCGAGCTGACCTGGATTGCCGGCGAAACAAACGCCCTCAACCAGACCATTCAGAACGTCAGCCGACACTATTCATTCGTAAAGTTCGTGCCTGTCGACTTTACCGGGCACGATCTCTGCTCCAGTAGTTCCTGGGTCCAAGGCCTCGCCGATCCTCAGCCATTCCATCCGACAGCCGCCGGTCAAGCCGTCATCGCCGACGATGTACTACGTAATCTATAAATATCTACCCGACGTCGCGCCGCTGGAAACCTAGCAGGCCAATAATCACGCAGACCAGTCCAAAGGTGGCCATCAAACCGATATGTTCCAGGCTGACTGGTGATGGATTTTGGTAATAATGAAACAGCGACAGCTTCTCGTACGGCTTGAGGACATCGGCCACCGCTACCATTGAGCTGAGCAGGTAGCTCAAAAATGCTAACAAAGTTGCCACCCCAGTGGCCACAGCGCGCAGCCCAAAGCCGCCGCCCAGCGAGAAGGCAACCAGCCCAAAATCAAGCCCAATCAGCACGCAGCCGACAACGTGCTTAGTGACCATCATCATATCGGCCGATTCATGGATCAGCGCCAGCGCGATGACAATGCCAACGTACATTCCGATCGTGGTGATCACCAAAATGATCAAGGCCGCCAGCAGTTTGGTCAGCATAATTTTGCTGCGGCTGAGCGGCAGGCTGAGTTGTGTCAGCAGCGTACCTTTCTTCTCGTCACCGACAAACAGTCCGACGAACAGCACAATTGACATGATGATCGACAGCAGCGGCATGCGCAGGGCGAAGACTTCCCCGCCAATATACTTGTCAATCGAGCGAAAGGTATCGGTCCCACCGGCCACCTTTTGCAGCGCCGGTGACAGTCCACTGAGTAACTCATCAAGCTTGCTGGCCTTCAGCTCGGGATACAGCAAAATCATAAACAGCGCCATCGCCACGAAGCCCAATATCCAGCCCAGGATAAACCAGCGCTTTTGATACAGAATCTTACCGAGCAGTCCGTAAGTCATCATTTCAGCTCCCCGCTGGATTTGCTCGCCAGCTCGCTATCATCGGTCTGGTAATACGTCATAAAAATTTCTTCCAGTTCCGGCTCGCGGATCGTCAGGTCTTCGAGCTCATATTTGGCCAGTAGTTGGAGTAGCGGTTGCATTGCCCCGCCGTACGTCAGGTGTAGGGCGTTGCCGCTGGTTTCACCGACCGTCGCGCCCTTCAGAATACTCGCCCGATGCGCCAGCTCTTTGAGTTGCTTGGCCCCGGCCGTCACGACGACCTTTTTGGCCGAAGTCTGGTTGAGCCCATCGATCTTGGCCACACCGACCAGCTTGCCCGCCCGGATGAAGGCCACCCGGTCGCACAAGCGTTGGACTTCCGCCAGGCTATGCGACGACATGAATACCGTGCCGCCACCGGCGCGATACTCCTGAATTAATTTGATAAAGACTTCCTGCATCAACGGGTCGAGACCACTGCTCGGTTCGTCGAGTATTAACAGCTCAGGCTGATGCATCATGGCAGCGATCAGTCCGATTTTCTGTTTGTTCCCACGTGAGTAGTTGCCGATTCTGACGTCCAGATCGGCTTCCAGCTGCCCGGCGAGCACCTTGATACGCTCATCATAATTGCCACCGTAGGAACTGGCAACGAACAGCAGATATTGCCGCCCCGTCAGGTCATCATCGAGCACCATTTCGCCGGACAGATACCCCAGACGTCGGTGCGTTACTGTCGTCAGCCGGTTACTGAGACCAAATAACTCTATCCGGCCCCTTGTCGGCCGTAATATATCCAGGATCAGCTTGATTGCCGTCGTCTTGCCGGCACCATTCGGGCCTAAGAACCCAAAGATCTCGCCTGACATGACAGTGATATCAACATCCGCGACCGCCGCTTTGTCTCCAAAACGTTTGGTGACGCCGCGCAGAGATAAAATAGCCGTTGGGGATGCGGTTTCCATAAATTAACACTATCACTATTGGTGGGTTTTACATACGGGCGGCCGCGGCAGTTCTCGTCAGAACATTCACAGTAAAAATGCAGAGCTGTATCATCCTCCCGGATAAGATCCTCCTGCCCCGACTCCTTGGCTAAGCGAACTATCTCCTCAAAGTTCTTGCGGACGCGTTCGTTGTATGTGCGGAAAACAACTTCATTCTCCACCAGCGGCCGCTATCGTCTCTTGGTTGATTCGCCGCCGTGGTTACGCAGGAAACGTGCCCGGCCGACCGCCTGGGCAAGTTTGTGCAGGCTGTATTTGCGTTCCGCCCGCTTTATATGTGTACTCGACGGAGCTTCGTCATCATAATTTTCACCATAATTTACCATAGAAACCTCCTTAGTTACCCCCTCAGTGTACGCCGGATACACTGACAGCTCTATGAATTATCAGGCGCAGCTACCGGATAGGTTGATTCGATGTAGCGCAGGACCTCCGGTAGGTCCTGGCGGTCCATAAAATGCCCGGCGCCGGGGATCTTCAGCTTATCCGGACCTATATGCACGGCGATGTAGGCAAACTCTGACTGGGGTATAAACGGATCGTTATCGCCAAATACCAATGCTATCTTCTTCTGGTTCGTCTTGATAGCATTCCACTTCCACGGGTCGTCATAGTAGCCGCTTTGCTTCTCGCTGCTGTCACCCAGATCGGTGTAGCATGGTGATATCAGAATCGAACCCAGTATCTTATGCGTCTCAGCATAGCGCATCGCGGCCACGGCCCCCGACGACCAGCCGATTATGACATCCGTCGGGCCAACCTTGACGTCATTCGCCAGGTACGGTAGCCAGATATCCCGCCGGGCAAGCTCCGGATCAGGCATCGTTTCAAAATGCGTCGCATAGCCGCGGGAGTCCAGCTTTTGCTTCAGCCAAACCGCCCATGGCACTTGCCAGGTCGTCGATCCATTACCTTGTACGAATATAAATCTTGGGTTCACTGCAGTCAGTATAGCAAGTGAACTAGTCGGTGACGATGACCATGCCCTTCATACCAGGGTGGATATTGCAGTGGTAGGAAAAGTTACCGGTTTGCGTATATGTATAGTCATAGGTTGCGCCGTCAGCCAGATTGTCGCTTTTTGGTCCGGTGCCACTATCGGCAGTTACGGTGTGGGCTACGCCGTCCTTATTCGTCCAGTGTACCGTAGTCCCCTTTTTGACCTTGATGACTGCTGGCGAGAACTTGAAGTTCGTTATTGTCACCGTATCAGTCTCAACAGCCTGTGAGGAGTCGGTGGCGGATGGACTGGCATCACTACTAGTGTGAGTAGTGTTACTGCCGGCTGGCGTAGATTTATTAGAACTACGCGAGACTAGGAATATTCCGCCTATCGCCACCAGCACTACGAGGATAAGGATGACTTTTTTCATGATGACTCTCCATTCTTAATTATTGTTTCCAGGACCTTCTGATAACTGACCAGTTCGGTCTGACGAATACCCGTCAGCGTCTTGCCGAGCACAGCTTCGAGCGCCGCCTCCACCGTGGGCACAAGTTCTGCCGCCCGCCGCGTCGGACTGATATATTTTATACGCTTATCTGTCTGGTGCAGGCTGATCTGCACGAGATCATTATATAATAAATTATTGACAAGCCGCGTGATAAGCGGTGCCTCTACATCGAGAAGCACCGCTACATCTTTGGCGATGACTTGTTTGTTATGGTACACGTCGCTGAGTACGAACCACTCGCTGACGGAGCCCAGACCATAGTCCCGGACTACAGCGGCCACCTGGGCCTGCAGTATTCTGTAGGCTTTGACCTGAGTTATTCCGTTCATATAAAGTCGTCGTATCATGCTCTTAGTGTATCGTATCCTGTTGATTAACCTTGGAATTTAGCAGGATATTGCTTGACAATCGCACCAGACAATGTGGTCATCAGACCTTTCAGGTGTTCGACTGACTGCTCGCGCAGGTTTGCTTCACCAGTGTCATCACCCTTTACATGGGCAAAAGAAATACTGACCCGCTATGAGCCAGTATTAGAGAAATTATAATAATATGGTGGAGCTGGCGGGTACCGCCCCCGCGTCCGCCGGTTTATCTTGGTCAGTCTTCTACAGGTTTAGTCTCGCTCTATTTCCGTCTCTTTCGATCGGGAATCTTGAGAAGTGACATATGAACGGACAAGCTGTTCACTTCAGCAATCCTGAGTCTTAGCAAACACTATGGATCACAGTGTTTGAGCAACCAGATGAATTTGGCGTGCCGGTCATCTATCTGATGTCGACTCGGGCACGGCAGTCTAAATAATTAGGCTACTTGCGTTAGAGGAGCAAAAGAGAAATTTCCCCATGCTGCGACTAACTTGTCTTTTGTAGATGTTGCATCTAAAAAGGGTTTGTCTATAACGCTGACAAGCGACCTGCTGATCTAACCGATAAAGTCCAACGTCGAGCTTAAAGTCAGCCCCATACGTGATTACTTGATATATCTCAATCAAGCTAATGATAATTATACCACAATTGTCAATATAAGCATAGGCTGAATTTCAAAATCCCTTCCCAAGAACCCCAGCCGAAGTGGAGCCGGATAGGCGATCTGACGAGACCCGGGGGCTCGGCAGTCGTCTTTCCGCGCGTGAACTGGTTCGAGGGAAGGGATTTTGAAATTCAGGCAATGTACGCCGTATACAGCGTGTGCCAATCGTCAAGCGACAGGTTCTGGGCCCGCAGTTGCGGGTTGATGCCGGCTTGTGTAAGCAGCGCCGCGGCCTGCTGTTTGTCGAGATGGAGGCCGGCGCCGAGCGAGTTGAGCAGAGTTTTGCGGCGGGCGCCGAAACCGGCTTTGACGATACGAAAGAAGCCGCGGACGTCGATATTCGTGAACAGCGGCAGCGCCCGCCGCTTGAGAACGACAATCTGCGAATCAACCTTCGGTGGAGGCGTAAACAGTTCGGCACCGACTACCGGCCCAAGGCTGATCTCCCAGTAGAACTGCGCCGTGACGCCGAGAATCGATAGCTCGCCGGGCTTAGCGGCCAGACGCTCGGCGACTTCCTTTTGGACCAACAATGCCGCCAGCAACGGCTGATTGGGCGATTCCGACAGGACACGC
This sequence comes from Candidatus Saccharibacteria bacterium UBA5148, assembly GCA_002413835.1. Lineage (GTDB taxonomy): Bacteria > Patescibacteriota > Saccharimonadia > Saccharimonadales > UBA4665 > UBA4665. The sequence goes on along the minus strand of DHXU01000006.1, from coordinate 49,071 downwards.
ACCAGCTTGCTCGTCAGATAGTACGGGATGTTGGCGACGACTTTGTAATCCGGCGGCAGCGTCGTCAGATCGAAGCGCAGAATATCACTCTCCACAACCCGCAGATTGGCGGCCGGTACGTGGCGCGCCAGGTTGCTGGCAAGGATGGTATCAAATTCAACCGCCGTCACTTCGGCCGCAGCCGCAGTCAGCAAACGGGTCAGCGAGCCAAGTCCGGGTCCGATTTCCAGAATAGCGTCATCCGACTGGACATCAGCAGCAATCAGCATGTTATCGAGGCTGATTTCGTCATTCAGCCAGTGTTGGCCTAAAGCTTTTTTGGGAATGGGTTGCATAGTTTGATTAAAGTTGTATGATTTCCTCATAAATAAGCATACTAGAATACCAGGAGAAAAGATATGCCAGGCCGATTTCCAGATAGAGCAGCTGTTGGAACAACGTTATTAGAGGGAGTAGCAGACATCTTTCAGGGCGTGGTGTCGACGTTCGTGACCGCCGAAGAGCAACTCAGCAGACTACGGACGGCGACCCCGGAACTTGTCAGTATCCGCGGCCTCGCCAGCCGCTTTCGACCGATGCGTCGCCCGAAGGTAACCCGCATTGCTCTGGGTGAGCCGGACTTCGGACTGCTCGACGAGCCCGAATCAGACGAGCAATAGCCACGGTTTACCAGTTGTGGTAGCTCACCCAGTGGTTATAGGCAGCACCCCAGCTTCCATAGCGTCCGGTAGCATAGCCGGCACACCAGCGTAATTGTGTCACAGGGTTTGTAGCCCAGTCGGCGCCGGCTGAGGCCATCTTGCTGCCAGGCGTTGACTGACATAGACCATAACCGCCGTAGGATGGCACGCTACCGCTGTAGGCCGGACAGCCGCCGTATTGTCCCTGGGTCTTGGTCGGACACCAACCGGATTCGTGGCTGATGATGTAATCGGCATAGGTGTAATCCCCGGGAGCGATACCGGCCAGCGCCATGTCGCCCTTGATACCACTGAGGTTGGCGCCCTGGACGGTAATCTGGGTTACCGGTTGCTGGATGACCACGGTCTGAATCGGCTTGCGGCTGACCTCGACACCGTTCTGGGTATTCACCTCGTATGTCACGGCCCGTTTGCCGGGAGCTCCCTGCTGCCGTACTGCCGAGACACCATACGAAAGTGTGTTATCAGGGATGATCTGTATCGGCATCGGTATGTCTTCCTGGGCCGTGACCGTCGAGACGCCGTTACGGATAACGGCCAGTTGCGCATTGGGTGTAATCGGTGCGTCGATACCTGGATTGACGATGTCCTGGGGTTTGAGGTTGATCTTCTTCTCGGCCAGCAGCTGGCGCACTGTCGTGGCGTGCGTCCGCATCACGACCGGAGCACCGTAGAGATTGACATTCACAGGTGTTGCCCTGTCGATAATCAGTTCCTGACCGATGTCGCCATCAGCCACAAAGTCTGTAACAGGCTTTGTTTCGATCGTATCTTCGGGATAAACCGTCAGGCCTGCCTGGCGGGCGACACTCCGTGAGGTCGTGGCCGCACTGAAGGCGAATTGCTTCTGGCCGCCATCTATGATCGCCACCGGTACGGCGCGGTAGATGTTAATCCGGAAATCGTCCTGCTGAATCAGCGTTGTCAGCGCCGGCTCGACGACATCACCCTCGTTGACCTTCAGGTCCAGCTTCTGCAACAAGGCTCCGACTGTCGATTCTTTGCTGGATACGATCTGCTGCTGCTCATCGTGAGATATGACGACGATGTTGGGATTGATGGTTGCCGGATGTCGGTTAAGGACGAACAGAAATACACCAGTTATAAGTGCCAGGCACACCAGCGTAACAACAGGCACCGCAAAAGGATGCCGGGCTAGAAGTCTGGCACGTTTGATACGATGTTGGTGAGTACGGCGGTATACACTACCGCGTCGGCGGAACTTTGCCTGCATACGAATGGTCCCCGGGAGGCTTTTGAATCAGATAAAACCGGTAGTCAATCCTCTGGGGAACTACGCCTCATTGTATCAAAGCTTACAGATGCGCGAAAGCTTCAGGCTTATGCTTAGATGCTGCATGGATAGCAGCAAAAACATCCGGACCATACCTGTCAGCCATAACGCTGCTCGGATCGGCCCACTGGCTGGCACTGATTTCCAGCCGCTGCAGCTTGATAGCCGGCTTTTCCGGCAGCTCAGCCATGAAATAATGACAGAGGAAAGATTGGCCATTACCATGATAGCGTTCTGTCTGGAGCTGGGTAATAGTTTTGGGCTCCAGTATGATATTGGTTTCCTCGCGAACTTCGCGGATTACGCCGTCCAGCGGCGCTTCACCTCTATGCAGGCCTCCTCCCGGGAGTGACCAGCGGCCATCGGACAGCCAGGTACGTGTCAGGAGTATCTCGTCACCTACAACCAGCAGCAGCCGGGTTCGGGCACTGCCGCGGAGATATACGTATGAGACCGACCAGACGATCCAGTATATTATTGTTCCTAATCTTTGCCACATAGATACCTCTTTACTGATCTGGGAATACTAGTATGCACCTGCACAGATTATTTGGAAATGACCACAGTACCAAGTTCTGTTTGTTTGTTTTTGTCATGTTCGTCAACAAGGTAATATTTGAAAGTTCCCGTCTTGTCCGCGACAAAGAGCAGGCTGCCCGGTGTATTATCAGACGGATCAGATTCCGAGTCGATCGCAAAATCCGGGAACGAAACGTTGGCTTCATCAGTTCCCAGCGCCTTCAGCTGGATACGGACCGTATCACCTAACTTGACGCGTATAGTCGCCGGCCCGCTGATTTTCCTGCCGTCCCGTACGGTCACAGTATAGACCCTATTCGGGTTATGTAATCTTGCGTCATAGTTGCCGTTGGCATCGACACCAAGATTTGATATCTCGGTCGGCTGTACTGACTCGGCCGAACTGTGCGTATTGGTGGCGGCCCAGACGCCGCCGACGGCAACAAAGCTGACCAGGCAGGTTATCAGTAGCCGTGTGAGGGCTGGATGTTGCAAACTAGCGGTCATTATTCTTGTATCCCCTTCTGAGCCTTCATAGTAGGATTAATGGCCATCGTAATAATTAAGCAGACTCGGCGCCTGGCCGGTATCACCAAGTAGCGGTGTGATGCCGAGCATCTCCTGCCATGTACGAGTCGCACTGAAGTGGCTGAACACGAGCGTTGATGGAACGGGGTGGGTGTTTGTTTTGACTGATGGTGCGATCAGGACATTCGGGATCGGAGAATCCTCATCCCATAAGAAGAACAGAGCCGTGTCACCTGATTTGTATCGGGCACTGTCCAGGAAAGCAGGCAGGAAAGTTTTTACCCAGGCATCGCCAGGAGGTACACCGTTATTGTGCATGTTCTCGTCATTCGTCGGATATATCATCGAAAATTCCGGCAGAGTTCCTGCATTGACGGCCGTCATGAAATTACTGATGGGTTTGTTGTGCGTATTACAGTAGGTCGTCGGGTCGGTCGATTGGCCGCCAAGGTTCGTGTAGTAGCGCATCGCCACGTGATAATCACCGCTGAAGTGAGCGCTCGCACAAGGCGTCGTCGAAGCCGGCCCATCGTAATAATCCATCGATGATTTGCCCATGCCCTTCAGCCGGTTGTAGATGTTGTCGACCGTCGTCGTAGTCGTATATGAGTCACTAGTCAGGTTATGGGCCGTGGGTGATACGCCGTTGGTAAGCGTAGCGTAGTTCGGCTTTGAAATATAATTCCCATCGGTGGCGCCCGTTACTTTGTAATTGGCATCTTTCCATGAGGCATAGCTACCGCACTGATGCGCCAGACTGGTAATGTACGGGGCGGATGTATTGTCGATGACCTGGTCGTACGTATGGTTCTCAAACATCAGCACGACGACATGCTTCCACTGCGTGGGCGCAGCCGCGCCAACACACGGCGTGGTAGAGCTTACACCGCCGGGAGGAGACGTTGTCGTAAACTTGACTGCCTTTCCAGCGGAGGCTGCGACGTCACTCAGGCTGCTCGCCGGGGCTGTAATCGTACCCAGTTCCGGTTCGCCCGAAACAAAGGCCGAGGCTGCATGGCTGCTCGCCCATAGCATCGATGCGATGAGCGCAAATGAGACAACAATAACAAGAATGGAAAGTCTGTTATAGAGGGAGGTAGAATTTTTTGGCGGCGAGGGCTTTTTATTAGTTCTCATATGGTTTGCTTATATTTTCGTAGTGTCTGGTCATGATATACCAGTAACTACTATAGACTATAATTCGCTTATGCTAACGTGTCAAAAATTACTTACAGTATGCTGGGAGGCGGCGCTACAATTTCTCCAGCGGCGCGAAACCAATGTTAAGTTTCTTGGCACCCTTGCCTTTGAAATAAATCGTCGCCACGTCGCCGTCCATCTCCATAATCTGGCCGACGCCGAAGACCTGGTGCCGGACGCCGTCACCTTCGGATAGGTCGGGCACGTAACGCGGGCCGTCGTCTACGAAATCTTTCGGAGCGCCCAGGACGCCTGGTTCCGGGGCATTCTGATAGCTGGTACTGTCGAAAAGACTACCCATTTCGTAGCCACCAAAGGAGCCCCCGCCCTGGCCATGGCCACCGGACTGGCTGTAGACGCCGCGTTCGCCGCCGCCAGCGCCTGCAGCACCATAAAAGCCATAACTGCCGGCGTCAGACTGGATGTCACCGCCGATTTCACTCAGGAAGCGGCTGGGCGGGTTGTGCTGGACGCCGCCATAGAGCATGCGGCTGGTGGCACATAGCAGATAAAGTTCCTCGCGGGCACGGGTCATGCCGACGTAACACAGCCGCCGTTCCTCTTCCATCTCGGCCTGGTCGTAGAGCGCACGGGAATGCGGAAAGATGGTTTCTTCTAGCCCAGTCATGAAAACGACCGGGAACTCCAGACCTTTGGCGGCGTGCAGTGTCATCAGCGTCACGGCGTCACTATCAAAGTCAGCGCTATCGATGTCGCTGACCAGGCTGATCTCCTCCAGAAAGCCGTCGAGCCCGACTTCGGCATAGCTCTGGGCGACAGAGAGCAGTTCTTTGACGTTTTCCTGTCGCGATTCGCCCTGCGGCGTACCATCGTTCAGAAAATGAAGATAATCTATCCGCCGCAGGAGCGAATCGAGCAGCCCGGTCACCGGCAGTTCATCGACCTGGCGACGCAGGCTGAGCATGATGTCACCGAGTTCAGTCAGCGCCTTGCGGGCTTTGGCAGTTATATCCATGCAGGTGGCGGCCTGCGTCAGTGCTTGCGACATACTGAGATCGAGCGACCGCTGCCAGGCAAAGAAATTCTGCAGTGACTTGGCGCCGATGCCGCGGGTCGGTACGTTGACGATCCGCTCGAAGCTGATGCGGTCCTCGGGTTGATAAATCAGCCGCAGATAGGCCACAATGTCCTTGATTTCCTTGCGGTCGTAGAAGCGCTGGCCACCGACGATGCGGTACGGCACACCGTAGTGGATGAAGGCCTCTTCAATCGACCGGGACTGGGCATTGGTACGGTACAGGACGGCAAAATCACGGTAGCTGCGTCTCTTACCGTTAATACCGCTGTCGATACCACGGCGCATGGCGATGACCATGGCTTCGCCTTCGGCGCGTTCATTGTTGACCTGCTTGAGCTGCACCGGCATACCCTTGCCGGCTTCAGTCCATAGTTCCTTGTCAGAGCGCTGCGAATTCTTGGTGATTATAGAGTGTGCCGCCTCGAGAATGTGGCCGGTGCTACGATAATTCTGCTCCAGTTTGATGATGGTACAATCTTTGTAATCACGCTCGAAGTTCAGGATGTTGCGGAAATCCGCCCCGCGCCAGGAGTAAATCGAATTGTGGACTACAATTCCACCAGCAACATAATTATGCACCTGGTCGATATCGAGGTCATAGACCAGCCCATCATACATTTCTTTTACAACAGTTTTAATCTGGTCGCCTACAATTTCCCCACCCCGCTCAATCGGCACCGTCATGCCGGGATGGAGGTTGCCAGCCGGCGTAAACGCGAATTTCTGGTCGGTCATGAAAGCATATCTATTGACGTAAACATCTGAACCTAGCTCTGATCGAAACTCATCGAGAATGGTCTCTATCTTGCCATAATCCATACTATGGATTTCACTCCGAAAGGTATTCGCCCTGCCTGGCCGGACGCTATATCCGAGCTTTTCAAACAGAGACAAATCATTTTTATCTGTTGTATTGGCCGAAATTCGGCTATCGGCCCAGTTACTCCTGACTGTCATCCGCCGAGATCCAAATAGTACAACATTAATAACAAGCCGCTTTGTCTTATAGCGGGTCGTGGCCTGTGGCACAAAGTGCGGATAGTCAAAATTAAGTCCGGCTTCTTTTAGTACTTCATGTCCGCGGGTTTCAGTGTCGATCTCTTTGTAGAGCGAATCGATCTGCTCCTGGGTCATGGCCATCGCCCGATTATTAAATGCATGGAATACTACTTGAGGTACACCGTACTTATAGGAATAAAGTGCTTCATTATACTGAGCCTCAGCCCGCGTCGGGCAGATCTTCAAGATCCACATCCTGTCAGCACGCTCTTGATTGGCGCGGACGCGCAAGCCGATATCATCCTTTTTGCCATCAAAACGCGTCCCTTTGGTAATGCCGATCCGAAAACCGTATGGCTTAGCATACATCAAATAGACGAAGTGTGAATCTGTCTTATCGAAGCGGGCAAACAGCAGGTGGTTTGGTGTGCATGATAACTGCTTTCCTGACACAGTCGTGATTTTGATAATCTCACCGCTATACGGAAAGCTTTTGACAGCTGTTACGGTGAACTTTCCGGTTTTGCTATAGCCGCTGGCGGAGATGACTTCTTCACCTTTCGTGACATCCTCAACAGCTTTCTCACCGTCCGCAGTCTGAATCAGACTTCCAGACAGCAGGCATTGCCAGTCATCACCGACGACAGCGATGTTATTGTCGTCGTTCGTCAGCAGCTTGACGAGTTTGTACTGCGCCAGGTTGGTGTCCTGGTATTCGTCGATCATGATGTATTTGAACTGATTGCGCCACTTCTCGCGGACCTCGACGTGGTTCTCCAACAAGCCGACCGTGCGGTTGATCAGATCGTCGAAATCCAGGGCTGCAGCGTCCTTCAGTATCCGCTGATAAATCGGGAATACCTGAGCGGCGGCCTGCTGGGCCGGGCTGTTAGCAATGGCTTTGTACTCGTCTGGCGACAGCATCTCGTTTTTGGCGGTGCTGATCAGGCTGCCGATGGCCCGCGCCGGAAAGGCTTTCTCATCGAGCATCAGCTGCTTGCTGGCCTGTTTGACTGCCGATTGGCGGTCTGATTCATCGAATATTACGAAAGTCTTCGGGATGCCGATGTAGTCGCCGTCCTGGCGCAGCAATCGGACACAGATGCCGTGGAAGGTTCCCATATACGGCATGAAGCTGCGGTTATCGGAATTCTGCCCGACCAGCTCACCGACACGGTGGCGCATTTCCTTGGCAGCTTTGTTCGTGAAGGTCACGGCCAGGATGTTGTACGGCGTCGCCCGCCGGCTGGCTATCAGATAGGCGATGCGGTGCGTCAGCGTCTTGGTCTTGCCCGAACCGGCGCCAGCCTGAATCAGCAGTGGGCCGTCAGTCGTTTCGACTGCCCGCCGCTGCTCAGGATTAAGCCCCACTAATAAATCATTCAGTTCCACTCAACCGCTCCAGTCATCTCTCTAGTTTAGCAAATTTTAGATGGCATCGGGGCGATGACAGTGTTGTATTAAACGAGGCGCTGGCATCTCGATGTGCTTCCTACATCCTAATTGTGAAACAAGTGCGTCAGAGCATGCAGCCCGGGAACTGTAATAAAGCCGGCGTCCATAGCGATATCGAGCCAGACAACGGCCAACAGGATGATCAGCAGAACACCAAATATAGATACGTGCTTGCTGCGCCGCAAGCTGATGGCATTAATTGGTAAGAAGTATTTTTTCTGCTCGACAAGCGTATCAAGCTCGTCCTGAGCTTTGGCTTCGGCTTCCATCTTGGCAGTATCCTCATTCAGGTCAACTTCTGTCGGCTCATCACTGCTTGCTGCGGTGGAGTCGGCGGTACTTGGGGTAGCGGCGGCGTCACTATGAGCAGCCAGATCTTCCTGAGTCTTGCCGGTTTCGGCAACGGCCGGCTGCCGATCTGACTCAGTTGCCGGCGTATCGGCTGATGATTCCGTAACCTTACTATCTTCTGATGGCTCGGCAGCCGGATGGATGATTGCTGTCTCGCCCGGCTCGAGTACACCGTCAGTGTCAGTATCCTGCGCTCGTCCACTGAACGGTTTGATAACCATCTTTGGTGACATGTTCTGCGCACGAGCCGTAGGGTCCTTGTCCGCCAGGTCACTTTGCGGCTTGGCAACCATCATCGGATCCTGCATGACCGCCCTATTTGTAATAATTACCGGCCGGGCCGTGGCCGTGGCAGGCGTCAGTACACCAGGTTTGGCAACATCAAAGATTTTAACCGGATGCGCAGCGGCTGAGTCAGATTTTGCTTGGTTTATTTGTTTTTTGATAGCCATAATTGCATGTCCGCCATTTATTCAACTTGATGGTGTAAACGGTAGGCGCTATCGACGATGGCGCTGAATTTCGCATAATTGAGGCTGGCTGCCCCGACCAATACTCCGTTACACCCTGATAGTGCCAGATAGGCCCGGACGTCGTGTTCATTGACACTACCACCATACAGTACCCGGACGGCTTCCGATGCCCGCGCCCCATATAGCTCCTTGACCTGGAAGCGGATATAATCAAATGCTTTCTGCATATCGTCAGGTTTGGCGACTTCGCCTTCGAATGTCGAGATGGCCCATACCGGCTCGTACGCTATGACGATCTCCTCGATATCATCAGAGGTGATATTGCTCAGCGCCGTTGTCAGCTGGTCATGGATGACCTGCTTGGTTTCACCGTCGTCACGTTCCTGTTTGGTTTCACCGATACAGATGACCGGGGTAATCCCGTTGCGGACTGCCGCGGTGACTTTGTCGCGGACTGTTTCGAGCGTCTCACCGAAGTAGACCCGGCGAGCCGAGTGGCCGATAAGGCTGTAATGCACCAGACCCTGCAGCATCGCGAACGACACTTCACCAGTGTACGGGCCTTCGTCCTTGAAGTAGGCGTCCTGGGCACAAAGCCGGAACTTACGGCGATCAAGCTCAACACTCAGAGGCTGCAGACTGAGCGTGCTCGGGGCTACGGCAATCTCGATATCACGGTGGATCTGAATCGTCTCATGATACCGGTGCAATAACGTGCTGGCCTCATGTGTATCCAGGTTCATCTTCCAGTTGGCAATTATTAGTGTTTTTTTCATAAAGCTTATGATTTTATACTACAGTATTGTACTATAAAGACCACTATTTGTCGTCCTTCGGCAATTCTTTAGACGAGTCAGTCGCCGGTAACAATGCTTCGACACCGGGTAATTTTCGGCCGGCCATCAGCTCCAGGCTGGCGCTACCACCGGTTGATACATGACTGAAAGCCCCGACCAGCCCACGGCTTTCGACATAGCCGACCGTATCGCCACCGCCGACCAGGCTGAATGGTTTGTTCGGGCCGTTGCCGAACTGACCGAGCATCGCCTCCATGACCAGGTCAGTACCATGAGCAAATGGCCCAATCGGTCCCTGTAACCCTTTGACTTCGGTTACTCCCATCGCACCGCTCCAGACAACGGTTTCCGCCAACTGGATGCTACCGGCAATGAAGGCTCCCGTAAACGGCCCGATATCCAGGATCATCTCATGCTCGGCGATGTGGCCGCTGCTAGCTGGCGGCCGCTTCGGATAATTCTCAATATCCGCGATGACATGAGCGCTAAAATCGATAATTCGCGTCTCCGCCTTACTTTCAATCTTGCTGGCCACGACTGCATCCTGTGGAATGTAAAATACGAATCTGCGCCGCTTGGCCTCAGCCCGTGCCTTGGCCATGATGTCTTTGGCAACTGACACCTCTTCGGCGTCAACCAGGCTGGCCGCAATATCAATACCCTCGGCCTTCAGGAACGTGTTGGCCATGGCGCCACCGACAGCTACGAAATCTGCAAACTCAATAAACTGGTGCAGGATATCAATCTTGTCAGCAATCTTGGCGCCACCGACGACAGCCACGAGTGGGCGCTTCGGATTTTTCATAACGTTTGTGATAGTGTCGACTTCACGCTCCAGCAGTAGGCCAGCCACACTTGGCAAAAGGTGTGTCACGCCTTCAGTGCTGGCGTGTGCCCGGTGCACCACCCCGAAGCCGTCCTGCACGAAAACGTCAGCGACGGAAGCCAGCTGCTTGGCAAATTTGGGGTCATTGGCTTCTTCCCCGGGGTGGAAGCGCAGGTTTTCGAGCAATAATACCTGGCCGGGCTGCAAGCTAGCGGCGGCTTTGTCGACGCGCTCACCAATGCAATCCGGTACAAACTGGACTTCGCGGCCAAGGAGCTCGTGGAGGCGCTTAGCAACTGGGAATAAACTGGCCGACGCATCGCCCGGGCCTTTTGGCCGGCCAAGATGTGAGCAGACGACGACTTTGGCACCCTGCTCCAGCAAATACTTCAGCGTCGGAATCGACTGTTTGATGCGGTAATCATCGGTAATCTTGCCGTCTTTGACAGGCACATTGTAGTCGGCCCGTACCAAAACTGTCTTATCTCGCAGTTCAATATCGCGGATTGTCTGTTTCGTAAACAACTTATAGCCCACCTATACGCTTATGCATAATCTTAAGCATAAGTATAGCACCACTCAGCAAATCTTACAGGGGTTTTTGGATAGCGTTCGCGCTCCGGGCAGATAAAAACCGAGCCTCAGGTCTCGGTTTTTACTACTCGGGCTCCACTTCGGGATGGTGACTATCCAAAAACCCCTGTAAGATTTGGCCACCCTACTCGACGACGCGGACTTTGATTGTGTCGGTGGCACCCGCCAGGCCAGGATACTGCCCGGAGACTGTCACGACGATTTCACCCTTGGTGAGGACCTTGTTGGTGGCCAACCATTTGGTCAGCTTGTCAGCGGCCTGGGCGTCAACCGGACGGAGGTAACTCTTGACATCATAGACGATCGACAGCTGCTGCAGCGTGCGGATGTCACTGGTAACAGCGATAATCGGGATGCCGGGACGATTGGAGGCAATTTGCAGCGTGGTGGCACCAGTCTTGGTCTCGGCGACGATAGCCCGAGCCTGGATGGTGCCGGCCAGGCTGATGATAGCTTTACTGATCGAGGCCTGGCGGCTATGATCCTCGTAGTCGGGATACGTCACTTTGAGCGACATGTTGGCTTCGGTGTAACGGATGACCCGCTTCATCGTTTTGACGGCCTCAATCGGATACTTGCCACTGGCGGTCTCGTCGCTCAGCATGACGCTGTCGGCACCCAGGAAGACAGCCGTGGCGACATCAGAGACTTCGGCACGAGTTGGGTCGGGCATTTCGGTCATACTGGCCAGCATTTGAGTGGCGACGATCGTCGGCTTAGCGTAGCGCATGCCCAGGCCAATAATTTGGCGCTGCACCACCGGCACCGATTCGGCTAGTGTCTCGACGGCCAGGTCACCACGAGCGATCATAACTGCGTCGGAGGCCTGAATAATGGCATCAAGGTTGGCTGGCTCGGTGGCCGCCCGGGTTTCAATCTTGGAAATAATATGCGCATTGCTGCCGAGAGTCTTGAGACGACGGCGCAGGTCATGAATGTCATCAGCGGTCTGCACGAAGCTGAGGGCCACATAATCAATATCCTGAGTCGAACCATACACCAGGTCGGCCTTGTCTTTGGTGGTAATAATGTCGCCACCGAAGTCGGTATCTGGCAGGTTCATGCCCTTGCGCTTGATTAGGATGCCATCGTTTTCGGCCCGGGCGTAGACCACACCGTTTTTGACGCTGGTGATCGTAGTGCGAACTTTACCATCGTACAAAAAGAGCCGCTCGCCGCGTTTGACCTTTTTGGCCAGATCGTACTGAGTTGGGATGTGCTCGGTCGCTTCCATGTCGGCATTGTAGGCAAAGTGTAGTTCCTGACCAGTCAGGACGTTAATCACACCGTCAAAATCGCCCAGACGGACCTTGGGGCCCTGCAAATCCTGAATGATCGCCACCGGCTTGCCGAGCTCCTTGGAAGCCTTGCGGATCCAGATGATACGCTGGCCATGCTCCTCGTGCGTGCCGTGGCTGAAGTTCAGCCGCAGACCGTTGGCACCTTCTTTGATAAGGTCACGGACCAGCTCGTAGCTGTCAGTCGATGGACCGACGGTGGCCACAATCTTGGTTCGTTTATAGTTTTCCAGCGACACGTCTGGAACAGCGTCTGAGTACTTCATATACGTCTTCCTGTTTTAGAATCTTATTTATTACTAGTATAAACCTTTTATGGAGTGCCGGCGCTGGTCAGCGTTTCGTAATCCATGTGTAAGCCGGATGAGGTCGGACGGACTTTATTAACGGCTTGCAGCGTGTACGGCATAGCAATGCCCTTGCGGTTGTGATAGTGATTGTAGGCGATTTCGAATCCGAGCTGCAGTACCGTCGTTTTCAGCTGACCGTTGCAAAGCCAGGTCGGCACAGAGCCAGTCGCATTCTGTTGTATGGCATATTGCGTATTAAATTCATAGGCTTTGACAATGCGAGTCTGTTGTTCGCCCCACAGGTCTATTCCCTGCAAGCGAGCCGTCTCAGCGCCGTACGACATGGCCTCCAGTCCCATAACGACGTGGCCGAAGTCACGGCAGATCTCCGCTTCCATCCCGTCCACGTAGTTGGGCGCACTGATCCAGATACCGGTGCGGAGATATTCGTAGGTCCCTGTCGGCTTATCGTAGTTACTGGCTGGCGGCGGATTCGGACCGTTCCCTACCCAAGGATATTTCGGCGCATCACTCGCCAGATAGATTGCTGCCGGGACCTGGCCGCGCCAGTCGCCGATGCCGTTATCGAAGGTGGCTTTGTTGTCGGTAAAGACACCGATGGCGATTGTCGCATCGGTAGTCGAAAGCAGCCAGTTCGTGCAACAATCAGTCCAGTTATCAATGGTCAGCGGCAAGTATACATTGTTCAACATCGTTGAGAAGCGCGGGACATTGAATGTTTCCTGCCCGGCCGCCGGTGTGTAGGTATGGCGAATGATCTCAGCTGCCCGGGTGATTGTTTCGCCAGCCCAGGCGGCCTGCAGCTTGCCATTGCCGTAAATGTAAGCGCCACTTGGCTGACGCGGCTGGTCGAACCAGATTGTCGTCAGCGTGCCCGACCAGGCATTCATAATCTTGATCGCCGTCTGGGCATAGGCCGGGTTACCGGTGTAATACCACTGCAGCGCGTCAGCGTAGGCCGCGATCGCATCATCGGTCTGCGCCGAGCACCCCTGCTCTTTGAGGTAGGTCAGCTCCGGGTGGGCGGCAATATAGGCCTTGCCACCAGCTGTGGCACATTTCACGATGTCAACCGGATGCGGGACATAGCTGGTCGAGTACACCTTCTGGCCGTCGGCAGCCGTCCCCTGCGTCTGTAATTTCGTAAAAGCCGACTTCCAGGGCTCCTGCCCGGCAGCAATCTTGGCTTTCACAAAATCAAGCTGGGTCCTGCCGACTGTTATACCCGGGTGTACAAAACCCGTAGCTGGCGGCGGCGCAGCGAATGTGATTGCTTTCGAACCGGAGGCAGCCGTGTCAGTCACCACCTTGGCAGTTCCCGTGACTACACCAGACTCAGGCTGTACAGAGATAAACGGCGTTGCGGCGTGTGATCTTGTAAGCAGATACGCTCCCAACGCAGCAAACAGCAGTACCACTATCAGGATTCCAAACATTGTTGGCCGCGAAAGCCGAGCGAGAGGCTTCTGAGCGTGTAATTATGTATTCTGCTTCATAGACATCATAGGCGGCACGCTACCATGTGAACATCATACGTATCTATGAGCATAAGCGTCAAACATAAAATGAAACGGCTACCATCGGCAGCCGTCTCATGACAATACGCATATCACACGGTAGCCCTATCTAAAGATCCAATTCCATGCAACTGCCCTTGTCGACAGTGATATCCCAAAGCTTGTCATTCGGCAAATCATTCAGCAGGAGATAAAACATTTGAATGATAGTCCTCGAGCTAACTATTGCTACTAATTGACAACCACTGGACTTAAGCTCATCCATGAAACCCTTGACCCGCTCTTTTACGTCTTGGAAAGACTCACCACCGTTAAAGCGTGCCGTCCACATGTCGTCAGCGAGTTTTAGCGCCGCGTTATGTTCGCTCACAGGCTTGCCCTCGAACCCGCTACGATTATCATCTAACCTTGCGTCAGTGCTCAGCGGGACGTAATGAAATGTGTTAATACTACTTGCTGTTTACAGTGTCCGCATCAAAACACACTCATGTCGAGAATAACAAACCGGGCGATAGCAAAGCATAGCACTTCTTGGCAACTGCGCTAAGGTCCAGCCGTATAGTTGGCGTGCATATCGTCATTGCTATAGTGGTAGCATTGCTGCCAAAGTGCCTCAAACAGAATCCTTTGCGTGTAAGCAACGTCGGGGTCTTTAATAATAACACCCATGGGCATTTTTTTGTTTAATGATAGTATAGCTATCTTGTCGCCATAGATATAATTCATATTCTTTATTTTCTTGCCGGGGGGCAAAAAGTGCGTATGGCGATGCTCTTTGCCGTCGTTCAGCTGTATTTTTTCGGTTTCGGCTGAGCGGTTGGTTATAAATTGTACAAACATCCTACGCTCAACTCGCTTAGTGATAAAGAATCGGAATTGCCGACCAAGCAATGCCAACGCGTCTTCCATAGAGCTCATCGACTGTAAGCTGTTTTTATCTTGTAGGATATCTTGTAATATTTGCTTTACGCCCTGTATCCCCTCGTAGTAGGTAAAGCTGGGCTTGGCACCAAAAGTCGAATGCATAGCCATTAGTTCCGGCATTATGTAATCCAGAGTGGCTTTTTTATCGTTAAGCCAGTTTGATAGCCACTGTGGCTCCTCGACTCCCCAATAATGTACACCCCGCTTTACGTATGGGTGAGCGATGCGTTTTTGCTGCAGCTTCTGCAGCGTATAGTAACAGCTAGTCCGAACAACACCGGCATGCTTTGCTATGTCGGTTACCGTTGCTTCGCCCAGGGTAAGAACCGCCAAATACACCTTAGCCTCTTGCGGTTCGAAGCCAATTTTTTGTAATAATTTAGTTGTTTCCACGGATACAATTGTAGTTGTTGACGAATTTTTAGTCAACATTATTTATGAAATAAGTCAAATCTACCTCTGTAAATCTACACCATATATTTGATTCCACATCAATTTGTAGGAAAACATTGTTGATATTAGTGTGCAAACGGACAATAGAAGTGCAGGCAGCAAACGCTTTCTGTAGAAACCACAACATGGAAGGAGATGAGTACAATGAGTACTCTCTCACAGCTTCGCCGGCTGTTCGTGATCATCGGGATCGCTTTCTCGGTCGCGCTCTTGGCGGGAGGTGGCATGGCCCTTGTCCTCGGCTACACCTCGCACGACCAGGTGACGCAGCAGCTCAGCCAGGAGCACATCACGTTCCCCGACAAGGGGAGCGAAGGGCTCAACGCACTGCCGGCAGGTGACAAGGCCGCCGTCGCGAAGTACGCAGGTCAGGAGTTGACGACAGGGACACAGGCCAAGGTGTACGCCGACAACTTCATCTGGGTGCACGTGCAGGAGGCCACGAACGGCAAGTCGTACGCGCAGCTGGACAAGGCGGACCCGGCACGGGCAACCGCCCTCACCGGCGACACGCTGCGCGGCATGCTCCTCAGCGCTTACTTCGGCTGGACCATCGGCACCTACGCCATCATCGGTGGTTTCGGCCTGCTGGTTCTCGGAGCTGCGATGTTCGTTCTGACATTCGTCGCCAACCGGCGAGCTCCGCAGACCCTCTAACCCGGCGAAGCGACAACCTTGAAGGAGGTGAAAATACTTCCTTCTAATGTCCAATAGGCTGGAAGAGCCTCCAATCTTCCGGGCGGTTGCCGGCGCAGTGATGATAGTGCTATCCAATGCACATCCATTCACTGCCCCGCGCAACCGTCCTTAACTCAACCACGGAGTAACAGCCGTGCTGATGAGCTGTATTGGCAGCGAATTGAGTGACATTACAAACAAAACTGACAACTGCACTCAATGTTCCAACAAGTGGGCCCTAGATTGCCGATAACACTGGGTGAGAGGTAAGGAATAGCTTTTCAAAGAAACTAGCAGGCACCCAAGCCGCCACTGCACCAGCTATTCACAGTATTGTTCGACCAGCTGCCAACCTACGAAGATTTAAATTACGGAACACAAAAAACACCCCTTTTTACAGGGGTGAATTCGATCTTTAAGCTGCTAAGCTCAGAAAAATCTCTTATGGTGACCCTAGCCACACCGATTTATAAGCAAATCATTGCTGAAATCATTCGCTGGAATCAAGTAATGCCAGTATATCCTAATTTTTGAGCAGCCTCTTTTTCGCTCATAATTTCACCTGTTTTGAGGTCCCGAACTTTATATTCCTTTTCAAAACAGAAATAGGTAGGGAGTTCACTATTCTCGCCTCCCGCAGCCTGCCAGCAATTTGCAAACCAGCCAAATAGAGATTTCCCTAGCTTTTCACTGAAATCGATACCCTCGTCTTGTGTGAACTCCGTTTCCTTAGACATGCTTTGGTAGTAACTATCAAAATAGTCCATTACTTCGGGCAGAAAGCTTGAACCCATATCACCTGCTGGTCCCCAATCTGTGTCAAGTGTCTGTTTTCCATCAGAATTCTTAACAAGAAACTTATTATATCCAAGCGTATAATCTTGCTCCCAAAATAGCTCAAAACAAGCATAAATCTCGTTTTCTTCAGGCTTTATCGCTGCAAAACTCTTTAGAGCTTCAACAGTTCGGTCGGTTGCTTTATTTAACCCAGCTTCTATTTCATTGTGTGCCGCAATGACTCGCTCTGTACTCATGAACTTCAGTATACCATTATAAATAGAGAATCGAACTATTTAACAGATACGAAAAAAGCGCCCGAGGTATATTACTAAACCTAGACGCTAATTCTAATCTGTAACATTCTGATGGTGATCCCAAGGAGAGTCGAACTCCTCTTGCCGGGATGAAAACCCGATGTCCTAACCGATAGACGATGGGACCATTGTACATGAAGGCGACGACAAGTTTACTTGGAGGCATCTTCCGAACAATGGGACTACTATGGCGAAGCTATATGGGACCGTGAGCACAAGCCATTACTCTGTGCATAACTATATCAACACTGGGTTTTAGCCGGTGTTAACACCGGAAAATTGTAACATAACAGATACGAATTTACAACCAGCCAAAACAGCTTGCGTGAGCTGGAATTGTTTTTGGACCGACGACTCAGCCCTTTGCTCTTACCAGCTCAGGGCTATCGATCAGTTTTTAGATTTTCGAGCGGCCAGTCACGGCTTGTAGAAACTATCAATGAGTTTAACACAAAACCATGTCATACGGTAGTGCTTATCCACAGGAAAGCACGTCTACACATCAAATTATTACAGTACACAGCTTGGAAATCATAGGTGGGGGCGAAGCGGGATGATGCGATGAAGCATATAAGGTTGGTCGACGTCTCGCCGATGCAAACCTCTGGGTCGTCATAATCCATCCCGCTTCGGGTTCGTACTACATGTATGCGGTATTCTGTGAAGCCGCCGAGGTCCCGGGACTGGATAGCACGAGGCTACCTTACGTTCGCCTGGAGGGCGAAGCATCAGTCCCGGGACATTGTCGTGGCGCTAGCAGTGCGGCCGCGGTATTTTCACCCGGAGGGTGACGGGGGGATATTCATCCTCGCCATCTACCTTCCAGACGTCGGTCGGCCACATCGTCACGGTGTAGGTACCTGGGACGGTGTAGGTCTTGGTGATGTTGGCCTGGTCGGTGTGCGAGCTGTTTGCCCGGTTAGGGTCGCCGAACAGCCATTCGTACTCGCCACCGTTGTCTTCGTCACCTCTCAGGTCCGTACCGGCGTAGGTGGTGTGTACCACGAACGTAACAGTACGACTGCACCCCTCCTGCGGGAGCAGCTTGATGGTGGTTCTCATCACCGGCAGACACTCTCGCCAGGCGCTTATTACCCCCTTGCGGGCAGCCTTGAGCCGGTTCAGGGCGTTCCTGGACAGCAGCTCGTCACCGTTGACACGGTTGAGCTCTGTCTGGGCATCGTAGACCGGCTGTCTCATCTGTACACACACAGGGTCCTTCGACTGAGCTGCCTGGCTGGCGGCCGGTTCCTGCTGCAGGTTGTTGACAGGATCACTCCAGTCGACACCGCACAGCATCACCACCAGCAACAGCACGATCAAGATGCGGGCGAGCCACAGTCCCTTGTTGATCACCAACAAGAAGACAGCAACCAGCCACACCACGGCCACCCAGGGCTGCGGAATCAGGATTCCCCAGAACCAGGTGAACCACCACGGATTCGTCCACAGGTGATTACCAGGGGCGTTCGTGTCGTGATAGAGCGTCAGGAGCCACCAGAATGGTCCCGTGAACAGGCCGAGCAGGGTGACCCATGCCAGTGCCTTTCCGAGCCGGGCTCGTAGTAGTACAGGCCGCCAGGGGCGAAGCCAGTACCAGACCGCCAGAACGGCGGGCACGATGATCAGCACAAGTTCCCACAAACCAAGCCAAACGTGCATGTCTCCTCCTCGGGGACCTAAGTTTGCTGTACTGGTATCTTACCGGCACAGGCCACGCGTATCCCCGGATAGGGAGTGACTGGCTGCGGACAATACTCTACGGGCGTATTATCCGTATCAAGCCACTCCCTTCCAGATGTAAGAAAGTTTCACACATAATGTAGTACGCACTGCAGTGGTAACACTTGGAAACAGTTCGAAACTGTCTCAACAAGCACGGCAACCAGTGCAGGCCGCAGTCCGTACATCATACGAGATTGCGGCCCACACTGGTGAGCCAGGTGACCGATGCAGCGCTATAAAATGTAATAATTCGACTTGTAAATGAGCAGCCTCGTCAACTATACAGTCCCGGCGTTGTCAGTCACGCCCGGTGTATAGTCTCAAGGTAGCAACATTTTATAATAATCGCACTGTTGTGTCAAACTCATGCCTGGCTTTACTCATGCCTGGCTTTCCAGGCGGGCAACAGCAATCAAATCATTACAAAACACGTATATATTTGGTACGTGTGCGAAAAGAGGAGCTGGGGCTCGGGTTCAGAAGCGCAGGCTCCCGGACTTGACCATTTACATTACTCTTTTCGCACTGCACGCACACAGGCAACTAGCTATTCACATACTCACCTGGGAAGTTCCCAATGTGAGCCGTTCGAGTGCCTGACACTCACACACGCATCTCCTGGGAGATAGTGCACGGCTCTTGCTTGGTTCAGAGATGGGGCGGCTTGGGCGCGTAGCACTTGGCACCGAACTGGCCCGGAACCTTGGTAGGCGGACACGAGACCCGGAGCCGAGTTGTCGGTGTCGGCGTTGCGCTAGGGGTGGGCGTCGGAGTCTTGGTCGGCGTCGGAGTGATGGTCGGGCTGGACGTGGGCGTAGCTGTCGGAGTTGGAGTCGGCGTGACAGTTGGGGTCGGCGTCGGTGTCTTGCTGGGCGTAGCTGTCGGCGTCGGTGTCGGGGTTGGTGTCCGCGGAGCACGGGGCGTGATTCTCGGCAGGGCAGCCGGGTTTGCTGTCGACGTAGGTGTCGACGAGGCGGTCGCGGTCGGCTCGGGGTCGGAAACGGCGCAGGTCTGCGTCGTAGAGATCTTGATGTCGCCGCACTGCTGCTTATCGGGACTCTTCAGAAACACGAAGTAGCCGTAGGCAAAAAATACGAACGCCAACACAGCCAGAATTATCAACCAAGTTCTCGTCTTCAGCATGTCGTCCCCAATCCAGGGATGAGTAGGTACTTTCAGTCGGTAGGATTACCGGCTTGAAAGGCTGATACATCCCCTAAGGGGCAGCTTACTACGGACAGAATCCGTACAAAGCCGCCTCTTATAAGGGACGGTCAACGTAGCTAGTCAGGTATGCGTGTCTGCAAGGCAGCAGCCGGAATAAACACTCAACAGCCACAGAAGCAATGCAGATTCGTACGGCATTACATCCGTAAAGCGGGACGAATCTGCATTGCTTCAGCCCTCCAGACTACACACATTTGAAACTTGTACTGTAATGATTCGACTTGTAAACGAACACCGCTGACAGAAATGCCGGGTCAGGAGTTGAAGTGCCGAACGGAATTACAAAATAGTATCATCATGGCGCCTATCTGTCAATCGAAGGCGTGGGCGCCGGGCTATGACAGAACTGCCGGGACAACGAGATCTACTGTGCCGCTTGCACCAGCAATTTATCCTTTGGAAGCGTAAATCCAAAGGTGCTGCCCTTGTTCTCCTTGCTCTCGAAGACAACTGCCCCGCCCTCTGCAACCACCACTTTCTTAGCCATAAACAATCCCAGCCCCGTGCCGTCCGGCCGTTCGCGGCGCGCATTGGCCGCCCGATAAAACTTCGTAAACAGATGATGCTGCTCGCTCCTCGGCACACCGATACCATCGTCATACACCCGCAGCGCGACACTATGGGGCTTCTCGTCCAGTTCAACCCGGATATGCCCGCCAGCTGGCGTGTAGTGGATCGCATTGTCGATAAAGTTCATCACAACCTGCCGCGTCTTCGTCTCGTCGAGCATCAGCATCGGGAAATCCTTCGGCTTCTCATAGGTCAACGTCAGCGATTGGCTGCTGGCAGTCTCACGCAGTTGGCCGATCTCTTCCTGAATCAGATTCGCCAGGTTCAGAGGCGTCCGGTCAATCACGAATTTTCCCGTTTTCAGCCGCGAAACGTTCAAAAGGTCAGCAATCAGGAAGACCATACGCTGCGAGCTCATAAACGCCTGGTTCAACATCTTCTTCTGCAACGGCCCGACTGCGCCAGCATCGCCCTCCAGTACCATGCTCAGATATCCCTTCACCGCCGTCAAAGGAGTCCGCAACTGGTGCGACGCCATGCTGATAAAGTCATCCTTCGTCTCATCAAGCGCCTCCAGCTTGGCATTCGTCCGCCGCAGCTGCCGGGTCGCATCCTCAACCCGCTGCTGCAGTGTCACGTTGAATTTCTGAATCTCTTCGAAGCTCAGGGCATTCTGGATGGCTACTATCAAGCCGTTAATTACGGTCTCAAGAATCCGGACATCCTGCGCAGTATACGCTCCACCGCTTTTCTTCGGACCAAGTATGATATTACCGAGCGGCTGCTCCTGATCATTCAGTTCACGTACGAGTATAGCCAGCACCGAGATATTATTGCTATGTAAGACCTTATATAATTCTGGCGCCTCTTCAACTATTGCCTCCGTCAATACAACCCTCCTCGGCAGGTAGGGGGCCATTTTCCTTACGATGTCCACGTCATGCTGAGAATATTTTTTAGCCTCTGTACCAATAACTCTACGTGGAGCCTGTGCAGTATCTCGCAGCCCGACAACACAATACTCTGCTTTTAGGTTACGACATATAACATCGCTGGCTTTAGTTAACAGCGGCTCTAAATCAAGGTGAGATACAACTGCCTGGTTTAGCTCAGCAATAAAACTTTCAGGGTCGTAAGCATCACGGAAAAATAGCCTGCTGGTCGATCGATCAAACACTTTTCTAATATTTTCATATAAGGCCGCAGCCAGGGACATAAATAACAGAACGGCAATAAAGACAGCCGGCCGCATCTCTGGGCCAGGTATCAATAAATCCGCGACATACAAAATTGGTGCGATATAGAGCGTGCTCACAATAGCAAGAGTCAGTCCGTATGCTGCAGCTCGGACTACATAAAATCTGATATCGAACAACTTATGAAATGCAATCGAATAGTACGTGGCGGCTACAAAGACAGCAACTCCAAGATATGCAAAATTCCCACCTATAAGGTTAATCGTCTTCGAAGTCGTAAGTTGCGGCAACACGAGATTGGTGATCCCTGCAGAAACAGTTGCAACAAAAATACCTACAGCAATAGTACTCATCTGCTTCTTCATACGCCCAGATGCGCTTCGAAATGCTAGGAAAATATTAATGATACCAAGTACTATCAGGATGGCCAATATACCCGCATACAATACAAACCCTGCATTGTAGTCAACCACAGTACCGGTAGAGGCAGCATATTTTACGCGCACCACATAAGGCGCCCAGGTGCTCGCCATGGCAAGCAGGGCTAAGAAAAATAAAATCAAATCAATTTTTTGCTGCCAGATTGCTATTCTGTACTTTGCGCCAGTGGATGCCAGCAAGGCTGATGTCAGCAGCCAACAGCAGTAAAGCGCGAGGGCGCCAGTGAAAAAGTCCGCGTAAGTAAAATAATATGAAAGATAGTGATCTTTATAGTTAGAGCCGATGTAGTTTGACGTTATCCAGATTGCCAGAACATACGATACTAAGGAAAAAATTTTGTTAAGTCGTAGCTTATTACTACTCATGAGTACCAAAGTGGCAATAACGAAGATAAATAGTACTAGTAGTCCGACTATTATTGTTAACAACATTACTTACATGGTAATGTTTTTTTTAAACACTAGCAATACTCGTCAATAACTGGAGGTATGGGATCCACATCCTGTGACTCGTGGATGGCGTTTAATGTAGCCCTACGCACACCGATAGTAATACCCAAATCAACCAGTGAGGGCCCTAATATACCCCAAGTTTCTGGAGGTAATTTCATGCATACTACCGCCGCAGGAATTACAAATTCTCCTACCGCGCCCACAGTATTGACGATAAATCCCGCTTTAAACAATTTACTGTCATTGGCTTTTGCAGCTATCTCAGGTAGACGAGATTTAATTTTTAACGGATTCTTGATGTGTTCCCCGACCGATGCAGCCATCATTGCTCCGCCGCCGATCCACATAGTTTCCATTGCAATCATCCCAATTCCTACGGCCGGGATTTGTTCAACGACAGTGTCAATAACCTCATGAGTGCCGCCCGATGCGAAGGTAAGACCAGCGCTTACGGCAATACCACCCAGCGCAAGCCTGAGACGATTTCGATGCATCCATTCCCGTGATCTCGAAAACCACGATGGCCCACGTTGTTCAATTACACTCATAGTAATGACCAGGATTTTAGCTGAACAGTTTCGCCGTTAATTTTGGAAACCGCGCTGCCGCTTGCATTGCCGCACCAATAATTTTTCGTGTTAAAGGTCTGTCCGGAATACGAAATGGTAAGACAGATCCATCGAATAGTTCTTCACCGTCATATACGCAGACTGCCCCATAATTCATGGATGGTTTGTCCTGGTAGGCGTCCGGTACCAGCTTTAGGATCTTACAACCAACTCTTTCATAAAGTCGTATAAGCTTATCATGCCTGACTTCTTTACCATTATGTACGTCTCGCAGGTTAAAATAAGTATCCGCTAATGTATCGCGCTGTTCATCGCTCAGTGTATCAAGATCCATACCTGCATCACTGCATTGCTTTTTCATCCAACTACGCAGGCCCGGTAAGCGACTTTCAAAAAAGCCAGTTTCATAACCTTCCCGAATCATTTTTCCAATCTGATTGGCAAACAGCATGTCTTTTCCAGCCGTACCTTCTGGCAGTACAGACAAAGTAACTACGTAGACATTTTTGCCCGTAGGGTCATAGGTGGATTCGAGCGTACCGTCATCGGTAGTTTCTTCCCACGATTTGAACTCCTCAGGACTTTTGCTAGTCGGGCAACAAGTCATGAACCCGACTATTTTCCCATCCCGCTCCAGTATTGGCATCCATTCGCCGCCTACCTTATCAAATCTACCCTGAAATTTTGTGGTCAATTCAGCTTTGTATGTAGCCAAGTCGTCATCATAATCCATGAAGACGCTTTTAAATGCTCGCATATCAACATCCACCATTGCCGGTATATCTTCAGCTACAGCCGGACGTATCGACATTTTAGGACTTTTCTCGTGCTTCTTCGCCATGTCACCGATTTCAGGTACTAACGTCAAAGTTGGACGTTCAGTTGCTGGATGTGGGCGTACGATTGCCGTTACTGGCTCGCGGGCATAGGCCTCTACGACCAATAAACGAGCTGAGGTTTCAGCTGGACCCCCTTCTGAACTTTCGGCTGAAAATGCTTCTGGAAGTGTATCTATTTCAGTATCACCCACGCTGTGAGACAAACCCTGATAAGCTTCCGGCAGTAAGACAGGCTTGGGATTTACTAAGACTTCGAGTGCAAGTCGTTGATTTACTGCTTCGGGATGGTCTTTGAAAGATTCTGACATGTCGTTTTATAAATGGCTCTAGTTGATAATTATTTATATACTATCATATATTTGCGATTATTGCAATAAGTAGTTTTAGCAAAGTATCACACAAAATAGGAAACATTCAGATATAAAAAAGACGCGTTACCCTTTATGGTGAACGCGCCTTTTCGTCTGGCAAAGTACTGCTACTCCTTGGAATATAGCACATCATGTGGTAAATATCAAGAGACGACTATGATAGTTACCGGAAAAAAGATATTAATTGTCGAGGATGATGAACCCATCCGTACTCTCTACGCCCTGAAATTTACGCAGGAGCAGTTCGTGGTATCGACCGCCAGTAATGGACAGTTGGGATTGCAGGCGGCACAGACAACAATGCCGGATCTTATTCTGCTTGACCTGCGGATGCCTGTCATGGGAGGCGATGAGATGTTGGCACGGCTGCGATCGACGAATTGGGGGAGCAGCATCCGGGTTATCATTCTGACTAACATCAGTAAGAGCGAAGCACCACACTCTTTGCGGTTCCTGCACGTCGACCGCTACGTCACGAAGGTGCACTACACGCCGGCGCAGATCGTAGAAGTTGCCAGCGAAGTACTTGGCATCCGGTAAATAACCCCTCGTTGTACTTACCGTTGAAGTTCGTATAAAATATAGTTATGACTACACCGAGCACTCAGACACCGAATATTGCAATCATCGAAGATGACCAGGCGATTTCCCAAATGTATCGTTTTAAGTTTGAGGCTGAGAATTATAAAGTTAATACCGCCGAGAATGGCCGCCTCGGGCTGGAACTGATTGAAAAGATGCGGCCGGACATTATCCTGCTTGATATCATGATGCCCGAGATGACGGGCGACGAGATGCTTATCGAGCTGCGCAAGCTACCGTGGGGCAAGGACATCAAAGTTGTCATCCTTACCAACAAGGGTGAACAGGAGATTCCGGAATCGATCAAGGCGCTCAACGTGAGCGCCGTTGTTTTAAAATCGGACATGACACCGCGCCAGGTTGCTGAGCTCGTCAAGAAAATCCTCGCAGCATAATGAAGGTAGCAATTCTTGGATATGATGTAGAGGGCCGGTCGTCGTA
The DNA here is from genome assembly GCA_002413835.1 of Candidatus Saccharibacteria bacterium UBA5148. Classification (GTDB taxonomy): domain Bacteria; phylum Patescibacteriota; class Saccharimonadia; order Saccharimonadales; family UBA4665; genus UBA4665. The sequence goes on along the minus strand of DHXU01000006.1, from coordinate 23,667 downwards.
TGACTACTACACAGGCCGCGGCGATGAGGTGACGATCCTGGATCAGGACCTGGCGAAAATTGTCCCGGCCGGAGCTGCCAGCGTACTCGGCGACACATATCTCGACGACCTCGATCGTTTCGACCTGATTGTCCGCACGGCCGGACTGGCGCCCCATCTGTTGTTTGAAAAAAATCCGAGTCTTGTGAAGAGCAAAGTCACGACACAGGTAAACGCATTTTTCGAGGCGTCACCGATGAAAAACATCATCGGCGTCACCGGGACCAAGGGCAAGGGCACGACCAGCACCCTGATAACAAAGATGCTTGAAGCTGCCGGCAAAGATGTCCAGCTGGCTGGCAACATCGGTGTCCCGGCCCTCGATCTCATCCCGAAGCTGACTGCTGATTCGTGGGCTGTCCTGGAACTGTCCAGTTTCCAGCTGATAGACCTGAAGTATTCCCCGAGCATAGCTGTCTGTCTGATGGTGGCACCGGAGCACCTCAACTGGCACACCGACATGGCAGAGTACGTCACTGGGAAGCAGCAGCTGTTCGTCTGGCAGACCTTCGATGATATCGCGATTTATTATAATGACAATGAATATTCGACAACTATCGCCAGCGCCGGCAATGGCGCCAAAGTACCGTATTTTGCACCACCCGGGGCAGTTGTCGACGGCGGTTGCATCAGTATCAACGGCCAGATTATCTGCCATACCAAAGAGCTGAAGCTGCTCGGTCAGCATAACTGGCAGAATGCCTGCGCCGCCGTCACTGCTGCCTGGCAGATTACTCATAGCGTCTCGGCACTGCGCTCGGTGCTGACGAGCTTCAGCGGGTTGCCGCACCGGCTGGAGCTGGTACGGGAGTTGGACGGTGTTGCCTACTATGATGACTCGTTCGGCACGACACCGGAAACGGCAATAGTTGCCGTGCAGTCATTCACGCAGCCGAAAGTTATCATCCTGGGTGGGTCCGACAAAGGTGCCAGCTATGACGAGCTGTCCCGTGCAGTCAAGGCCGGCAATGTCCGCAAGGTCTTGCTTATAGGCGACCAGGCTGCCCGCATTCAGACTGCACTTGAGGCTGCTCATTTTACTGATTTTGTGGCCGGCGGCACGACGATGGACGAGATTGTTGCTATAGCCAGGAGCACGGCTCAATCCGGCGATGTCGTGTTGTTATCGACTGGTTGTGCCAGTTTCGATATGTTTGCAAACTACAAAAAACGTGGCGAGCAGTTCAAACAGTCTGTTGCCGACTTATAGCCTCTAGTGGCTTGGAATATTCAGCTCGCTTGGCTAGACGAATGAGCGTCAATCTGCCGCTTTAATTCAACGATGACCGCCTGCTCCGGTTGTATGACCTGAGCACGATGGGCAGCAATCTGTTGTATCTCTTTTTCTATCCAGTGGTAATGCGTGCAAGCCAGTACGATGACATCAGCTCCGTCGGCTATTGCCGATTCGACAGATGTCTCAATTTGCTTCTCATCTATCTGTTTGTGCTCAATCATATAGGACCAGTTCGAGCAGTCAGGCTCAATAATCTTCAGTCCGGAAGCATACGTTTCCTTGAGCCAGGCATAGCGGGCGCTGCGGAGGGTCGTCGGTGTGGCACAGACAGCTATCACGCCGGATTTCGTCAGAGCAGCTGCCGGTTTGACCATAGGCTCCATGGCGATGAGTGGTACCGGAATCGCTGCCCGCAGCTCGGTAATGAGGGTCGTCGAAACGGTATTGCAGGCGATAACGATAATCTCGCAACCCTGCCCTGCGAGGCCTCGAAGTATCGGCTCCACATAACCGAGGATCTCAACAGCAGGCTTCGTGCCATATGGCACATGCTCGACATCAGTAACATAGATAATTTCGTGCTCCGGCAATGCTGTTTCAATCGCATTAGCAACTGATAGACCACCGACTCCTGAATCAAAAACGCCGATTTTCATAGTTCTTCAGGAATAGTTTCCCGGGCAGCCCGGATGACATTGTCGAAGAGCGCGCAGATTGTCAGCGGGCCGACGCCGCCTTTGGTCGGGGTAATTGTCAGATCGGTTCGTTCGTAGACGGCAGCGTCCAGGTCGCCGACGGTCTTCCCCTGCTCGCCTGCCACACCGGCATCAACGACTACGGCGCCCTGTTTGATCATGTCGGAGGTCAGCAGACCTGGTTTGCCAGCCGCCGTGACAATGACGTCTGCAGACAAGCAGACGGCCTTCATATCGGCAGTTTTACTGTCTACGACCTCGACATCGACATCTGAAGTCAGCAATATCCGCTCCAGCGGCGCACCGACCAGCTTGCCACGTCCGACCAGGACGACCTTTTTGCCGCGGAAATCAACGTTATAGCCGGCCAATAACCACAAGATTGCCATCGGCGTCGCCGGATCGAAGGTTGCATCCTTGCCGAGGGCATCGACATCTTTGGCCGGAGCCACCAGATTGACGATTTCGTCAGTCTGCAAGGGGTCTTCCAGCGGCAACTGCACGATGATACCGTGAACCGCCGGGTCGGCGTTAAGTCCGGCCAACACGCTCGGGACGTCTGCCTGGGCCACGCGGTGTGTCTCGACCTCTATCAGTATATCGGCGCCGTATCTGGTTTTCATGCGGACATAGATATCTATCGCCGGGTGGTCCGTGACGGTTACGATAATTGCCAGCTTAGGCGCGATTTCGTGAGCCTGGCGCAAGGCGCGGACCTGCTTCGCCTGCCGCTCCTTGATAAATCCAGCCAGTTCTCTGCCATCTAATATCTTCATTGCCCCTATTGTAACAGATAGAACAACGCGAAGCCTGCCCATGGTTTTGGCTGGTCGTACTAAAGCTATTAAGCATAAGCGTAGTCTGATGTATACTGCAGTCAGGAGAACTATCATGTCACCAGAACAGCCCAATAATCCCTATCAACCCGTTTCTAACTACTCGGAGCAACCGGCTCCGCCGACGAGCGCCCCCAGCACGCCAGATACCGCGATATACTCACCTGTAGCGGCGGTGCAGAGCCCAGCGAGTCCTGAAGGTCCAGTCTATAATTCTAGCCAGAGTTTCCACTACTCTTCCAACCCCTTCATCGCAACGTCACACGGCCTGGGCAAGGCTCTGACCGTCAATCCCCTGTCATCACTCAGCGTCGGACTTATCGGCACCCTTATCTTCCTGGTTGCCGGAATACTGGGCGCAATCATCACCGCCGTGCTACACAACAGCGTTGTCGGTATCATCGTTATTGTCCTTATCATGGTCGCCATGCTACTAGTGCTCGCCCGTACGCTAGCGGCGATAACTGTTGTGAACCTCGAAAGCTACAAGGATAATGCTATTTCTGGCCGTCAGGCAATCGGGCCGCTCACCTCGCACGGCTTCCTATCGTTTGTACTAGCTAACATACTGACCGGCCTGCTGGAAATTGTCGGCTTCATACTGCTCATCGTTCCCGGCATGATACTAAGCGCCCGTTTGTCACTCGTCCCATTCATCGTCTACGATGAACATCTGTCGGCCGGTGCCGCTGTCAAACGAAGCTGGCAGCTGACAAAAGGTCACACCATAGAGATGATGGGAGCCCTGGTTGCTTCAATGCTAGTCGTCGGTGGCAGTGGCGGTCTGCTCAGCCTGGTAGGATCACAGTCAGCCTACATCAACCGCTACACTGAGCTCAAAGCCGCCGAGAAACTCGGCGTCAGCACTGGCAAGATGCACTGGATGAACCCACTGCTTCTGATATTAGGCGTCGTCGGTGTAGCGCTGTACATCGGACTGTTTGCACTATCGATGGGCCAGGCCAAAACATTAGACACCAACCTGACGTCACCTTCCAGCTCTACAAGCTCCAAATCATATTGCTATTACGAAAACAGCACTACGATGGACACGACATGCGTCGACAAAACGACATGCGCCGCCAATATACAATGCGCCGAAATCAATCTTTTGAGCAATGACGGCAACAGCAGTACGCCGTTCAGCGACCCGCTGTCCCAATAACGCTCATCCCAAGGTTGCGTGCTAGTACCGCCAGCCTTGGGATTCTTGTAATTACAGAGGTATTTTGCTAAAATTGCCTAAAGTTGTTGCCGACGACGGCAGCACTATTGTACGTTTTATGATTTTGGGCCAGTAGCTCAGCTGGTTAGAGCACCTGCCTCTTAAGCAGGGTGTCCCGGGTTCAAGTCCCGGCTGGCCCTCCAATACGTTTATACTTAAACTCCTCTTTTACGGGGAAATTTTGTTCGGTACAATAAGCTTCATGAAAAGTAGCAAACCAGAAGCAATCAAGTCTCGACGAAATCTTCGCATAAGAATTACTGGGACGGTTTTTCTAGTGATAGGGTTAGTGGGGCTTGGGATATTACTATTGAACAGCGCACCGTTAGCTTTGATTTTACTAGCAGGCGTATTAATCATGATTGGTATATTACTTACAGCTTCACCTGAAGCTTTTGTGATTGTTATAGAAGCACTGACCTGGATACCTTAGCCTCTCCTATGCGGCTAGCGCTTAATTTTGGTTGCGATAGCGTCTACTGTGACCCTCCAGTCTTGCAATAGTACTCCTTTGTGGTATTGTTATTTATTATGACAATCCGCTCGGCGAGAGAAAAAAGGAAATCTATTGACGACCCATCTGGCTATTGTGTTCCTCTTTCGGTAGACTCACTTCTACCTCGGTCAGAGTTGCCTAGCTACTATTACACTATGTTTCATGAAATGTATCATGATCCAGACGCTGTATACGATAAAGCAATTCATACTTTGCTAAAAGGATTCTTCGAGGTTGTACCTCAAGGTCCTACTCAAAAAGCGGCAACTGCAAAATTTAATATGTTTGGTTCTAGCCCTCAAACATACATGCCTGATGTGGTTCCTGTAATGGAACTTGCCGATTATGCTTCAATGACAGGCGCCGGCATAACGCCGAGTCAGATGCGGCTACGAGAATTAATCAATAGTGCAACAGCAAAAAATTGCCTTATTCTCTTTATTACACAACACGAAAAAGGTGAACACGTTTTGGCACTTGACTGTATTGACCCGGGTAAGAAGCCAGATTTAGCTCAATACGTAGTCAGAAATAACATCAACATAGAGGGAGGAATATATACTCCGATGGGACTGTCTGGAATCAATAAAAGTTTCGGTGTCAACGAGGGCAAATACTCACCATTACCAGAAATCTCACGAGACACATTTCCTGAGGACGAAAAAAGCTGGGAATTAATCATTTTGCCTCCAGACCCAGCATAGCTTTACTCGACTTCGAATCGAGTACTTTGGCCTCTTCGGCCCTTTTTCCCAAATTAGCTTGGAGTGCAGTTGCGATAGCGTCTATGACGGATCTCCACGCATAAGCAGTATGAAAGACTTCTCAACAGAGGAGTCTTTTTATTTGCTATAGTTAGTCCATGCCGATATATAACCCTCTACAGCCAGGCGACGAAATACGAGTCATTGCGCCTTCTTCAAGTAAGCGCACCAGTCAGAAACGACAGTATGAACGCGCTCAGGAGAGATTTGAAGCTTTGGGCTATAAGGTAAGCTTTGGAAATTCAGTCGGCAGGACATTCCACCAGGGGACTGCAAGAGCTGAGGACAGAGCAAGAGATTTCAATGAGGCTTACGCGGACAAGAACGTGAAGGCAGTCATGGCTATGCATGGTGGTTGGGCAGCAAATGAAATCCTGCCACTTATCGATTGGGAATCTGTCGGTGCAAATCCAAAACCATTGATTGGATTTTCTGATATCACAGTTCTGCTCAATGCGATATACGCCAAAACAGGCATCATAACCTATCTCGGTCCTAATTTCGCCAGTGTTGGCTACATGAGGTCGTGGCAATACACGATACATAGCCTGAATGCTGCATTACGAGGCGAAGCCCAGGAGCTCATGGCTAGCAAGGTATGGGGTGTCGGAAAAGAGAGAAAAGGTCATAGAACCAAGCCTTGGAAAGTATTACAAGCAGGAACGGCAAAAGCAACGCTACTCGGCGGCAATGCAGGAACGCTGTATTTACTCCAAGGAACAGAGTACCAGCCTTCATTTGCATCAGACTTTATAGTAGCCTTTGAAGACGACGACATGTCAGGTAGACAGACTGCTTGCGAGTTTTCTCGTCGGCTTGAATCATTGTTGCAAATCCCGAATGTACGAGATCACCTGCAAGGTGTACTAATTGGTCGTTTCCAGCCTGAAAGCAAGTTCAGCAATCGTGAGCTTGAGAGCATCATTGCCAGTAAGAAATTGAGAAACATGCCAGTTATTTCTGGTGTCGACTTCGGGCATACCCTACCGATGCTTACACTCCCAATTGGAGGCACGATACGTATCGAAGCTGAGACGAATAAGCGACCTATCATTACCGCTACAACTACACAGGGTTAAATACCTCTGCTTTTTTGCTACAATATTAGTTACTATGGATTCTACTCAAAAGGCCAAATATATCATCAAGAACAATGACTTTATGGTACTCTCGACTGCTGATAGCTCGGGAAAGCCGTGGGTTTCTCCTGTCAGCTTCGTGTATGATGACGACTATAATCTCTACTGGGTGTCGTACAAGGAAGCTCTGCATTCCAAGAATATCGAGTTGAGACCTGAAGTAGCGATTGTAATCTTTGGCCAGTTGCCTGGCGCAATGGGCGGAGTCTACATCGACGCCAAGGCGGAAGTCCTGGAGGACACCGCTCACCTTCAAACAGTTATCGACCTGTTCAAAGAACGCCGGCCCCAGCCCACAAGATTTGTCACCAATTCTCTTGCTGACGTCACTGGTGATGCGGTCTCGAGAATGTATCAAGCAAAGCCGCTGAATATCTGGAAGCGATCTGACAGCATGGTTAATGGGCAGGCGATTACTGTAAGAGAACCCATCTTTTTATAACCAGCTTTGATATGGGTGCTACAGCGGAGTTTTCAAGTTGATTTATATGACCCGGAATGGGGGCGGAACGACAGGCTTTGGCCGGTACTTGCGCGGTTCTTCGAGGCGACACAAGCCGCGGGCGATCTGTAACCAGGCTCGTTCCCGGAAAGCCGCTTTGTTTGCTATAATCGAATCATGAAATCTGTTGGTGTCATTGGTGGCCTGGGGCCAGAAACCACTGCTGAGTTTTACTTGCAGGTGGTGTTTGGGTGTCAAAAACGAAATGCTACCCAGCGCCCCTCGATCGTCATCGCCAGCGTGCCTTTGCTGTTCGAGATCGAAAGAGATCTGATTGAATCAAACACTGGCAAAGAGCGCTACATAGCGTTCCTGGTCAGCGAAGCTCAGCGACTCGAAAAAAGCGGCGTCGACTTCCTGGTAATGCCTTGCAACTCGCTGCACGTGTTTATAGATAAAATCCGCCAATCGGTCAGCATCCCGGTGCTCAGTATCGTCGAAGAGACGGTGAAATATCTGAAGCGTCAAGACTTCACAAATGTTGGACTGATTTCCACCTCCGCTACCGTCGCAAACAATGTCTACGAGAGCCAGCTGCACAAAGAAGGTATCAATTTTGTGACACCCGACGACCTGCAGCGAGCGCAGATGGATAAGATCATCCAGAGGCTGATCAACGGTCAGCACCTGAATCAGGACAGAGAGCTGATTTTGGAAGTCGTAAAAACTCTGTCGGCGCAATCCATCGACTGCGTAGCGCTCGCCTGCACAGACCTCCAGCTGCTACTTCCAAGCAGCAGCGATGTGCCGATCTTCGACACGATGAAGGTATTGGTCGAGAGCACGGTCGAGACTATTCTGTCGTAACTGCCTGACAGAATCTGTATAATTACGCCTATGAAGATACCGAAACTTACACAGAATCACAGCCGAAAATCAAAGCTACTGAAGCTTTTGGCGCTCGTTGCCGTACTGTACATAATCGCAATTATTGCGAGCCTGATAATCACCTACGTTACTCGTCCGCAGATCCGATACAGCCTGAAAGAAGCTGATTGCAGTGCGGCAGCGATTGCTGCCCGGAACAAAGCAGTGGGATATGACGCCAGGTCCTGTGTGCTGACTATCTCTGCCACGAACCTGCAGAATAGAACGCTGTATGTGGATTATGATGGAGTCGGCGGCGGTCCGGCTGGTGGTGGCAACCCATTAATTCGAATCAATGCGGCTCATAACAAATTTTGCTATGCACTACTGGCAGGCAATGGATCGTCGTTTACACCGAATGCAACGAATGAAATAACGCTACGCTGCGGTGGCATGCAGAAGCTTCCGAAAAACTATGATGAAGCGAGCGACACCAACCCTGTTTCTATTGAAATTGGTGGCTATACAAAGACGCACATAGTAGTTAGCCCCACGCGGTAATTTTCGGCCGTATACTTTTTGGCAGCGTGGATTGTACCTGCCACAAAGCGCCGTGGCTGGTATGATGAACCGATGACTACCATCTATATATGCCGGCACGGTGAAACTGAGAATAATACGAATAACCGCTTGTCCGGATGGATTGATACGCCACTGACAGATGAGGGCGTTCGGAATGCCGCAGCTTCCGCCGCGAAGCTGGATGGCGTCATATTTGACAGGATCATATCGAGTGATTTAGGACGGGCATTTGTGACGGCGTATATTATTTCCAGAAAACTGGGATATACGGCCGAAATTGAACGGCTGGCCGGACTGCGCGAAGCGGATTATGGTAGCCTAACAAACATGTTCGTGCCAGATGTCATCGCAACGTATCCTGACCTGGATACTCATAATCCTGGCGGCGAGACTCTGGCTGAAATGCAGCAGCGGGTCATGGCATGCCTGTCAGAAATCGGTATAAACTATCAGGACAAAACCATCCTGCTCGTCTGTCATGACGGCCCGCTCAATGCTATGTACGCCAGTTTCATCGACAGCGACATCGTAACTACGGCAGCCGGGAGATTGAATGCTCACGATTTTGTGGCCAAGCTGAGTTATACGGACGGTCGGATAACCTCATTTGAGGAAGTCGTGGTTCGGCCGTAGTTGCCCGGTTTTGGTATAGTTAAGCTATGCAGTTACATCGAACAGCTGGTCAGCCGGACTGGCGCTGTTATCCGTTGTACTTGGGCTATATGCGGCGGTAATGCGGGCTACATAGGCCATTCCTTGAAACCGGTACGCCAGCCGAGATAGCTTGAGCCGAGGTGGATCACAAAATATAAGACGAGCATCCAGGCGTACAAAGCCGGCCGCAGGATGACGAACGGCAGGCTGACCAGAATTCCTCCGATACTATAATCGAGCTGATCGAGAGGAATCCAGGAATGGCCAGATGGAATCCGAAGCCGGCGTTTGAAGAAGCTTTCGATAGCATCACCACCGATAGCGCCTAATCCAAATAATGGCCCAAGAATCAGTGTCGGCAGCTGCTTATAGTCTACGCTGCCGGCGAGCGTCTCCGCCCAGGCAGTACGTGCCACCAGCAATTGCTGCAGCCATAATACGATTGTAGCCATGATGATACCGCTGACCAGCCCGCGCCAGGTCTTATGCGGGCCGAGCAGCGGCATTCCGTGGTACATACGGCCGCCATCAATCGGTGTCTGCCAATCTTTGAAACCAGGGATCTTATTTGTCAGAATCGGCGAAACATTCGCCATTGCTGCCGGCAACAGGAACCACAGAGCAAACAGAATATCATGTAACATGAACCGTATTATATATCGCAGTGCTGGCTGTTGCTGATATATACATGCGTGGTAAGTACATAGGTTTGTTATGATTGAAGGATGAAAATCACCATGATAGACGTCATATCGATCAACGGAAAGATCACCCAGGGTGATAGCCCGAACGTGCACGAGTGGACTTCGCCGGAAGATACAGCCCAGTTCAAGCAGATTATCGCTGAGCATGACGTCATTGTCATGGGCCGCAAAACTTATGACGCCGTTCGGCCGCAGCCAACGGTGGATACCCTGCGCGTCGTCCTGACCCGGTATCCGGAACAGTTTGCGTCTGAGTCGTCACCTGGAGCTCTAGAATTTATGAACACTACACCAACTGACCTGGTCAATCGGCTGACAAGTGACGGCCACACCAACCTGCTGCTGGTCGGCGGCTCGGAAATTAACAGCGCTTTCCTGGAACATGGCCTGGTTGATGAGCTCATCCTGACTGTTGAACCGTGGCTGTTCGGCAGCGGTATTAATCTGCTCAGCGAAAGCAGCCAGGGCATTGCCTGCAAGCTACTGTCCGTCAGCCAGCTCAATGAGCATGGCACCCTGCTGTTGCGCTACTCCGTCGTGAAATAATTGACGCTCCGCCGGAGCTCATATATGCTCTGACTAGTAAGAGGACACATGATAAAAAACGACCGTTCATACATTCTGGTTGGGCTATACATATTCGGCGTCATGGTCGCCGAGCTGATGGGCGGCAAAACATTCTCACTCATACATAGCGGCGTGGTTACTGCCAATGCCAGCGTAGCAATTTTCGTCGTGCCGCTACTATTTTCGGTAACAGACATCGTCACGGAAGTCTACGGCCGAAAAGAAGCCCGCAAGCTTGTCCGCCTCGGCCTGATGATCATCTGTCTACAGTTACTGGCCGCCCTGCTATTCACTTCCCTGCCGGCTTCGCAGCGCTATCAGCCGAATGAAGCCGCCTACGATACAATCTTCGGGACTTCAATACGGTTCGCCATTGCCAGCCTGGTTGCCTTCGCCGTCTCCGAACTGCTCGACGTTGCTATATTCAGCAAAATGAAGCAACGCCTGGAGCACTATGGACTATGGCTGCGTAACAATGTCTCAAACATCGTCAGCCAATTCGTCGATTCGGCAATATTCCTGACGATTGCGTTCTACACATTCGGCCATTCTGCAGGATCTAATGTCCAGTTCATCTTCAGCCTTCTCATACCGTATTGGCTCATCCGTTGTCTGTGCTCGTTATTTGAGACGCCGCTGGTCTATCTCGGAGTATCGTGGCTGCGGCGTGGCGACAACAGCCATGATACTATTGCAGCCGCCGCTTCTGCACCGACTGGCAGCTAACGAGCAGTCATCTCGAGGACAGCGTGGTTGTTGCCAGCCGGATCATTGAAGAAAGCGATCTTCATGGCACCATAATCGACCACGCCATTGTCGTCAGTCTTGATGTCCGGCAGGTCGTAGCGCTCGAAGACTACGCCTTTACCTTCCAGCTCGCGCATCGCAGCCGGCAGATCCGGAACGGTAAAGTTTAAAACCGTGTACGTTGCCGGCTGATGATTCTTCTTGGCGTACAGCATGACTGTATTGCCTGGAACTTTCAGTTGCAGCATACCCGGCATCGAATCGTCGACATCGAGTCCGAGCTTTTCGGTATAAAATTGCTTGGCAGCGTCTAAATCATCTGTCGAAAACGTTATCATCGTTGGTGTATCTTTGAGCATTGCGGCCCCTTTCTTATCGTTATTGTCCAGCTGGTTGTCCCGGTGCTGTCCTTATTTTACGCTTCTTCATCCTCGAGGTATCCATATGATAGACCATTAATCCTGCAACTACGCGTCGACTTGCCGGCCTGGGTCTTCATAGGGTATTGGTTCGTTCGGTGGCGATGAAACTGCCTCGACAGGTGTTGCCTTCCTGGCCCATGTCGGTGGCTTCGTGGCTGGATTAATTCTTGCACCGCTGCTGGCAGCAACCCGCAAACCACCGGCAACTCCTGGCTATGCATTGTAGTCTGAAGTTTATTGTGCTATTATACTGTTAGTTGTTTTGATGAATCCGGGTGTAGTAGTTTTGTTACTCGATATTCGTACTCGTCTTCTTCTAGACAATCGAGCTAATAACATAACGTAATTACACGTAAAGGATTCTATTTTTATGTCATATAACACTTACGGGCGCCAACGCCCCGCATCATCAAGCCGTAGCACCGGCCGTTCATTTGGTGGTCGTCCAAGCGGCGGCCGCTCCAGTGGCGGTTCCGGCCGAGCAAAATTTGCAAAGCAGTATATCAACCCTTCACGCTTCATCCAAGCCGCAAAGCCTGCGGCTGAAGTCGTTGAGTACGTCCCGACTCACCACTTTGCTGATTTTGAATACAACCAGCTCCTGAAAGACAACATCGCTAGCAAAGGCTATGTCACGCCATCACCGATCCAGGACCAGACGATTCCATACGGCCTGGCCGGCAAAGACATCGTCGGTATTGCTAACACTGGTACCGGTAAAACTGCCGCCTTCGCACTGCCTACGCTGCATCGCCTGATGGAAGACAAGAATTCCAAAGCTTTGATCATGGCTCCGACCCGCGAACTCGCCCAGCAGATCGAAGACGAACTCCGCTCTATCGCCAAGGGCAGCGGCCTCTCCAGCGCCATGCTGATCGGCGGCTCACCAATGGGTCCACAGCTCCGCGACCTGCGTTACAACCCGAACGTCGTTATCGGCACACCAGGCCGTATCAAGGACCATATCGAACGCGGCACGCTTAACCTGTCCGGTTTCAACATCATCACCCTCGACGAAGTTGACCGCATGCTCGATATGGGCTTCATCGCTGATATCCGCTTCATCCTCGACAAGCTGGCGACTCCACGCCAGTCATTCTTCTTCTCGGCAACCATGGAACCGAAGATCGAAGAACTGATCCGTACCTTCACCAACGATCCGATCGTCATCTCAGTCAAGACTGGTGTCACCAGCGATAGTGTCGAACAGAACGTCGTTGAATACGGCGGCACTCATGAGAAGATCGAAAGACTGCACGAAATCCTGAACTCAGAAGAAGTCGGTAAGACCCTCATCTTCGACGAAACTCAGCGCAGCGTCGAGCGCCTCAGTGATGAGCTGCTAGCCCGAGGCTTCAAAGTCAATGCCATCCACGGTGGTAAGACCCAGGGTCAGCGCCAGCGTGCCCTCAAGCAGTTCAGGGACAACCAGATTAACATTCTCGTTGCCACCGACGTCGCAGCCCGCGGTATCGACATCGTCGACATCACGCATGTCATCAACTACACCACACCACAGACCTACGATGACTACGTTCACCGCATCGGCCGCGCCGGCCGCGCAGGACGTACCGGCAGCGCACTGACTTTCGTCGGACGCTAGACGTCGGTTAGTTGAGCCTCTGTATCTGAAGCCAGATACGAATTCTGCGATGTTGGCAATGAATGCCACTGCGACATATAGACGTATACTGGAACTATGTCCGCAAACCTTACCGCTTTCGTCAATCGCATACATTCACTCTACCCGAGTGTGATAAATATGTTCGGCACAGGCCTGCCCGGCATGTCTGGCACATCGGTGGCCAGCCAGGGCGCAAACTCATCTGGCGCCGACGTCGTCAATCAGCTGCGGCATGAAGTCAGCAACTTTGCTGAACTGATTTCCAACCGCGCCCGGCAAGAGTCGATCCAGCAGTCAGCAAATACGATTGAAGGCCAGCTTTTTACACTCCAGACTTTGGGACAGATCAGCGAACAGCTGATGATGTCATTAATCGACGACCTGCACGACCTGGCTAAGATATAAGCAATACTTGTACTATAACCCTTACGGTGTCATAATTTTCTCATGCCAGAAGCTGCCACATTACACAATGTCCAAAGCAACGACGTCCCGCTTATAAACAAAATATTTGCCGAGGACTATATTGCAATATCCATCCAGCCGCTCAAGCTGGAACCGTACACCGGGCAAACGTATGGGCGTATCGATAGTATAAGCGGGCTACAAATCTGCGGCCCAAACCTCCACACGTTTTCTCAAGTGCCTAATGGACGAGGCGGCGTTCAAAGCCACGATACATCGGAACGCATGCTGCGCGGATGGATTATGCCAGCCCTCGAAGTGTGCTTACCTTCGTCCTCAGAATATCCTGAAGGCGTCTGTGCATCAGTTGCCGAACAAATCAAAGCTACTTACGGACCAGGTGTGATTATTGCAGCTGTAGTTAATGAAACCGACCGAAGGGGTAGAGGAGGATATCTGAGTATCTCGGCTCGCACCGCGCTAGGCCTCATGGCCTTAGAAGAAAAACGTAAGCGTGGAATCTCCCAGCATACCGATAGACAGAGCCTGGCCGGCCGCCGTGTATCCGGCAAAAATTCCCATTCCACACAAGACAAGTTGAGCCCTGCGCAGTATGAAGCTATTGCTGTCGCCGGCGCGCTACTGATCGGCCGCTATGGCTCTCAGAAAAAGAGTGCGGCTGGAGCAGCTTCAGCATAGTCTCGGCAGTTTATACATATAAAATAGCCCTCTCCTAGGAGAGGGCTATTACGTTGGGGTTGGGTTCTAGTAAACAAATACTAGAAGCGTGAACGGCCACCCGAGCCGCCACCGTAACCACCGCCACCTGAGTTGCGGTCGCGGTTGTAACCACCACCGCCACCGCCCTGGCCACCGAAGTCGCGGCGTGGGCGATCTTCCTGTGGGCGAGCTTCGTTGACGACGATTGTGCGTCCCTGGACTTCTTTGTTGTTCAAAGCGTCGATAGCAGTCTTTGCAGCTGCGTCGTCGTTGAATTCAACAAAACCAAAGCCCTTAGAGCGGTTGGTTTCGCGGTCAAAGATGACCTTAGCTGAAGCGACTTCACCAAACTCCTTAAAGAGTTCTGCGAGGTCATCGTCAGTCATGCTGTATGGCAGTGAGCCAACAAATAATTTAGTTGCCATTTATTATTCCTTCTCTTGTTTACTTCGAGTAACCCGGCAACACTCACGTACGCACACAGTTAGCTGCTCTCATCCGATAAACGATATCTTGTTAAATATTCTAGAACCGATTCTCTTACGCCAAGGCGTAAGGTGAACTTAGCTAGCAGCTTATTTCTAGTACCGGTACTGTAGCACATTTAACGCGTAATGGCTAGACCAATTACTCAAAGTGTTTATGCATAACGCTTATGTTTTGATTTTTAAGCGTGCAAGAGGTGATTTAATCACAAGCGTGATGTACAAATTTTCACACTGCCATCCTCCGCTTCCTGTCATGATAAACATACCAAATAAGCCACAAGGAGAATCTGGTGAAAAAAACTCATCTGCTTACAAAACCAACACGAGTCCAGGACATCAATTTTGATGATTTTGATGAGGCACTCGACACCAGAGGATCCGAACGCGCCGAACGTTCCCGTATTCGTAGCTACCGCAGACTTCGGCATCAGGAAGCATAGCAACCCACCACTTGTGGCCAGAGGCAAGGACAGTACTGTCCTTGCCTATTTATTTCCAGCTGAATAGGTTATAATTACAATCTTCGATAGGTAGAGTCGCCAAGCACCCGCCCGGAGGTAGAGACAGGTATTCGTAAGCTATCCGCAGGCAGGTGCTTTTTACGCGAAACCTTTGCGAGTGACACTCAGCAAGCTATTATAAAAGAGACTTATGCAGAAATTAGACGAATTCATCCAGCGCTATCCGCTCCGCAAGTTTGACAAGGATCAGATCCTGCTCGTACAGGATGAGCGTCCGCGTGATATCTTCTATGTAAAATCCGGATTTATAAAAGGTTATGACATCAATGTCGACGGTATTGAGCAGCATATCTGGCTCGGCGCCAAGTCGGACATCATCCCCTATGAATGGCTGTTTTCCGCTGTAGATAGCACGCAGTTATTCTATAGTGCCTTTACTGCCCTCGAAGTGTATGTCGTCAACCGCCAGGAACTCATCGAGTTCTTTGGCGCCAACCCTGACGTCCTGCTGCATGTCGCTCACGACCTGGCCTCAAAACTCAGTGAGCTGACTGAAAAGCTCACTGCTACCGAGAAGCCGAAAGCCAGCGAAAAAATCGTCTATATGCTCAATATCCTGGCTAAACGCTTCGGTGACGAGAATGAAGCTGGCGACAAAGCCGAGATTAACGTTCCGCTCACCCAACAGGATATTGCCAACCTCCTCGGCCTGACCCGCGAAACAGTCGCGACTGAGCTCAAGAAACTCAAAGACAAGGGCTACGTCTACTATGACAAGTGGCAGTTTGTCGTCCACACCGACAAAATCGCTGAACTCATGTAAATCCTGACCGCTGACTAGCTTTCAGTACCGTCCTGCTCGTCAGCCGGATTCACATCACCTGCCCGATAACTGTCAGAATCAGCATCCTCCGGGTGGCCATCAGACATCTCATCCTCTGCGTCGCCTTCGTTGGCTTCTTCAAGATCGTCGATCGGTCCGCGGTCATCATTCCCGAACTCTGGTTTATAAATAGACTGGCTCAGGTCGTCCTGCTCGCCACTCGGAAGCTCTGTACCACCTTTTACCGAATCATCGGTATCAGCCAGGATATTGTCGGGGTCATTATAGACGTCGTCGGAAGTATTGTCTGTCATCTGTCGCTCCTTTTTACTGCCACTGCAGCATACTATTGCCTCAGTCCATACTATTGGCCGGGCAATGATATGGCTGTCAAATACTTCACATACAGTGACGTGAATGCTACGACGTTTATCGTAAGTCCTCAGAGGTGGTACACTGTATGAGATGCGCCCGTAGCTCAGCGGATTAGAGTACTTGGCTTCGAACCAAGGGGTCGCAAGTTCGAATCTTGCCGGGCGCACCAATCTATAGTTGATAAATGAACTCTATTATCATGCATGTAACTAGTAGCCTTATCTTGTTACGACAGGGAGTCCAAGCCTTTTGAGGACGGCGTAGGTACTACGGATGAGTCCCCAAGTGGCAGCTAGTCAGTCTTGCCTATCCTTGTCAGTGCATCAGCCACACAGTCTCGCATCTTATCTGTTGTCTCTATACGCTGCAACACTTCTGTATCAACCCACAGATACGCATCATGTTCATCCGGATTCAGCTTCACATCTACCGGCTCAGCCTGCACGATGAAGTTAATCTGTCTGACATGCGGCTTCTTATCTGTTGAGTAATCAAATCCGTCAAAGGTTCCAAGTATACGCCGGGCACGTAGTCCGGTTTCCTCTACAAGTTCACGCAGCGCACCGTCAAGTATCGATTCACCCTCGTCAACGCCACCACCCGGAAGCTCAAATACTCCTGCCAGGTAATCCCCGGGCGCCCGTCGCACCATCAGTATTTTGTTATCCTGTACCACAGCAATGCCGGTAGAGATGTGCGTAATACCATCTGCGGCAGCGGCTTTTCGGATGTCAGTCTCGGGGAATGGTATATCTATCTGCATGAATATCCTCGTTTGTTAGTATGTACCAGTGTAGTGTACATACTATGCCTGCCGCAGCATATTTGTATCTTTGTTTAACCTTAAGAAAATTGTTACAAAACCATATTCAAAGTAAATTGAACGTCAGCCGATTTGCTTGCAAATTATTCTGTTGAGCAGATCGGGAGCTAAGATTGCTTTTGTGCTTATTGTATGTTATTATTTGTCATAATTTTAATGAAAGGAAATTTATGGCCGAAAATCTAAAAGCTTCAAACAAGAGTGGATTTGAAGACAACAGTCCTTGGGCTAAGAGATGGCGTGAGTTAAAAGACAGTATGCCAGCCCCCATCCCGACGACAGAGGAGATGGAAGAGGCACGGCTGCGTTTATTGAAGAAGGTGACATTTTCTGAGCCATTTAACCCTGATATGGTAGATTATTTTACTTTGCAGGCTGCTGAATTACTTGACGACGCTCATGGTTTAGAGGTCTACACTCAGACCGCTATCAGCTGGAACGCTAGGATAAGTGAAGTTTTGGCTGCTGAAGGTCTCGTTCGACCAACATCTGAATAAATAAATTCTTTGCTCAAGTGCTGACAACAACGTAAAATAGGCAGTGACGTGCGCCCGTAGCTCAGCTGGATAGAGCGTTGGTTTCCGGTACCAAAGGTCGGGGGTTCAAATCCCTTCGGGCGCACCATCCTCCGTCGCAGACCCTATAGGGTCAGCTATGGAGGATTTTTCATGTGGCGAGGACTCTAACCCCTGGCCTCGTCAAAATCAATAATAGGCCAGAGCTACCACAGAGTCCCCTCACCCGCACCATTTTCGTTAGATAGAGAATTGAACGTCCAAACTAATTGCTACCAATTACTGGCGGGGCTTGGCTGGGTGCTAGAACATAAGCACAATGCTATAATCAGGTTTATGACTGAAAACCAGTTGCTTATCGGTTATGTGGCTGGCGCCATCGCGCTATTGCAAGCCGTACCGTACTTAATCAGCATCATTCGCGGCCACACCAAGCCCGAACGAGCAACCTACGCGATCTGGAGTCTGGTCAATGTCCTCACCATGGCTAGTTATATTGCGGCTGGTGCGCGGACTACGATCTGGGTTGGACTCGCCTTCACAACGACGTCAATCGTAGTTTTTCTGTTGTCGTTTAAGTTTGGCATGGGCGGGTTGAATAAATTTGATGCCTTTTGCCTTGGCCTGGCGGCCGTCGGCATAGTAATCTGGTTAACTACTAGCGACCCGGCGTTGGCCTTGTACTTTTATATCGGCGTTAAGGCGCTGGGATATTTGCCAACGCTTAAAAAAGTTTATTACTATCCTAAAACCGAGAACACTTTGTCGTGGATAATGGTAGCCTCGGCGTCGGTCTTGAATTTGTTCGCCATCACGAGCTGGACACCGCAAATAGCCCTATTCCCGCTGTATGCCGTCGCGGCCGACCTCTCGTTGGCCGTAATTTTAGTAACGGCCGATTTCCACGCCCGGAAAAGTCTGAGGAGAAAATTAATCGGGCTCTACGAAGTCTAGCGTGAACGCCCGATAACCGGCACCCTCAGCAATAACTATCCACCGGTGGCTTCTTGCACCTGAACCGTTTTAGGTTTTAAATACGAGTATTAAGGAGTTCTGATGATAAAAACCCTGCAAAAAACCGATACCTCGGCCCGCCAACGCGTCGTGGTTGCTGGCATGGTCGCCCTAGTCGTCGCCATTGTTACCGGCCTGTTCGCTCATAATTGGGCCGTCACGCCGCTCGTCTTTTGGGACACCGCCGCGGTAGTCTATATGGTATGGACATGGCTAGTCATCTGGCCGATGGACGAACAGATGACCGCCCAGCACGCCAGCCGCGAAGACCCGACGCGCGCCGGTTCCGATGTCGTGCTGCTGGCAGCCAGTGTCGCCAGTCTGGCGACGATTGGCTATGTTCTGGTGCAGGCGAGCACCAGCAGCGGTCTTGCTAAGGCCTTCTTAGCCGGCGTTGGCATCCTGAGCGTCATTCTGTCATGGGCGCTGGTCCACACCATCTATACCTTGCGCTACGCCCTGCTTTTCTACACCGCTCCAATCGGCGGGGTCGATTTCAAAGAGCACGGCCTGCCGTCCTACGCCGATTTTGCCTACCTCTCCCTCACCCTCGGCATGACCTTCCAAGTGTCAGACACCGACCTCAACACCCGGGCCTTCCGCAAGACGGCTTTGCGGCACGCCCTGTTGTCTTATCTGTTTGGGACGATCATTGTCGCCACGACAATCAATCTTATCGCCGGCTTAGGCAAGTAACCAGTAACCAGTAACCAGTAACCAGTAACCAGTAACCAGTAACCAGTAACCAGTGTCGCATTTATTACGTATCGGCACTCTTTGTTTTGCTATGATGTAGCCGCCAGGTCTTAATCGAACGGAGCGTAACCATGACCGAACCAGAAGTATTCATCTTGGCCGAGCAGGCTCTCCAGCGTACGTAGTGATTATTAGATTATGCTTAAAGCAGTCTGGAATGATGTCACGAACAGCCCCAACAAAGGCCGACATTAATCTTACGTCTTTAAACATAAGTACAATTCCCAAACAGATACAAAAATGCTAAGCTAATAGCAAATGACGGCAAAAAAACAACGGGCTAGAATCACGAATCTGGACGGTACCTGCAGACAAGAGGTATCCTGTTGAATACCAAACCCCAGCGCGGGGAGTACTTGGCACCCCATAATTCCCCCGAGAATTCCGAGGGTAATCTGGTGGTTGTAACTAACGGCAGACCGCAGCACCGGACAGGCACGCTAATGCAACAAAACAAACCCAAGAGCGTGTACTCCTTTGGACGCGTCTCTGCCTTGATGAGCAAGATCGACAAGGCAGCAGTAATGGCCGCAATCGTCTTACTTTTATTTATGGCCTGGAGTTGGTTTAGTGCCCTGCCGTTCGTCTGGAACTTCCAGTTCAATCGTTATGAGTTGCTGCCTATCGTCAACTTGGCCATCTCGGTTGTTCTTCTGCTATTACTCATCATACGGATCGGTGACAATCGGGTTAAGCAGTGGTTCGCCGTCTTTATCGGTTTCGAAATTATCTGGAGCATGGCGGAATCCTTCCAGCGAATGAGTGTGGACCCGGCTGGGGCTCTGATATGGACCAGGGTTACCTACATGGCAACCGCATTGCTGCCAGTGGCCTTCTATTTATTCGTGCGCGACTACGTCGAAACGCGCAGCCGCAGCCGGGAAACCGGAACTTTACTGGTTCTAATGACGGTCGCACTATTACTCGCGTCCGCGATGTTCGTCGTCCCGGTATCGCTTTCCAGTAACGTTGTCCGGGAGGCATGGGGTTATGTCATCATTAATCCGCCGCTGGTGTTAATTTTGGATGGCTGGATCGGCATAATCGTTTTCCTGGCCATTCTCCGTTTAGCCATCTACCGCAACCGCTCCCAGGACCCAAAGCAGCGTATCCAAGCTGAGATCATTATCGCAATAACCATCTTTGCGATGTGCGTAACGGGTATTGTCGATGTCGCGTTGCCTATGTTAGGAATTCATGTACTTCCCGTAGGGGCGCTGGTCAACTCGATTATTAGCATCGGTGTGCTTTATAGCATGTATCGGTACGGCACGTTTGCAGTCGATGTCTCATCGATGACAGGCGAAATCGCCGATGCTTTGGGTGAGGCGGTTATCGTAACTGACTCCATGTTTAATATCCGCTGGATGAACCGCCGGGTGGCCGAAATGAGCGGCTTTGAAGCCCCTGACCTCGATGGTCGGAGTATCAGCAAGCTTATAGGCGAAGAAGCGCTGGAGCAGTTGGACGATAAGGACGAAAAGCGCGACAGCCTAGCCGCTGGCAACTCATCGAGCGAAGCTCATATGGCGACAGCTTCGGGTCAAGATTTGCCCGTCACCCTGTCAGTACAGTACGTGCAGGAGCCTGTGCCGGCGTATGTCTTCGCTCTCGGCGACATATCTAAACTAGTGGCCTCGTACGACAAAGGGATTAGCCGAAACGAAGAATTGGAACAAGCCAATCAAGCATTTCAGGACCAGCAATCAGCAATGCTTAATCTGCTCGAGGATTCTCGTGAGTTAGAGAAACAGTTGACCGTCGAAAAACAGAGCGTCGACCGGAAGATCGCCGAACGTACTATCGAGCTACGGGCGGAACGTGAGAGCCTAGAGGCCATTATTAACGGGGTTGACTTTGGTNNCCGGGTGGCCGAAATGAGCGGCTATAAATCCTCTGATCTTGACGGTGGGAGCATCGGTAAGCTTATCGGTGAGGGGACGTTAAAACAGTTGAGAGATGAGCGCGAAACCCCTGAGCGTATATCGGCCAGCAACTTATCGGACGAGGTGCACATTACGACGGCTTCGGGTCAAGACTTACCTATTACGATGTCGATAAGGTATATGCAGGAGCCTGTACCGGCATATGTTTTTGCCCTTGGTGATATGTCCGTACTGGCAGCGTCATATGC
>DHXU01000006.1:517-1987 GCA_002413835.1 Candidatus Saccharibacteria bacterium UBA5148 | reverse complement strand
AATCATTCGACACCGACGTCCAGGGCTTCGTCGAGACACAACTGGATGTCAAAGAGGCGCTCAAGACTCAAGCACCAGTCAGTCGCACCGAGTACCCCCGCGGCAATCGAATCTTACGTTCGTTCCGTAGCCCCTTGTATGAGCCAGACAGTAAACCGCTAAAGTTACTCGGTATAATAAATGTATTGCAGGACATTACCGAAGCCAAGGCGGCCGAGCGATCACGCGACGAGTTCTTCTCGATTGCCTCGCACGAATTGCGGACGCCGCTGACGGCCATTCGAGGCAATACATCGATGATTCAGCAGTACTTTGGCGATCAGCTCAAAGATCCGTCGCTCAAGGAAATGATTAACGATATTCACGATTCCAGCACCCGCCTGATAAACATCGTCAACGACTTCCTTAATACCTCACGGCTGGAGCAGGGCAAAATGGAGTTCAAGGCCGCCGCCTTCGACTTACCTAATCTGGTGAACGAGGTCATCGAAGAGCTCAGGGCTGGCAACGTAGCTGGCAAAGTACCAATCGTGACACATCTGGGAGCAGTGCCGACGGCTATGGCTGACCGTGACCGCCTCAAAGAAGTGATCATCAACCTCATAAGTAACGCCGTCAAATTTACCGAGGATGGCACCATCATGGTCAATCTCGAGATGGAGAACGAGTGGCTCAAGCTCAGCGTTAAGGATACCGGCAGAGGCATTCCGCAGGAGAGTCAGGGCCTGCTCTTCCATAAATTCCAGCAGGCCAGCAACAATATCCTCACCCGTGATTCCACTCGTTCCACCGGCCTTGGCCTGTATATCTCAAAATTACTTATGACAGGCATGGGGGGTGAGATATTCTTGGAAAAATCGGCCGCTGGTAAGGGGACGACCTTTGCCGTCCTCATCCCCACGGCGAAGCCCGTGAAACCGCCGAAACTTGGAAAAACCAGGCCAGCTCTAACTGGGGTGAAATCATGAAAATTCGTCATCTGCGTACTAAAATTGTCCTCATCGGCATTCCGTTGCTGCTGCTTAGTTTTGCGAGCTTATATGCGACCTCGAATGTCTTTTTATTGCCTGGTTTTCAGAAAATAGAGAACGAGGCAGCCATCAATAACGTCAATCGTGCTGTCGATGCACTTGATAGCCGTGTCTCTCAGCTTGACCAGAAGGCGAGTGATTGGTCAAATTGGGACGATACTTATGCCTTCGTGAAGGACCACAACAAGAAATACGTTGACAGTAATCTCCAAAACGAATCGCTAGCTAATCTTGGGGTTGACTACATGCTCTTCTTTGACTCCAGTAACCAGCTGGTAGCGATGAAGCATGTTCAGATTGATTCTCCCGATCTTCCATCCCTGCCTCTCGATCAGGGAATGAAAGATCTTTTCGGGCCGACTTCACCGCTCTTACAACACTCAACTATCACTGATGTACACAAAGGAGTAGTTAATACCCCTGAAGGTATCATCATGAT
>DHXU01000006.1:0-235 GCA_002413835.1 Candidatus Saccharibacteria bacterium UBA5148 | reverse complement strand
ACTGGTCCGAGCAGAGGTACTCTGGTCTTTGCTCAGTATATAGATGCTCACGACGAACAGACTCTCGCCAGCCTCACACATCTCAAGCTGACGTACCTCCCGTCCAACAACTGGGCGGTCACAAAATCCGTACCGGTCTACCCTAGTAAAACGTCCAAGGGCACGCAGTGGGTGAGTCTGCTATCGGACACGCGGGCGCGAGCCTTCGCCAATATCCCTGATATATATGGCAAAC
>DHXU01000002.1 GCA_002413835.1 Candidatus Saccharibacteria bacterium UBA5148 | reverse complement strand
TTGCCTATACTAATACTTGTAGCGTTTGTGCCGCCGATTGTCAGAGCTCCGGCCGATGCTACGTCGAGCGATGGTGCCTGCAGCGCTGTGCTGGCAGCGAAGGTTCCGGCGACAGACGCGCCGCTCGTTGTGACGTTCAGGTACTTCGTCGAACCGGCGTTGTTCTGAACGGAGAACAGATCGCCACCAACAGTCGTGGATGCGTCTTTGATCTTGATTCCAAGATTCGTGCTAGTCAGC
This sequence comes from Candidatus Saccharibacteria bacterium UBA5148, assembly GCA_002413835.1. GTDB lineage: Bacteria > Patescibacteriota > Saccharimonadia > Saccharimonadales > UBA4665 > UBA4665. Next base: position 39,374 of record DHXU01000002.1, on the reverse strand, counting down.
GTAATGGTAGCTGGGCTGGATGAATTGTCGTAGACATTCTGCAGCGTCGTTGTGCTTGCGCCGTTGGCGATACAGGTACCGCCCGTGATAATACCACCGGTTACGACGGCGTTTTGCAGAACATTGCCGGAGCTACACGTAGTGGTTGCACCGCTGGTACCAGCAACACGGTAGACACTTGAGGTATTGATATCGCCAACGACATCAAGCGTATAAGCGGGCGCAATGTTTGGCCCAATCGAGATGCGAACATTTTGAACGTTACCTGAACCATCGGCTTCACCATACACCGTCAGAGCGTTGCTACTACCAACACGAAGTGTATAACTTTCTGGTGTTCCTGCCGTTGCAGTACTGTCTATTGGCAAGTCGCTCAGGGTCATTTGACCACCGTTAGTCGGCAGAATAATTCCGCCGTCAATGTTCAGTGCAGCACCGACCTGAATTTCATTATCTCCATTAATCTGGAACAGATTTACTGTGCCGGTGCCCGCGCTGTCGACTCCGGTTATCCAGGCGCTGTTCGCAATGGTGATAGCACCCGAGGAAACGGTCGTACCAACACTCAGGTTGCCACCAACAAATGTGTTCACACCTGATTTTCCAAGTGTCACGGATGTAGCATTTGTCGTACCGATATTCAGTGCCACTGCCGTCGGCGTATCAAAGCTCGGCGCCTGCAGCGCAGTATCCGAGCGTCCGATGCCGCTGATCCAGAAGCTGGTGCTGGCCTGCTGCAAGGCGCTTTGGTTTTGGACATACCCTGTGCCGCCTGTTGTTGCTGCGAAGCCACAAGCCGTGGTCGCCTGGATACACAGGTTGTATGTGCCCGCAGCGCCCTGATCTTGAATCTGGAAGGTTTGATTGCCTACCGTCGGCTGCAATATACTCAGCGTCGATGTGAAGCCTGTCGTGCCGTTGTATTGGGATAATTTTCCGGCACTAAAGGCGTACGGTACAGCCGTCAGCTTCAGACGTGGGCTCATCTCGCCGTCGTATGTCGGCGTGGCGGTCTGCGTCGTACCACCGACATTCATCGTCAAAAACAGATCCTGGTCCCAGTTGATGCCAGAAAACGCCGTCTGACTTCCCAGATTCACCGTGACATAGCCGTTGGTCACCTGAACACGATTATCCTGTCCGGCGGTTACACCGTTGGCGTCGTAGTAGCTTTCAGTCCACAGGGCACTACCGGCGCTGCTGACGTTGTAGAGCTTGAACTGAATGTTGTAGAGACCATCAGCGGCGATGTTGCCGCCGGTGCCTTCCAGTCGAGCCTGGAAATTTACGGTACTGCTGGTAGCGATAGCAGAGGCTGTTTGAGGATGTAACGCAAAACCACCATACAGGATGGTGGCAACACTTAACACACCCAAGGCAACTGACTTGAGGGTACGTACGAACAGTACTCGTTTTTGAGGTGTTTGTTGGAACATTTTGTTAGATTTTGTTTGAACTTTTTGTTCATGCTTAGGTACCTGCGAAAGTATCTAAGCATTACTATTTTCCTCTTATTACCACAGAGGTTCAATGGTGATAAGATAAAAATATATCGTCTCAAATAATTAATTTTGACGTCAAGCGCAGTAAGTTTACGTTGTTATTCCAACAATAGTTAAACATTTAACAGATGCTGCCTCGCGCATGTACCTATTTTTACATTTCTGCAGTGAACATATTACGTTGTTATATAAACATTTATCGTATATAGAACAACATAAAATAATAAAGTTTTCCACAGTTAGTGGCCGTTGTCATAATGAATGCGCTTGATTAACGATACGAGTTGTACAGCGACGTAATTTCAGTAGCACTCAAAGCGCGGTTCCAGACATGTAGATCATCCAGTGTTCCCTGAAAATAGAAACTGCCTCTGTTGCCTATCGTAACCGAATTGGCGCTGGAGGATGCTGATGAATACAACGTTGTTGCAAACAGCGTACCGTTACGATAAAACAAATCGTTCGTCCCATTCGTGACAACAGTTATATGAACCCAACTGCCGGTGAAGCCCGTGAAGAAACCGGTAGCAATCTCAGTGCCACCGGAAGTAACAAGCCGGAGGTTGGTCAGACCGGTACGGAAGTCAGCCGCGAACTCATACTCCTTCGTCGCACCCTTGGCAATAATCGGCTGATAGTTGCCATTATTGGTCACGTTTACCCAGGCGCTGATTGACAGGTTGCCGGTAATCGTCAGGGAGGCACTGCTCGGTACGGTTATTTTGCTCGTCGTGCCATCAAAGCTATAGGCGCTACTCGCCCGGCCTTTACGATCAGTTGTAAGCGTCGCGGCACTATTTACGCCATTATTGGAGTATGGTGTTGCATCTTTAGTATTACCATTGAGCGGCCAGAGTCCGACTAGCCCGGCATACAGGTTCGCGGTAGGGCTACTTGTCGGTGATGAATTGAGATTTATCTGCGAATTGTATGATTGGTACTGACTGAACAATTCGGAAGCAGACAGCGCGCGGCTGTATACACGGACATCACTCATGCTACCAACAAAAAAACGCGGATCGGCAGAAGTCCACCGACCAATCTCAAATGACCCGGTGTTAAATCTCTCGTTACCGCTGAGGACCGTCAACTGTCCGTCCTGAACGCCATTAAGGTAAATAGTCATCGCAGAGCCGTCATAAGTTACAGCAACGTGATACCAGGTATTGTTGACGAGGGTGGTGCTGGCAGCCTTCGTCTTCTGAGCTCCGTTGATATTTAACGATGCGAACAGTTTACTCCCATTAATGCGAAAATAATTTGCACTTTGTTTGGATAAGAACATTTGATCTTTGGAAACGTTCGTCGGATATATCCAGGCACTCCATGTGAAGGTTGCGGGAGAAAGATTCAGACTGGATGGGTTTCCAGCACTGATCAGCGCCGATGTACCATCAAAACTATAGGCAGAATTCGTTGCAGCTTTCCGGTCAGTCGTCAGCGTCGCTGCCGTCACCGTACCATCGTTCGCTCGTGGTGTGGCATCCTTGGCATTACCGTTCAGTTTCCACCAGCCTAGCAGGCCACTTTCACCGGAAGCGGCATTGATGCCCGAATCATATTGACCATACAGTGCCGTAATCTCCGCAGTAGAAAGAGCCCGATTGTATACCCGGACATCGTCAACGACGCCATTGTAGCGCGGGTTGGTCGTCGAATTCACGCCACCACCGATTGCCAGGTTTTGGGAATTAGTTTGCGTCGTGCCACTGATACTGGCTGTCCCGTCAAGCGTACCATTGATGTATAAGCTGACCGTCGTGCCGCTGCGGACACCAACCACGTGATACCAGGTAGTAGTACTAGTCAGAACCGCTGCGCTAGTGGCTGTGGCGCGGGCCGTACCGTCAACTATCATTCGCATATGTCCGGTTGTATCGTAACCAAGAATGTAGTTTGCAGTCGTGCCGTCATATTTGGAGACTACCCGGGCATTATTATTCTGTGACGCTGTGCCGGGCTTGATCCAAGCCGATACCGTCACATCACCTGTCAGGTTAAGCTTGGCAGCATTCGCAGCTTCGATGTTGGCCGTCGTGCCGTTATAGCTGTAGGCACTAGTAGCTTTTGCTTTGCGATCAGCCGTGAGCGACGCACCAGTGATAGTCCCGTCGTTTCCATAAGGAGTAGAATCCTTGGCATTGCCGTCCATTTTCCACCAACCAACCAGTCCTTTCTGCAGGCTGATATCACTGCTGGTTGCCGGTCGGCCGACGCCCCCGAGCGCCGCATAGACGCTGCCACCAGCCAGTAACAGCAACGCTACAGGCAGAACAATCAGAGCTAGCCGTTTCTTACCATATTTTGTCCGCAAGCGAACTAATTTTTTCCCCAACATGATTATGATTATTATCTCATAGGCAGCGACGACAAAGAAGCGCCGGCGCTTCTTTGGATCGTTCGTCGATATACTAGGCTATCTTGGTAATCTTGATCGGTGTCAGGCCCTGGCGGTGACCACGCAGCTTGTGAACACGTTTCTTAGCCTTGTAGCGGATGCTGGTGACTTTGTCGGCCCGGATATCTTCCAGGACATCAGCTGTCACTTTGATGCCGGCTACAGAAGGGGTTCCGACTGATACTTTATCACCGTCGATAACGAGTAATGGCTCAAAAGTAACTGTTTTGTCGTCAGTTCCAAGCAACTCAACGTTGATCGTCTCGCCGACACTTACCATATATTGTTTGCCACCGGTGGCAATGATTGCTTTGCTCATGCGTATACTCTTGCTTTTTAGAATTTAGCTACCATCAGATAGTAACAGATACGCCTCGCTCTGTAAAGATGCTTGCACGTCTACTATTGTCCCGGCCAGATGATAGCACCGCGGCTCTGGCCGGTTGTCAGGACCCCGATCGCCGCCGCGACATCTGCGGGCAAGGTTGTACCAGTATGGTATGCCGGGCTAGTGGAGCGGACATTGTAGTCGCCGCCGGCAAAGTTCGTAAAGAACGGATCAGTTCCGCTGGCGATATCGAGGCTGTGCGAATCGTAACCATTATGGGCGGCTGCAAAACTGGCAGTTGATTTGTAGTCGGTTGTAGCAGGGTTCATCCACCTTTCAACGATCTGGGCGGTCCCGCCAGTCCTGAAGAAAGCGTTGTAATCGAGTTTCGTGAAGAACTCTTCTGGTCCCGTATTCGTATTCAGGGTTGTATCTCCCTGGTAGCGAGTGAGGATATTGTAGCTGTAAAAGACATTGTTTACGACTTCCACGTTCACGGTGTCCGGGCCGACGTCTGTCCACACGTGTGTGCTGCCAGGCGTTGTATATCCATATGAACGCGGGTCATCATACAGCCACAGGTCGGCATAGTTGCCGTTATTTATCAAGGTGTTGTTATAGACCTTCGTATTCGCCGCCGCGATCCGCAGTCCGGTAAAGCCGTTGTTCATTACCAGGTTAGAGGCGATTATCCCGGTGTCAGATGCTTCGTAAATGATGCCTGACCGGTTGTTATTCTTGGCAACATTGTTAACCATAATCCCCTTAGAGCAAGCCAAGTCACACCAGAAGCCGTGGCCGTAATTACTGTCAAAAATATTATTCTTGGCGGTAAATCCGTTCATGTGCGAGATCTTTATGCCGCCCTGCCCGCAGGAGGCTACACAGTTCGTGCCAAATTTCTCCGTGTTGTTGCGGCCGACATAGTTATTGGTAATTTGTAAATTGTCGACGATCGTCGCTCCTGAGGTGTAGCTGCCGTTCGAACCCGCTCCGTTATAGCCATTATCGACGAGCACGTTCCTATTGTATACACTTCCCTTCGGACTGGCCGTTATGGCCTGAGCGGCCATTTGCTTGAAGACGTTGTTTTCGATGACCGTGCCGGTACCATAAATCGTGACTGCGCCGGTAGTTTGGTTACCCACTTCGTTTGTCGCATAGCGTTTGAAGCCGAGACCGCGAATTTTGACATTAACCGTCGCCGTACCACCCATCACCAGGAAAGTCGGCCGGGCCGCTAGCTCAACCGTGTGGCCAGTGGGAGTAGTGGCGATGTAAATGCGCCGGGCAGCCCAATCGTAGAAAAAGTTGCCGGGGGTGGCTGCAGCCAAAGTAGTAACTTCGTGGACATAATTACCATCGATGAAGGCCATCTGCGGGTCGCCTGCAGCGGGGTTTGTTGGATCGGCATACATGTCAGAATGAGAGCATGGCCCGGCAGTTGGCTGGGCATCATACTTGTAGGTATAGTAGCTGTTTTGGCAAAAGCTCGGCGTATTCCAGGCCTTGTACCAGTGGCCGGCGCCGTCGCTGGTCCAGCTGGCTGGATCCTGGACGTCCGTGCCGTTAAACCAGACCTGCTCGTGTGGGTAGGCCTGGATAGCCAAAGTTTTGTTAGCAATGCCATACGTCGTACCACTGGCGTAGCCATCGCGGTAGGTGCCGGCCCGGACGACAATTGTGCCGCCATTTGGCACACTGTTGATAGCCTTGCTGATTGTCTTGAACGGTGCCGCGAGCGTACCGGCGTTGGCGTCGTTACCATTGGTCGCTAGGTATATCGCGCCGGCTGGGATTGTATAGTTCGTGTCAGGGATGGTATTGCCGGTCTCGTCAAGACCGAGGGCATCCGTTCCTGATGGGCAGCCAAATTTTATAGCTGAACCACCCGAAGCAACCGCGTCAGTTACCTTGCTGGTGCAGCTATCCAGCGTTCCCGCCTCTGGTTCGACAGCGATAATCGGCGTAGCCGCGTGGCTGTGTGTCAAGAAATACACCCCTGCGACAACGATGATTACAATCACACCTACTGACGCGAGCTTACCCACTATAACAGATCGTTGCACACTCAATGAATTACCTAATAACTTCATACTTATGCTTATTCTAGCTTAGATAAAAATATATGACAACAAATGATTTTAGATACGGCAAAACTGCTGGCTGACCGAGTAATATCAGTTCTGAAGCAGCCGCATACGAGTGACTGGAATGTTCGTAAAATGCGGGAAGTCTGCCGTAACCCCGTTCGCGTTGTACAAGCCGCTGCTGCGAGTATAGTCACCCGGTTTTGCCCACGGCAAACGGTTTGGGTCGGCCGGATCGTCGGTCTCAAACATCACACCGAGTAGTGGCGTTACGCCCGGTGTCTGGACACCAGAATTATCACCGTCATACACGCCGTACTTCTGGAGCGCGACGCAGACCATTCGCTCTATGCCTCCGGTAATCGCTGCGCAGTTAAACGTCGGATCGAGCTGGAAGCGCATACCTTCAACAAGCCCCAGGGAGTCATTGCAAAAGCCGTCAGTACCGGTTGCCGGAGCCCGCCAAACATTCCCACGGTTGCAGTAACTCGGGAATACCAGAGGATGCGTGATAACCCCGGCCCTGACTTCACTAGCTCGGATCATGAGCGATGACGCGGCCAATCCAGACCCGGTGCCATAGCCCGCCAGGGGTTTGTTACCGTCACCCTTAATATCGTAGACACCCCCCCATGCGCCCGTCCAAACACCCGTGCTCTTATCGGCCTGCCAGATTTCACAGATCAAACCGGGTTTCGTGGTGTCATAGATTAGCATCCATTTGTCATGATTGCCCGGCTTCGTCGCACTACTCGGTATATGCAGCGGGTTACATGTGCCTGAACCAGTGGACGAGGTAACGGTTATGTCGAACGGGTTAGTCCCCCAGGCCGCGGAGAAGGTTAGATTGTATGTCGGGTCTGTCGAGGAGGACTGATAGATGGTATGTGCACCTTCGTAGACATTTCCGAAAAATACGCTGCTACTGTCGAAGTTATGCGCCATAATCGTCGCCGATGACGGGTCAATAACTGGGTTCGACGGAATCGCCGCATTCAATAGCGAAGTGGCCTTGAACGGGTTCTGGAACGTGCCATACGCAATCGTCGGTGCGTTAAATAACACAGACTTACCACCCGATGCAGTTGTGTCACTTATAACTGTAGCAGGTCCACTGAGCGTGCCACTTTCCGGCTCCGCAATCAGCCACGCCGAAACAGCGTGGCTTGCAGCCAGCATATAAATCCCAGCTATAGCGAACAAGGTAATTATCGTGAGACCTATCGTGCGCCTAACCTTGGATATGTCAGATGTTCTCATAGTACTACTTATGGTTAAGTCTACTATAGGCTTAACCGACCAGCAACTTAATGTATGTGGTCCGGTCCGTAGCCTCCATTAACTAGCTCACACGGAGGGCGATTGCCAGCTCAGCAGTCTCTATCTTAACCTCCGCGACATAGCCATCCGCCGCGGCCGTACCGTCCGTGACCAGATCCGTGGCCAGGGTTTCTGATTTGATCGTATCAGTATATTCGGCTATTGCCTGTGCCAGTTCCTCGTCATGGGTATCGAGCGACAGATGGATGCGGTCATCGACATTCAGACCAGCCTCCTTGCGGGCATTCTGGACCTGGCGAACAACTTCGCGCATCAGGCCTTCGCGGTGCAGCTCGGGTGTAATTTCCAGGTCGAGCTGCACAGGTACATCCATGACGAAACGGGCGTTCCAGGCCTCGAGCACTGATTTATCTGTCGGCTTACCACTTACCAGTACCACTTTCTTGACGTTCAATTCATCAGCTATGATGTCGACCAGTCCCGGATTGTATTCCTCAGATAGTATTGCCGTTTCGTTCTTAATAGTCACACTGGCGAGGGGCTGTCGGACCTTTATCCGGGCCTCAGCCCGCTGTGATAAACCAAGATTGATGGCTTCACGGACAATATTCATCGATATGTGCAGGTGCGAATCGGTCGTGCCGCTCTCCGGCCAGTCGCGCAGGTGCACTGATTCCCCGCCGGTCAGTTTGCGGTACAGTTCTTCGGCCAGGAACGGTGTGAACGGCGCCATGACATGCGCCAGCCGCACCAAAACGTAGTGCAGCGTGCGGTAGGCGTCTAATTTATCGCTATCGTCTTCGGACTTCCAGAAACGGCGCCTTGAGCGGCGGACGTACCAGTTGCTAGCGTCGTCCAGGAATGGCAGGATTGGCTTGGTGGCGTTTGGGATGTCGTAGGCGTCCATAAAGTGCTCGACTTCATCAGTCAATTGGTGGACGCGCGACACGATCCAGCGGTCGAGCGGATTTGTCAGGCCCGGTTTGCCCTCGTGGTCGACCAGCGGATCGTCGTATAATCCATGTGATTCGTCCGGCGAGTCCCAGCCATCAACTTCGGCGTACAGCGTGAAAAAATCGTACATGTTCCAGACCATGCTCAGCTTGCGGCCGACATCGACGACGTCCTTGTCGAGCAGCGCAAAATCCTCGGCGTTCATAAGTGGGCTACTCATGAGCAGGAAGCGAAGTGAGTCAGCGCTCGTCCTATCCATCAGTTCATTCGGGTCGGTGAAGTTACCATAACTCTTACTCATTTTGCGGCCATCATTGCCAGCCAGATTCCCAGTTGTGATGACGTTCTTGTAGGCATTATGGCCGAACAGCGCGTTGTTGACGGCGTGCACATAATAGAACCAGGCGCGAACCTGACCGACATATTCGACGATGAAGTCGCCGGGGAAATTCTGCTCAAATTTTTCGACATTTTCGAACGGATAATGGAACTGGGCGAACGGCATCGAGCCCGATTCGAACCAGCAGTCCAGCACCTTGTCGATACGCCTATACTCTACGCCGTCGATGGTGAATGTGACGTCGTCAATCCACGGCCGGTGGTAATCGGCCAGCTCTTCCCCGCTGAGTTCCTTGAGCTCGGCGTACGAGCCAACAACCTTGATCAGCTCCTTGCCGTCCTGGTCTACGCCTTTCCAGACCGGCATCGCCGTCGCCCAAAACCGGTCGCGGCTGATATTCCAATCCGGGGCGCTCTCGATAGTTTTCTGGAAGCGGCCGTGCTTCAGGTGTTCCGGGAACCAGTTGATATTCTCGTTTTCCTCGAGCATCTTAGCCCTCTCGCCGGCGATATTCATGAACCAGCTGGGGTGAGCCCGGTACATCAGCTTGGTGCCGCAGCGGTAACAGTGCGGATAGCTGTGGCGGATGTAGTCAATTCTCCAGACCACACCGCGCTCGTGCAGCGTTTTGGCGATCGTTTTGTTGATGTCCCAGACGTTCTCACCCTGCCACTCACCTTCACTGTAGAACCCGTTTGGATCGATGACATGCACCACCGGAATCTTGTTAGCCTGCGCCATCACGAAGTCCTCTTCACCGTAGGCCGGGGCCAGGTGGACGATGCCGGTACCGTCTTCGGTGGTGACGTAGTCGGCGTGCCAGATTTTGTGGGCGTTTTCGCCGCCCTCTTGAGTCCGGCGATCAACAAATAATGGGTTATACGCTAAACCAACAAGCTCTTCCCCTTGATATGTGTGCAAAACTTCAACATCTAAAGGCTGATGTTTTTCATCAACGAATGTTTTCGTGATTAAATCCCAAGCTAAGATAAAAAATTGATTATCTACGAACACAAGAGCATACGTTTCATGTTTATTCAGAGCCAAAGCCGTATTTGCAGGCAAAGTCCACGGTGTCGTAGTCCATGCGAGCATATTAACTTTAGCGCCTCGGTGTTCATCAAAAATCTTCTGAACCCTGTCCGTTGCTTCGGCTGCATCATTTCCCGCTTTGGTATTACCAGTATCGTAAAGATTTGGCATACTTAAGTCAGGCAAATCAAAATTCGATAGCTCAAACTTCACATACACGCTCGGATCGGTCACGTCCTGGTAACTGCCAATGTCCATTGTCACCTCGGCCTTACTGAGTGGTGTGGCGTCGCGGGTACAGTACATCAGGACGCGCTCGCCTTCGTAGATTTTGCCTTTGTCATATAACTGCTTGAAGGCCCACCAGACAGATTCCATGTAGTCTTTGTCCATGGTGCGGTAAGCTCCCTTGAAGTCGACCCAGCGGCCGATCCGGTCGATAGTGTCTTCCCACAGCGAACCAGTGGCCACCATGTTTTCGCGGCAGGTCGTGATGTATTCTTCCAGACTTATCTTGGTACCGATGTCGCGGCGGTCGGCAATGCCAAGCTTCTTCTCGGTAAAGACTTCAGCCGGCAGTCCGTGGCAGTCCCAGCCCCAGACGCGCTCCACGCGCTTGCCTTTCATCGTCCAGTAGCGCGGCACAACATCCTTGGCGATGCTCGACAGCAGTGTGCCGTGGTGTGGCACACCGGTAATGAACGGCGGTCCGTCATAAAACACATAACCGTCAGATGCCGGCCGTTGCTCTACCGATTTCTGGAAGGTCTTGTTGTCTTTCCAATACTGTACCAGATCATTCTCGTATTCTAAGGCCCGCCGGCGTGTTCCCTTTTGGAATTTCATACTTTTTGCTCCTTCAGTGATTGGTTATTAGGTTGTTCGTGTCTCATATACAGTAATGGCAATCTGTCATAGATGAATTCTGAACCCGGCATCATACTGCAGCCACGCTCTTCATAAAACCGGATCGCCCCCTCATTATAGTCGACGACGCAGACGATTGTCGGTAATTCTTTGGCAGACGCCCACTCGAAATATTCGGCCAGCATCCGCGTCCCGATCCCGAGGCTCCGAAAGCCGCGGCGCACGAAAAACCAGTTGATCTCATGGACTTCTTCACCCCATCTCTTCACCACTGTGCCGGCTGATAATACGCCAACGAGCTCATCATTTTGTAGCGCCACCTTGTAAAAATAATCGGCTGGGTTATTGATAGCTTTGTCGATTTCGGTGACGCATCTGTCGGCAGCTGTTGTATCAGTCAGCTCCAACAGCCATGCAGGCTGAGAAGCACCAGCTGACTCACCCCTAATATCGTCCGCAGTCTGCGGGCCGGTTTCCAGGCCGGTTTCCGGCAGGTGATACATGTCGAGGCGTCCTTCAGCCACCAACTCAAGTATGCTGCTGGCTTCTGAGACTAGGGCGGGTCTGATAGTAATTTCGCTCATACATTCCTTCGGCATTTCGACATATAAAAAGTCACCTTCTCCAGCTGTCAGAACCCGTAATATACGGGTGATACCATCTGACTTCCAGAAAAGATGACTTCGAATCTTCTTTTGTTGGCACTTGATTTCGCTAGGATGCACGGTAGCGTTACCGCCAGGGTCTAATAAGCCGAATACTATCAGCTGTTCTTCCTGCTCCTCGTGGTTGATAGCCACTTCGATGGACGCAGCAAATTGTACATCCATACAGTATCAAATTTGCCATATTTAATCAATGCTGGGGGTAAACTACACGACGTACAGATACGACGCGACTTCATCCATCAGCGGCAATTGCTCGCCCTGCCACATATGCAGCAGCGTCCCGTCAATGGCCAGCGCCAATATTGCCGGATAGCTCATGATGTCATACAGACTGACGAGGGCTATACCCTCGCGCTCATCGACGTTGAGAAGTTCCAGTTTTACCGATCCATGTCGCACTTGATAGTCGTGGACGAAGGCCTCGACCTTCGTGGCGTATTCCGATTTCGGACGATAAAGGATAACCACTTTCATTACTGATTATTGTAGCACGAAAAACTACATGTAAAGCCCGGCTTTACAAAAACATCGCGGTCGTATCTCAGCCAAAAGGAAATTACAAAGGTAGACGTGCCCGACGCATGACAGCGTTGCCGATGCTATAGACTTTCGGTAGCTGTGAAGCCTGTACCACCAGGTCCATACCCCATTCGCGCATTTTTACCCGCTGCCGGACAGTCATGAACGGCAAGAAGATTTCCATGATATCGCGGTCGATCCGCCGACCGGTCCGCCGGGAATCCTCGACCACCATCTGAACCAGCCGCTTGATGGCATGGTCAACGTCGCCGGCCGTGTAGGAATATGGCAGCTTGCGGCCATGCAGCATGCGCTCCACCAGCCCGATGCAGTGTTTCAGGATACTTTCGCGCTCCTGCAGGAAATGCGAACGGATTTTCGGGTAGCTGCGCAGCGTATCGCCAGCCGTGTAATAGGTATCCAGTGATTCCTGAAGATTGATAAGCTCTTCTTCAATATGAATCTCACTCTCCAGAATCGGATTCTGACGCATCGTTTGCTCGGCCGACCGAATATCTATCCGCGTCAGCTTGGCAATCGCCTTGAGTGCCAATCTATGCATCCTCAGCATGGTTCCCCTCCTTATAGCATGAGCTTTAAGTATAAGTTTTATCTCATATATGGTCAAGCTTAAGCATAATCATGTTGCAAATTTGGTCAACAATTGAATTACTTAGTTGTCTCCAGGCATAAGATACAGACATAAGAAAAGGGCCGAATCGCCGGCCCTTTTCTATCTAACGAGCTACGGGGCAGGCTGCCTACGAGCAGCCGGTCGTCGAACCGCAGCTGCTGCAGACGTAGCAGCTGCCGGCACGCTGGGTTTGATTGCCACAGTTGTAACACAGTGGCGCGGTGCTGTCACCGCTGTTCAGCTTGGCATCAGCGCTCGAGAGACCTGGTGCCGTGTTGACAGCTGGCGAGGACACGCTGGCCAATGTAGCTGGCATTGTAGCTGCCAGGGCGACCTGCTGCGGCTTGGGTGTGGCGTGAGCCTGCGCGTTGGTAAGCGGGCTCGGACCGGCATTGCGGTCGGCCGTATCGCCTTTGTCAGGCGCTATGGTCTGAACGCTGGAGTCTTCCACTCCGTCATCGCTACCGAGCAGGCTGACCTGCTCATCGGCTGGCATGTCGTCCATGCTGGCCAGACCAAGCTCCAGGCGATCGTCGAAGCTCAGATAGTCCAGCGCCAGCCGGCGGACGATGTAGTCCGTGATCGAGCTGGCGGTGCGGATGTCCGGGTCGTCAGTGATGCCTGATGGTGCAAACGAGGTACCGCGCAGTGTCTTGACGTAGCTCTTCAGCGGCACGCCGTACTGCAGTCCGTGGCTGACACTGATGGCGAAGGAGTCAAGTAGTCCGGCCAGGGTTGAACCCTGTTTAGAAACGCTCAGGAACAGCTCGCCGGGTGTACCATCTACGTACTCACCCACCGTGAAGTAACCCTCCAGGTCGGCGATCTGGAACTTATAGGTCTTACTGTTACGTATCCGCGATAAGCGACGGCGCACAGCGCCGCGAAAAATAATATTTCCATTGGTCGCTTCAACTGCACCGGCTGGTGTAGGTTCTACAGAAGCAGCCTTAGCTGTTTGATTGTTGGCATCGCCGCCCTTCTTCATCATACTCAGCGGCTGGGCGACCTTACAGTTGTCGCGGTAGATGGCAACAGCCTTAAGGCCCATCTTCCAGGAGTAGATGTGAATCTGTTCAATGTCTTCGACGGTAGCATCTTCCGGCATGTTGACAGTCTTGCTGATTGCCCCGGAGATGAACGGCTGGACAGCCGCCATCATCTTGACGTGGCCGAGGTAATGGATGGAATTGTCGCCCATCGAGCACGCGAAGACGCTGAGGTGCTCTGGCTTCAGGGCCGGTGCGCCGATGATAGTCTTCTCTGTGTCAATGTATTTGACGATAGCTTCGACTTCGTGCGTGCGGTAGCCGAGAGCCTTGAGAGCCCGCGGAACCGTCTGGTTGACGATGTTCATCGTGCCACCGCCGACCAGTTTCTTGAATTTGACCAGGCCGAGGTCCGGTTCGATACCGGTCGTGTCGCAGTCCATCATCAGACCGATGGTACCAGTCGGCGCCAGGACTGAGGCCTGCGAGTTGCGGACTCCATAGAGCTCACCGAGCTCGACGGCGTCGTCCCAGGCGCTGGCAGCAGCGCTCAGCAGTTCTTCCTGGACATAGCTGGCGTCGATAGCCGAGACGGCTTTGCGGTGCATCTTCAGGACGTTAATCATGCCTTCGCGGTCCTTGTGGAAGCCGGCGAATGGTCCGACTTTCTGGGCAATCCTGGCGCTGGTAGCATACGCCTGGCCGGTCAGCAGTGCAGTGATGGCAGCTGCCTGGGCACGGCCTTCGTCGGAGTCGTAGGCCAGTCCCTGGGCCATCAGTAAGGCGCCAAGGTTGGCATAGCCGATGCCGAGCTCGCGGTAGGCCCGGGCATTCTTAGCAATCGATTCTGTCGGGTAGTCGCTGTAGCCAACCAGGATTTCCTGAGCTGTAAAGATGAGTTCAACCGTGTGGATGAATTCACGGACATCAAACGAGCCGTCGTCCTTCAGGAACTTCAGCAGATTCAGGCTAGCCAGGTTACAGGCTGAGTTGTCGAGGTGCATATATTCCGAGCACGGGTTCGAGCCGTTGATGCGGCCGGCGTTCGGGCTGGTGTGCCACTTGTTGATGACGGTATCAAACTGCATACCAGGGTCAGCACATTCCCAAGCCGCCTCAGAGAAAGCGCGCATAATTTCGCGGGCCTTGATGGTCTTGACTGTCTTGCCAGTGCGGACAGCTTTGAGGTCCCAGTCGGCGTCAGCTTCGACAGCTTTCATGAAGTCATCGGTCACGCGGACGGAGTTATTGGCGTTCTGATACTGGACGCTGAAGATATCTTTGCCGTCAAGTGTCATGTCGAAGCCAGCCGCTTCCAGGGCGCGAGCTTTGCGTTCTTCGATCATCTTACAGCGGATGAAGTCGAGGATATCCGGGTGATCGACATTCAGGATGACCATCTTGGCTGCCCGGCGGGTCTTACCACCTGATTTGATTGCTCCTGCCGACGAGTCAGCGCCGCGCATAAAGCTGAGCGGTCCGGAGGCCGTACCGCCTGATTTGCTCAGCGGTTCGACGCTGGAGCGGATGGCTGACAGATTGATGCCGGAACCGGAGCCGCCCTTGAAGATCATGCCTTCTTCGACGTACCAGTTGAGGATAGAGTCCATCGTGTCCTGGACGCCGAGGATGAAGCAGGCGCTAGCCTGTTGGGCGCGCTCAGCGGCGCCGATGTTAAACCAGACCGGACTGTTGAAGGCGGCGCGCTGCGTCGCAACGACATACTTCAGCTCTTCACGGAAATCTTCGGCTTCTGTCTCGCTGGTGAAATAGCCTTCCTGCAGGCCTTGGCGGGTCACGGTATCGACGACGCGGTCAATCAGGTGGCGCAGCGATGCCTCGCGGTCCGGCGCGCCCGGTGTGCCGGTGAAATATTTCTGAGCGACGATGTTGATGGAGTTCTGGCTCCAACCCTCTGGAAATTCGACATCGAGTTGCTCAAAGACAGGCTTCTGCGTCGATGGATTCATAATGACTGAGTCGCGGCTGACCCAGTTCAGGCTGTCGTAGGCCTTGGTTTTCGGCTTGGTGAACAACCGGTTAAAGAGCTGCTCTGAACCGGTCCTGCTTGTTGTTTGTCCCATAATAACTCCCCCTGTTTTATCCGCCCGCGGCTCTCACACCTTGGACGGCCCTCACTTATTTTAATTAGTTTTTTGTTAGAGTTTCGTGACTGCTTTCGCAGGCACGCGAGCTCTCCAACAGGTTCTGGATGGGCCAGATTCCAGATTTTTGCCCTCGGCACTGTCCTCGCCCGCTGCGGAGGTGCCTTAGTTCAAAAATCTGGAATCTGGCAGCCCAGCCAAAACTCACTGGAGAACTGTCAAATTTCACAACTAACCACGGGGCTGCGGCTGACTTGCAAAATTTTTAGTGAGGCACATCGGAAGCGCGAAATGTGCCAGCAGATGGCGCACATTTCGTGACCCGGAAGTGCCAACCTAAAAGATTTTGCAGAGCCAGTACAACATCACATTGTTAGTCTTTGACGAATTCCAATTTCTCTTCACAATCATGGTCTTTGTCTCTAGCCTTGTCGCGGTCGCGGATCCTCGTAAGCTCCTGCTCGAAGCCCGAGATATCCTTGAAACGGCGATAGACGCTGGCGAAGCGCACATAGGCGACTTCGTTGACCAGGCTCAAACGTTCCATGACCAGGTTGCCGACCTTGCCGGATGCGACTTCATTGTCGCCGCAGGCATAGAGCGTCTGTTCGATATCACTGACAATGCGCTCGACCTGCATGCTGGTCACCGGAGTCTTCTCACAGGCCCGGTACAGTCCGGCCAGCAGTTTGTCGCGGTTGAACAGCTGCCGCGTGCCGTCATTCTTGATGACGATCAGCTGCGGCCGTTCCAGGCGCTCATAGGTTGTGAACCTATAATTGCAGTCCGGACACATCCGGCGACGCCGGATGGCGTCTCCATCTGCCACGTCGCGCGATTCGATGACTTTCGTATCGTGAAGCTGACATTGGGTGCATTTCATAGTCATACCCCCTTTTAACTCAATCTGAAGGTGCGATCCCGGATGCATAATTTACTACATCTGGTGTTAGCTTAATAAGCATAACCCTACAGCTAGCGCTTTTCAAGCCCAAACAATCAAGATTCTGCTGTATTATTTATCACGCTAATGGTTAGAATCCAAGCTACTTATGATCAGGGCTAGACGAGCCACCAGAGGAGTCGTGCTTGGTGTCATCATCGTTTTTGCGGCGGCCGCGCAAACGGCGCAGGAACGATGGGCGTTCCAGTTCGTCTTCGGTATCACTGCCGAATAAGGAGGGCGACTGCGCATCTTTGGGCGCGTCATCATGATGCTGGCCGCCGAATGTGAATGACGACTCGCCACCACCGTCGCCATGACTTTCATCGTGTCTCTCTTCATGTCTTTCATCGTGTCTCTCTTCGTCAATAGTCCAGATGTTCGGCATCGGTGTGTCGTTTGTGAAACTATCGTCGCGCTGCTCGTCGAGGTTCATATCAAGACCGGATATGACACTGTCATCACTCCGGCTTGAGCTATTACCTGGACGGATATCATCCGTGACAGACGCGCTCGGAACTGAGGTGGCTGTAGAGCTCAGGCCGAGGTCGGCGCTGGCATCCCGTTTGGCATAATAAGCAGCCTCGAACCCGGTCGCGACGACGGTAATGATCATTTCGCCTTCCAGCTCCGGGTTGATAGTCGCACCGAAGATGATGTTGGCTTCCGGATCAGCAGCGGCAGTGATTGTCTCAGCAGCCGTGTTAATCTCATGCATCGACATGTCATTGCCACCGATGATGTTAAAGAGAATACCGCGGGCACCGTCGATAGAAACTTCGAGCAGCGGCGAATCAATCGCCTGCTGGGCGGCCTGGATAGCCCGGTTCTCGCCGCTGGCCCGGCCGATGCCCATCAGGGCTGAGCCGGCATTGCTCATAACAGTTTTGACGTCTGCGAAGTCAAGATTAATCAGCCCGTTGACGGTGATCAGGTCGGATATACCCTGGACGCCCTGGCGCAGGACATCATCGGCAACCTTGAAAGCTTCAAGTAGTGGCGTCTGGCGGTCGATGGTCTGCAGCAGACGGTCGTTAGGGATCGTAATAAGTGTATCAACTGACTTGCGGAGGTTTTCGATGGCTTCTTCGGCATTGCGCCGCCGCTTCTCGCCTTCGAAGGCGAAGGGCTTGGTAGCGAAGCCAACGACCAGGATGTCCATATCACGGGCGATCTGCGCCACGACGTGGCCGGCACCACTGCCGGTACCACCACCGGCGCCGAGGGTGATAAAGACCATGTCTGCGCCTTCGACAGCTTTTTTGATCTCATCACGGGATTCCTTGGCAGCTTGTTCGCCGATACCAGGGTTAGCTCCAGCTCCGAGACCACGGGTTGCATCCTTGCCGATGTGGATTTTGACGCTGGCCTTACTATGATGCAGGGCCTGGGCATCAGTGTTGACGACAATAAACTCCACTCCCTCGATACCGGCCTCAACCATGCGGTTGATGGCTGCACCACCGGCGCCACCGACGCCGATCACTTTGATACGGGCGAAAGTTTCAATGGCTGGATCGACTGCTTGGGGCATGGAGTAGTACCTGTTTAGTTATATATGCATAAGTATACGTCACACCATGATAAGGTTCAATAATTTATTCGCAGCAAATCTATAGTTATCTGGGGGCTACACTACTAATGCTAATGACCAACGAACAATCTAGCGCACCCGGCATATGGCGACCGGCAGACGCACCAAATTGGCTTTTGGACTACTAGTGAATACATTTTGTACTCAGCACTCACCTCTGTTATACTAGCAAATATAGCCAATCTTTCTGTACGAAAAAAATGTAATGGTATGAGCCAGGATACCTACTTGCTGCGAAAACGGCTGAGTAAACCATCAACCAGACGAAAGGCTTTGCCGTTTGGATTGCCGTGTCCAGCCACGCCGCCGGGATCAGGCAGGAGCAGCATGTCGAGTAACATAAGTCCTACTACCGTCGTATACGATGGGTCATCCACGGTATCGATCAGTCCTGTGACCGATTGGAGCTTGCCGATCCGGGCCGGTAATTGTAACTGTTCACGGGCAAAGTCGGCGATACCCGGCAGCTTGGCCGTACCACCGGTCAGCACTACCCCACCGGGTAGTTTGCGGGCGCGGCGAATCTTGATCAGTTCCTTGTTCACATATTCAAACAGCTCGTCGACACGGGCTTCGACGATCATATTGACGTCGTCCATCGTGAAATGATGATCCTGATCATTGTGCCGCACGATTGCCGTCGTGCGTTTGGCCACGCCAAGTGTAGCGTGCTCTACTTTGACCCGTTCGGCGATATCGAGCTCAGTCTTCAGGCCGATAGCCAGGTCATTGGTGATGTGCGTACCACCGATAGGTAGGACTGCGACGTGTTGGACCTCGCCGTCTTCAATGACGATAAAGTTTGTCGTGCCGGCGCCGATGTCGAGGACGACCGTACCAGCTTCCTTCTGTTGCCGCCCGAGGACAGCTTCGGCGGACGCCAGGCTGGACAGCGTATGGTGCGTCGGGATAATCTGAGCCCTTTCCAGTGCCATATCGAGGTTACGCATATTCGGGCTGGCGGCGGTTACCAAATGAGCGTCAACTTCCAGCCGAACTCCATGCATGCCGACGGGATCCTTGATGTTGCGCTGGCCATCGAGGCTATAGTTCTTGGCAAAAAACTGGATGATTTCTCTGTTTGGCGGCATTTTGATAACGGTCGCTGCTTCTTCAACGCGCAAACGGTCGTCAGGGCCTATCTCACGGTTGGCGGCACTGATGGCGATGACGCCTTTGCTATCGATACCCTCGACATGTGATCCGTTGACGTTGACGGTTGCCCGGTTGATCTGTGTACCGGAAATTCGCTCCGCTTCCGTCACTGCCTGGACGATAGCTTCGGTAACGTCATCGACATGGACGACTGCACCCTTGCGGACGCCGACGTTGGGTGCCGAGCCGTGCCCGATGATTGATGGTTTGCCATCATTGGTGTCGATCATACCAACAACGCAGCGTACCGTAGAGGTACCGACATCAAGTCCGATGAAATGAGCCATTGTATGGCCTGAGGCCGCATTATTATGCATCTTACAGTTAGTATAGCGCTATTGTTTCCTTCAGAGCAAGTCGAAGACTCAGGCATGGGTTTGAGAATATTGTATATTGTTATATAGAATTGTATAATACAGCTCAAGAGACAAGCAAAATGTTCGAGATACAGAACGCCGATCCAGAAATCACTATAGAGAGCACCAACGCTCCTGCTACTACGCTGCTGGAATGGAATATCGGCCGTGTCATGCCTATAGCCCTCGCAGGTTTAGCTGCAGCCGGAATCGCAATCTATGGAATTGCCTACGTGCGCGATGCACCCGTCCGTGCTAATGGCCCACCGGCCGCCAGCAAACTGATGACAGCCGACGGCTTCAGTATTTACGGACATGCAGAGTTGGCATCCGGGCAGCCGTTTCGTAAACATGATACATACAAAGCGCAGATAAATCTTGGTGCCTGCCTGCTCGACGTGACCACCAAGGCAGTTCTCGACGATAACGGATTGCCTACCGATATAACTACCTACAGTTTCAAGCTCGGCAAACATGTCGGCACCGTCCAGAATTATGGCGAGCTGCTTGCAGCACCAACCAAAGACAACCCTCATACACTTGGCCCGATGCCGTGTGTGACGCTGGCAAATGATAATGGAATGATTTTATTTGCCGGTTTTTAGTAACCATACTCACACATCATGCTGCAAGATAGACGATATGAGTGAAAGATTAAGCCAACTCCAGCTGGCTGCCGGCATACTGACCTGCGACGATCCGGAAACCTTCAACCTATTAGCCGGTACGACTGATCCCGACGAAATATTATAGTTCTGTGATGATTTCAGAGCCGGCTTCGGTAATCAATATAGTGTGCTCAAAATGAGCCGCCCATGATCCGTCGACTGTCATAATAGTCCAGCCATCCGGAGCGACGTAGACGCGTTCCGTGCCGAGTGTGGCCATCGGTTCGATACAGATAGTCATGCCGGCTGACAACCACGGGCCAGTATTTGGCCGGCCGTAATTCGGGACATTCGGGTCCTCGTGCAGTTCATGGCCGACGCCGTGTCCGACAAGATCACGGACGATGCCATATTTGCCGCCATATTTCGGCGATTCAAGCACTGCCTGCACCGCAGCGCCGATATCACCGGTGCGTACTTTGTCGTGTAATACAGCTATGCCCTCGTACATCGAGGCTTCAGTCGCCCGCACCAGCTCGGTGTGGCGTTGTTCGCGCGGCTTGTCGACGATCATGCTGATGGCACCGTCAGTGATCATACCCTGATACGTCACTCCGAAATCGAGGCTGACGATGTCACCCGATTTTATAATTTTGTCGGCCCGCGGTATACCGTGGACGACTTCTTGATTGACGGATATACAGATGACATCCGGAAACCCCTGGTAACCCAGGAAAGCCGGTTTGCCGCCCAGAGCCTGCAGCTCGCTGGCCGTAATCAGGGCGATATCTTTGGTCGACATGCCGGCAACCGTCTGCTTGCGGGCGGCTTGCAGGACAGTCGCCAGCATGCGTCCGCTTTCACGCATCGCGGCCAGTTCAGCAGTAGTTTTTATTCGTGTATTCATAGCTGCAAGATCACTTTACCAAAGGTTCAGGGTCATCAATCAGACTCAGGATTTCGTCATGGATCACCCGGGCATCACGGTCGGCATCAATATCATGCACCGGGATATTCTCCTGCTTGAAATGCGCCAGAATCGGCCGCGTGATCGCCTCGTATTCTTTGATCCGGCGGCAGATGGCGTCCTTGGTATCGTCAGGGCGGCCGCGGCTGGTCAGCCGCTTGATGACGACGTCTTCGCTGGCGACCAGGTTAATGATACAGTGCAGCTCGAAGCGGCCTTTGCACACCTGTTCTGTCAGCCAGTCGGCCTGCGGAATGGTCCGCGGAAAGCCATCGAGCACAAATTCCTGCGACGTATCAATCATTTCGAATACTTTGTCGATAAGTTCGATGATCTCGTCATCACTCAGTAGGTTGCCCTGGAGCATCTCCTGGCGCCGCTTACCGGTGACTAGCACCCGCAGGATTTCACCAGTTGATATCCAGGCATAGCCATGTTCATCAGCCAGGATACGTCCCTGCATACTTTTGCCGGCACCGGCCACGCCCATCAACAGGATCATGAGCTGAGCCTTTCTTTAACAAGGCGTGCAATGACCGAGCCGTCGGCCGAGGTGCCAAGCTTCTGCTTGACTGCACCGATGACCTGCCCCATTTGCTGCGGAGTCGTAGCACCCAGTTCGGCCACTGTCTCAGCGACGCAGTTTTTGACCGCAGCTTCATCGAGCTGGGCAGGCAGATACGCGTCAATGACAGCCTTTTCAGCCAATTCTTTGTCGGCGCGCTCCTGCGAACCACCCTGGACATACAGGCCGGCACTTTCCTGCCGCTTCTTGGATTCTTTGGCCAGGATAGTCAGTAATTCATCTTCGGGTAATCCCGTGTCGCGGGCACCTTTGGCTACTTCAACGTAGAGGATGGCGCTTTTCAGACCGCGTAGAATCATTGCCGTATCCTTGTCACCGGCCAGGAGGGCGGTCTTCAAATCACGGTCAAGGCGGACCTTCAGGCCAGTGGCGGTCGTATCTGTCAGGTTGTCGGTCATATCGGTGTTTCGGTCAGTATTGTCGTCAGTCTCTTGGTAAAAATCGTTCATGGGCCTCCGTTCCCTACAATTGTACCAAAAGCAGGCGTTTTTTCCATCTTTACCCCCGTAAGAAAATCTCCCGCATAACAATAACGCCTCCTTTCGGAAGCGTTTTTGTCATTTCGGAAATAACCGATTATCGCTGACCCAGCTTAATCTTTTTGAGCTTAACGGCTTTGCGTTCGGTACGGATAATAGCCTTGGCGCGGCGATCGCGCTTGCTGATACCCTTGTCAAAATATTGACCGGACTTGACGATAGCGATAGCGCCGGACTGCTGGACTTTGCGGTTAAAGCGGCGGAGTAAGTTCTCCGTCGATTCTTTACCGTCTTTGCGTGTAACTTGTATCATATCTGTTGTATTCTACCCTAACGGGGTGAGTTTGGCAAGACTGCTTCTTTTGGATCTGTCGCTGCGGTCGTTGTAGCTTTTGGTTTGATAAACCGGCCGAGCAAATGCAGCAAACCGAACCAGAATAAGGCGCTGACGATGACACTCGGAGCGCTGAATGATTGGTTTTCAATCGATGTTTCCTTCAGATTAACAGCCGCTGTAGCATTGCTGCTGGCCGATGGTCGAAAGGATGTTACTTTTTTGTAGGCCAGCGGAAATCCATAGGTCCGCTCTGTAATCTTGCCGCGCGGTTGTTCATTTTGGCAGCCAGGGACGTTCGTACAGAATGATACGTTGTCGACCGAGTGCCACCGGATGATTATCAGACTGAGGAGCAGCGAGACTGCTGCCAGAATCAGATATTTCTTAGTACTGGACGAACTTATGTGTGCCATACATATCCCTCCGTTAGCTGTACCTGGCTGATTAGACAGATTTCTTCTGGGTCGTGCGCTGCGATTTCAGGACGATGCTCTGCAGTTCCTTGAAGATAGCGAACTGTTTGTTGGTGTAATAGATCTTGGTATTACCCTGTTTTTCGGAAATCAGGAAGCCGACTTTTTCGAGGCGTTTCAGTTCACGCTGGATGTTGCCGGCATCTTCTTTGATGAGTTTAGCCAGACCCCGGACGTGAGTCTTGAAGTCAGGGTACTTCGCATAAATAACAATAATTTTGCGGCGCACTCTGGATGTAATAAATACGTCAAGCATAAGCCTTACCTCTCCTTGTCCTATCTGATAAAACTCACTGTAAGTACGTCTGCGCACGACGTTGATGTAAACCCGCATCAGTCGATGCTTAAGTTTATCATTGTCATTCGCACAACGTCAACATTTCAAAGTATAACGGCTTTTGTGTGTCGAATCAACAATGATTCCTAATCGGTCCAATTACAGGCAGCTGGGTGGTGCCATGTAACTCGTTGCCGCGGGCGTTACACAGTTGTCACTCGCCTGCGAGCTGAAGTCTATATACTAGATGGTATGCAGCATTACTACACAGTTCTGGTGGCCAGCGCGCAGTACCACGGCGGCGAGGCTTTGACATACTCGTCACCGGAGGAGATTACTCTCCATAGCGTCGTCCTGGTACCGATGCAGAAGCAAGCCGTGATAGGTGTTGTGACCGGCCAGGTCGACAAGCCGCGCTTCGCAACCAAGGATATTCTGGAGGTTTATGACATTCCGCCATTGCCGGCTCCGCTCGTGACACTGGCAGAATGGATCAAAGATTACTACCCTGCGCCGCTTGGCATGATTGCCCAGCAGATCCTGCCTGGCCCGCTACTCGCGGGTACCGTCATGGAGACGGCGGGTCTGACCGATAGGGTCGCCGTGACAGCCGATAGTCTACCGCCGCTGACTGCCGAGCAGATTGCCGCCCTCCAGCTGATGCAGCAGCCGGATACCTTTGTGCTACATGGCGATACCGGCACCGGCAAAACCCGGGTCTATATCGAGCTGGCCATCAAGGCCGTGGCCGAGGGTACGTCAGCGATTGTTTTGACACCGGAAATCGGCCTGACATCGCAACTGGCGGCCAGCTTCCGGGCAGTCTTCGGTGACCGGGTCGTGCTGGTACACTCGCAACTGACGCCTAAGGCCCGGCAACAGACCTGGCTGCGGATTATTAAAAGTACCAAACCGCTCATTGTGCTCGGGCCGCGTTCGGCTCTCTTCGTACCGCTTGCCCATATTGGCCTGATAGTCGTCGACGAATCACACGAGCCAGCCTACAAACAGGAACAGGCACCGCATTACCACGCCGTCCGGGTAGCTTCGCAGCTGGCCAGACTACACAAGGCCGCACTGGTGCTTGGGTCGGCGACGCCACCGATCATTGACTACTACATTGCTGAACAGAAGCACAAACCGATCATCCGCATGCAGCAGATGGCCGCCAGCAACGGAGGCTCTGAGACGGGCGTGCTTTCCGCCTCTCGAGTGCGCTCTACGAGTAGCCGCCTTAGCGACGACCTTGTCGACACTAGGGGGCTAGCTCGTGGCACTCGCCACCCTCTCGATTCGGAAAGCACGCCCGTCTCGGGCCAAGCCACCGTTACGACCCAGGTGGTTGATCTGAAGAACCGCGACTCCTTCGGACGGTCGCAGTATCTGTCGTCTGCCATGCTATCGGCCATCAATACCAGTCTGCAGCACGGCGAGCAGAGCCTGCTGTATCTCAACCGGCGCGGTACCGCCCGGGTTATCCTATGCAACACCTGCGGCTGGCAGGCCGTCTGCCCGCACTGTGATCTGCCGCTGACCTACCACCATGACCTGCACATCCTGCAGTGCCACACCTGCGGCTACAAGCAGGCCACACCGACATCGTGTCCGGAGTGCGGCAATGCCGATGTCGTCTTCAAGGTTGTCGGCACCAAAGCCATCGAAGAAGAAGTCCGGCGGCTCTATCCGAGCGCCCGGGTCATGCGTTTCGATACTGATAATAAAAAGGCCGAGCGATTCGAACAGCATTACGAAGCCGTCAAAGCCGGTGATGTCGATATTCTGATCGGCACGCAGCTGCTAGCCAAAGGCCTCGATCTGCCGCGGCTCAGTACACTCGGTGTCGTTATCGCCGACACCTCGCTGACTTTTCCGGATTACTCCGCCGAGGAGCGCACCTATCAGTTGCTGGCCCAGGTCATCGGCCGGGTTGGCCGCGGACACCGCGACGCCGACGGACAGCCGATTGCGCAGCGCATTATCGTCCAGTCCTACGCGCCGGACCGGCCGGTCATCACGGCCGCACTCAGCCGCAGCTGGGATACGTTTTACCAGAATGAGTTAGCCGAACGTCAGCTGTTTTTCTTCCCGCCCTTCTGCTATCTACTAAAGCTAACCTGCCGCCGGGCCACCAGCAAGTCCGCCGAGAAGGCTTCTGAACAATTTTTGTACTCAATACAAAAATTGGGTTTACCTCTGTTGATTGAAGGTCCGATGCCTTCATTCCATGCTAAAACCGGCGATAAATTTGAGTGGCAGCTTATCATCAAGAGCAAACAGCGCCCGGCCCTGCTGAAAGTCATCCAGGCTCTGCCGAAATCCGGCTGGAGCTACGACATCGACCCAATCAATCTACTATAGCGCAACTGGTGAATGGGCACCGATGTTGCCTTCGCCGCCTTCAGCTGCTTTCAACCCATCATAGACGCAGGCCTGCAGATAGGTGCTGAACATATGGCAATATCCAAATGTCACTTGTTTAAGCGAGCCAGGTTGCACGCCGCTATCAATAGTTTCGATTGCCCGGTGCAGATTCGCAGTAACATTCCATGGGACCTCACCTATACAATCGGTTGTGCACCCCAGCCACTCGCCCGAAGCACTGCATATCCCCTGGCCTGCACAGCGTCGGTCATACTGTTCAGTATTATAACATACTTGTGTTTTTATGTCCACTGGTTAATATTGTTCCGTATCTGTTATAATATTTGCTAATGACAAAAGACGATATAATCACCCTGCCCAATGCACATTTGCGGCAGCGCTCCAAAAAAGTAAGTTTTGTAACACCGGAAGTCAGCCAGCTGATTAAAGACATGCAGAACGCTACCATCGACTGGGAGAATAGCCGCGAGCATGAAGTTGGTGTTGCCCTGGCGGCGATCCAGGTCGACCGGCCGCAGCGGGTCATCGTCATCCGCAACAACTTTGATGACAAGAATGATCGTACTTTTACGGTTTTTATTAACCCTGTCATTACAAAATATGAAGGCTCAGTCCAGGCCGATTATGAAGGTTGCCTGAGTGTCAAGAACATCTACGGTATGGTCCCGAGACACACCAAAGTCCGCGTCAAAGCTATGGGCATCGATGGCCATGAATTCCGGGTGACGGCCGAAGGCTTTTTGGCTCGAATTTTCCAGCACGAGATAGACCATACCAATGGCCTCGTCTTCATTGACCACATCCACAACGACCCGAAAGCCTTTTATCGTCTGTCTCTCAGCGGTGAGCTGGAAGCGCTGGATTACGACATGACGATTAAAGATAATACCGAACTTTGGGAAACTTAATGATCTTAACCGGGCAGCCACAGCGATAAGAGACACGGAGCACAAACATGACACATACCACGACAGCAAGACTTGCTCAGACCAGAATCATTTTTTTTGGCAACGAACGGCTCGCCACCGGCCTGACAACCGACGCGCCAACACTGCGTAGCCTGATTGCAGCCGGCTACAACGTCGCCGCGGTCGTTTCACATCACACAGACAGCCAATCACGTAATGGCCGAAATCTGGAGATCGCTGAAATCGCTGCCGAACACGATATACCAGTACTAGTACCTGAACGGCCGGCTGATATCATTGAGCAGCTCAGGGCGTTTGATGCCCAGATTGGCGTGTTGGTGGCATACGGAAAGATCGTACCTGAGTCTATCATCAACATTTTCCCACGCGGCATCGTAAATATTCATCCGTCACTTCTGCCGCTGCACCGCGGGCCGATTCCGATCGAGTCCGTCATTCTGGACAGCTCTGACGAGACCGGCGTTTCAATCATGCAGCTGGTCCGCAGTATGGATGCTGGCCCGGTCTACGGGCAGTCCAAGCTGCCGCTCAAGCACAATGAAACGAAAGACACGCTGGCTACAACCCTGCTTCAAGCCGGAGGTAATCTGCTGCTCGAGCTGTTGCCCAGTATCCTTGATGGCAGCTGCCAGCCAACTATACAGGACGACTCGCAGGCTACATACGACGAACGTATCACCAAGGAAGACGGCGTTTTAGATTTCAGTAAGCCAGCCAAACAACTGGAACGCGAAGTACGGGCCTACATCGGCTGGCCTGGTAGCCGTACCTCTATCGGTAGTAAAGATGTCATCATAACGGCCGCTCATATCGCAGAACCTACCTCAGAAGATGGTGACACTGCCCCTGATGGCCAACCTGGTGAGCTCTGGCGCGATGGTAAGCAATTCGGTTTTTACACTGCTGAGGGCATCCTGGTGATCGATAAGCTCAAACCAGCCGGCAAGTCAGAGATGGCAGCACAGGCATTTCTGACCGGCTATCAGTTGTAGGCGTTTCGTATTGCCGCTGCACCACCTCATATACTGTCTCTCATAGACTGATAAATCAGGCGACTTTAAGTTTGCCGGCCTTCTTGGCAGCTTCTTCCTGCTGATGAATTTGGTCCATAATATAGCGCTCCATAGCGTGCGTCCGGAAATGAGCTTCACCGGGTCCGGAAATACGCAGGTCGCCGTTCTGCAGGTATGTATCCGGACCGTGATGTCCAGGCATAACTATCAGATTATCACCGAACTTACCGCGGGCATCGTCGAATACATTCTGCGTCATGGCATCCGTAAAGTGTTTCGGACCAACGGTAGCATCACCTAACTGATGAATTTCACGGAGAAAGCCGCTGCCCTGTTCGACAGTAAAATTGCGCGGGTGCCAGGCGGCCTGAGGAGACGCGTGAGGGGGAGGCGTAGCTGCTGGAGCTGGGGCGGCACCAACTATGGGACCCGGGGAACCGCTATGATCACCTCCGGCTTGCGTGCCGACCTTACTGTCATCAGAACCAATCCGACCATGGAGCAGGTCTGATATGTCTTCACCTAAACTGTGGTTGCCCTTCAGATGCGGTAGACTGCCGCCATCACCGTCAAATAACGGCGGTACGATATCAAACCCGCCACGGTCGGTTATATGTTTCACCGGGTCATCATTCAAGGCATCAGTCTTATTGAACGGATTCAGGTCAAAGCCAGAACCGTCACCCTGCCCACGGTCGCCGTGATCAAGCGGCCAGCCTAATACATCGATGCCCAGGTCCTTACCATCTCCGAAATCAAATATCGTGGATTCGCCGATCCTCACCAGACCATTGCCGATCCTGTAGATAAGATAGCCTGTGACCAATAATAAGGCAGTAGCTCCGACGATCCTGGCAGCCCGATTGCCGGAGCCATTCTCACGTCTGTCCGCCATCCGTGTCGCGCCGTATGTCGTGGCGACCGCCGGACCGTAATAGACCCGATCCCAACTACGCCGTAAGCGCCCAGGTCCTGACACTGCTGTGCTACCAGTAGCTACGGTTGAATCTACAGGAACGCCGCTGGCATCATCATCACCGTCACCCATGATACGTAAACGGTCACTAGGCAGATCGGCCAGAGCTCGCCTGTCGGCAATACGGGCATCGTGCCGCTTTTTCCAGCCCCACAACCCCAGGCCACCAAGGGCAGCGGCACCGAGCAAACGCTTATGACCAGAGCGGTTATCGTTACCCTCCGGCGTCTGCCAATACTGGTCGAAGTTATCGAGCCATTGCTGCTGGCCTCGTCTCTGTCTCCAGCTTGTCCAGGGCGTATTCTGGACGCGCTCGTCGAGTACACTGCGGGTAGCACCATATCTTTCTTCTGAAGCCTGCTGGACGGCAGTATCGTTGGAACGGCGCGCCAGTTCAGCATTCAGACGATGCTCATGCATATATGTACGCAGCGTACCTATATCGAATTGCCTGAGATTGTCAGGCTCATAGATATCAGGATCAGCTATTGATCCGTCGGGGGTTGCTTGTCTATCCGGTCCAGAAATTGTCGTCGCCATTGGTACTATCCTTATCCGTTAGTCACGCATATGAGACATACAGGTAAGCTACCACAAACTACCTTCCAGTAAAGTGAAAATTTCGGTACTTACTGATTCTGGCCGGCAGGTGGTTGCTGCGGCGCTGGCGGCTGGTAGGCTGGCGGCTGCTGATACTGTCCAGGCTGCGGCGCTGCTGGCGTACCATATTGCGGCTGGAGATGTCCGCTCTGAGGCATAGCTGAAGCTGGATACGGCTGCTGGGCGGACTGAGAAGGCTGGTATTGCTGTTGTGACTGTTGCTCTGCCACCATCGGCTGCTGCGCATTCACCTGCTGCGGTGCGGCAGCGGCGGCCGGCGGGTTAGCCCCGGCAACAGCCTGTTGGCTCTGGTTAGTAACAGCCGTTGCCAGAATCTGTGGCGCGACCGAATGTATCTCGGCTTTCAGTTTTTCAAATTCTTCATTGACGACCGCTTTGTAATTCGGGAAATTCTGCTCAAGCCACTGGAAGGCGCCCTTATCATCATTGGCATCAACAAATTTCTCGAAAGCATCGAGCTGCTCATTACTCATCTGGTCAGCCAGGCGCATGCCGACATTCATTTCGAGTTTTTCATAAATCTGACGCAGCAACAGCTGCTTCTCGGCGTCAGGTAATGCGCCAAGCCCAAGTTCTTCGAGTAGTGAGTTATCTAATTTAAGTGCCATGATGTGTTGCCTTACCTATTATAAAGTCTCTTGTTTAGTCTCTTTTATAGAGTTCCATTGCTATTATAACGTACGCTTCACTGATTCGCGGGTAAATAGTTCAATATGATCGCCGTCCTGTAGATCGACGCGAGACGTCGTCCGGATACTCATACCGCACATCTCACCTTCGAAGACTTCTTTTGCTTCCTGGGGACCGCGCTTCAGACCGGTAACCTCGACGTCAGCTATCTTAGTCTCTTCGGAACCTTTGCCGCGCATAACGCGGGCCATGGCTGGAGCGACCAGCTTGCCCTTGGTAACTTCCCCACCGCAGATAACTTCGGTCTTAGTGGTATTAAAGATACCGCGGACGACCAACCGGCCCATGTCAGTTTCGGTGATTTCCGGGGCCAGACGATCGGTCAGTTCCAGTTTGACGTCGTCAATCAGTTCATAAATGACCTTGTACATCCGGATGGAGACTTTGTCGCGGGCAGCATGCTGGCGGATATTAGCCGGCAGCGTGACATTGAAGCCGTAGATGACGGCCTTACTGGTGTGCGCCATGTGAGCGTCATTCTCGGTAATCGTACCAATGCCCGAGCCGACGACGCGGACGGCGACTTCGTCTGTATCAAGCGCCTTCAGGCTGTCCATGACAGATGTCAGCGAGCCCTGGACGTCGGCTTTGATGATGATATTGAACTCTTCGACCTTGTTGTTGCGGTTGATCATGCGGATCAGCTCGGTGCTGTTCATGTCGAGGCGGCCACCGGAGTTTTTGCCGACGGAGATAGCTTCGGACTGGGCACGTGCCTGCTTTTCGTTACTGACGACCATGAATTCGTCGCCGAATTCCGGCAAGGTCTTGAAGCCGGTAATGACAACCGGTGTGGACGGCGTTGCTGCTGTCAGCTTCTCACCGCTGGTAGATTCCAGGTTGCGGATTTTGGCATAACTGCCGCCAGCTACGACGAAATCGCCGCGCTTCACAGTCCCAGATTCAACCAAAGCGTGCGCCACCGGGCCGCGACCCTGCTCGACGTGAGCTTCGATGATCAGACCGGTGCCCGGCAGATCAGTCTCAGCTTTCAATTCTTCAACGTCAGCCACCAGCAGCAGCATATCGAGCAGTTCCGGCACGCCCTTGCCCGTCTTGGCCGAGACTTCGACGACCACGATGTCACCGCCGTATTCTTCAATCAATAAATCCTGCTCAGCCAGCTGGCCCTTGACCATGCTTGGGTTGGCGCCTTCTTTGTCCATCTTGTTCATGGCCACCACGATGCGAACACCGGCTTTGCGGGCAAAGCGGATAGCTTCGATAGTCTGAGGTTTGACACCGTCATCAGCCGCCACGACGATGATCGCGATATCGGTCAGCAGCGCGCCATGTTCGCGGATAGCCGCAAAGGCTTCGTGGCCGGGTGTGTCCAGGAACGTAATCTTACGGCCGACGCCGTTATATTCGTGAGTAATCTGATAGGCCGAAATGTGCTGCGTGATACCGCCAGCTTCGCCCCGAGCTACCTGGGCACTACGGATAGCATCCAGCAGGCTGGTCTTGCCGTGATCGACATGCCCCATGACTGCCACGACTGGCGGCCGGGTGACCGCCTTGTCGCTGATAGCGCGCTTGACGCGGGTCGTGGCCGGAGCGGCCTCTTCCTGGCGCTTCAGCTCAACATCGAGCCCAAGCTCGCCGACGATAATCTGCGCCGTATCAAAGTCGATCCGTTCGTTGACGGTCGCCATGACACCGTTGCGCATCAGCTCGCCGATAACCCGGCTGACGGGCAGCATTAACTTCTCAGCCAGGGTGCCGACAGTAATCATATCTTCGATTTCAATGGTTGTAGTAGTAGCAGTTGCCATTGCTGTCATCACTCCTTCTGGCTGAAAAGCCTTACATATCGTTAGTACATCTGATACTTACTTCAGATGTGTTATTTTGTCTCTTTGGCGGCGTCTTTAGAGGCGTCTCTGAGGGAAAGTGCGATCTTGCGGTTGTCAGCATCAATGTCGAGGACTTTGAATTGCTTCTTTTCGTTGAGCTGGAAAATCTTTTCCGGATCAACACCGTCTTCACCGCCCATTTCTGAGACGTGGACTAGGGCTTCAACTGATGGGCTGATCTGTACGAATGCACCGAATGGTGTAATACGCGTAATTTTGCCTTCGACGACATCGCCCTTCTTGAATTTTTTAACTTCGGACAACCATGGGTCGTCGCTCATCTGCTTCAGGCTGAGGCTCAGACGGTCCTTGTCAATAGCGATGATCTTGGCTTTGACCGTATCACCGACCTTGACGTAGTTACGTGGGTCGTCGACGCGTTCCCAGGAGATTTCGCTGATGTGGATCAGGCCTTCGATACCGTCGACATTGACGAATGCACCGAAGTCGATGACGCCCGTGACAACACCTTCGACAGAATCGCCGACCTTCAGGCTGGTCAGGCGGGCCTGCATGTCACCCTTGACGGCTTCCTTCTCAGAGAAGATAAGCTTGTTGTCGCGGCGGCTGACGTCCAGGATACGGACGCGCAGTGTCTGGCCGATAAGGGCATTCAGCTTCTGCAGGATCTCATCCTTGTCAGCGCCAGAGACGCGTGGATAGTGACCGGCAGCCAGCTGTGAGACCGGCAGGAATCCGCGGATGCCTTCCAGTTCGACCAGCAAACCACCTCGGTTCGCGTCGTACGGCATGATCTCGACGACATCGCCGTCATCAAAGACACGCTGTAATTCATCCCAGCCGCGGTCCTTGGCAGCACGCTTCATGCTGAGCAATGCGTAGCCCTCGTCCATCTCTGGATCAATAACACTGACGGTGATGCTGGCACCGACGTCAAGCGTCGAGCCGCCTGGAGCGTGGCCGATTTCCCGGCGCATAACGACTCCGACGCCACGGGCGCCCAAGTCAATCCACATCTCGTGTTTTTTAACGGATGTGATAGTTCCTTCGACGACGTCTCCAGCTTCAAGCTGTTTCAGCTCGCTCTCGGCGAGCAGTTCGTCCATCGTCGTTACAGATGATAATGATGTAGTTGTTGTTGGCATGTTTCAAGTGCCTCCTTCGAAATGTATTTCTTCAGACGCTGGCAACACCGCCCTTCGCAGCACAGGCAGCCATAATCTGTAAGATTGCACTAATTATACCCCTTAAAGTCACCTGGGTAAAGAGGAGGAATAGCGGGGGTCAATATCCATTAACATATTTACCGCTTATGGATACAATTACATTACAAAATTCAAAAACATAAAGGATTAAACTTATGGCTGAAACAACTGGTCTTGGGAATCACTTCGATGGCCTTCTGGCTGAAAAGCTCGAAAGTACATAACAGCCGAGGGTCTGTGGAACAAGAACAGCGGCTTACGCGAAAGATTGCTTCAGACCAGGCCTGATGGTACCAAAATCGGAGCCTATCTGGCACCAAACGGGCTCTATTACGACCAGGCAACCGGCGCCTCAACCACACACAACAGAAGCTACCTCGACCTTGGACCGGCAGCTCAGCGTTTTGGCGGACAAAAGTTAACAGACGCCCAATTAAAAGAGAACCACATTGGTGGCGGCCTGATAGTCAATGCTTCACTACGCAGCGTTGATGAGAATACAGCTATTCGGACAGAAAACCACGCCTGGGTTGCCACGATCGTAGACCCTGAATCATTGCTTGTGCCTGAGCCACCCGCTGAAGACGGCACCAAGCTGCATTCCGTCATCGGTAGCGAAGATCCTCGCTTCAATGCCATCATGGCTACCGTAGACGCACTAGTCAACCCTGCAACACCGGCCATGTTCGATAATAACTATCTCGTCTCCTAGCTCTATCCCTTCTCACGGTAATTATTGCCGCGCCTGACGTTTTGTAAATTGATAATGCCTAGTCTGCAGTGCTACACTGAGAGACATAACATGTATGCGGGCATAGACATCGGAGGCAGTAAGACATTGGCGGCAAGCGTTGCTGATAATGGCGTCATCCAGCAGAAAATACGCTTCGAGACTCCCAAGGATTACGATGATTTCCTCGTGAAACTGCGCGAGGTCATGGGATCTATGGACGCGCACGATTTCCATGCCGCCGGTGTTGCCATCCCTGGTCGGATCGACCGCAAGCATGGCATCGGGCGGGTCTTTGGCAATCTACCCTGGCGTGATGTGCCGATTGCCCATGACATTGAGAAGATCCTGCACTGCCCTGTCATGCTGGAGCACGACCCGAGCCTGGCGGCACTATCTGAGTCAATGCTCATAAAAGAAAGAGACAAAGAGAAAAACAAAGTGAGAGACAAGCACATCAGCAAAGTCCTGTACGTCACCGTCAGCACCGGCATCGGCGCCGGTCTGGTCGTCGACGGCCGGATTGATACCAACTTTGCCGGCAGCGAAGCCGGCCAGATGGTTCTGGAGTACAAAGGCAAGCTGGTCGCATGGGAAAGTTTTGCCTCCGGCAGTGCCATCGTCCGCCGTTACGGCAAAATGGCCAAAGATATCGACGACGCAGCAACCTGGCGGGCTATCGCCCGCGATATTTCCCGCGGTATGATTGAACTACTGGCCATCACCGAGCCAGACGTCATTGTTATCGGCGGCAGTGTCGGAATTTATTACAACCGCTATGCTACATTCCTGAAAGCCGAACTGTCGCAATTTCATAACCCCCTGGTGCCGATCCCACCTATCAAGGCAGCAGAACGGCCAGATGAAGCCGTCCTGTTCGGCTGTTATGACCTCGCGAAATCGCAGTATAATCACGCGGAGGCAGCTTAGGCTATGCAATTGCTCGTCGAAACCCTGACAGAAGCTCACCCGCACCTGAAGTTCGTGGCCGCAGTATCGTTCTATTGGTGTCCAGAAACATCTGAAGTCTTTTATGACACTACCCGCAGTGAAGAGGTATCAAGCAGCTGGTCCCTGCTCCACGAGACCAGCCATGCCCTCCTCGGCCACACATCATACAAGGCCGATGTAGAATTATTACACCTGGAAGTTGCCGCCTGGAACCACGCCATAGCCATCGGCTACGACTACGGCATCACTATAGATGATGACTACGTCCAGGACTGTCTGGACACCTACCGCGACTGGCTTTACCGCCGTTCGCTTTGCCCCGGTTGCGGATCGCAGTGCCTGCAGGACGACGAAAGCAGTCATTACCGATGCTTCAACTGTCACACCCGTTGGCATGTCAGCCCATCGCGTTTCTGCCGGGCCTATCGCCGGGCCCAGCACAAATCTTCCGCTGCGGTCTTTGCGCTCGAGCAACGCCGTTTATAACACCCGGACAGTATACCTAATAAAAACCCCGGCCATAATGGCCGGGGTTTTGTATACGCAGAAGCTGGAAGCGATCTACTCTTCAGTCTTCTTGGTGCGGCGGCTAATACGGCCACCTTTAGCGCCGGCCAAACGAGCCAGGTCGCGGTTAGCAGCAAAGCCACCAGTGCGGCCTAAGCGGCCACCTTTAGCACCGATTTTAGCGTAAAAATCAGCACCGTACTTTTTCTTGTTCGTCTTGGCAGCAGCTTCGCCGCCAGCTTTAGTTCCAGCCATGCTGTAAACCTCCGTTATAATTGACTCTTTAATACAAGTATCCGGAATAGAAAAAGGCCCCTTCGGCTATGACACCTCAGGAACCCTCTACTACCACGAAACTATGCTTATGATATCACGCTATTGTTTACATGTCAACTATAATGTAGCATAAACGTTAAACAGCCCCTTCACGAGGAAGAGGCTGCTTGTATCGAGGTACGAGACGTCTATTCGACGTCGTCGTCGGATTTACCACGGCGTGATAAACGTCCACCGATAGCGCCGAATTTACGGGCCCGTTCGCGGCCTTCTTTGCCTGCCGCGAAACCACCGCTGTGACCTTTCTTACCACCGGCTGCGCCAATGCGTGCGTAAAAATCAGGTCCATATTTCGTCTTATTAGTTGCTGCAGCAGACTTGCCGCCAGACCGTGTTCCAGCCATAGTCATTCCTCCTGTCATTATCGTCCAAGGCTGTTTCTGATGCTTGTCCCTCGAACTGACACTACAATAACCTATAAAGCTTATGCCCGGCTGTAAGAAATCTCATAGTGTTTATGCATTCCAGCTCTACAGGCATTACCGCCCCCGTTAAAAAATAAAAATAATCGGATTGATTCCGATTATTTTTATACACTTTCCTTAGGAAGAGCAGCCCCTATGCCGGATTAACCCTACCATGTCCACTTACCAATTAGTATTGCTAAGTCGGCCGATCCAATCGTACCATCGCCGTTGAAATCAGCTGGCGGATAGTTCTGGCCATCGTGCGAGATAAGAATCGACAGGTCAATCGCATTGACGCGGCTATCGTTGTTGGCGTCACCAGCCGTAAGGTAGGTATAGGCCGATGCCAGAGTAGCTTTCTGTGCGTCAGGGTTAGTAACTGTCACACTTGTCAGGCCTGATGCGTTAGCAGGCGCTGCTGCAGTCAGCGAAGTTGAGCTTACGAAGGTTACAACTGTAGCCGCCGTAGTCCCAAAGGTTACCTTGGCACCACTTACGAAGTTAGAGCCAGTAATTGTTACCAATGTACCGCCGCTCGCTGTTCCTGTGATTGGAGACACTGCAGATACCGTAGGAGCAGGCAATATGTACGTGAAGGCTCCCGTTTTTGTAGCCGTGCCACTTGCATTGCTGACCGTGATGGTGACTAAGCCACTAGCGTGTACTGGTGTTACGGCCGTGATAGAAGTTGTACTCACGACAGTGACGCTGGTAGCAGCTACGCCACCAATTGCTACGGCAGTGATACCAACGAAGTTAGAGCCAGTAATTGTCAATGAAGTACCGCCGGCAACTGGGCCAGAAATTGGAGCCACCGTAGTGATGACTGGCGCAGGAATCCGATATGTATAGCCGGCAACTGCAGTTGCAGCCTGGCCATCAGGGTTTGTAACAACGACATCTACACCGCCGGCAGCGTGAGCTGGCGTGATGGCCGTGATAGAGGTTGCGGCGACAACAGTAACACTGGTAGCAGCTAAGCCACCAATCTTGACCGTAGCACCGCTCAGGAAATTAGTTCCAGAGATAGTTACAGCCGTACCGCCTGCCGTTAGGCCAGTATTAGGATTTGTACCGGTTATCGTTGGTACTGGAGCTAGATAGGTAAAGCCAGCTGATTTCGATACAGTCTGGCCATCAGGGTTCGTAACTACTACGATAACCGCACCATAGGCATGAGCTGGAGTTGTTGCCGTAATGGTCATAGTTGCAGGAGTTGTTAAACCATTTACTACAATGTTAGTTGCAGGAACTCCGCCAATAGTGACAGTTGATCCGGTCACAAAGTAAGATCCACTAATAGTCAGAGCTGTGCCGCCAGCCGTTGGACCAGTGACTGGTGATACGGAGGTGATAGTCGGGGCTGGAAGCTTTAGTGTATAAGTAGCGCCGGTTGCAGAAGTTAATGTATTGACGTTGTCAGTACTTCGGACTAAGAATGAAAAGGCCGAGTCATACGCGAGGCTGGTCGTACCTGAGCCACCGATGACTTTGAACGTCAATACTACGATTGTATTGCTGCCGGTAGCTGGAGCGCCCGGTAAAGTAGCACGGCCAACTCGAATAAGCCCGGCTGTGCCAGTGCTATTGGCGGCAACGGTTGGAAATGCCGTTCCTTCTGCCATGCTGACATATTGTAGCTTGGTAGCATCATATGTTACAGAAGCTTGTACTGCATTTACAAGGTCCGTACCGCTATCTTCCACTAATTTTACCGTTACAGTATTACCCTGTATCAGTGTTCCAGTGGCTGCAGACATTGAAAGCAGACCAATGCTAGCCGCGTGGCTGCCCTGATTCTGCTGCGTTCCGAAATACGCCACTGAACCTACGACCACCAAGGCGACCGCCAGCACGCTGAATTTCTGTACTAACGGCTTTTTTAATAGTTTGTTAATGAGTTGTATTTGTTTATTGTTGCCCATGCTTGTTGCCTATATTAGTATTTTCCTTAAGTATAAGCTTTTTCACAGAATCGTCAAAGCATTTATGCTTATTTTTTCTTGCCGGCGCCGCCAGATTGACCGCGACTTATTTGGTAGCTTGCGCCACTCGTTCCGGAAAGTATGTTCGTATTGTCTGAAGCTTGAACGATAAATGAATAGGTAGTATTGATCCCCAGTGATGTTGTTCCCGACCTCACCAGCACCTTAAACGTCAGGATCACTAAAACCTGGTCATCGGTCACTGTCGTGCCAGCAGCCGTAGCCCGAGCAATCCTGAGTTCGTTGGGAATAGTCGTATCAGTCGCAGCTATCGTTGGAAATGCTGTGCCTTCGGTCATTCCGACATACTGCACTATTGAACTGTTATAGCTAATGGCTGTCTGCACAGCATTTACTGGAATAGTGCCGCTTACCTCATGTACTTCAACGGTAATAATCTGCCCCTGGCTAACTGTAGCGGTTGTCGGTGACAAATATATACTACCTATCGACGACGCCGAACTGCGTTGAAGCATAGTAATACCAATTATCGACAAGGCACCGATAACAACAACTGCTAGCCAGACTTTTCCATATTTATTACTGATGACAGTTAATCTGTCTAGTACTGATCTCTGTTTTTTACTAATCATAATACCTGCAGTATAGGGGCTACCACAAATTCAGTCAAACCTTTTATGGTTATCTCAGTTAGTCTTATCCACTAAGAATATTTCCTATTTGGGAAAATAGCACGGTGCCTGGCTCCAGATATGAGAAAAGCCATCCCGTAAAGGATGGCTTAACTATAATTCGGCACCGTGCTATTTTCCCAAGGTTCGAAACCCAAGTATTGTAACCGCTTCGAGGCTTAACTGCTGTGTTCGGAATGGGAACAGGTGTTTCCCTCGCGCTATGGGCACCGAATGAGTTCAGCCAGAAAACTGGCTGAACATATCGATGTCCACATACAAGTGGCACGGTGATAAAGATTCAAAATAAGCGTTTGTGACAAACGTTGGCGTGATATACACCAATAACTAGTCAAATTGCACTTCTCTGATTCAGCGCCGCGCGTTAGGGATTAAAAATCCTGACGGCCCGGAACGAATCAGAGAACGTAAAAAGTCAATGTCCCTATTAGTACGCTTCGGCTGCATGTATTACTACACTTCCACCTCGCGCCTATCAACCAGATAGTCTTTCTGGGGGATCATGGGGAAATCTAATCTTGAGGTTAGTTTCGCGCTTAATATGCTTTCAGCGCTTATCTAGTCCGCACTATAGCTACCCAACGATGCCATTGGTATGACAATTGGTACACCAGCGGTGCGTTCACCCCGGTCCTCTCGTACTAGGGGCAAATCCTCTCAAATTTCCTATCGTCCACAGCGGATATAAAC
>DHXU01000005.1:17319-18122 GCA_002413835.1 Candidatus Saccharibacteria bacterium UBA5148 | reverse complement strand
GTAAGGCGTTGCCAATCCCGAACTTTGTCGCACTGGCTCACATGAGTGAAGTCATCGACGAAGATGGTAAGCTCGATGCAACTGTCGCGGCTCAGCCATACGGCCCACAGGCCGGCCTGCAAGCGCTGCTTGATGAGCTGAAGTGGACCAGCGATGCGCTAAGTGCTGCCCGCTAATTGATCCTGTTATATCCGGTCATGCTTATGTATAATTAGGATATCTGTTCGCAGGTATTTATGAGGGTCAAAAAATACTATATTCGGCTGAAAAATAACTGGCAGCGGCTTGATCGGCGCTACGGTTGGCGCTGGCGTGCCGCCAGCGCCGGTGCGGCACTGCTGGTGGTATTTGCGGTGGCTATGCCCGTACTCCAGCATGTATTGCAGGACCGACGCTACCAGTTGAGCAGCGCCGCCCTCAAACTGGTCGGTGACACCGACCAGACCCTCACCAAGCAGCTGACCTACGACGCTCAGACGGCGACCTATCAATTCAACAAAGATGCCGTTCAGGACAAAACTGCCGACAATCCGCTGACTGCCCTCAAGCAGCAGACGGGGGTAGGGGACGGTTCCAAGGATGGCAAGAGTCTGTACGCCCTCGACGTGCCGCAAGATGCCAGCAAGGGTGTGACGTATCACGACATCAATTCACAGCTCGATTTTACCCTGAAGCCACAGTTTAAACTCTCGACCGGGCAGAACGTTGACGGGCATTTGGTCTATCCGATGGCCGACAATTCGCAGGCGATTTATACGCTCAAAAACAACGGTCTCAAAGAAGATATCGTTGTAAATAAAACA
>DHXU01000005.1:0-16995 GCA_002413835.1 Candidatus Saccharibacteria bacterium UBA5148 | reverse complement strand
AAAAACTTCCTGGTGTTCGGCTTGCCGGCACCGGTTATCAAGACGGTACAGGGGGGCGAGAGCAAAGCTGCAGCGGCAAGGTTTGAGCTCGACGGCTCGTCGCTGAAGGTGGTGGCTGAGCACTTGGGCGACATCACTACGCCGTTTACGATCGACCCAAGCGTGGTAGTGACGGCGACTTCGGATTTTGCGACCAGCGGCAACAATGAGGGAATGATTGATTTTACGACGGCTAACCAGGTTCAGCGCTCCGAGCTGACGGGGGGTAGTCTGGGTGCCTGGAGCAGCTCGGCCAATGTCTATCCATCCAGTTCGCTGAACTACGGCTCGGGCATCGCTGCCTACAACGGCTATCTGTACACCGTGGGTGGCGCGGCTGGGCCGTCGCCGACCAGTCAATCTGTGATATACGCCGTCATCAACAGCGATGGCACGATTGGCAGCTGGTCGACGACCAGCAGCCTGAACACGGCGCGCATCTGGCCGGGCGTGGTGGCT
This sequence comes from Candidatus Saccharibacteria bacterium UBA5148, assembly GCA_002413835.1. Taxonomy (GTDB): domain Bacteria; phylum Patescibacteriota; class Saccharimonadia; order Saccharimonadales; family UBA4665; genus UBA4665. The sequence continues at coordinate 16,497 of DHXU01000005.1, read as the reverse complement.
TACAACGGTTACATGTACGCTTACGGTGGTTACGATGGCAGCAACGTGGTGTCGGGCGCCGAATATGCGGTGATCAATAGTAACGGCACGCTCGGTACCTGGGTCGCCAGCAGCAATGCCTTGTCGTCGGGCGTTTGTCGGTTTGGATCGGCAGTTTACAACGGCTATCTCTACGCCACCGGCGGCATCACCTCGCCCAGCACCGGTGGTACTTGTGGTGGCGGTAGCTCGACGGTGACGGCGGCGGTGCAATACGCGCCACTGCAGGGTGACGGCAGTATCGGCACCTGGGCTACGACGACTAGTTTCACGACTGCCCGCACTGGCCACCAGACGGTGGCTTACAATAACTTTTTGTACGTCATATCCGGGACAGTGAACTTTAGCGGCGGGCAGACCGATGTGCAGTACGCGCCAATTAACAGCGACGGCACCGTCGGCAGCTGGACGGCCTCGACGGCGATCGGGACCTACAAATATAGCTTCGGCGCCGCCGTCTACAACGGCTACCTGTATCTGACTGGTGGGACGTCAGGCGGTGCCTCCAGTGATACGACTTACACCCAGCTCAACGGTGACGGTACGCTCGGCAGCTGGGCCACCACCACCAGCTTCAGCACGGCCCGCAGCGCTCAGGCCTCAGTTGCCTACAAAGGCTTCTTGTATATCACCGGCGGTATAAATGGCAGCTCGACCTCGCTGGCCGATACGCAGTACGCCGCGATCAGTGCGCCGGGAACTACTCGGTCGTTCACCACAACCGGAAACACGGCGTTGTCATCGGCACGGACCTACGCTGCCTCGGTTGTCTATAATGGTTACATTTACGTACTCGGTGGCAACAATGGTACGACGGTATCCAATGCCTCAGGCGTCGCGTACAATGATACGATCTATGCGCCACTCAATGCCGACGGTACGATCGGCAGCTGGTCCAGCACCAGCACCTTTAACGGCGCGGCGCGGCGTACCGCCGGCGCGGCCACCGCCTACAACGGATTTATGTATTATCTCGGCGGTAGTGCCAGTAGTCCTGGTGGTTCAGCTTCGGTTGAAACCCAGTACGTGGCCATCAATAGTAATGGCAGCCTCGGTACCTGGGCACTGACGACAGCTCTCCCGGCCGGCCGTTTCCTAGATGTCGCCTGGGCCTATAACGGCAAAATGTATGTCGCCGGCGGTTTTCACGGGTCCGCCAATACAACCTGTTCGACGGTTAGCAGCACGTACTGCAGCGACGTCCGGATGTCGACGATTGCCGGCGCCGGTACACTGGGTGCCTGGAGTGCCCAGGCTGAAATGAACAACCGCCGCGCCGGCCACGTGGTAGTGGTCAATGCGCCGTATGTCTACATGCTTGGTGGGGACGGTGGTGGTTGTGCCATCATGGAGACGGGATCGATGACCAGCAGCGGCACGATCACCTCATGGACCGCGACCAGCCTGACCTCGCCATTTATCTGCCGTACCCAAGCGATGGCCGGCTACTCCAACGGTTATTTGTACATGTGGGGAGCCAACACGAGTACGTCGAGTGCCTCCACCACTGGCCTCTATGCTCGCACGGCCGATGATGGGACGCTGGCCACCGATGCCGGCTGCGGAGCCAAGTGGTGCGCCACAGCCACCCTATCAGCGTCCTATTTCAACCGTACCGGTATGGTATATAACGGCACGATGTATAGCCTCGGAGGGAATGATGCGACGGCGGCGACCACGGCCGTCGAAACGTCGGATATCAATAACGGTGGCAATGGCCATATTAAATCGTCCTGGGGGTCAACAGGTGCCACGATTGTCAGTAGTCTGCAACAGTTTTCGGTGGCAGCCGCCAATGGCTACCTGTATCTGGCGGGGGGTTATACTTCATCGGCAGCATCGCCCCAGGCCAATGTCTACTATGCCAAGATGAACCCCGATGGCACACTGGGCACCTGGACAGCGACCAGCAGTCTGAACACTGCCCGAACGGCCTCGCATTTGATCGCATCGGGCCCCTATCTGTATGCTGTGGCCGGGTCAAATGGTAGTACTGACGAGACAAGTACTGAATACGTGACAATACACACCGACGGCACGCTGGGCAACTGGGCAGTGGCGACCGCGACGCTCGGTACCGGCATGGACAGTGGCGGCATCGCCGCTTATCAGGGCGCCATATATCTGGTGGGCGGCAAGACGGTCGCCACGACGACCGGTATCACGACCGTCTCGTATGCTATTCCGAGTACATCGACCGGCAACTTTAGCTCGTGGTCATCGGGCACGGTCCTGTCGGTGGCGACCTATCGGCCGTCGGTGGTGGCCTACAACGGCTACCTCTACGTTATCGGTGGTGGCCTGGCGAGCAGCGCTTCGTACTCGACGGTCGCGGTAACGGCGATCGCCGGCGACGCTAGCCTCGGTAGCTGGTCGAACACCACGCCGTTTAAGGGGGCAGGGCGGATGACCTCAGCTGTCGCCTACAATGGCTACATGTATATTATTGGCGGCAAGGACGTGGCGTCATCGACGACCTATGCTGACGTTCAAAAGGCATCGATCAGCAATAACGGCAACATTGGGAGCTGGGATTATGACACGGCGTATGGATCGACGGCCGTCGGTGGCGACAGGGCCTACGCCGGCAACGGCTACTTATACTTCCTGCCGGGTACCAGTGCCGGCAACGCCGGTTACGCCCCGGTCAGCAGCATTGCCCGCGTCGGCCGCTATAGCAAGCTGATCGACCTCGGGACGTTTGGGAATATCACCTCGATGACCTTTACCGGTGATTTACCAGCCAGCGTCGCAAACGTTACCTACCGGGCGGCTCGCAGCGACGGCGCATTTGGCAGCAATTTACCATATTACGCTCGTGACCCGGGTGCCGGCACCGATGCCTGCACCGGCACGACCGTCAACTCGCGCTACGTGTTTGCCACGATTATTATCGATGAATCAACCGGCGGTGCCTACGGTGGATCATTTGCCGATGTCAACGGCACCCAATCAAACGATCAGTCGTTCACGATAAACTACAATGCCTCGCATCCTGATCCGAGCGTCCGGCTGCGGGGCGGTCAGACACTGCAGGCCGGCACTCTCGGCGCACTGGATACCTGTCTGTAAATCCGGGCCGAGATGGCAAAATATAAGACGGCGCACAAGCTACTCGATTAATCAGTTATAATAGCGGTAATGAGTGAGATAGATAAACACGCGCCGCCCACCAAGCTATTGTGGGTCGACCTGGAAATGACCGGGCTGGATGTCAACAAGGATGTGATCATCGAGATCGCGGCTGAAGTGACTGACTTTAATTTTAAGACCCTAGCCAGTTACGAAGCCCTGATCAAACAATCAGACCGTAAGCTGAAGCACATGAACCCCTGGGCCCAGGCGCAGCATGATAAGAGCGGACTGACTGAGCGCGTCCGGACGCAGGGCAAGCCGGAAAAGGACGTGATCCACGAGCTGGTGGGCTTTATCAAAGCCCAATTTGGTGACGAACCGGCAGTTCTGGCGGGCAATTCGATCCACAACGACCGTAATTTTATCAAACAGTGGTGGCCGCAAGTGGACGCCGTGCTGCACTACCGGATGATGGATGTCTCATCATTGAAGATGATCATGCAGGTCAAATACGGCGTCGAGTTCGAAAAGAAGGAAACTCACCGGGCCTTTGATGACATACAGGCTTCGATTGCCGAACTGCAGTATTACTTGGAATGGTTCGGCGCGAAGAAATAGCTAAGCGCGAGCAATTTTATCCAGGTGAGTTTGGCGTATACTTCGGTTATAACCCAAAGGAGTACCCGTGGTTAATGCAGCGGCTGAACGAAAAACATTTGAACGGAACGTGAGCCGGCAGATCGGCCAAGGAGCCTTTGATTTGCTGACCATGACGCCGCCTGATGACCCGGTCAAACTGGGCAGGCGGGTTCTGAAGGTCTGTGATAATCATGCCAGGCTCTCGTGGCATATGATTGGCTTACCGCTCTTTCACCATGCGGATAAGGAGTTAATTCTGCCGTTCAATGACTATGGAGGTGCGCTGCCGGATTTCCTGGGCACTGCCGGCGTTGAGGATTTCGCTAAGGAAGTTAAGATTAGACTTGATGGTAAACACCGTCTTTTCCGTCTGTCAGCAACTATTATTCGCGGCGACGGTGAACCGATACCCACATTTAGCGCAGTTGTCGATCATGACGAAATTACGAATGTCACCGCCGGGCCGCAGCAACGACTGGCGTTACCAGCACATAAGATTATTGGCGCGGCGATTGCACGGGACAATGCCTTGGGAGCGTTGGAAACAATGAGGGACGAGGAACACCGCGTGCTTGTCCTGGAAGAAAGCGAGCAGAGGCATGAAGCCGGCTACCACCTGGTGTGGATAAATGACGAAGGCGACACCTTACCATATTCTGGTGAGCCCAGATAGATTCTATGAAAATAATATAATGGTATAATAAGACTATGAATAAACCAACAAAAACCGAAAAACTACGTGCCATGGAAAACGCTTTGGCCTCAGTACGGATCGAGGGCTTAGAGCCATCTGGAGCAACAAAAAAACGTATGCGGCGATATGCCAACGGTGAGATTACACTACAGGAGGCTCGTCAAGCAACACACGAAGAGAACATTCAGATTGCCTCCGCTCACACCGTTCGATAACGATGGATTATTACGCGCAACCAGACCCTTATGCTGACCCCAAAACGGGCGCGCTTATCAACAAACTTGGTATAAAAGACCCAGACGAATTGGAGCGCGTGGAAGCCAACTATAGTACAACGGAAATCCAATTCTTGACTGAGGCTCCGGTTGCCGGCGCTCTCGATCTTTTTCACTTACAGAAAGTACATCGGCGATTGTTCTCTAAAATCTATGCTTGGGCGGGTGAGTTACGGACGGTGGATATCGCCAAGGACAACACTCGGTTTACGCCGCCTGAATTTATTCAAAAATGGGGCGAAGAAAAGTTTGCTGAGCTGCGGAAGGAACTGGTTGACGCACATCCTCCAAAGCTGGAATATCTCGCGCGATTGGCGCACCATTATTCTGAAATTAATCTTATTCATCCATTCCGGGAGGGGAATGGCCGCACCGAGAGAGCTTTCTTCACGTTACTGGGCATGTCGCAGGGCTATGAATTTGACTGGACGCGCATGGATCCTGGCAAAAACATCGAGGCTTGTAACGCGGCCTATTTCGGGGATGAGACAAAGCTCGCCGGATTACTCGGAGATCTAATAATTTGGACGTGACACGCTGTCAGGGTATAGCTATAAGCGCCAACGAGCTGCTAAGTAGCCGGAGCAATAAACTTTACCATCTGTAATTTTAAGAGTATAACGGTCTTATCAACTTATTGAGGGACCATCTATGTCACGAGCAGCCAACTACAAGCTTTATCAAGGTGTTACAAAGGCAAAGGCACGGATTAATGTAGCCCTGGCCACAGTCCTATCGGTAATGACGCTTGGGGGCGCGGCTTTGGTCGCATCACCAGTCTTCGCAGCCCCGGCAGTCAATAATGGAAAAGTCTTTAGTAGCAGCTCAACCACGCTGGACGCCTGCGGGTATTTTACCGGTGAGCAGACGACACGTTCGACAACTTCTCGGACGGAAGCTGGCGTAACGTATACGACGGAACGTGGTACGTGGACCGGCGTGTCTAATAATTATGGTGGTGGACCTGTGTCAAGTCTGGGTTCGGTGCAGGGCTCGTTTACTCAAACAACTTCCACCGATGGTAATGGCAATGTTACTGGCGTAGAAACGTTTACCTCGGATGCCGGCAAGATTGACCAAACATTCACCTATGGACCCGATGTCGCCGGTGGTTATAGTGTCGTTGTTACCGCAACCCGCGACTTGTCATTCCTGACCAGCAGCACAGACGGCCACTGCTACACTGGCGCATTCCCTCGTCCATAGTTAGTACAGTACACTAGTAGGTGATGCAGAAGATTACCACCATAGTGCGCCAGGCACGCGCCAACGATTTTATTCGTCATAACGCCATATTTTTCGTGGGCTCGCTCTTTGTTGCCTTCCTGAATTATCTGTATTATCCGGTGTTGGGTCGGATGTTGTCGCTGGAATCGTTTGGTGAGCTGCAGGTCTTGATATCGCTGTTTACGCAGATGACCATATTCATCAGCGTCATCACGCTGGTCTCGACGAATATCATCAGTAACGAGAAAGACAGCGACGTCGTCAACCGGACGGTCAGCGAACTCGAGAAGTTTACGCTCTATATTGGGTATGGCATTCTGGTTCTGATCACCATATTGTCGCCATTTCTGAAGACATCCCTAAAATTTGAATCGGTGATGCCATTCATTATCATCGGGCTGGTGCTGGTGGCGGGCATAATGACTGGCTTTCGGGGAGCATACCTGCGTGGCAAAAGGGATTTCCTGGGAGCGACAATTGCCAATGCGCTGACGGCTTTTAGTAAAATTGGTGTCTCGGCAGTACTCGTGCTGGTTGGCTTCAAAACTTCCGGAGCGGCCGGGGGGATACTGGTCGCCCAGCTGATCGGCCTGAGCTATGCAGTTTACAAAGCCCGAAAGCTCGGCTTTGTAAAACACCGCGGCAATGTGCGTCCGGATTGGAACCTACTGCGGCCGCAGGCCCGCTACGCCGGGCTGGTGCTGTTCGTGTCGCTTATCACGACGGTGCAGTACAGCACTGACGTCACCATCGTGAAATACCTGTTCTCGCCGGAGGTGGCGGGGCAGTACGCCGGTATTGCGACCATATCGCGGATTGTGCTGTTTCTGACCAGTTCCTTCTCTATCGTGCTATTGTCGTCGGTGAAGATCAGCCAGCCCCCGCGGGACAATAGCAAACTACTCGTACGGGCCCTGATGATGACGCTGGCCCTGGGCGGTTCGGCGACGCTGTTATTCGCCATATTTCCGACTCAGATTGTTCACGTGTTGTTTGGCGCCCGCTATGATGCCTTCGCGCATCTGCTACCGCTACTCAGTACCGCGATATTGACCATGTCAGTTTGTAACCTGATAGCGAATTATCATATAGCGCTACGGCATGGATGGGTTATGCTGTACGTTGGCCTCGGAGCCATAGCGACGATCATCGCACTGTTGCTGAGCCATGGCTCACCGGATGCGGTGGTACGCGGGCTGGCCATTGGCAGCGGAATTATGCTGGTCGGGCTAGTGGGCTGGACTGGCCATAGGGCCGGTTTTACGTTAAAGTAGTAGTCTGCACAAGAGGGTAGTAAGTAATTGACAGGGGAGCAGATAATTTGATTAGCAAGCCAGTTATATCAGTCGTGACACCTGTTTATAATGAAGCAGAAAATGTCCTGCTGTTCTTTCACGAACTGGCGAAGATGGCCCGAACCGTTTCGTACCGGTTTGAACTTATTTTCGTGGACGATGGCAGCTCTGATAATTCGGTAGCCGTCATCGAATCGCTGGCAGATGAGGTAAAAGATAACAAAAATATAGGCATCCAACTCATCCAGCTGTCCCGCAATTTTGGTAAGGAAATAGCCACGACTGCTGGCATTGAGGCATCACGTGGTGACGCAGTTATTATCCTCGATGCCGACTTACAGCACCCAATCGATACCATTCCGACGTTTATCGAGGAATGGGAAAAAGGCTATGAGGTGGTCATCGGTGTCCGCAATACTGACGGGCACGGCAATCCCATCAAAAAGCTGGGTTCCGAAGTGTTTTATAAGATAATGAACCGCATTTCGGAGACCAAGATAGTACCGCATTCTACGGATTTCCGGTTGCTCGACCGTAAGGTCGTGGTAGCATTCCGTAAGTTTACCGAGAGGCAGCGCATCACCCGCGGCCTGATAGACTGGCTGGGATTCAAACGGGGCTATGTCCGTTTCGAGACCCGCGAACGGGCCCATGGCCAGCCCAGCTACAGCACCAAAAAGCTGGTCAAACTGGCACTCAATAGCGTCACCACCCACAGCCTATTCCCGCTGCGGCTGGCCGGCTATGTCGGAACAATATTCATGGTTTTCTTCGGTCTGGCGGGCCTGTTTACGTACATAGAAGTCTATCTGATGGCCGATCCGTGGGGGCTGAAAATCACCGGTACGGCGCTACTCGGCATGCTCGTACTGTTCGCGATTGGCATCGTCCTGTCATCTCTCGGCCTGATCGCCCTGTACATTGCTAATATCCACGGCGAGGTTGCCAACCGGCCACTCTACGTTGTGAGCAAGGACGAGGAAATATGAAAATACTCTGGTTCAGCTGGAAAGACACGACGCATCCGCTGGCTGGCGGCGCTGAAGTCGTCACCAATGAACTGGCCAGCCGGCTGGTACGGGATGGCCACGAAGTTACCTTAGTCACCGGTAGTTACAAAGGCGCCGCACCAACGGCGACTATCAATGGCTACAAAGTCATCCGGACGGGCAACCGCGTCAGCGTGTATTACAAAGCCTGGCAGTACTACCGCCAACATTTACGCGGCTGGGCCGACCTGGTGATAGACGAAGTCAATACCATACCATTCTTTGCGAAGTTCTACGCCCGCGAACGGAACATTTTGTTCGTGCACATGCTGTGCCGGAAAATCTGGTTCTATCAATTACCGAAATGGCTCGGCTGGATCGGCTATATCATCGAACCGCTGTATATCCGGATGCTGTCTGACCGAAAGGTCATAACGGTGTCAGAAAGCACCCGGGCTGATCTGGTGCGGCACGGCTTCAAACCGGAAAATGTCTCAATTATCTCTGAAGGTATTGAGATGGAACCAATCGCCGACCTAGGGTCGGTCAGCAAATACGATAAGCCGGCGCTGCTCAGCCTGGGATCGGTACGGCCGATGAAACGAACGCTCGACCAGGTGAAGGCCTTCGAGCTCGCCAAACGGGATATACCTGAGCTGAAACTCAAAGTAGCGGGCGACCACAACGGTAGCTATGGCAGCAAAGTCCTCGACTACATCCGACGCAGCCCCTTCGCGGCAGACATAGAAGTGCTGGGCCGGGTCAGCAAAGCCAAAAAGGTCGAGCTGATGCAGAAGTGCCACCTGATCATGGTGACCTCCGTCAAAGAGGGTTGGGGACTGATAGTCACCGAGGCCGCCAGCCAGGGCGCACCAGCGGTCGTCTACAACGTCGATGGCCTGCGCGACAGTGTGCGGAACGGCGAGACAGGCCTGATATCCGAGCAGAACACCCGCGAATCGCTGGCTGCTATAATAACACGGACACTCACAGACATGGCCCTATACTCAAAACTGCGCCAGGCCGGCTGGAAGTGGGGGAGAACGATTACATTTGATACGTCGTATAGAAATTTCAAGGAGGGAATACAGCTCGATGTCTAAACCTCTCGTCTCGGTCATAGTACCTACCTATAACAGTACCCAGTTTCTGGAGGCCTGCCTGAAGTCGATTACCGACCAAACATACAAAAACATCGAGCTGATTGTCGTCGATAATAATTCGAAGGACGACACTAAGGAAATCGCCAAGCGATATACGGACAAGGTGTATAACAGGGGGCCGGAGCGGTCGGCACAGCGGAATTATGGTGTCAGTCAATCGGCAGGAGACTACGTCCTGATTATCGACTCTGACATGGAATTAGGAGCAAAAGTCGTCGAACAGTGCGTCGAACAATTCACGCAGCATGCCGAATTACTTGGGTTAGTCATACCCGAAGAATCATTTGGCGAGGGATTCTGGGCGCAGTGCAAACGACTGGAACGGTCATTCTACATCGGCGTGCCATGGATGGAAGCGGCACGGGCATTCCGCCGGAAAGCATATCTGGATGTCGGCGGTTATAACGAGGATATGGTGAGCGGGGAAGATTGGGATCTGTCGCAGCGGGTGGAAAGGCTGGGTAACATCGGTCGCATCATCGAGCCGATACGTCACAACGAAGGGGAGCTAAGCTTGGTCAAGACACTGAAGAAGAAATATTATTATGCACAAGAGTTCGCTAACTATACCGCAGTTAATAGTAACGCCGATCGGGTTGCGTCCCAGACCAGTGTAGCCCGCCGATATAGCCTCTTTTTGCGACGACCACTTATGCTTCTACACAATCCTGTGATTGGAGCCGGCATGCTATTTATGAAAACCTGTGAATTTGCGTACGGCGGCCTCGGGTATCTGAAAGTAAAAGAATACAGCCGAATATGACAATAGACGCGCTGATACAAACTAAGGAACTGGACAACTGTTTGCTGATTGGCTATTTCGGTGGTGGTAACTTCGGGGATGAATTACTTCTTGAAGTTGTCATGAACATGTTCGCAGCATCGTCGTATGAGAATGTCGCAATCAGGTATGCGAATATCGAAAGATATGCTGTGTATCATCACCAGTTTGGTTATCGGCTCGTCGATGGTAATGACTTATGGGCATCGCTTAAAGCACTATTACGACAGCGGACAGTTGTCGTTGGCGGCGGCGGGCTATGGGGCCTTGATACTAACCGCAATATTTTTATCATGAGCATTCTATTATTCATAGCACGGTTTATCCTCCACAAGCGTATCTATTTGATCGGCGTCGGGTTTTACGGCTCTGCGAGTCGTTTGGGTCGAATAAGTGCTTGGTTTGCTGCAAAGTCAGCCAACATCGTTATTTGCCGCGACAAAGAATCAGCACTGAATTTTAAAAAGATGAAAAAAGATTCATACATCGACAATGACATTGCTTTTAACATGCCCCGCTTAGACTTATCTGGTTACCGTGCCGAGGCTGCCGAACTAGCCGAGTTGTTGAAAATACATCAGAAGACTACCTATATAACCCTCAGAAAGTTTAGGGGCACTGTTGGTAGAAGGTTCGAATCTATGATTCAGGCACTCGTTATTGCACACCCGAAACAGCTGTTCCTGGTCTCCTTGCTACAGCCAGCCATCGAGTATCCAGAAGGAGACCAATTAATTAAGACTCTTGCTACAACCTATCCGAATGTAAAATATATGGATGGGGATATAAACCCGCTGGTGCTATATTCATATTTCAGTATGCACGCCAACGTATTTCGTTTTATGACGCCGCAGTTCCATGCTATTATCATGGCGATTTTGAGCGGTATCGAGTTTCTGCCGCTGAGTTACGATAATAAAGTGACAGCGCTACTTTCCGATAAAGTGCCCGGGTCTAAACCTATAGGTCTAGAGGAGCTCTCACTACACGATTTAGAAGAGTTTAGTACTTAGTGGATTACATATCTCGCGGTGACTTTAGTTTCCCCTTAAATTTTATGCTTTTTTTACAAAAGTATATCTTTACGTGGTCATTCCAGACGGGTGCGCCAAATCTAGACGGTATATTACGGCTGCCAGGAAGATTAGTCTATTTTCCTTTCTTTCACCTATTCGGCAGTGTTTCAACTTCTTACCTTTACCTTCTTATATCGTATGCCGTTGTCTTCGTTTCTTTCTTTCTGTTTTTAAAGTATTTCCTCAAGCTGTCCAGTAACCCTCTACTAATAATTATTTGTCTCAGCTTCACCCTGAGCCCGGCGTTTTTAGGAAATACGGCCAAAGTCGGGCTAGTGGCCGCTGCCGCATTACTGCCATTATCCGTTCTGCTAGTGTCCAAATTCTTCGATACAAATAAGCTCGTCTACTTGATTGTGCTAACGTTGCTGCTGAATTATGCGTTAATCCATCCTTTCACATTCACCGTAAACCTAATGTGCGTCTTGGGGTATGCGGCATACAGACTAATATCAAGTAGATCAGAATCCAAAAAATATTTAAAAAATATTCTGATTGGGATTGTGATTGCGGTAGGGTTGAATGCTTACGGTCTGACAACGATTATCGGCGTGCATAGCATTAGTAAGGATACGATTACGCAAAGTACAGCCGGCGTCGAGACCGACTATTTTTCTCTTGTTGACATTGCGAATACAAGGGACCTCTTGACGGCGATGAGTTTGTCCAAGAGTGTATTGCTAGACTTCAATTATTACAGTGATAGCACAAAACTAACTTTTATCACATCCGGGCTAGTTTTGATTGCATTAATTTCTTACTTCTTCCTAAGGTTCAAGAGCAGTCAAGAATTCGAGTTGCGTCGCTTCGTTGTTTTCTTTGGACTGGGAATGATATGTATGCTTTTATCTACCGGGACACTTTTGTTTGTGGGTACCGTCATACATATCCTTATAAACTTGCCCGGAGGCTGGATGTTCCGTTCACCTCTAAAGTGGCAGTTATACGCGCCATTCTTTCTATGGAGTTCGCTCGCCGTGCTGGTCGTTCACTTCAAACAAAAAAGGCACGTCGTTCCGCTTATGATTGTGCTGACTGTCACCCTTGTTCTCCAAAGCGGTTATATCATCCGAGATGTATATCGGCAATTGATAGTACCCAAACAGATTCATACTCTCCAAGGCATAGCGGATATTAACATGAATGATAAGAGACTGCTTGTTGTTACGGGCCAGGATTGCTTTAAGTATGCCAACCAGCGGCCAGACACCATGACCGAGTTAAATGAGGTCTTACTGTCTAAAAATGTGCAGGTAAAAAAAGCGGATGAGAGCTTGCTCAGTACTTTAAATATTTATTCATTTGATTATATAATTGTTTGCTCCGGGAATAATATTTCTGATGTCGTGCGGAATAATTCGTTCAAATACACGAAATCGTATGCCGATGGCAATCTAAAAATGTACACCAACACGAAATCTAAGCCGCTCTATTACACGTCGAATTATGCGTTTACTATACCTGAATCATCAAATGTAAACGCAGATGCCTATTTTATCGACCGGTACCTAGGGGTGTCCCCGCTGCTAACGACTGATAGTAATATTAGCAACGGTTCCTTGAGGCAGACGTTCGGTAATTTACAGAAAACAGATATCGTTGACGGTCAGTTGGTATCCATGCAGAATATTGCATCATTACAAAACGGGAAGTTGTACAATGTGGGTTCTAACCCCGCCTATTATCGGATAAATCAAGATTCGATTATCATATCACCGAAGGCGCTGCCGGGCTATACGTTACTACCAAAGACTTTAGACAATTTACCGGATCAGTCGGTGTTACAAAAAATAAAATATACTGATAGCTCATTCAATTACAAAAATCTCGTACCAAATCCGTCGTTTAATGATGGGCCATGGGAGCGAAATGTTGGGGATTGTTTCAGATATGATGACACGCCAAATATTGGCATGAAAGTTGAAAAGGATAACCAGGCTAACAGGTATATAACCCTATTCGCAAAAAAACATGTAGCTTGTACGCATACACCAGAAATCAAGGTGAAAGCGGGGAGTAGTTATTTGCTATCACTCAAAGCACAGGCTGATAAGAAAGCACGGAGCCGCTACCTGGTAACGTTTAACGATCCAGCTCGAACGGTTTTGAATTTCAATTCAAGCAGCAAGACACAAGGGTGGACTAGCCCGTCGGAGACTTTCACAACTCCCAAGTATGCGACGACTGCAACAATATATCTTGAAAGCCTACCGATTCAAGAAGGTATAGAAGCGTCAACCGTTCGGTATGATGACATTTCACTGATAAATATTCCAGACGTCACCAATGATTTTTACGTAACTTCATCTACACAAGATGAGTTCACTAGCCATCATCCTGACGTGAAATTCAGCGTAGTAAATCCAACAAGACATTCAATTCATCTGACTGATGCCAGAGGTAAATTTTACTTAGTTCAATCCAATAGTTATTTTACTTCCTGGGCGCTTACGACAACAAATGGGAAATCAGCTGGTCTGCACATGAAACTAAATGATACGAATGGCTGGTACATAGATGTCAACGACATCTGTAAGCGAGACAACCAGTGCTCTCTCAACAGTGACGGTACGTATAATATCAATCTGATCGCAGTGTTTTCGCCTCAAAAATATTTTAATGTAGGATTGATACTTAGTATTATCACGCTATGTAGTTGCGTGAGCTACTATACCTATAGGCACATAATGAAACGAAACGGTACACGGTCAGCAACTAGCCGACTGAAAGCTACATCTAGGGTAAGACATGGTTAAACTTAGTATTCGCCTCACGTATCTCGTCCCGTACATCATCACTGGCTGCGCTGTCTTGATACCATTACTCGTGAATGGCTATATCCTGACAGTCGACATGGCCTGGGGTCCGCGTATCCCGACAGTGCCGATCGAAAATAACACCTGGCTCGTGCACGAAGTATTAATTCTGCTTGCCAAGCCCATCACCAGCTCCCTCATCCAAAAGCTCATCCTGCTCACCATATTCATCCTGGCTGGCCTCGGTGCTCATCGTCTGGCAAGTCTGGCTCGTCCGCTTCGTGACTATCCGTTGGCGGCGTATACGGCCGGCGTGCTGTATATATTCAATCCATTCGTGTATTCGCGGCTCATGCAGGGGCAGTGGCTGGTGCTGCTGGGATACGCCCTCCTGCCGTGGGCGGTGGCCAGCCTGTGGCGGCTGATGCAACAACCAGCTTGGCCGACTGCCTGGCGGGCGTTTGTCTGGTCAGTACTGGTGGCCATGGCATCGCTGCACGCTGTAGGGTTTGTGGCTTTGGCAGCGGTGGCTTTGTTTGTAGTGGCAGGGAAGGCGGGTATTCGTCGTCGGGCAGCCTGGAGCCTGACCTTGGCGGGAGCATGGGCCGTTGCTAACGGGCTGTGGCTGATTCCGGCACTGACCGGGCATTCGCACATCAGCACCGAGGTGGGGTCATTCGGTGCAGCCCAGCTGCAAGCCTTCGCGACCTCCGGGACGATTCATGGCAGCGTACCGCTGAGCAGTCTGCTACTGGAGGGATTTTGGCCGGACCGGCAGTTCCGCTACACATTGCCGTCGACATTGGCCACCTGGTGGCCGGCAGTGGTTTTGCTGGGTTCGCTAATTATCATTGGCATTGTGCGTATTGTCCGTAAGCGTGACAGGCTGGGCTTGGCACTCCTGGCGCTTGGATTGATTGCCTGGTGGCTCGGTATGGGTGTGGGCTGGCGCTGGTCGGCAGGGGTGACGCAATTCCTGGTTGATCATGTGCCGTTTTACCGTGGCTACCGTGAGCCGCAGAAATGGCTGATGCTGCTGGCGCTGAGCTATGCCTATTTAGCGGCCAACGGTACGGCCTGGCTGATGAGCCGTCTGAAACAAATGGATTGGCGACCGGTTGTCGCCGGTGTGGCGGCATTGCTGCCGTTACTACTGGTGCCGACCCTGCTGTGGGGCGCTGGCGGTCAGCTGAAGAGCGTGCAGTATCCGGCAGATTGGTATGCTGTGCGCACGGTACTGGACAAATCGGCCGGGGATTCGCCGGTGGTAGTATTGCCATGGCATATGTATCTGCGGCTGAGCTTTGCAGGGAATCAGGGGACGCTATCGGGCAGGGTAGTTGCCAGCCCGGCCAGCCACTTCTTCCGACAGGATGTTGTGACTGGCAATGACGCCGAACTGCGCGGTGTACCGCCGATCAATACGACAGCGCTGGAAACAGTGATTAATACCAAGATATTGCCGCAGCGGAACTCCATAACTACTGTCGGTGCGACACTACGGCCGTACAAGGTGCGCTACATCATATTGTACAAAGAAGCCGATTGGGACAGCTATGGCTGGCTAGACCACCAGACTGATCTGCGCGTGGCCTACGATGGTCCGCATATTCGGCTGTATCAAATCAGGGCGGAGCGCTAACCATGGCGCTGATAAAAGACGTCTTCTCGGCGGCAGATGCCGGCGCTTCTGACAGGGCTAAACGGCGTCAGGCGGCAGTCGCCAAAATCAAGCAAATGCACCAGGCAACGATCATCCCGACGCTGACCATGGAGCCGGTCAAACGGATGTATACCGAGCGGATTGCGGCGCCCGCGGTCAGTCGTTACAAAAATTTCCGGCCGCACCCACTGCTGGTCAAGCACCAGCAGGAAAAGGCTCGGGCCGAGCAGGCCAAAGCGCGACAGCCAACACCGGCGAAGCGGCCTGGGCAGACGATGGACGGCATGACGCCCGTCCGGGTACGAAAACAGCCGCCACAAGCGGCCCCAGCTCAGCTGAGCGACGTCCCGCAGCCCGCCGTGAAGCCGGACCGGCCAGCAACCAAACGGCGTGCCAAGGTTTTTGACTTCGTCCAGTATCCGCTGATCGCCGCCGCCGCTGTCGGCGCCGCCTACAGTACTAACGTCGGGCAGGCGATCATCGGCATATATTTCCTGCTGGCCATTATTTTCAAAATTCGTAGCCAAATAACTTTCGGAGTGGCGTTACTGTTGTTAATTAGTATCCCATTTTTTCAGATTATCCACCTGACCGGAACTTCAGAAAATGCCGCCGTTTACTCCTTCGAAATGCTGGTCGTCGGTACTATTCAGGCGATGATCGAGCTCTGGCGGAGCAATCGGAAGGCTCGGGGGGTTGCGCCATCCAGCTAGTGGCTGTAGACTAAAAGATTAATGCTTAAGGGGGTATGAATATGGTAAAGATAAAGAACCAGCTGCTCACCAAAGGCGTCTTTGCAATCGCCGTGGTGGCGATTGCGGGCAT
>DHXU01000009.1:334005-334361 GCA_002413835.1 Candidatus Saccharibacteria bacterium UBA5148 | reverse complement strand
GTGAGCCATTACCTCACCAACAAACTAATCATACGCAGGCCGTTCCCAAAGCGCCGGAGCTTTAATCCTTAGATCACATGTGGTATTAGACACCATTTCTGGTGCTTATCCCTCACTTTGGGGTACGTTCCTACGTGTTACTCAGCCGTCCGCCGCTCGTCAGCACTCTCGCACTTCGCTCAATAAACTCCGTCACACTTTCAGGCTAGCCGGCCTTTCCGTGTGGTTTCGTCATCCAGGATCCGAAGACCCTCGAACTTAAGCAAACTGTGAGAGCCTGTTACCGCTCGACTTGCATGTATTAGGCACGCCGCCAGCGTTCATCCTGAGCCAGGATCAAACTCTCCAAAAAAGAA
>DHXU01000009.1:227483-333801 GCA_002413835.1 Candidatus Saccharibacteria bacterium UBA5148 | reverse complement strand
ACTCTCCAAAAAAGAATTTAATCATGTTCAGTCCGAACAGTTTGTCTCTGAATAAATCCAGCTACAAACGTATCTGACTTACTTAACGGAACTCATTAATATAAAACCAATGAGTTCCAAAATTCAAAAAATCAATTGACGTTGATTTGCACTATTCAATCTTCAAACTTGTCTCGAGAATTGTCTCTCAACTTGTCTCTCAACTTTATTTGAAATCTTACCAGATTGTTAAAGGTCATTTGAACAATTTAAAGACACTTCAATAAGGCCTCAAATGTTCTTAACATGTATCTTACCCCGTCTGAGGCTCCTATGTCAAGGGTATTCAGGCGATAAAGGTAGTCATTCTTACAGCGATTCGGGGAGGCATATACAGCAGGTACATTATTGGGTCGCTTAGGCCGGCAATAAGGATTTAACTGTTTTGACATCATATATATATTAATGTATAACTGTCTTCGTTCGTACTTTTCCAACCCAGACCCGGAGGATGTGTAACCGAATGAAGAACAAGGCATTCAATACCTTTCTCGTGTCGATCGGCGTGGTTTTCGGTTGTGTTGTCATCGCTTTCGTCTGGGGTATCCCGACGAACGGCACCGACGACCCGGCCGCATCCATGCGCATAGGTGCAGCGATCTTCGTTGCTGCGCTTCTCGTCATGCTCGTGTCGGCCGTGGTAGCGCTGCTGGCTCGCAAGAGACAGTGACCCGCCCCACTCAAGCACCAACCCACCTCAAGGAGGAGGTGAACCAGATGAGCAAGAACCGGAACAAGAAGCGGAACATCGGCCTCGTGGTCTCTGTGGCAATCGCCGCAGCCGCAGCAGCGATCGTCATCACGCGCTCGCGACCCCGCCCCCGCCCCCGCGTCTGACCCAGCCGCACTGACCAAGGTAAGACTCGCCACGCGTAATCCCCCTCCGGGCTTAAGGATCCACGCCGCTCAGGCACACATCCAGGATGTGCTGAGAACCCGGAGGGTACGAACAATAAGCCGCGTCATAGTGACCGGATGCATGATAGCAGTATCGAGGACCACACCGTTTCGCACCGCGCGGAACACTTCTCTACTCTTCACATCTTCACTCACGCGGCTTTTCTCATGCCATTTTGTGCAAAACCGTTGTTGAAATATATTCCCATCAATGCCAAAGCCATCCGACGAGGATCATGCCGAATTGTTGAACGACTCGAGGCCAATGCATCGTTTTCACTGAGCTCAACATGCTCTCTTGATACTAAATCTTTTCCGACTGGAGTGTATCCAGCTTGTCGTAAAGCATCGACATCGATTTCGACAGGATAACTTCCCAGCAATGCTTGAGATTGTAGTGCATCAGTGTCCGGAGCCTGCGTGTTGTACAAAATGCGGTCAATAACAGGCGCACCTATCAGCCGCTCGTACTCCTGCGCATAGTCCAACGCCGTGAACCCGGCTGTATGGCGGCTACGATTCATGAGATTACATATTAGTACAACCGGCGTCGCATTCTCCAGAGCTTCTTTCATGCCCTGGACTACCAGATTTGGGGCCAGAGAAGTGTAGAGGTCACCCGGAGCCAGGACGACGAGGTCCGCACTTTTGATAGCGGCCCTGGCTTCACTACTAATTGTCGTTTCTTTGTTAAATCCGACTCGAGCGCCTTTGAAACTTGGTATTTCTGTCGTTTCAGCTTCGTGCTCACCTCTGATAACTGTCTTATCAAGTAAAGTTATCTCAAGGCGTCGATTATCATACGACGCCGGTAGAACTTTGCCAGTTATGGCAAACATCCGTGCCACAAGCGCTAATGCTTCGGCAAAATTACCACCATGCTGTTGACTGGCGGCGGTCAGGATGAGATTACCAAGGGTCTGACCATGCAGCCCGAGCGTACCATTCTTAAGACCTTCATGAAATCGGTGGCTCAATAAACTGAGCTCCTCTGCCGGCGAATTGCTAAGGGCCATCAGGCACTGATTCAAGTCGCCAACGGCTAAGAGACCTTCGTACTGATTGCGTAGCCTACCCGTTCCTCCGCCGTCATCAAAGGTATTAACGATTGCCGTCAGGCCATCGCCAATGATTGGTTTGAGGCCACTCAGGACGGTGGAATTACCAGTGCCACCGCCAATGACGACAACTCTTAGCGAAATTAGTGTGGGCAATGTACTGATAGCCATCTAACGACCCTTCTGAAATTAAATTCAAGCCTTAGGCCGTAGCTTCAGTATCAGCAGCGCCTTCGCCCAATTCTTCCAGGTCCTCGTCGTCTACGCGGTCGACAAGCGCCAAACTGACGACTTCATCGCCTTCATTGAGACGCATGATGCGGACTCCCTGGGTAGCCCGGCCAAGCGCCGGGATATCTTTGATACCAAGCCGGATTGTCTGACCCTGGCCAGAGATGATAATCACCTCCTGGCTATCGTCCTCTCCCATATGATTTTCAGTGAGCGTCTTGACGCCGATCAGGTCGCCGGTCTTCTTGTTGACGACGGCTGAGCGGATGCCAACACCACCGCGGGCGTGCGGCGTGAACTGTGCGACCTTAGTTCTCTTGCCATACCCGTACTTACTGATGACGAAGATGCTGGAACCTGGTTCGACGATGTCCATGCCGATAACATGGTCGGCAGCCCGCAAGCGGATACCGCGGACACCCCGGCTGACGCGGCCCATCGGGCGGGCGTCCTTCTCGTTGAACCGGATGGCCTGGCCTTCTGATGTGCTAATAACAACTTCGTTGTCTCCATTAGTCGGGCGGATCCACTTCAGCTCATCACCCTCGTCGAGGTTAATGGCGATGAGGCCGGAGTTGCGGACGTTCTGGTACTGGTCGAACGGTGTTTTTTTGACTACACCGCGGACAGTACACATGATCAGATTCTGGCAATCCTGCCCCTTACTGACGTTAATCACCGAGCTGACAGTTTCCTCAGGTTGTAATTGCAACAGGTTCACCAGGGCTACGCCCTTGGCATTCATGCCGACAGCTGGGACTTCGTAGGTCTTCAGGCGGAAGACACGTCCTTTGTTGGTGAAGAACAACAGGAAGTCGTGCGTACTAGCATTTACAACATGCTCGATAACATCTTCTTCACGGGTGGTCATGCCACGCCGGCCCTTGCCGCCACGGCCCTGTTTCTTGTACTCCGCTATCTGGCTGCGCTTGATATAGTTCGCTGATGTAAGCGTAACAACAACCTGCTCTTCGGCGATCAGATCTTCATCGTTCATACGGTCAAGTTCACTATTTACAACACGCGTCCGACGTTCGTCGCCGTATTGCCGCTTCAGCTCAACCATTTCGTCTTTGATGATAGCCAGAATCCGGGCTTCGTCAGCCAGAATGGCTTCCAGCTCAGTAATTATCTTCATCAGTTCGGCCAGGCGGTCTTCTATCTTCTGACGCTCCAAACCGGTCAGCGTACGCAGTTGCATCGCCAGAATAGCATTGGTTTGTATCAATGACAGGCCGAATTGCTTCATCAGGCTGACACGGGCAACATCAGTCGAGGCGCTCGCGCGGATAGTCTTGATGACTTCCTCGATGTGGTCCAGGGCGATCTTGAGGCCTTCCAGGATGTGGGCTTCGTCTTTGGCCTTACGCAGTTCGTATTCGGTCCGGCGTCGTACCACGGAGCGGCGGTGCTTGATGTGCTCCTGGATGATGTCCTGCAGTCCCAGGACACGAGGCTGGATGCCATCGATCAGCGCCATCATGTTGAAGTGGAATGATCCCTGCAACGGAGTCAGTTTATAAATCTGGTTCAACAACTTCTTCGGGAAGGCGTCTTTCTTGAGGTCGATAACGATGCGGACATTGCCGCGGGCACTCTCGTCACGGATGTCGCTGATGCCGGTCACGCGCTTGTCGCGGACAAGATCAGCAATCTTTACTACCAAGGTTTCCTTATTCAAAGCGTACGGAATCTCGGTAATGATGATCTGGTGACGGCCCTTCTTGCCTTCCACGACTTCGGCGATACCACGGACGACAACACCGCCACGGCCAGTCGCATAAGCTGTCCGCAGGCTATCCTTGCCGTAGACGATGCCGCCGGTTGGGAAATCGGGACCTTTGACGTATTCCAGCAAATCGTCGAGCGTACAATCCGGGTGATCTATCTGATGCACGGTGGCGTCGACGATTTCGGATAAGTTATGCGGCGGGATGTTGGTCGCCATACCCACTGCAATACCCAGCTGGCCGTTCAGCAGCAGGTTCGGTAATTTAGCTGGTAATACGCTTGGCTCCAGCTTGGTACCATCGTAGTTGTCACGGAAATCAACGGTTTCCTTATCAATGTCAGCCAACAGTTCGTCAGCCAGGCGGGCCATCTTGGCCTCAGTGTATCGGTAGGCAGCCGGCGGGTCGCCATCCATACTACCGAAGTTACCCTGGCCGTTGACCAGCATATAGCGCATCGACCACGGCTGTGCCATGCGCACCATCGAGTCATAAATACTGGAGTCGCCATGCGGATGGAAGTCACCCATCACCGCACCGACCACAGTCGCACTCTTGCGATGCCGGGCTGTACTGCGCAGACCATCGCGGTTCATAGTGTATAGGATGCGACGATGTACGGGCTTCATACCATCACGGACGTCAGGCAGGGCCCGCTCAATGATAACTGACATAGAATAGCGTAAATAGCTATCTTCCATGACGTCTTCGACGGTGCGAGGTTCAACCTGGCGTGAATGCTCGACATCAGTGATAACTTCAGCCATCGGCACAGGCTGATTTTCCAACCGTGGTTCGTCTATATTTTCTTCTGGATTAGGTGTTGTAGCTTCGTCATCGTCTGCCATTGCATTACCCCTGTATCTCGTGTCTCAACACGAGCATTAAATGTCCAAATCTTTCACAAATTTCGCCCGGGCCGTAATGAAGTTCTTACGCAGCTCTACCTCTGTACCCATCAGCTTGTTGAAGATTGCGTCAGCTTTCTCAGCGTCTTCGACCTTCACCTGCACCAGGACGCGCTTCTCGGGGTTCATGGTCGTTTCGAACAACTGTTCCGCATCCATCTCACCCAGGCCCTTGTAGCGCTTCTGCTCGATGAAGCCAGCCTGCTTGAACAGCTCGTCCTTGCCTTCGGCGTTACCGATGATTTTCAAGCCCTCTTTCTTGCGGCGTTCAATTTCGGCGTCCAGGACAATGTCCAGCTCATCCTCGTCATAGACGAAGACGCTCGACTTGCGGCCAGGCTTGACCAGCTCGAAGAGCGGCGGCTTCGCCAGATACATATGTCCACCGTCGATGACCGGCTTCATGTAACGGAAGAAGAACGTCAGCAGCAGCGTGGAGATGTGCGATCCGTCGACATCGGCATCAGTCATGATGATGATACGGTGGTAGCGCAACCCGGTGATATCGAAGGAGTCCTCTATACCGACGCCGAGCGCCTTGGTGATGTTCAGGATCTCGTTGTTGGCCAGCATCTTGTCGAGGCGGGCCCGTTCGACGTTCAGAACCTTACCACGAAGCGGCAGGATGGCCTGTGTCTTGCTGTCACGGCCTGACTTGGCCGAACCACCGGCTGAGTCGCCCTCGACCAGGTAGAGCTCTGACGCGGCTGGATCCTTTGATGAACAGTCGGCCAGCTTGCCAGGCATCGAAGCGCCTTCCAGGACACCCTTACGGATGATGTTCTCGCGGGCAGCACGGGCAGCCTTGCGGGCCCGGGCTGACAGCAATGCCTTGCCGACGATCTTGCGGGCGATTGCCGGGTGCTCTTCCATGTAATAATTCAGGTTCTCAGACAGGACGGTCTCAACGTAGCCGCGGACTTCCGGGTTACCAAGTTTGTTCTTGGTCTGGCCTTCGAACTGCGGATCAGATAATTTAACAAGGATAACTGCAGTCAGACCTTCGCGGCAGTCTTCGCCGGATAAGTTCTCTTCCTTCTCACGCAGCAAGCCGGACTTACGGGCGTAATCGTTGATGATACGCGTCAAAGCACTACGGAAACCAGTAATGTGCGAGCCGCCATCAGGGTTGAAGACATTGTTGGCGAAGGCCCGGATCTGCTCAGTGTAGGCATCGGTATACTGCATAGCTATTTCGACCTGGACCTGATCAATCGTTTTATCGACGTAGAAGACATCGTCATCGACGACTTCTTTGCCGATGTTCAGATGCTTGACGTAGGACTGGATGCCACCTTCGAAGAAAAAGCCGTATTTGACGCCGGTCTCTTCAACTTCCAGAGAGGTCTTTATGCCTTTTGTCAGGTATGCAGCGTGGCGCAGACGGTCAAGAATGATCTCATAGTTCCAGCCGTTACGCTCCATGATAGTAAAGTCAGGCCAGAATGAGATCTCGGTACCGCGTTTGTCGGACTTGCCGATAACTTTGAGCGGACCAAGCGGCACGCCCTTGGAATATTCCTGATAATGAATCTTACCTTCGCGGTACACAGTGACTGTCAGCTTCTCGGACAAAGCGTTGACGACACTTGAGCCGACGCCGTGCAGCCCACCGGAAACCTTGTAGCCGCCCTCGCCGAATTTACCGCCGGCGTGCAGCACTGTCAGTACCGTCTCGACGGTACTCTTACCGGTCTTGGGGTGGATGCCGGTCGGGATGCCCCGGCCGTCATCGTATACTTTGACACCGCCGTCCGCCGTCAAGGTGACGCGGACTTCGGTAGCGTGCCCGGCCAAAGCCTCGTCGATACCGTTGTCGACAATTTCCCACACCAGGTGGTGGAGACCTTCTACACCAGTACCACCGATATACATACCCGGTCGTTTACGGACCGGTTCCAGGCCTTCAAGGACCTGGATTTGCTCTGCTTCATACCCTTTTTGTTGCACTGCTTTAGCCACTAGAATAGTACCCTCTCAGATCTTAATAGATTTCAGTATAAGCCAGCACTATACTCATGATCTTTAATAATTAGCTTAATTAATCTTAGTAGATGTGCTGCCCACTGCTCTGTAAATAGTATAGCTCAGATGGCATATATCTGCAATCCAACGCCATTATCAGATGTCGTAAAATGTCCTATGACTTAGTCTGCAGGGCGCCGTTCTCATCAATGGCGATTTTTTCGGCGGCCGGTGGTACATCAGCTGGCTGCTGCGACGGCTCGGCGGCAGTTGTAGAGGCGGTCGGGGCGCTCGATGCCATGACAGATGGTTCTGATGTCATTGCTTGGCTAAAAGCGGCTGCAGAGTCAGCAGGAGCTGCCGAGACGGCCATATCACCTGCACTATCACCCATCACCGACGATTCTGGGCGCGATGTATCAGCTGGCGTCGAAAATGGATTACCGGCTGGGCCGCCAGGTGCAGCAGCTGGTGCTACTTGCCGTTTAGAAAGCCAATCATCGAGGAATGATGACGGCTCGGGCCGTGGTGGCTGCGGGGCTGCGAAAGGTTGGCCGGCAAACTGAGCCGGAGTACCGCCAGGAACTGGTGCAGCAGCCGATCCGAAGGCCGGTGGCTGGAACTGATTGAATGTGCCCGTCGTACTCGAGGCGGCAAATGGCGATGGTGCCGCAGCCGACATTGCTGGCGCTGGACGTGTCAGAGCCGGGTTGGCTGTGATACCGGCGCTTCCCCATCCGGTTGGGCCGGTCGGAGGCGCTGGAGCTGGATACGGTGAGGCCGGGCCAGCATTCATCCCGCCGAAGGCAGCAGGCTTTGGAGGTTCCGGCCGGGTTGCCATACGGGCAAAGATATCTTTTTCAACTTCCGCTTTCGGATGACCGTATTTCGCAGCCGATAATTGCTTGAGGGCACCCGCCAGTTTCAGATTCGGGTTACCAAGCGGCGGCAAGGTCGACATGCTAAACGGATTGGTCGGTACGCCGCCTACCAGCGTGCGCACGATCGCATTGTAACTAGGGATACGTAACAGATCAGGATCGTCAAATACCGGCTGGAAATACTTGGCCAGAACTTCGACGTCCTGCTGTCCGACGCGGAAAGATACGACTGTACCCATGTTTCCAAAAACAGCATCTCGTATCTCTGGTGTCAGCTGGGTCGTGAACTGGTTAGCAACAATCAGGTTCAGGTGATATTTGCGGGCCTCGGACATGATGGTCGCGAACGAGTCTGTTGAGAAGTTCTGGAACTCATCGACGTACAGGCAGAAGTCCTGGCGCTGGTTTTCCGGAATGTTAGCACGGGACATGGCAGCCGCCTGGAACTTCATGACAAAGATCATACCGAGCAGCTTAGAGTTAAGGTCGCCCGTCCGACCCTTGCTGAGGTTGACCAGCAGGATCTTCTTGTTATCCATGATTTCACGCAGATCAAAGGCACTCTTCGTCTGACCGATGATGTTGCGCATCATCTCGTTGCTCAGGAAGGCGCCGAACTTACTGACGAACCATGATGTCACCTCACCGGCATCGTTGGAGCGCTGCGAGGCCGGATATTCCTTCTGCCAGAAATCAAGCACCGTCTGGTCTTTGACATGCTCCAGCTTCTGCTTCAGGAACTGCGGATCACGGAACAGCTTCGGGATGTCGACGAAGGTTCCGCCGGCCGGGTCAGCCATGACAGCCAGAGCGGCATTACGGAAGATATGCTCGTAGCGCGGACCCATGATACCCTGGTGAGTCGGGTCGTACAGCTTCTGCAGCATATTCAATGTTTCTTGAATCAGGAAATCTTTCTGGTCAGTATTGCTGAATTCGAACAGATTCAAGCCCATCGGATAATCCATGTCGGCCGGCGAGAAGTAGATAACGTCCTCAGTCCGTTCCTTAGGCACCATACTCAGTAACTTCTCGGCTGTGTCGCCATGCGGATCGATAAAGGCGAAGCCGTCACCATTAATCATGTCCTGTAGCGCCAGATTTTCCAGGAAGGTTGATTTACCGGTACCCGTCTGACCGACAGCATACATATGTCTCTGGCGATCTCCCAGTGCCAGCCGGATCGGTTTTTTGGCACCACGGAACAAGTTATAGCCCATCAGCAGACCGTCTTCCGGCATGTTGCGTGGGGCGTCTACCTGCTTGGAAGCCTGCCGCGTCAGCTGCGACGTCGGAATATTGCGCTGGTCAGGAAAATGGAACACCGTCGCCAGTTCCACTGCATTCAAGATGTTCTTTTTCTTATTCTTCTGCGGGAAGAAACGCATGATATAGCTGGTCACGAAGCTTTCCAGATCTTTGGTAGCGCTAAATTTAAAGCCGTTCTTCCCTGGCGCATCAAATAATGCGAAGGTCGCCACGATATTGCTCAGGATAGCCTGCGCCCGACCGGAAACATTAGACGATGCGACGACACGAATGAGCACCTCATAGCCCGGATGGCGGGTCTTCTCATCAATCGAATCCAGAACTGACTGTTCCATGGCAGACAATTCCTTAGGGTGCTCTTTCTCGCCACCCTTTTCACCTGGAGGCTGTATGAAGGCCATGACAAGCTGCTTCAGGACCTGAACAACGGCTTCGAGACCAGACTTGTGTTCCTTACCTTTGCGCTTTTTGCTTGCCAGGCCAGAGGCTTCTTTGCGCCATGCTGGGTCGGCCGGGCGCATCAATATCTGAATGCCTGCACCGTCTTCTTTATCAAGTGTCGACAAAGCGTTCAGTAATGACTGCATCGCGTCACGCTTCAAGTCCTGGAACGTGGCTATCGGGTAGGCAAACGAATTCTTCAGATTCAGTTCGCCGCCGACCGTTCCGGACATCTTACCGGCAGAATTAAAAATATTGTGTTCAGCAGCTTCCTCTAAACGAGCCGTCGGATAGGCGCTGATGACTGCCTGTTTCACGACATCTATTAAGACAATCGGCACGGCTGCGTAAAAATATACAAATCCCTGGCTACCGACAACTTCGAAGGCAAAATGCCGTTGTCCGTACAGCCGGGTCTTAAATCCCTTCTGTACTGTACTGGCAATAATGTTGTAAATAACGGTTGCCTTGGAGATGTTCTCATCTGTTAGATCACGAACGTCCCGACCGTTAGCCTGCGTATCGTCACTTGGCGGTGGCAAATGAATGATAAGCGGAACCATCTTCAGGCCGCGTTCATAATCCTTAAGTTCACGCATTTTTTTACGATATCGTGCATACAAAATCGGGCCGACTATCGCGCCTACGGCAATGAGAATAATGAGGATAGTTATAAATGTTGCCATGGTTTATGCGTCCGGTAGTTTTATATCTTTGTTATATCGCTTCTTCATATATTCCGCTTTGAGCTGATTCATTTCACGTACCTGGCGGTAAGGATCCTGCCTGGTCGCGGCGACGACTGCTTTCGCCTTATCGACCCACTCGGGCTCTATGACATCAGCATCAGCAGCTTCAGCCGGTAGATCCTGGCTAGCAGCTAAGTGCGCAGGCTGCGACACCTGCTGCGTGCCGCTCATATCGGCAGCCGCAGATGGGACTGTTCCTGCAGCTTCAGGATTCACAGCTACCGCCCCCGGGTTTGGCCCGGGGGTTGGCATGGCCGGCGGAGCAGCAAACGGTGGAGCTTGGGCCGGTACGGGAGGTGCCTGCTGTCCAAAAGGCTGGCCTGCAGCCATTTGTGGTGCTGGCAGAGGCATAGAGACAGCTCCGCCCTGCGGCGGCTGCGGTATATTCAGTCCCTGATCTTGATTACTTTGTGGATCCATCTAGAGTTTATTATACAACCATCTGCTCCCAGAACTGAAAAAACGGCTGATTATAGCAATTAATCGGCACATATGTGAATTTTCGGGAGATTATGACGACTTCGACCGTCTGACCTGGCCAGCATAAAAGATGCCAATTGCAAACAGCCCGCTGAGCGTCAGTACATCACGGATTGTCAGCTGCCCGATCGACTGCAGCATCAGTAATAGTACCGGTATCAGCGTCCCGGCCAGTATGATACCTCGACTATAGACACGAGGTAGCCGCCCAATCAGGCCGGTGGCGATGAATATAAGCTTCAGCAGCGCATACAGTAACACAGCCAACATCAGAAAGCCGACGATCAGCATCACCGATGGTACCGATTTAGGCGTTGTAAACCCAAAAAACAGCATACCTACCACTACCATAGCTATCAGGACTGTCGGCCGTGACAAACGGCCAGCCGGCGCTGCCTGACGCGTCCCCGGCGCTGCATCAGCTCGGTTCTTGTTACTGTCGGTATCATGTGGTTGCTGCATTGCTTTAATAAGTATAACCAATTCATAAGTGGAACGAATATATAAATACGCCGCCCTGTTTTAAAAGGGCGGCGTTAAAGAATTTCTAGTGCCTAGGCGGTAAATGCGCTCGATATAATTTTAAACTATTATAGCGCTTACCGCCGGTAGGCGTGACTGACCGCTCATCCTACCGGTAAGGTAGTTTGAGCGAAATCGGCTCTAAGGATAGAAAGAGAGGTTTTGTACGGAACCTGTGATTCGTACATCAGCTTTTGACGGCTGTTCTACCCTTAGTGCCGGGTGTAAGTACAATTGAATTGTTAAAGAATTTTTTGGTGTTTTTGTTTTGTAACTTACTATTCCATAGTACTACAAAGGTCCAATATTGTCAATACGTTTATGCTTATTATCATTATTTTTTCTATCAACTGTTCCAGCCAGCGCAAAAATTAAGGCCGGATAAAGCATTCCAGCTGCCGTCAGATGAACACCAAAGTAGTTAGATATTTTATAGTTTTGCTGTGATATAAGGGTTATTATTGCCACGTGGATGTCCATACACATACAAAAAGCTTCTCAAAAATACGCATGCAATACGGCAAATTTCCTGTTTTGAGCTTATATAAATAAGTTATACACAGGAATTGTTACACATTGCTGAAATTGTTATTGACACTTTAAATGACAATTTATAAGATGTGAGTAGCACTTGAATAAATAAAGTGCTCAAAAATAAAAAAGACAAAAAAACATAGTGACAACGGTTTCTCGCAGATCGTTGTCACACCAAAACAATTCCAAAAGAAAATGAACTCACCTTAAAATCTAAATCGCAAAATAAAACCAAAATAATAATAAAAAACCCGCCCCTCACCTGGCGGGTTTTTTATTTGCGGACGAATCTCATCATCCTCATGCTTGCTATTGCATGCGCCCTGGATACAATGTGATTTTATGAGGATATTACTGTGAGCAGCAGCGTCCAGAGTCTGATCGACTATGGCAACAACGGGCTTATCGTCGACATTGAATGTCACCTGTCCAATAACCTGCCTAATATAGTCATAGTCGGCTTCGTCAGTAAGGCCGTCGATGAGGCCCGCGAACGTGTCCGGGGTGCTTTCGCCAGTTCCGGCATCGAAATGCCGCGGAGGCGCATCACTATCAACTTAGCTCCAGCCGACATCCCAAAAGCCAGCAGCAGCTTTGACCTGGCAATAGCCGCGGCTATTATCCAGGCCGGCAGACACACAAGTAGCAAGAAGTCTCAGGCTGAAACGTCAGACGATAGTACGGCGCGCCGATTTACCAAACAAGAGGCCGTCATGGGAGAACTTGGCCTGGACGGCGCCGTGCGGGCCGTACGGGGCATCATAGGAAAGATTATTGCTGGACGCAGCCGCGGTATCACCACCTTTTATATTCCGGCTGCTAATCTGCCACAGGCTTCACTCGTTCCAGATGTGACGCTTGTGCCGCTTGTCAGCCTCAGAGAACTGTACGGCTATCTCACCCAGGCGGAAAGTGACCCGGAACTGGTCAGAATTGCCACCGGCGCCGGCTCAATTATCAGCAATAGTAGTAGTGCCAACAACCCTTCCGGAACATCTGAGCCGACGCTCTCACTGAGCGATGTTATCGGCCAGCAACAAGCCAAACGGGCGCTGGAAATTGCCGCTGCCGGTGGCCATAACGTACTCCTGAACGGTCCGCCAGGCACCGGCAAAAGCATGCTGGCCCGCGCCCTGCCCTCTATACTTCCTGAACTGACGACCGAGGAAATGCTCGAGGTAACGCATCTGCATAGCCTGGCCAGCAAAGAATACGACCGGTTAATCTGCAGTCGGCCTTTTCGGTCGCCGCACCACAGCGCCAGCCATATAGCCGTCGTCGGTGGCGGTAGCGTGCTCCGCCCGGGCGAGATCAGCCTGGCGCACCGCGGCGTGTTATTTTTTGATGAACTTCCGGAGTTCAACCGCTCGACGATCGAAGCCTTACGACAGCCGCTGGAGGACCGCCGTATCACGATAGCGCGTGCCAGTGAGCGCTTGGAATTTCCAGCAGATTTTATTCTCATCGCGACCGCTAACCCCTGTCCCTGCGGCTATTATGGCACTACAATGGCCACGCGGTCATGCGAATGTGCGCCGGCAGCCATTCAGCGCTACCGTGCCAAGCTTTCTGGGCCGATCCTGGACCGGATCGACCTCTACAGCGATGTCCATGAGGTTGACCATGCTGTGCTGCTGGGCGGGGCCAACTCTGACGCCAAAGCTGAAGACGAAGCTATAAAGGATCGTATCAAAGCCGCCCGGGGCATACAGGCCCGCCGTTATGGAAGTCCAATGTTGAACGCCAGCATGACGAACCGCGATGTCACGAAATATGCCAAAGTCACAGCCGAAGCCAAGGAGCTACTCGACACTGCCGCCCGCAGCCTCGATATGTCCGCCCGGGCCTACATGCGAACCGTCAAAGTCGCCCGCACCATTGCCGACCTGGCGGATAGTAAACAGATCGAACTACCCCATATTACCGAAGCTCTGCAGTACCGCAGCCGCAATTTCCAAACCTGATCGCGCCTTCTATCTGATAAAGTTGACCCCTGTCTCCTCATCTGGTAAAATAAGATTCGTTATTAACACCCTAAGACAAGAGGAGATAAGCGTTATCAGCAAGACTACCCGCCTGAATACCGATATTCGGGCGTCTCAACTCCGAGTTATCGACCAAGATGGTTCCCAGCTTGGTATTATATCCCGAAGTGAGGCACTACGTTTAGCAGAAGATCAGGGGCTAGACCTTGTTGAAATCTCACCCGACGCAGACCCTCCTGTCGCGAAGATTGTCGATTGGGGCAAGTTCAACTACCAGCGGACGAAGCAGGCGCAGAAAAACAAGCGCACTACCAAATCCCTGGAGATGAAACAGATGCGCTTTGGTCTCAAGATCAGTGACCACGACCTCGGTGTTAAGATGAAAAAAGTCGACGGCTTCCTCGATGCAGGCCACAAGGTGAAAATCACCGCCTTCTTCCGGGGACGCGAACTGGCCCACAAAGATCTCGGCTTCAAACTAGCCGATAAGGTCATAAACGATTTCGGCGATCGTGTCGTCGTCGATCAGGCGCCACAGCTCGCCGGTAAGCAACTCAGCTTCGTCGTCCGTGCCAGTGCCACCCGACACAAAGAACATCGAGACGAACAACGAGGCGAACAACGCAAAGACGTTCCAGCCGCAGAACCAGCCTCCAAAGCTGCTGCCGGCACCGAACGGGTCGCAACCATCGAGTAATAATTAACAGGGGTTACTCCCCTACAAAGTATAAAGGAGCCACCTATGCCAAAACTCAAGACCCATAGCGGCACCAAAGACCGCGTCAAGATTACCAAGAACGGTAAAGTACGCGTCGGAAGTCCGAACCGGAACCACTTTATGTCCAAGAAAAGCGGCGGCCGCAAGCGCAGCCTGGCCGGATTACACACCCTTCTTGGCGCTAACACCAAGATTCTTAAGAAGAAATTAGGAGCATAACCATATGCGAGTCAAACGAGGCGTCACCAGTCACGCCAAGCACGCCAAAATCCGCGCAGCTACCAAAGGCTTCAGCCACCCGAACCGGGTCAGTATCAAGCGCGGCAAACAGGCCGTTACCAAGTCCCTTCAGTTCGCTTACCGCGATCGCCGCAATAAGAAGCGTATGTTCCGCACATTGTGGAATACCCGCATCAACGCAGCTGCCCGTCTGAATGGTATGACCTATTCCCGCCTGATTGCAGGACTGAATACTGCCGGCATCGCACTGGACCGCAAAGTCCTGGCGGAGATGGCCGTCAATGAGCCGACTGCTTTCGCAGCAATTGTAGAATCAGTACAGAAAGTCCGTGCAGCAGCCGATAAAACTGCAGCAAAAGCTACAACAAAGTAGTATTTTTACATCTGTTAGAACACTGCTGAACACAAAAATCCCTCCCCTACTTCAAACGTAGCGGAGGGATTTTTATTTTAGAAATCATAGTAGCCAGATTATCTGTAAGCCGGGTTTTGTCATCAGCTCGTTTTGGCGCCGGGTTACCCCGGAAACATCAGCAGCTGATGGCTAATCATCTATCTAGCCGCACCGTTGCCGGTGCGATCAAGCGGTTCTTATGATGAATCCTTAGCGGGAACTTCGAGGTTTGAGCCTCAAAGAATCCATCTCCTTGCAGCAGGCAGGGTTTACCGTCTTCCAGCGTCACCGCTGGTCGATACAAGCTCTTACCTTGCTCGTTTCATCCTTACCAGTATCCGAGGATACTGGCGGTATCGTTTCTGTGGCACTTTCCCTAGGGTCGCCCCCGGTCGCCGTTAGCGACTGCCTTTCCCTTTGCTGCCCGGACTTTCCTCTTCCTAACGAAGCGATTAGCCGATAATCTGGCTACCCTGCATTATACCACTTATGATGTCTCTGCGCGTCCCTCAGAGGCGTTGTTATCGCTGTTATCGCTCAGATGGCTATCCAGCGCCCGGTTGACTGCCGCGTCGGCTAAGCCATTATGCTCACGCGGTATGTGTGTAAACGACACACGCTTGAATGATGCTGTCAGGTCCCGGATAGCGTCATGGATTGGCCACAGGTCGCGGTTCTTGATTTTGAATATGCCTTTCATCTGGTTCACGACCAGCATGCTATCCAGGTACACATCGACTTCACGGGCTCCCATTTTTTGGACCGCTTCCAGAGCATATTTCAGTGCCAAATACTCTGCCTGGTTGTTGGTCGTGACACCCAGATAGACACCTTTGTCGACCAATACCTCGTCTGTTTCTGGATTGATAATGACAAAGCCGCTGGCCGATGGTCCTGGATTACCACGCGACCCACCATCAGCAAATATCTTAACTTTCTTAAGAGTGGTCGTTGTGTTAGTTACACTACTTTCCTGTTGAACGGGGATAAATGTAAAATTAATGATCTTTATTATAGTTGTTGCAGATACATCAGAACCATAATATTCTCTGTATGTTGTAAGCATTTCATCAAATGATGCGTACTTATGCTCCTGCATTTCCTCGGCAGTGATAGTGCCGAGTTCTTTTTCAATCACCTGGCCGATACGTGCCGTACCCATTACCAGCCATGTCTCCGGCCGTGCCGGATCTACCTTATCAACTAGTTCAACTTCATCTCCGGCAGATACATTTTTGTCGTCAAACATCCGCCAGGTCGAGGACTTCTTACCGGCCCGGACCAGGTCGGCCAGCTCATGTTCAAGCTTCAGTGTTTTCATAACAATCCTTCTTAGGATAACTCATCAATTGCCTTGGCTAGGTTATAATCTTTGTCGGTAACTGTGTCGTTAGCTTCGTGGGTGCTTAACCAAAGCTCCACGGTATTCCATGAGTTTTTGATTACTGGATGATGATTGGCAGCTTCAGCCAATAACCCCACCCTTACGAGGAAGCCAAGGGCTTCCGAAAAATCTCTGAACTCAAATTGACGATATAACGCATTGTTCTGTTGTTGCCACATACATAACTATAGTAGCAAATTTTGTCGCACCAGATAAATATCGTAGAATACAGGGTGTAAATACCTATCGGGGTGTAGCGCAGTTGGTAGCGCGTACGGCTGGGGGCCGTGAGGTCGCAGGTTCAAGTCCTGTCACCCCGACCATATGATAATTCGGTTACTATTACTAGACTTGTAAACGGTTCTTTCCAGATGAAATCGACCACTTTTTCGTTATCAACACACATGTTCAAAAACAAAATGCGGCAGTCTAGGCTTCAACTTATCCAGCTTGCGAAGCAAACCATTTACTCGGCAATTGTTGATGGCAATATCAAAGCTGCAATGTGGGTAATCGAGCGGTTTGCACCCGAGAGTTTCGCAGTTCCACTAGATAGCGAAATACCCAAAGCCGAACAAAGTGAGGAGGAGTATCAAAAAGAGAGTTTATAGCCACAAAGTATGGTCGAAATCATAACGAAAAGCCGCCAGAAGGTACTAGCTTTGAGGTGAGGCAGAAATATGATGAGGAGCAAGCTAAAGACCGAGAAATCCTAAAGAAAATCAGTGAGCGACCTGTACAGTTAGGTTAAGTGAAATATGAAACACTTAGCCAATTTCTCCAACTCTGTTGGTCTGCATTTCTCCAATCAAGTCGTCACCACTAACTGAAGTGGAGGTTAGTCGTAACTTTGCAAGTGCCACATCGTGAAGCATATTACCCAACGGTACTATGCCGGCTTCGTGCAACTTAACTGATGTTTCGTAACCGCCGAAGTTCACTGGCTCTCCATTTTCAGTAACGGCAAAGCAGAATACACCTCGTTCATTGCTTAGTTTGTTAGCAAGTTCCGCTATTGAAAGTTTTGGTGTCTCCGTATTGGCTGTACCAGAGTGATATAAGGTCAGTAGAACGGCTCGCACATCATTAGCCTCTATGTAGTCCAATAGTTCTTGGTGGCTTGGACGTACTACATTAACAGGATAGTCCACAACACCTGTTCCTTCGGCTTTTCGGCCATAACTCGCCTCTAGTTCGTTTATGAGGAGTTGAGAGCGTTCACGCTGCTTTCTGACAGCTTCCTGATAGGCAGGATCATTGCTGGAGGCATAGTTCATCGCAACACCATTGAACGGCTCTTTTACGACTAAATCAGCTGGAATTAACTTATGATGAAGCGCCACATAAACACCTGGCTCTGCATCGCTACTGGTACTCTCAAACGCAAAGGCGAGGTTGTCCCAAGCGTCAGTGTTCGGAGCTGAAATATCATCATTCGCCCCTGTAAGTATAATCTTAGCTTTCTTGGTTTTCAGCTCGTCACCAAATCGAGCCTGTAATGCCCGTGCTGTCTGCTCCATACTATCAGTTCCGTGTGTGACAATAACGGAGCGGGGACTTCGCCCCAAAGCATTGCCAACCTTTTCGCCAATTTGCTCCAAATAACGCTCATCAATGTTTTCACTTAAACCCGTGTAAGCCACGTCAATGTTGCCGAGTGTAACTTTATCCTTAA
This sequence comes from Candidatus Saccharibacteria bacterium UBA5148, assembly GCA_002413835.1. GTDB lineage: Bacteria > Patescibacteriota > Saccharimonadia > Saccharimonadales > UBA4665 > UBA4665. Next base: position 315,701 of record DHXU01000009.1, on the reverse strand, counting down.
AATCTGGAATATGCTGCTCTAACAGACCCACTAAATCAACTACGTGGCCTCCTTCACGATAACCCTGCGTTGTTGCAAGTGATAAAATAGTACCGCCAGCGTACACAACCTCAACAGTTGGCTTAGGCTTAAGTATTTCTGGTATCGGTGGCATAGATACAGTTTAACCCAAACTCGCTTACTTGTTCAAAAGGCTTCACGCCTACTCCATGTTTGCCACCTAATAGGCGTACACCTCTTGTCGTGGCTTACGTGCTGCCTCACGAAGTTGCTGCTGCCACGAAGGTTTTGGATTATCGATAAACCATTCGGCTATACTGTTTAGCAGTCGTTCAAAGTCCTTAGCTTCTGTTCGACTATTCTGTATTTCGTACCTATTCATTTTATCTACTGATAAATGATGTTATTATTTCATCACTATGCATATACTTTTCTTCTTTCAGTCATTGATTGTTGTACTAGCCGCCGTAATTGTTAGCTTCTGTTTATGGCTGTCCCTGAGGATTTTCGGTCTGAAGCTCAGTAGAGCTAGTTTGGCGAAAGTAATCGGAGTCCAGCTACTTTTTGGCGGCTTGGCCAGCCTGATAAGCTTGGCTACCAAGGGCGGGGTCGGAACACTGGTTGATCTGTTATTCTCGGCCAGCGGCTTTGTGCTATGGCTCGTGCTCCTGAAGCGTTTGGCAGCTTCTAGATATAGTATCGGCAGGGCCATCGGCTCATACATCACCGGGTACGTACTTACCGTTATCTTGTCACTGATGGCGGCGACTGCCGGTACGTCCCTGTTCGGCCAGGTCTTCCAGATAGAGGGCGACAGTATGCGGCCGACGCTCACGGCTCATCAAAACGTATTGGTATATAAGTTTGATACACACCCAGGCGGTAACGCCGTTATCGTCTACCGCACCAAGACAAACGTCAAAGCACTCGGCCGGGTACATGGCACTCCAGGACAATCAATAGCCATTCCAGGCGGGCATGTTGAAGTTGAAGGTATCCCACAGAACGCAACATCCTACACGCTCAGCACGACGCAGTACTATGTTACGGCCGATAATACTGCCTACGGAGTTCCGCCACGCATCGTAAGTAGCAGCGATATCATCGGTACGGTCGGACCAAAGCTGTAGTCAGCTTTATGTTCCGGCTCAAATTGTTGCATTTTGTAATCATTCATAGCAGAATAGCCATCAGTAAGAGGAGCTGCAATGGAGTTATTAAATTTTCCAGTCGGACATGAGGTCTGTTCGGGAGTAGATGGCGTCAATTTCGTCCGATATGTCTGGCAAAATACCGAAGTGATCCGTGGAGAGCAGTTTAATGCTGGTAACGATCTCCTCAATCCTGAAGACGCTCTAGAGATAGCCGATACTAATCTGGCCAAAATGGCCCGTATTGGCACTGAAAACGGCGTTGAGGCATCCCTGCTCTTTGTGGCTGCAATCAGCCTGCTACGGTTGTGTTATAGTCGTCGGCACAACTTTCCGGTCATCGAAGTGGTCAGCAATACGATAGTCGTCCCCGAGGAACCAGCAGTACCTGCTACATTGACCATCGCCGGACAGCCCAAGCCTCGCATACTCAGAACGGTTGAAGGTGTAACAATGGAACTCTCACACCTTCGTACTGCCAAGGTTCCACAAAGCCGCCAAGATGCCAGGGAAAGCATGCAGACTCGCTGGGTAATCTTACCGGGGTCTGACCTCAGTCGTGCACAATATGACCATCCTGGCGTCCTTTCCAGCCGTGGTGGTTCTACGGAGACAACTGCCTTTGCGTTACTCGGTGGAAATGAGCACTTCGTGCACTACCCCTCGGAGCCTGACCAGTATCCGGACAGTTAGGCCGCAAAGCATAGCTATGCATTTGAAATCTGATATTGCTTAAACATATTTTATGTGGTATGATACATCCATAACCAGTAAGCAGATAAGCGATGACGCTACTAGAAGAGACACATTTAGGTCTACCATCAGAATTTGACGGTGGACAGGAGCTATATCAGGCACTGTTCGATATCTATAATAATGCCGCCTGGCCGGCTGGTGCCACATGGCCGGAGCGGCGTAAACGCAATGTCGGCCCGCGTGGTTGGCGAGTTGAGGGCCTCTGTATGGACGGCATTGGGGACAAAATCTTTCGCCGGCATCCACGCACGGGGCCGCTACATATATACGCCGAGCAGCTTGGCCTTACCATCCTCCGAGGTGCCGATCCGGAGATACGGCTGTCTTATTCCAGTATCCCTGAGCAGGTTAGGGTTACCTACGATGATGCCCTGGGAGTTCGGACGACAACCACCCCGGGTGAACATTACAATCTTACGGTCAACCCTGATGGCACTGTCCGGGATATACTGCATCAAAGCGCCAATATGCGCCAAGGTCATAGCCCGTTTACTGACCGTGACAGGCCCCGAATTGAGTACGACTGCCCTGGCCTGATGCCAATGATCAGCCCAGAAGGCGCCCAGAAGCTCGACTTTACAGGCCATGACATCGATACATTACATAGCACACTTGGTACGCTGGCTCTGGATCTCGGCCCACTCAGACAATTGAATGGCTAATCCAGACTACTCATGCAATTGATGGCTATGGAAACTTAAAAAGCCCACGCATCGTGGGCTTTTTAAGTGGTCGGGCTGCTGACGTGATTAACCTGAGCAAAGCCAGGTGGGTACTCGCACTTCCAGACCAAGGCCTGTAAGAATGTAAAGTTCCCTAATGATTAGTATTCAGATAATCATTTGTCAGCTAGAAACCCATTTGCATGTGTTTTCATTGCCCAACCACTTACCAGTATAACCGTCCAGGCGCCGGAGTGCCAGCCGATTGTCTCATAGTAATGGAAATTACATCGCTTCGCTGGTTTCCTACAGCAGGAATTTCAGTATAGCCAGATTGAGATTCGAGATGATGGCACCGAGCTGGATCGCCGGCGTCAGTATCAAAGCAAAGATGATGAATAAGCCAAACGGCTCGAGCTGCATCATGATGCGCTGCACCGGCTCCGGGGCAAAGGCATACAGCACCCGCGAGCCGTCAAGCGGCGGAATCGGAATCAGATTGAAGACAAACAGTGCGATATTCAGCGTGATGAACGTATAGGCAATCGAGGCGCCGAGACCGCTGGAGTTCAGTACATCAACGCCTACTAATCGAGTAATTATGACAGCAATCACTGCCAATAACAGATTAGCAAGTGGCCCGGCGGCCGCAATCAGGGCAGCGCCATATTCACCGTATTTCACACGCTCCGGATTGAACGGAACCGGCTTGGCGGCCAGGATCGGGGCGTGGAATAGTATCAGGGTTATGGCCGGTAGCACCACCGTCATCAATGGATCGATGTGCTTCAGCGGATTGAGACTGACCCTGCCCTGCTCCGCCGCCGTATCATCGCCCAGTTTGAGGCCAACGAAAGCGTGCATCGCCTCATGGACTGACATCGACACCAGCAGTACACCGATAATGATTATAATCCCGGAAAGAGTAATATCGCCTAACATCACGCATAAGTATAACAGATTACTCCAAGGCTTTTCTAGTAATATGCGGCTAGTTTGTTCGTTGCCTTAGCGGCACATAAGCATTATCAAGCTAGTTCACGAATTGAATGAGACCGAAGCTCGACCTTCTTCCCGAGAACCCCAGCCGAAGTGGAGCCGGTGTGGTAGCCTGCGGAGATGCGATACTGATACGTATGCAGCTCAGGCAGATTACCCTCCGCGCGGGAACGGGTTCGAGGAAAGAAGGTTGAGCTTCAAACATACAGGCGTTGACTTACGGCGCTCAAATCTGTACAATAACACTTTGAATGGCTCAATAAACCAAGCAATCTAAGGACAAACTCATGAACATATGCGAACTCACCGGCAAAGGCAAGCAATACGGCAGCAACGTCAGCTTCTCTCAGCGCCACACCAAGAAAGTCTGGAAACCAAATCTTCAGACCAAGACGATTATGGTCGACGGCAAAAAAGTCACCATGAAGATCAGCACCCAAGCCCTGCGCACCCTCAAGAAAAAGGGTATCATCCCTGCAGCCGGCAAATAATAACTGCCCGCAGATCAACACATAAAACCCCGCTCACTCAAGCGGGGTTTTTAGATATACCAGAGTTTATAGCGAAGTTGCCGTGGGTCGGGCTGAGCCATCAGTTTTTCTGGCACCTCCGCACGAGGATTATGCTACTTCCGTAGCATAATCCGAGCCCAGGACAGTGCCCGGAAAACTGATGGCTCATACCCTGCGCACATAGAGAGTTTCATGAAAAGTCACACGAAAATAGTAACACCCCGGCACAATAACGCGTCTGTGGTCTGACTATGACCGCTCTAAGACGATCAGCGACATACCCTCGCCGATTTCACTGGCCTTGAGCTTCAGCTTTTGGACTGTTTCCTTCGGTTCCATAGACAATGCAGTTATCACTTGCTCCAGGGTCTGCTGTGGTACTTCAAAGTTGAGACCGCCAATGTCGTAATGTGTCGGAATCAATACCTTTGGCTCAATCTTCTTAATAATCTTCAGAGCGCCGACAGGATCGAGTGTGTAGCCGTTGCCGCCGACCGGGATACACATGACATCCACCATACCGATGCTCTCCAGCTGGTCGTCGGACAAATCAGGGTAGATATGGCCCGGAATGAAGATGCTGAGCTCTTTGGATATAATCTTGTACATCGTAGCCGTCTGCTTGCCTTCTTCGTCGACATGAGCGCGCGCCGGTATACCGTAGATGGAAATGTCGGATACTTCATACTCACCGCCATGGTCGATCAGCAGTTTGGTTTCGACCTTCGGCTGGGCGAATGTCAGGCTGCTGCTGTACAAGGCTATATCGCCTGCCCGGATAACAGCTTTGCCTCCTAAAGCAGCCAGGTTGTCGTCGATAACCACTCTCGCACCCTTGGTACTGAGCGTAATGCAGTTAGCTCCGTAAAATTGTATATCCATATATCCGTACCTTTCTTAGCCTTTCAGTGAGCTGTGCTTATCAATAAGTATCTGTTTCTTGGCCTGCAGGATGTTCGAGACGAAGCGGTCCTTTATCTGAAGCCGGTACTGAAAATCGCTGAGGCTCATCATAGTATAGCGCAGCTCCTTGCCTTCTTTGGCCTCAAGCTCAGCCATAAACTTCTGCAGCTTCGTCGTATTGATATCTCCGACCAGGAAAACGTCGACACCGGTGGTCTCATCACGGGTAAACTGCCCAGTATAGACGGCAATTTCAACATTGCCAAGCGTCTTGATATCGATGTTATCACTGAAATCATTATTTGCAGAGTCAGCGGCGACTACATCAACCTTGGCGGCCGGGTGTTTGCTGCCGCCAGCACCAAAGATAAGCGTTAGCGGATCAAAATACTCATACTTCTGGTTGACCTCGTAATACAATTTGTTATTTGTACTGTCAGAGACAATGATGCCAATACTGAGCAGATTGGCCAGTTCACGGCGGACTGAGTTTATCTGCTCATCGATCTTGCGGGTAATCTCGCGCACATAAAAAGAACGGTTCGGATTGCTATAGAACAACTGTAATAATTTGACGCGCGTCTTGGAGCCGAAGAGTTGTTCAATCATGCCTGTATTGTAACAGTATAAGCACTCCGGATGGAAGAAGCTAAACGTTATTTATACAAGAATGTTGTTGCGTAATCTACAGCTTCTGCCAATTTATCTTCGGTCAGTAGCCAGTGAATACTTTTGTTACGCCGGAACCAGGTGCGCTGCCGTTTCGCGAGTTGCATATCGTTATGAATGAACTCAGCCTTTGCCTCCTCCAGGCTGTTTGTACCTTCCAGATAACTCCGTATGGCTTTATAGCCTGGAGCCTGCAGGGCTTCAGCATCCCAGCCATATGCCTGACTAAGCCACTTAGTCTCCTCGATCAGGCCGGCAGCCACCATAGCCTCCACCCGCTGACTGATCCGCAGGTGTAGTTCTTCGTGGTCAAGCGACAGACCGAGCACCATGGTATTCGGACGAAGTTCACTACTCTCAGGAACCTGCCCTCCCGTCTCGATGGTACGGATCAGATGGCGTGGGTTGCGGGAATTCTCAGGCAGTTCGAGTCCCAGAGCCGCTAACCTGACCTGGAGCTCTTCGACAGACAGCTTATTCAGTTCCTGACGCAGCCTGGTGTCAGCTGATTGCCGAAATTGATAATCGAATATAACTGAATCGATATATAGACCGCTACCGCCGACCATTATTGGCACCTTATCACGACTAGTTATTTCATATATAGTATCCTGAGCATATGTTTTGAAGTCAGCAACGGTAAAATGTTGGTCCGGTTCTATCAGATCGAGTCCGTAATGCCTGACCTGCCGCATATCATCGGCTGACGGTTTGGCCGTGCCAATATCCATACCTTTGTAGACCGTCCGAGAGTCGGCGCAAATAATCTCACCGCCGATTCTGCCGGCAAGCTCTACTGCCAATGCCGATTTTCCGGTAGCTGTCTCACCGAGGATGACAATAAGAGGCGGTGCTACCCGGCTGTCTGTCGAAACGGACCGTATCATAGTGGAAGTCCCGTTTGGCTCGGTTCAAAGCCCGCTGGCCACCACAGCAGCCGGCCGAGGTCGACTGTTAATTCGTCGGAGACCTGGAGACCCTCTGCCTCTAAGGCCGCTTTATGGCCCTCGCGGCCGCCGGGATAGCCGCTGGCCAGGCCGCCCTGCTTATTTACTACCCGTTGCCATGGCAAGTCCGGGTCGCCAAAATGAGCAGTTCCCCCGACAATCCTGGCTGCCCGCGGGCTGCCACAGAGTGCGGCTAGCTGTCCATACGTCATGACCCGTCCACGGGGTATTTGCCGGACATAGGCTTCCACCCGGTTGCCAAAACCAGCCGCTATATCATCGTCCATCAAAGAATTCCTTAACTGCTTGCCAGTTTTTACAACGAGTCAAGCTATCTGGAACATCGGTGTGCCAGCCATATGTGCCAAACAAAATTGCTATGACACCCCTGTCAGCAGCACTCATACAATGCACAACGTTGTCATCAATGAGCCATTCAGCTCCTATCTCAACACACCAATCACCTTTCGTCTTACCGGCTGGGTCATCGCGTCGGCCTCCGAACACAATTCGTGTAAAAACACCCGGGAAGTTACTATCCAGCCAGGCCTGGGTTGCCGCTTCCCACGCCGGGTTGCGTGCCGTCACCACAACTAACTCATAGCTTTTGCTGAGTCCGGCCAGAATCCGAACAACATCAGCATGTGGCTGAACGTGCGACTGGTCGGTCATCATCTGCTGGTTGAGCTCATCCTTCGATACCCTATCGGCGATACCATGTTCCACCCAGACACGCTCATAGTATTTATGAAATTCGCCAGGAACAGCATAGTGCTCCGGCTGCAGGTCGGCCTGATATTTCTCATTAACCGCCAGCCGAAGCGAATCAGTGCTGTTTGCCAGCACGTCGTCAACATCGATGACTATGATCGGTTTCTGCTTGTGCGGCATAATGCTCTAAAGTGTTTCCAGGAAAGCAGCCAAACTGTCCAGCGAGACCTTCTGCTCGCCTTGCTGTGTGCGGACGCTGACCTCGCCGGCTTCAACATCTTTCGGCCCGACGATGAGTTGGACCGGAATCTTCATATTGGTTGCCTCGCGGATCTTCTTGCCAAGGGATTCATTACGGTCATCGACGCTATAGCGCAGTTCGTTGTATTTTACCGGTTTCATCAGGAGTACACTGTCTAACAACGATGTTATTTTCTCTACGTATGGTAACACCGTATCATTAATCGTCAGGATTCTAATCTGCTCCGGTGCCAGCCAGAATGGAAACCAACCGGCAGTGTGTTCGATGTAGACACTCAGGAAACGCTCGATAGAGCCAAGCAGTGCACAGTGAATCATGACCGGCTGTTTCTCCTGCCCGTCGCTGTCATTGTATATCAGCTTGAAGCGTTCCGGCTGGACGAAATCAAGCTGCACCGTGGCAACCTGATGTTCACGCCCCAGCGCATCGGATGCCATAAAGTCGATTTTCGGACCGTAAAATGCCGCCTCGCCTTCGGCCTCGAAGAAATTGAGTTCATTGGAAACCGCCAGCTCACGGATCGTCGCCTGGGCTTGATCCCACAAGACGGCCTCGCCGAGATATTTATTGCTATCATCCCGGAAGCTAAGTCGCGCCCGCAGTGGCATACCAAGCACCTGCCCATATATCGCATTAACGTCCTTCACTAAATCCCCGACGACAGCTGCCACTTGGTCAACCCGCACATAGGCATGGCTGTCATCCTGTGTAATTGACCGCACCCGGGAAAGTCCCCCGAGTTCACCCGTCTTCTCATCGCGGTACACAGTCGTTGTCTCATAATATTTAATCGGCAGGTCCTTATAGCTCCGCGGCTGCGAAGCATATATCTGATTATGGTGCGGGCAGTTCATGGGCTTGAGCGCTAAATTGTCCGAAGTCTCCTGGCTTTCCACCAGAAATAGCTCATCACCGAATTTATCCCAGTGCCCCGATACCTTATAGAGCTCAGTCTTGGTAATGTGTGGAATCGACACTCTTTGGAAACCACTTTCGCGGCGCAGCTGTTCCGCCAGCGCTGTCAGCTTTTCACGGAGTACCGTACCGCGCGGCGTGAATAGCGGCAAGCCACCGCCGACAAGTTCAGAGAATGCAAACAGGTCGAGTTCCTTACCCAGCTTGCGGTGATCACGCTTTTTGGCCTCCTCTAAGAGGTGCAAATACTGCTCCAATTCCTCTTTCGTTGCAAATGCTACACCGTATAAGCGTTGCATCTGGGGGTTGTTATCCTTACCACGCCAATATGCACCGGCGACACGCATCAGCTTGAAAGCACCAACCGCCCCTGTTGATGCAACATGCGGCCCGCGGCACAGATCGGTAAAGTCCCCATTCTTGTAGAAAGATACATTTTCGACAACAGAATCACCATCCGCAGCTAGCCCGAGCTCTGAAACATCAAGGTCCTTAACTACGGTTGTACCGGCGCGCTTCAAGTCATTAAGCAACTCTTCCTTATACGGTTGGCCACGCTCTTTGGCCCAAGCCAGAGCTTCATCGATTGGCTTCTCAAATCTTTCGAACGGCAGGTTGGCTCCAATATTGCGGCGCATCTCCTTTTCAATCTTGCCGAAGTCAGCTTCCGACAATGTCGTCTCACCCAGATCAACATCATAGTAGAAGCCATTTTCCACCACTGGCCCGACACCGAACTTCGCCTCCGGCCAAAGATGCTGGACGGCGGTCGCCATAATATGTGCCAGCGAGTGGCGCATGGCATATAGATTATCTTGTTCTGGAGGTTTGTGGTCTTCGGCCATGATTGTAGCTATCCTTCTTTAGGTGGTAATGATGATAATTGATAATAAAAAACACGCCTGAATGATAGCTACTGATGACTTATTCTGTCATTAGCATTACATTACTAGCGCGCCTCGGGTCAACTTATAAGCATAATCGGCATGTCGCACAATATTGCTTAGTTTCAAAGTTGACGGTTCCACCGGACTTTTACTCGTACCGCCATGTTATCGTACATCGCTGGCTGTTAAACGGAGTTCCGCAGCTGGTGAGTCTGCATCAACACTCTCCATCATTATAACACTCCTGCAGAAAATGGATGAGCAGCTTATCTTCTCTATGTTTTGTAAAATATGTTGTTTTACAAACAACATATAAGCATAAGTATCGTGCCAGCGTCTAGCGCGTCGCCGTCGCCTGCAGCAACAGCCAGGATGGCAGAATACTGCCCCGGAGCAATGGTACTAAAAAGGAGCGGTTCAGAGATCTCGCATTTCTCTTAACCGCTCCTCATCATTTTTGGTGCAGTCCGCTCTCCGCGGATACTGCGGGTAAAAACACCCTGTCAAAACTCACCTACAAAGTAGTATACCAAGCTTAGTACTATACGGCTAGTACTTTTATGGTGTTTTTTGTACATAGCCACATGTGGATAACACTTTTCAGATTATACCTTTTATGACGTAGATGCAGCCTACACGGTGCTCAATATAATCGGGTGCAAATTGTTAAGGACCTGTGTATGTTGCCTGGGGTGATAGGACTGGTAAGTTCAGTAGTTTTTGTGCGCATTGCCCGCGCACTTCACATAGCGTATCACCCCGTGAATACATTTACTGTACGATTCCTCACACAGCCATTTTTGTCATGATCGCTATACAGTATATAGAATAAAAACCAGCTACTTTGCAGCAGCTGGCTCGTATATTGGGTTTCTCAGCGTTACACTTGGCGGTCTTGGCCAATGTCGCAATTCGGCAACAGTCGTGCGGCGGCTCGACCACCGAGGAGCTTATGAAGGGCGCTTGGAACATTTACAGGAGTACAGAGACTATACAATAAATCCCTGGCTTGTTCTGCCGTTGGTAGGTCGGCATTACCATCGGTGGCAACCAAGCCATGCTGCATAGATACATCTAGACACTCACGGACCGTACTAGGATACGGTATGCCAGTCTCAATAACCTTATCAAGCAGATTACTGGGTAGCCGAGGCACTAACGCATTTAGTGGATCGGCGCTGAGTAATCTTCGGATAATCTCGGGCATATACTTCCTTCTGTCGGCTATATTGTGGCAGCATCCATATACAGTACTACATGCATTGCTGTCGTTTCTGATAATAAAAAGGGTAAGGCACCCAAATATGCTATACATAAGTACCTTACGCTGGTGGGCAATGGAGGATTCGAACCTCCCACCTCCGCAACGTCAATGCGGCGCTCTAGCCAAATGAGCTAATCACCCTGAAAATGTCAGATGTACTCTTCCTACGGACGCTAACAGAGAGCACAGATAAGAACGAATCAACTCGTAGACATCAATAAACTGTCGACAATAATACTATACCGTAACAGATGTAAAATGGCAATCCCCGACTTTTTCGCCCCCTGTTATTTTTTAGAAGCATAAGCTTTACAGCGAGCTTATATTATTGACATATATGTTTCCCTTGTGATAGGATACATGAGTTAAACAGGGACTTTTAGTGAGTACCAGCCAACAACACGCATTGGACGGGTTTCAGTTGTTCTATGAAGAACTGAATACAACCCAACCGATCAGCCGAGTCAAGCGCAAACGCCTTGAGTCATAAATCAGTATAGAAGACCTCACACCAGCAGCAAAGCCCGGGTAGTATTCAAGCCCAGGGCTTTTTGTTTGTATCAGGGATATTCGGGAGCTACTGGGTTTCAGTTGTCCGCTAACAAGGTCATCATCAGGTTATCCACTTGTATATTACATAGCCTAATGACAATATGTAGCTATGGTTTGTACATACTGTGGCTCCGAGACGCGGGTTAGTAATTCACGGCATCAGAAACGCGCCAACAATGTCTGGCGCCGCCGGAAGTGCCTGCAGTGCGACCGTATCTTCAGCACCATTGAACAGGTTGACTACGAGAGATCCTGGCTCGTACTGTACGCAGACGGCAGCGAAAGGCCATTTCTACGTGACAGATTGCTGACAAGCCTCTACAAGAGCCTACAACACCGCCCGACTGCCCTACCCGACGCTATTGGCCTTACGGCAACTATAATCGGCAAGCTGGGGCGTACGATACAGGACGGTGGAGTCACCAGCACGGCTATCGGCGCTATAACTTATCTAAGTCTGCAACGCTTCGAGGCTACGGCCGCGATATTTTATGCTGCCTATCACCCCAACGTGCTATAAGCATACTGACACCGGATGTCTACTCCTTGGTGTCGCGCGAGATAGTCTCGCCGGCATGAGTAACGACGGCCTTCTCAGTGACATCGAATTTATCGAAGTATTTGCCGAACATTAGACGGGTCTGCGAGTACAGCGCCGCGAAGGAGTTGTAGACGATGGTCGTCACCGGCAGATACATCCATTGCAGTACCACGAAGATCGAGCGGTGACGTTTGTAGCGCGCCGGACGTGGCGGCAGCGTCTTGAAACAGACGAACAGCGAGGCCGATAAACCGATCAGGGCCACCGTCTGAATATGGCTGACAATCTGTGGCAGGTTGAGCGCGGCGGCCTGATCAAACGGAAATCTGATGATGGCGTGCTGCTGGTTGCCGTTGACTAGAGCCGGGATGAAACCGGCTGTTAGCGAAATCAGCGGTCCGACGGCCCAGGTGACATGGCCTTCGACCAAACGGCAGACCTTGGTGAACAGGTCGAAGCGCGGTACTTTATTCTTCTTGAAATAGCCTTGAGTGATAACGTAGGCGATATCCGATGCACCGTAGGTCCAGCGCCGCAACTGCACGAACTGGGCCTTCAGCGTCTTGATGTAGCCATCGGCCAGTACAGCATCCTGATATATCGGCACGTAGAGCGGCAGGACACGGTAATTGCCGTCAAACCGGAAGTATGACCGCCAGAACTGGTGGCCATCTTCGACGATGGTCCGGACGCTCCAGAAATCAGTCTCAATCAGACTTTTCATGCCCTGAGCATGAGCTGAGAAGTTGCGCAGCATGTGCGGCCGCAGCGATAGGACTATATTAAAGAAGGTATTACCGGTGGCAATTACCCGCATCGGGGCTGGTGCGTCCCAGATATTATTGTTATATACCGAAATCGGTTGCACCGAAATGTGTTCAGGGTCAGGATAAATAGCGTACATATAGCTCAGCGCGGCCAGATATTTGGCGTGCGGACGGTTGTCGGAATCAAGTGTCGTTACGATAGCCCGCAGCGGATCGATCTGCTGTTGTTCCAGATATTTCTGCAATATCCGGCCGGCAAAGACGATGTTACCACCCTTACCGCGGATCTCGCCGGGGATATCAGCCGGGTGTTTGACGGCCATGGCATGCATGAATGTGCCCTTGTATTTCTCAACAAGCGCTTCGGATTGAGCTTCGATGCCCGGACCGCCCCGCTCTTCGTAGGCCAGCACCAGGATGACCTTCTTCATGTCATAGTCGGAGGCGATGACCGATCTGATAGTCGGTTCGACGACTTCACGGGTCTCATTGTAGGTAGCGATCATGATGACATGGATCATATCATCAGGCCTGAATGCCGGACCGCCCTCAGCTGCGGCAGCTTTGAGCCGGGCGATATTGTCGTAGTGCCAATTCGGCGGCCGGACACCGGCATAGGCTGATGCATCAGCGGCTTCCCCGCTCTGCAGTTCAGCGTTCATAGTCCGCCACGGCAGGCGTTTGTGCAGTTCCATCGTCTTGTAACCTTGGAGTGCCCGGATATTTACCCCCATGCTGCGCACGAAGAATATCAGCAGATACGCCAGAATGAAGATTGATGCAAACGTGACATTGATAAGGCTCAGTGTCAGCGGCAGAACCAGCATGGACCAGCTGAGCGCCCCCGGCAGAATCTCAAAGAAGCGATATGTACCGTGGCGGTCTTTGTTATACGGGATTTCGATATCAGTCATAGCAGATTATCGCAGCACCAGCAGTGCGTTGCTGACGATCATCGACATCACGAGCAGTAGAATACCGAATCCCAGGATGACAACCGATACTTCGCGCTTGATGTGGTAAGCCCGGACACTGAGCACAAAATGGACGACAAGTACCATAAACGCAAAGCCGATAAAGGCGATCAGCTCGCTGGAATCCCCTGTCTTGAGGGCACTGATGCCCAGAGAAGATCGATATTGCACGATGTAGCCGGCACTGCGGCCGCCGTCTAGCTTGAAGAACACCCAGACACTGGCCAGGAACGCCATGAATACATTAATACTGAGCAGCAAGAGGATCAGCCGGTCATGCAAATACTTTTTTGGAATAGTCATACGATTAAGACTTATTGTATCACTTTAGGAGGATGCGCAGGACAATAAGTGGTGCGGGTAGAGAGAATCGAACTCTCCTCTCGACCTTGGGAAGGTCGCATATTAACCACTATACGATACCCGCCTGGCCTCTGAATATATACGTATGGAGCCATCTCGGGGATTCGAACCCCGGACCCCCGCTTTACGAAAGCGGTGCTCTAGCCAACTGAGCTAAGACGGCGTGGTTGCTGTCTGCCAGATGTGCAGGCGCGAGACGCTAGACCATAGTATAACAGACCATTCCCCGATGAAAAGGCTACGATGAGGGACTAATTCCAGCGAATCTTATTGTCAATCAACGGGTACTGCAGCCAAGGGCCTGCCGGGACATCAGCTTTGTCGACGAATCTCCAGGTGACTTTCTCGGTGCCGTCAGACTCTGAGAATCCTAAGGCATGAGCTGCAGTCGGCGACAGGCCGATAGCAGCGCGTACATTCGGTACCTCGACCGGCACAGCGCCGGTTTCGCCGAGGACGTACTCATCATCGTCGCAGTAGGTCTTGCCCGGGGTTTTTGGACCACAATCATTCCACTGTACAAAGGCTTCAGTGTCTTTGCCGTTATGACTACGAACTACCTGTACCCAGTGGCCCTTGTAGGCTGATTCGTCAGACCCAACTGACTGCTCAGGGAATGGATAATAATTCATGGCGCTGACGACTGGCCGATGGTCAATATCGTAGTCAGAGGCTGGGAGCGCGCAGTAAAACGGGTTCTGTTTCGGCGTGAAGCCCTTGGGCAGGCCGTTGTGTTTGCGGTCTTCGACATGGTCGATGCCGCCAAACAGCGCGACTGCGAGAGGCTTGCCGGATTTGTGGTCTTTGCCGCTGGTCCAGGCAGTGTTCTGATGCGGAATATGGTCGTACGACTCAAAGGCTTCTTCACCGATACCATAGACACCGGCGTAGACAGTGTGTTTCGGGTATGTATTGATTTCGTGGATCGGTGGCGTGTCTGTTCCGGCTTCAGGAGAGTCGGTCGGCGATGGAGTCGGGTCATCAGTCGGCTTAGTAGTGTCCTCGGGACTTGCCGTCGGCGACGGAGTAGTTTCGATAGAGCTGGGCGTCGGCACTTCGGTAGGTGACGGTGTAAAGCTTCGAGATACAGGTTCATCCTCCGGAGATTTCTCGGAGCAACCTGCGAGCACTAAACCGGCTGCTGCTGCGGCACCGAGGATGAGTCTGCGGCGACTGAAAAGACGAGGAACCGGCTGCGCCTCTGTGGCTGGATAGCTATCATTAGGATTGCCGGAATCGGAGGGATGTTCATGTATAGTCATAAGCCATTATTGTGTCACTTTGTATTAAATATGTCAATAATATTTATTCTTATGTTTAGATAAGTATTCCATGGGAATTATAAAATACCCCCAGGGGGTATATACTGAAGGTATGCACAACTATAAACTTCGTTCTTTGGCCATCAGTGCCACCCTGCACTGTCTGTTAGGCTGTTCTATCGGTGAGGTCGCCGGACTGATACTCGGCACAGCATTCGGTCTGTCGAATTTTGCGACATTCAGTATTTCTATCGTCCTGGCATTCGTCTTCGGCTACAGCCTGTCGATACGGCCGCTGCTCCGCGCCGGTTTAGCGCTGGCCGTGGCAGTGCCGATCATACTGGCGGCCGACACGTTATCGATTGCCAGCATGGAGATTGCTGACAACGTAGTCATGGCCATCATACCGGGCGCCATGAATGCCGGACTCAGTAACCCGCTCTTCTGGCTGACGATACCCCTGTCGCTTGGCGTCGGCTTCGTGGTTGCTGTACCAGTCAACTATTACCTGCTGGCACGCGGGCGGGGTCATGCCTTAGTACATGAATTCCACAGCGGCCACGCCGCTGGCCACGGTGGCCATAGCACTCATACCCATGACGGGGATACTCACGATGAACACGCCCATGACATGAACAAGGGAGCATGATATGACAAACCAAGGCTACACCGACAACAAAGATAAAGTCCTGAAGCGCCTGACCCGCGCCGAAGGCCAGATCCGCGGCATCACCCGTATGGTGGCCGAAGACAAATACTGTATCGATGTATTGACACAAATCAGGGCGGCCCAGGCTGCACTCGACAAAGTCGCACTGGAGCTGCTACGCGACCACGCCAAACATTGCCTCAGCCCGGGCAGCATACAGGACCACGACAAAAAAGCCGACGAACTGGTCGGAGCTATCAGCCGGTTGCTAGCGCGTTAGGCTTGAGCGCTCTGCCCGCTGATATTGACCATCCAGCGACCTGTGAACGAATGACGTACGGCCATCGCCGCGCTGGACGTCGATGTATTGCCAATACGAGTAATCAGTTCCTGGTAATACATAAGTTTGACTTATTAGCTTATGCGTGTTAATATCATATTAATAAACAAAACAAACATGACAGAACCCTTTCCGGTAACTCCGCTCGTACCAGCCTCGCCCATCTCACACAGATTTATCCATCTGAATGCAATCAGTGCGCCTGAGGATCTCTTAGATTTCGAAAAGCACAGCCTGGCTGCGGACGCATTCATGGTGGGCAGCCTGGCCGTTGCCTCATCTGTTGAAGCCGCTCAAGCAACCGGACAGCCGAGCGAGGTATCGCTACCAAACCCCTACACCCCTGCCGATCTCAAGACCAAGTGGGGACTAACATTCTCGAAAGTCGACTTTACTCCACAACTGAAGGACGTTCCCGAAAGCGCCAGGGCAAGAAGCGGTGTACTCGACGATGAGAACGAACGCATTGCCTCGCTCGACGGACAGACATCGGCCGATTTCGTACATGACGGCCGCAAACGGTTCGATATGGCCTTTGAGGGCCAGTTCTTTTCCGGACCGAATGTAGAATTCACCTTTGACAACATGGCTATACCGCCGATCATCAATAACGCCCGGAGAGACAGTGATGCTGCATCCTGGCGCAGCTGGCTGACCACTGGAGCTAATCCGCAGCAAAAAGAAAACTTTGCCCAGTGGTACACGTCCGAAGTCGCGAAGGTCAGCCAGCCAGAAACCCGGGCGACGACCATCGCGACACTCAAACAGAACTATGAAGGCCGCGTCGTCCAAGCTATGCAGGATGGCTGGATTGATCCAAAACATTATTCCAGGCTGCAAAAAAATACCAAGCGCGCCGACATCCACTTCTTTTCACCGTTCAGTGGAACGGCCGATCAGTTCGGTGGCATACATGCCGAGTCCGAATTCATGAAAAGCGGCATCCTCTTACCTGTCGCCCCTTCTGAATATCTCGTAACCCATGAGTTGGGCCACGCATTCGGTGGCGTGAATAGTACAGAATTGAACCAAATTATCTACGCTGGGAAGCAAAAAGATTACATTCCAAGCAACCACGAGATGCAAGCCAGCGCCTACCTCTACTCGTTGGTTAACGAGGGGTACAACGAACATGTCAACCTTGGCCTGCTCACAGGCCAGGCGACCACTATCAATCCGGCGCTGCGCGCTGAAGCCGGCCTGGAATCCGCAGGAGACTCTACTGATTATCAGCAGCGTCGAGGGCTGTTCGGCCAGTTGGTGAGTGGCCCTGGCGGCAACGGCCAGGTCAGTACAGACGAGCTACGCTCGGTTACCACCCTGATGATCGAACGCAACACCAAGGGCCTTGACGCCTATCTTACGAAAAAATGGGGCGGCCAACCTGTAATTAAGCAAATGTACGACAGCCTTCTCGAATCTATCAGTGCCACCGGCTACGAGCCGACGACCGAGGACGCTATCAGGTCAATCCGGGATAAGGTGCTGCACAGTACACCGGCCTCATAACACATGTGCCTCATAGCACACCGGTGATGCGATATTAGGCTTTGGCGCCCTTCTTCGCAGAGTAATCAATAGTCAATGGGTAGCCCCACACCCTCAGGTGACCAACCGCCGAGCGGCCCAAACCGCCTTGCAACTTTGAATGAACCAACGAGGCCGCAGCGCAGGTATCCCGTAGTTGCCATTCCGGCAATGCTATAGTGCCAGGGTCATAGAGAGTAACCTGCAGCAGTGACTTGCGTACTTCCGATGGATGCTGGTCGTCCCCTAAGCGCTTTATTCGGGCTATACGCTCCTCCTCGAGATAGTTCTGATATGCTTCTTCGTTCGAATATTCCAGATTGAACGCCGTGTGGCCCGTAAGTGCCTGGTCTCTACCGATTACAATCGTATCTCTGCGGCTCGGGTCACGAAAGTGAACTTCGAATGCATCGCTTGCAAAACCTAGCTTGTCATTGATAGCTGTGTATGGCTCCAAAAAGCTAGCAGTCCACTGGCGGTAGGATTCTAGCACCTCGGCAGGGTTTTCATACAGTTGCCGCGGTACGGGTGTTTCAAGATGTTCAGTCATAGGTTATAAAATACCATATACATAGCAAGATATCCACTCAGTCTCGTGTTGCTGTATAGTTTGTTGTATCGCTACTAATTGAGAGGAAGATACCTATGGAACCAACTAACACGCCGAACAAAGCATACGACTTACTGATTGAAATAAACCAGAGCAGCCCGTTACAGGGCTTGACTGGCGATGGGGTCGCTACCGACGACCTGGCTGCCATGCAGGCGCTGACCACGGCCTACATCACGACCCTGTATTACAGCGCACTATCGAACCTGCACATTCAAAATACGCTACCGGCTGACATCGAGGAAATGCCACGGCTGAAGATCGCCTTCGAACGAAGCTATGCTGACTACACCGCTGCAGCGACGTGGCTTGCTGCCAACGGCAAGCAGTTTATAGCTACCAGCACCGCAAAAGCGTACTACGACGAAGTCATGAACATCGATAAGAGCGCGGTGCTGAGCGCGGCTGAGTTTTATGCTCAGAAGGATTAAAGTTTGGTGTCGAGGACGCGCGTAAAGCTTCTAAAGTCGTCGGCAAAAGGACGAGGTTTCGCATTGTAGAAAATGGCGACCGTCCGGTTGTTGGCTTCGTCGAAAACGGCTGCGGACCTTTCGCAGTTCGCTGTATCTAACATAAATTCTTCACCTTCCGCCGGATCGTAGTCCGGTCGCATTGTCCAGCCCGTAGGGAGAATGACTGTAAAGTTCTGGTCGGAGCTTTCATGGATATTTTCCCGTTTGAAGTTGTCAGCCAAAATGCCTATATGCGCCAGCTCATCTCTAGTTGTGCCGTAGGCGGGCACGTGAGTTACGACTCGTCCGTCTTCCAGGACACCCTGATGTCGACAGTAATCTTCCAAATGGGCACGTCCATACGCTTTCACTAGTTGCTCGGTGAATCCCGCATCTGTTATGGGTAGATTGCTGAGCTCGGCTTGTCTTGATTTCATCCAGTCAGTATCAGCAACTTTGCCGTCAATGTTAAGCAGTTCGCCTACTGACTGCCAGTAAGCAAATTGCTGACCCTCTTGTATAGAGTAGCCGTGCCAGAATTTGAACAACAAATCGCCGATACGGCCGGCGGTCGAAGGTCGCTTTGTGATGCTCTGCTCAGGATTATGCATAGATAAAAAGTACCATTATCGTGGTGGTTAGTCAAAGGTGGGCGATCGCCAGGTCGAGTCCGGTCAGAGGTCAGCAAATTAAAAACTCCAACCGTTGGCTGGAGTTTTTAATTTGGCGCACTCGACCGGACTAATCGCACGTCTGCAGCCATGCTCGAAATGCGCTTCACTTTTTCTGCGCGTGGCTTTGACGACGACCCGACGATCTTGCTCGCTTCGCTCGCGGTCGCCTAGATCCAGCCAGGCGAAACATGTGCAATCTAAAAGCCCATACCTTTCGGCATGGGCTTTTAGATTGGCGCGCTCGACCGGACTTGAACCGGCGATCTCCTCCGTGACAGGGAGGCGTGATAACCACTTCACTACGAGCGCAGATGGCTATGCTGCTTACTATTTTACCGCACTTCTGCGGCTAGTTGCGTGGATTGGATAACAACAGGGGTAATAATACCAAGTTGGTGGTCAAAAAGCAACTGTAGCCTTCAAGCAGCTGGCTATTTTGGATTGTCGAGTTTGATGAGCTGGTGAGATTTGTGCTCGGATTTCAGCGGAGCGATGTAGGTTGATATGGGCTGGAGCTTGAACATGATGTGGGCGCCTTCGACCTTATCCCCTGTCAGCTTGATGTTCTTGACGATTTCCAGCGCATAGCCAGCTTCGATAACACCGGAAGTCTGGCCCGGGCTGAGCTTGAAAAGCGCATCTACGGCCTGCGGCGGCACATCACGGTTCGTCTTGCTGACGGCAGCCGGATACTGGCCGCCTTTGTCCTTGGTTGTCGGGTCGTCCGATGTTTTGGCAGCTACGGCTCCGAAATCGGTACCACCCTGGATTTCGGCCAGCGCATTGGCAGCCCGGGCGTGCGATCCGGTGTCAAGCTCGGATGCCACCTTCTGGCTCAGTAATTGGGATTTCAGCTCACGCTGGAAATCATCTATCGACCAGCCCCAGAATTGTTTCAGAACGTCGCCGAGCATCTGGTCGTTTGAGCCGAGACGATTCTGCGATTTGACGAGACTGATCTGGTCTTCGACTTCCCTGCTGCTGACAGAGATGTTGTTGGTCTCCGCCAGCTGTTTGACATAGGCATCGTCGATGACTTTTTGCATGGAATCGTGTTTCAGTTTGGCAAGCCGCAATGCTCCGGATTTCGTGCTGAAGTTTTCCTTCTGCTGGGTTTCGTAATAATGCGTCAGGTGGCGCAGCTCGAACAGATAGCTTTCATAGGAAACGTACTGCGAACCGGATTTGGCGATCGGGAACGGGATGACGCGCGTGACTTCATACATGAAGGCCGATGTGGTCTGGAATTTGTATAACGCCAGCCCGCAGTAGATGAAGAAGGCCACGATTGCTGCCACGAACAAGGCTACGGAAACTTTGATAATGCGGTCGCGGGAGTGCTGCAGCGGATAGATATATTTGCGGGCACTGCTCAGGACTTCTTCGCGGTGTTCGGCGACGGTTTCGTTGGTGATGCGCGGCAAACTTGTCAGCGCTTCCTCGAGGGGGTTGGTGGATGACTTACGGCCTGGCAGACGCCGCTTTACGGCATGCGCAAGAGAGGTAGGACCGGATTTTGGCAGCCGGAGCTTTTTGATTGGGTTCTTATGCTTCATCTTCTTGTAATTCTGCTGACAACGACGGGTAGGAATTGGCAGTCACACCGCTATCACGCAAGACCTCCAGTAGCTTCTTCTGTATTTTGGCTGGGTGATGGATATCGTGGATAATCAGGTCGCCGACGAATGTCTGCATACTTATTGTACCAAATGACAGCAAAGTTTCCTGCAGTCCGGCCACCTGATAATTGACCATCTGTATCTGATTGAGGCCCATATCGACGACGCTGCGGTTAAATAACCCCTTCTGAGTGATCTGGATCAGCCGCTGGTCGGTGACGATGAAGACGCTGAAATACCAGCTGATATACGACGGCAGCAGGATGAGACAGCCGAGCAGCACACTGAACAGGAAGCTGTAACCGAAAAAGGCGATGCTCGGAAATTTGTCGGGATTATTAGCATAGACGTAGGTCAGGATCAGCGTGTAGAGCGGCCCGACCAGCCAGGCAGTCAGGCCGAAGACCAAACCCTTGCGCATGACGATCGGGTGCTTGCGGAATACAAACAGTACTTCTTCACCGTCGAACTGGTCTTCGAAGTATTTTGGCGGTTTTTCGCCCTGTTCTGGGTTGTTTTTCGTGTCTGCCATAAGCGTTATCTGAAGGTATTATCTCAGATATTACACAGGATATAAATAGTTGCGTGGTAAGTGGTGCCCCCGAACGGACTCGAACCGCCAGCTTCTCCTTAGGACGGAGTTGTTTTATCCATTGAACTACAGGGGCCTATAGCGGCGGACTATGAGACATTATACTTGATAATAAGAAAATCGCCCCTTTCGGGGCGATACATTTGGAAGAAGTAGCCAGTTAGCGCTAGGCTGGTTAAACTTCTTACACAAGCGCGCTTGGATGAATTCACGGATTGTCTGTTGGCTATCCGGCAGCTCAGACATGCGTGAAGAGTTCGTGCACGGTGGAATATTCGTAGAGTTCCTCAGGCTTGAACCACAGAGCGATTTCGGTGGCTGCTTCTTCGGCATTTCCGGAAGCGTGCAACAGATTGGCAGCACCCTTTTTGGCAAGTGAGGCCCGGCCGAGGCTAAGATGTGCATAATCACCACGGATAGTTCCGGGGGCAGAATCCTTGGGCCCAGTGCTACCGACAAGCTTACGGACGACTTCAGCGGCATGGCCGCCTTCCAGGACTGCAGCGATGACTGGACCGCTTTGCATGAAGGCACGGGTCTGGTCGACAATCATGCGGCCGATTTCCTCGGCTGATTCAGTATATTCTATTCCATATGAGTCCCAATCCTTCTTAGTTTTGTTGCCGACAATCGGAACAAGTGCGTCGGGATAATGCTGCACGAGCATCGCTTCATTGGGTATAAGCATTTTCATAGCCACGACTTTCAGTCCGACTTTTTCAAAGCGGCTCAGGATCTCACCGACCAGAGCGCGCTGGACTGCATCAGGTTTGAATATAATAAGAGTTTTTTCCATAGGTCGTGAGGTTCCTGCTTAGTTTTACTTATTGTAACAGGGATATATGGAAACTGCCACCCGCCCCAGGCAATGACTTGCGAGCAACTCAGAACTCCAGAAGATTTATTTGGTGAGCGGAATGCTCAGGATCGTACCACTGCCGCCTGCGACTGTTGCTGGCATGTGGCCGTCCCATTTCTGAATAGCCTGGAGCTCCAGGTATTCCGGAGTCAGCGTCTTAGCCTGGACATCCTGAGCCTGAGCATTCGTGGTCGCTGTCTGTAGTTCGTACTGAGCCTTTTGGGCATTCTGCTGGGCTACCTGCTTCTGCTCAATACTTTGATTAAAAGCGTCGGAGAAGCTGAAATTAACGATCGACACATTATCGACGGTGATGCCGCGGTCGGTTAGCTTGGATGACAGCTTGTCCTGCAATGCGACTTCTACCTTACTCCGCTCGGCGATAAGCTCGGCTGCGTCGTACTGCGCGGTGACGGATTTGATGCTTTCCTGTAGGATCGGATCGATGACGACCGTCGAGTAGTCCGTACCGACTTCGACAAAGACTTTCTTAGCCGTCAACGGCGTCAGGTGGTAGTTGAGGGCGATCGTGGTCGTGACGGTCTGCAGGTCCTTGGAGGCAGCTGTAGCGTCCTGTTGTTCCTTCTGGGTCTTGATATTCATCTTGGTGATGTGCTGGATCGGCCACGGCGCTTTGATAACGACACCGCTCTGGGCTTCGCGGGTAACCTGGCCAAACTGCGTGATGATGCCGACCTGTCCGACGCCGACGACACGGAAACAGAAGAGCAAGAATAATACCATGAGGCCAACAATACTGCCTCCGACTAAAACGTTTCTTGGTGGCTTCGATTGCATATATATCCTTGCACTTATGGACTTACTTAAACTCTATAACTAGTATACACCGGCTTGGATTTATTGATTATCACTGTTGATTCCACGCGCCCTGTACACGTTCTGTCGACGCTGAGTACCGACCTGTGTTTTCTCGTGAGCAAGTTCGATTAAACCATTTTCAGCCATTTCGGCAAACACACTTCTCAGCCTGGTGGCTGAGACGACGCGCCCGTGAGTCTCCTGAATTTCTGATTGAGCTGTTTCGACGGTTACGCCGCCAAGCCTCTCAGCTATGGAATATAGTTCGAGCGGCAAATCTTCTACACGGCTGGCCTGACTGGAGGCTTGTCGTGCTTTCGCCATCAGCGCGCTCACGGCTGAGGGGTTATTAAGGATTTGTATTGCTGTTTTTCTAGATCCAGCACTATCATACCCACTCGTAACATTAGCCAGCACTTCAACCAGACTGGCAACCGGCGCTTGATACGACGGGGTAATTGTCAGTTCGGAAGATTTAGCTTCGGCCGCGTCGGCATTTTCGACAACTTTTATACGCCGTTTGGTGTACGCCATGCCAGAAATAGCTATCTTTGCAGCCTCCACTTCAATTCCAGGATCTGTTGTCAGGACTAGCTCGAGTAGTTTACTACGCGGCATTCGCTGGTGTAATTCGAAACTTTCCAGTGTACGATTGAGAGCACGCTTCACGCGCTGCGTATCGAGTCGCTCCGGCCTCTGACGTTCGCCGCAGATTTCCAGTGTCGGATCATAATCTTTGAGTCTGGTTCGGAAGTTGATGATGCCGAGTGCTTTCATTTGTTCTATCTGAGTCTGCAGAATTCTTTGTTCCTTGCCATTGTCCTCTCGTAAACCAAGTGAGTCAGTCAATGAGACCAAGGAAACAACATCAGGGCTCGTGGCAATATCCAGGTACATAGCATGACGCACCTGTGGTGATCGTAAGCTTCCGTTAGATTGAGTCTTGCCAAGTAACTGTTGGAGCGAATGATCAGGATAGTCTAGCGACCACTCCAGTAACGCGCCACTGAGCGCGAGAGCGGTTTGCGTCTTTTCCGGTATGGCCCTGAAAGCTGTGACTGATTGACCACGAGAATTAGAGACCCTACCTTTGGCGACAGC
This sequence comes from Candidatus Saccharibacteria bacterium UBA5148, assembly GCA_002413835.1. Taxonomy (GTDB): domain Bacteria; phylum Patescibacteriota; class Saccharimonadia; order Saccharimonadales; family UBA4665; genus UBA4665. The sequence goes on along the minus strand of DHXU01000009.1, from coordinate 291,362 downwards.
GCCGATTGGCTCAAGGCTTTCACGGCAGTAACTAATCGGAAGTGAGTCACCCATCGCCCAGCCGACCACGGGCTGTTGCCTATCGATAAGTTCGGCATATAAATCGCTTCTGCTGAACCAGCGGTTTGTATATTGAAATAACAGAGTAGTGACCAGCAGTTTGGCCTCATGGTTACCGACACCGTTCAAAAAATCATAGAATTCTGATTCCGGCATAGGCTCGGCGGCTGGCACTGATTCTGTTTCAGACATTAGTATTAAATTATAACACAAATGTATAGATGAGACAAATATCATACACTAGCAGAGGGTCCGCTATCATTTGGTCGGATGTGTCGTACAATAAACATATGCACTACAACAAAGCCATCGTCGATTTTTTGGAGTATCTGGAGGTCGAGCAAGGCCGTTCTCAGAAGACGATCGCCAATTACGACCACTATCTGAGTCGGCTGTCGGACTTTGCCGGTGACATCATGATCAGCGACATCAATCCTGAATTGATCCGCAAGTGGCGGCTGTGGCTGAACCGCCTTGGTACCAATGTTTCGGATGAATTACAGAAAAACACGCAGAACTACCACCTGATAGCGCTGCGCAGTTTCCTAAAATTCTGTGCCAAGCGCGACATCCCCGCCCTGCCATCCGACAAAATTGAGCTGGCAAAAACCGTCCGTAAGCAAGTCACCTTTTTGAACGAAGGCGAGTTACAACGTGTCATGGACCAGCCAGACTTGCAGACTGAAGCCGGGTTACGAGACCGGGCGATATTGGAGCTGCTCTTCAGCACCGGACTGCGCGTCTCAGAGCTGGTCGGGCTCGACAAGGACCACATCAACCTGAAGCGCAAGGAATTCATGGTGCGCGGTAAGGGGCAAAAGGACCGGCCGATCTTCATCAGTGACGAAGCGGCTAAGTGGTTGCAGCAGTACATTGACAAGCGAAAGGACAACACGAGGCCGTTATTCGTACGCTACGGCGGCCGCAAAATGGTTGACCTGAGCGGCAACTTTCACCGTTTAACAGCCCGCAGCGTTCAACGGATTGTCGCAAATTACGCCCTGCTGGCCGGTATAACCAAACACGTCTCGCCGCACACTATGCGCCATTCCTTCGCAACCGACCTGCTGATGAATGGTGCCGACCTACGCTCTGTCCAGGCTATGCTCGGGCACAGCAATATCGCCACGACGCAGATCTATACGCACGTCACCGATCCGCACCTCAAGAAAATTCACGAACAGTTTCACAACTCTCACTCATCTTAGCAACTCACTCATCTGCGCTTACATACATTCGTAGACACCGAGTGATGATATGCCGAAGTCATCACCTAGTATATTGCCGCCGTAATCATTGATACTGAAAGTAGCTGATGTCTGGCCAGGCTTTGTCGTGAAGGTCAGCGTCAACCGTTGCCAGTTAGATTGTGACTTACCGATTTCCTGCTTCGGACGGACTACCGTGCCGTCAACCACAAATTCGATGATTGGATTGGCTGATGTCGGGTTGTTCTGGAACCACTTGTCCGTCAGAACGTTTGCAAAATAACCAGTGAAATCGTATGTCGTATCGCCGGTCAGACCAGTGACGGATGTCTGCCAGATCGAGCCAGTGTACGTATAGACGTGGAGCGTGCCCTTCGGTTCATTGACAGACTGATTGGGGTTGCCATAGAATACATTGTTTGCAGCCGGCACAGCTGGGCTGACCGTAGTGTCACCATTGAATGGGCGGACAAACTGATTGGCATTATTTGTATAATTCGCCTTTGATTGTATGGAGAACCCACCGGTCCAGCCCCTGAACTCTGCGGTAGAGCCGTTAACTCCGTAATCATCAGGAAAGAGATTCGGTCCGCGGTACGGCAATTTGGAAGTAAAACCATACGTAGCCTGATTCACCAGGTGCGATGCACCTGCACCACTTGCAAAATTACCATTCACGAGCTGATTCGGGCCGCGGTTGCTACAAGCAACGATGTTCGGTGGCGGCGGAACTGTCTGAATCTTCAGGGCCAGGCAGAGGGGATTATTCGCGTCCTGGCCCTTTATGCCGAGGATGCGGAAGTTGTTTGAATCGGTTTGAAACCGCTTACAGACCGAGCTGGCTGACTCAATTGCATAATCTGGTGTCTTTCCTGATTGAACGAGCGGCAGACGTACCTGGATACGGCGCAGCACATCCTGGGCTTTGCCTGTTGCGTCTACCAATACCTGGGCGTTCTTGAGCTCCACGCTGGTGCCACCGGCGTCTGTGGCCGTTATATCGAAGGTACCGCCGACATAGATAGCGTTGAGCCGGAGAGCATATGAGGAGACGCCGGGCGGCATGTTGGTGATGTAGATGTTGCAGCCGGCCGCAGCGGTGCATTTCATAGCTGGCACCGTGCCACCCGACGCACTGTAGTCCTGTGAACCGCTACCAAAGGCACTGGTCGGATACATGAACATTGTCTTCTGATTGACAGTCAGGTTGCTACGGCTCAGAGAATCCGTTGGTACGATATCCATGCGCAGTACACCGTAGGGACAATTCCAGCCGCCCGAGGATACGTTGCGTTCAAAATTCGCGCTGGCAGGAACAGTAGGTTTACATTTCGAATTAACATCGCTCTGTGGCGGCGCTGTCGCCGGTACCCATTTGATATGCATGGTCTTGATCGGAGCCCCGGCCGATTGGAGCGTCTCAGTCTTGGAATCGCCATCAGCTTCCAGATCGGCTTTGATGTCGTTCAATCTTGCAGACACCAGTAAACAGGTATAGGAAACTTGCTTTGCCAGATCGATGTTTGGATTGGTGGTATAGACATCTTGTTCGTCACAGCTAGTCTTTTCGGGAATATCTGTGCCGGCCGGCAGTTTGGAGATAATATCACGGACGTCGTTGACGCCGCTCTCTGCCGCAAAAAACGCCTGGGCACTGAGCTGCCGGTCGAGTGACTGGCGCTGCTCGCGGCGTGATACCTGAGCGAAGCCGAGCACGATCAAGCTGATGACGATCATCATGATCATAGTAACTAATATGGATATCATGCCTGATTGGTTACTGCGGCTTCGGCCATGGTGGTGAGTATGATGCATTATCATTAGTTTACTCGCTTCTTTACGGTTGTGGTAAGTTGTGACACGGCACAGAACTGTGAGCCGGCCGAAGATTTACAATTTGTCCCTGGATCGGTCGGGTCGGTCAGAAGTTCATCGTCGCCGTAAACCACCCGTATAGTGACCGTGTACAGGTTATTACTGCCGGCAATATCGAGTTTCGCCAGGCGCATGTGCTGGCCAAGTAACTCACGGGCATTGGTAGTCGATAATCCTGCTGACAGATTGGCGACGTCCAAAGCCCCCGAACCCTTGCAATCAGTAGTCGTAGTGTCGGATACCAGGGCATGGAAGCCCTGATTTGACGCAAAGGGCTTTTTATCGGTGACCTGCTGGTTTAATTTGTAACTGTAGCGCTTTGTCTCACCAATACACCAACCGCTGCCTGGACCACTAGTCAGCGGGTATACAGAGCCGGTATCAAACTGGATTGAACGAACGATATCATCCATCACATTACGGGCCGTATTCTGAGTTGAGCTGGCAATGATGCCTTTGTAATATTGTTTGCTGAACTGCAGGATGCAGGCCGTGACAATCAGTAATATCATCGAAAAAACGACGGTGGCAATCATCAGTTCGATAATTGTAAAGCCGCGCTGTTTGACGGCGAAATGCATCCTCGGCGCAGTAGGATTCTTCATCAGGTACAGTCCGGACTATTAAATATCTTCAGATCGACATTGCCCTGGCGGCCCGTGCCGCCGATAGATATAAGGCCGGATTGCCGCGTACCACCGCTGTTGAAGCAGATTTTGACACCGGCTGGCGGATTCGACACGCTGGTAGCCAGACTACCGTCGACATGCAGCGCGGCATTGGTTGGGGTGTCCCCGAGTTTGGCGAGGCCGCGGATCGGTGTAATATTCACCTGCTGCGAGCCATTGCCCTTACCGAGGCTGTCCAGATTCGAGGTAAAGCCGACAGCGGGCGCTGAAATCGCTAGGTGGTTGTTCAGGTAGACACTGGAGACCGTCAGGCCATATTGGAGCGACTTGGTGTCGTAGGCTGGTGGGACGACACCGCTTTCGCCGGGCTCAGGGGCAATGACGCGGGCTTTGGAGGTCGCAAAGTCAGTTGTTGGTGTCCCCAGACTGCCGCGCAGGCCGACGACTGTGAAGACGAGATATTGCTGAGGATCTGTAGCGCTGATACCGAACTGAACGACTTTGCCCAGGAACAAACAATCCAAGTTGGTTCCCTGCGTATCGGTACCGGCGTTACCGAGTACCGGCCGGCTGCCCTTGACACAGGTCACACTGCCACCGTACGGGTAGTAGCCGCTGCTGACGTCACTGTAGACCTGCTGCATTTCAGTCTCGACATTGCGTATCGACTGATTGAAGGACGTCACGTTCTGTTTGCCATTAATAAGTATGACTGCGCTTACAAACAGCGCGCCTGTGACTGCCAGGACGATCAGGACTTCTATGATAGTAAATCCACCGCCCCTGCGGTGCTTCGGTATCATCGAATATAATCGGCCGTTTGGTAAGCGAAATAAGCCACCCATCATGTCCATAAGTATACCATAAGCACATTCTATTATCGCTGAATCTTTTAGCTTTGAGATTCACAACTTTTCTCTCTCGAACCCGTTCGCGCGCGGAAAGACGACTGCCGAGCCTCAGGTCTCGTCAGATCGCCTATCCGGCTCCACTTCGGCTAGGGTTCTCGAGTAAAAGGTTTGCAGTTCAGGTCGTCAGAGCAAGAACTGGCCAGTGTACCAAGCTATCAGTGCGGCGCCCCAAAGTTTGACAATAACCGCCGCCAGCATCAGGAACGGACCGAATGGCAAATGGCTGCTGCGTGTCGCGCGGCCAGCGGCCAGTAGTGGTACAGCCACGACAGTACCGATGAGTGAAGCAATAAAGATGAGCAGGAAGGCATTGCCCGGACCACCGACCAGTAGGCCTAGCAGGAAGCCAAGTGTGATATCGCCACCGCCGATCCATTTGCTGATCGACGTGCCATCGTCGAGTGTCTGCTTCGGCGAGATGACGTACAGCAGGAAAAACAAGCCACCAACGATCAGCCCGCCCATGACAGCATGCTCAAGGTACTTCAAGCCGCCGCCGTGCGCCGTGTCAAACACTACCGAAATAGCGGCTGTCAGCAGGATAGCTGCGGCTATCAGCGGTACGACGATCCGGTGCGGCAATTCATACCAACGCAGGTCGTACAGACTGAGCATCACAAAACCGACGACGAACGCAAGCCAGCCGCAAAACGCCACCAACCCTGCTCCACTGAGAGCGAATGGCCAGAAGACGTAAGATACCACAAATAACAGCGGCGTCACGAGCTCAGCGAGCGGCGTGTCCTGGATCGGTTTACCACAGTACCGGCATTTGCCGCGCAGCCACAGATAGCTGATGACCGGGATGAGATCCTTGGCGGCCAGCTCGTGGTGGCAGTGGACGCACATTGAGCGGCCTCTCGAGATGGACAGGTCCTCGGCGGTCAGTTCGGCCGGCTTAGTAGCCACACTCTGCCTGACAGCCTTAGTGGTAGCTTTGGAGGCTTCAGGCTTTGCGCTGCCGGCCTTTCGCTGTGCCTGTCGGTCCTTGAGTTCAGCCTGCTCATGAAAGCGCCAGACGAAGGCGTTAACGAAGCTTCCGAAGCACAGCCCTAGTATCAGCAGAATAACAATAGCCATTACCGTTCATAATAGCATTATATCCGGGGACAAAAAACTGGCTCCGTTTCCGGAGCCAGTTTTTTTATGTAGTGTGACTTCGACTAGGTGTCGAGACACTTCTGCTGAGCAGTATTGCTCGAGTTCTCGATCGAGTAGTAGATAGCGACAGCACGAGTTGACGTAGCACCGGCACATGTCTTGCCAAGAAGTACATTGATTGTGCCTGGTGATGGTGCGGGGGCTACTGGAGCAGCTGCCACGGTCGTAACGGCGGTGTTACCCTGGACTTTAGCATTTGTTGCAGTCGTTGTTGCGGCTACTCCGATGACTACAACCGTACCGGTACCGGAGATAGCAGTGGGTTTGGCCCCGTCGTTGTTAGACTCAAATTCGCTGACACCACCGGCAACAGCTGATGCGTCATTCTTGATAGCAGTGTTACGTGCGTTACGCTGCAGAGCAGGAACGGCCAGGAAGACGATGAGCAGGATAAGTCCGGCGATAGCCAGGACGATCAAAACTTCGATGATCGTGAAGCCTTTTTGATCTTTAGATTTAGTTATAAGCATTACAAATGCCCCCTTTGAATGATTTTAATAGCTTATGCTTAGAATAGTACAGAATCGTTGTTTGAAACGCAAGCACTTTCTACGTCCGTTACCTATACGGTGAACGTCTTGCCTGCCAGCCCGTATACTGGTAGCAGGACGGCTGCGACGATGACGAATGCCACGATACCGAGCAGCACCATCATGACTGGTTCGATGATCGTCTGGACGTTCTTGATTTCGTTGTCGACTTCTTTTTCGTAGTAGTCGGCAGTCTTACCGAGCATCTGCTCGATTGAGCCGGATTGCTCGCCGATGCGTAGCATGTTTGGTAGCAGTTCCAGGAAGTTCGGATCCTTGTCGAGGGCGTCGGCCAGCGATTTACCACCCTTCACCTTCTCGATGGCTTTGTCGATGGAGCGCTCGATATGGACGTTGCTGACGGCATCACCGGTGATTTCCAACATCTGGATCAGTGGTACACCGCTCGATACCAGCGTCGATCCAGTGCGGGCGAATCGGGCCATGTACATTTTCATGAACAATCCCTTGATGAGCGGCGCCCGCATTTTCAAAAGGTCGATAAGCTCCTTACCAGGGCCTGTGCGGGCCCATTTGCCAAGGACTGCCGAAAGAGCGACCACGAAGATGGCGAGCACCCACCAGTACTTGCTAACGACATCCGAAACCGCCAACAGAATCTGTGTAACGAGTGGCAACGAAGCCCCTGGGAAGCCGGCGTAGAGGACTTTGACCTGCGGCAGGACTTTGACAAGCATAAAGCCCATCACTATGACCATCACAAACAGGACTATTGCCGGGTAGACCATGGCGCCGCGCACCTTGGCAACAATGTCGGCATCCTTTTCCTGCTGGTCGGCCAGACGCTCGAGAGACAGATCAAGCGTACCAGAGGCTTCACCAGCGGCAATCATGCTGATATACACCTTGTTGAAGACCCGAGGGTGACGCGACATAGCAATCGACAGAGTTGTTCCAGCTTCGACGTCGCTGATAACTTTATTCAGGATGACCTTGAGCGGTTTGCTGGTGGACTGGCGGGTGACATTGTTCAGACTCTGGATCAGCGGTAGGCCGGCATTAATCAGCGTCGACATCTGCCGCGAAAACAGCACGCGGTCCTTGGTAGCGACGTGTTTGCGGCCGCCAACACCGGAATTCTTGGCATTCAGCTTAATATCGATCGGTACCAGACCTTCAGCGCGGATCAGTCGGACAGCGGCCTGTTCGCTATCTGCCTGCACATCAGCAGTAATCTTGTTGCCATTCAGCGGATTGCGGGCGACGTAATCATAACTTAACATGTCTAACTCCTCATTAGCCTGTCCAGCTCGTCAATGTCGACGGCGACATTGCGGGCTTCATCATAGGTAATCGTACCGGCGTGGATCAGGTTCACCAGTGTCTTGTCCATGGACTGCATCCCAAATTCTGCGCCAGTCTGAATAACGGCATCCATCTGATGCGTCTTGCCTTCGCGGATGATGTTGCGGACAGCTGGCGTCGCAACCATGATCTCGGCTGCGGCCACCCGGCCGCCACCGATCGTTGGCACGAGGCGCTGGCTGACGATGGCTGTCAGGATGTTGGAAAGCTGGCTGCGGATCTGCGGCTGCTGGTGCGGTGGGAAAACGTCGATCATACGGTCAATAGACTGGGCAGCACTGTTGGTGTGCAGTGTTGCAAAGACCAGGTGTCCGGTTTCGGCAATAGTAATGGCCGAGGCGATGGTTTCGAGGTCGCGCATTTCTCCGACCAGGACGACATCCGGGTCTTCACGCAGGGCACTGCGGAGAGCTGCCGCAAACGAATAGGTATCATAGTGGACTTCGCGCTGGACGATGACCGACTTGTCGGACTTGTGCGTGTATTCGATTGGGTCTTCGATGGTAATGATATGAGTAGCACGCTCGGAGTTGATCTTGTGGATCATTGCCGCCAGCGTGGTTGACTTACCCGACCCTGTCGGGCCAGTCACCAGGACGAGGCCGCGTGGGTAGTCAGCGAATTTATTGACAATCGGTGGCAGTCCTAGCTGTTCGATAGTCAGAATCTCGTTAGTAATGAGCCGGAGGGCAGCTGCCAGGTTACCACGCTCATGGAAGGCGTTGACGCGGAAGCGGCCGAGGTCGCCGAAGGCAAAGCTGAAGTCGAATTCCTTGTCCTTGAGCAGTATCTGCTTCTGGTCTTCATCAAGGATCGAAAATATCAGTATCTCGATCGTTTCTTCGTTCAGAACATCGATGCCCGAGATAGCCATCAGTGCCCCGTCCACCCGAATCATCGGCGGCAGCCCGACCTGAAGGTGTAGATCTGAAGCCTTGCGTTTGATAACTTCTTCAAGAAGTACTTCGATTCGTACGTTACCTGCCATTTAGTTATCCTCCTTCGGCTCTGTATTGCGAGCTGTATTCATTATTATTTCTTTTTTCATAATCTGGCCGTCGCTATGCTATGTCCGTCGCCGCAACGCGGTTGACTTCGTTAATAGTGGTCTTGCCGGTGAGTGCCTTCAGGTAACCATCCTCGCGCATCGTTACCATCCCCTGCTGTTGAGCGAGCTTCTGGATCTCCGCGCTGGTAGAGCGTTTCAGGATAAGGTCCTGAATCTGTTCGGTGACACTGAACACTTCGTAGATGCCCATTCGGCCTTTATAGCCACCAGGTGCACTCGGACCGTCAACGCCCTTGGTTAAAGTATAAGCGCTATCGTCCTTAAGTGGCAAGTTTTCGTAGCCGATATCTTCAGAAACCCGGGCCCTGTCACTGTCTTTGGCCGGTAACAGATGGCCAAGAACATTGTGGATGGCCTCTGTTTCAGCCTTGCTGGACTGATAGATCTCCTTCTCCTCGCCGACACGGCGCACCAGGCGCTGGCCGATGACCGTATGCACGGTGCTGGCAATCAGGAACGGCTCGATGCCCATATCGAGCAGCCGCGGCAGAATGCCGGCAGCCGAGTTGGTGTGCAGTGTCGAGAAAACTAAGTGTCCCGTCAGCGACGCCTGGACAGCCAGTTCGGCTGTTTCTTTGTCGCGGATCTCTCCGACCATGACGACATTAGGGTCCTGGCGCAGGATACTACGCAGGCCGGCTGCAAAGGTCAGGCCGACGTCAGCATTGACCTGAATCTGGTTGATGCCGGACATCTTGTACTCGACCGGGTCTTCCAGGGTGACGATGTTGACGCTGTCGTCTTTGACTTCCTGAAGCAAGGCGTACAACGAAGTCGACTTACCGGAGCCAGTCGGCCCTGAAGTCAGGATCATACCGTTGGTCTGCTTGAGACCTTCGCGGATCATGCGTAAGGAGCGGCCGGCGTAGCCCATGTCTTCCAGGTGCAGACTGGTGCCGGACTTGTCGAGCAGACGGATAACTACCTGCTCACCCCAGACGACGGGAGATACCGAGATACGGAGGTCAATGTCGCGGCCGGAAACAGTAATGCTGAACTCACCGTCCTGCGGGACACGATGTTCATCGATTTTGAGGTTTGCCAGAATCTTAATACGAGAAACCAGCGGCGGCTCGGTGCTCTTCGGCAATTTCATGATTTCCCGCAGCACGCCGTCGATCCGGCAGCGGATCTTCAGGCCGTCCTGCAGCGGTTCGATGTGGACGTCGCTGGCATTGTGGGTTGCAGCAAACTCCAATATTGACGATAAGGCCTTACTGATCGGCGAATCCTGCACCAGGGTGCGGATGTTGCGTTCTGCGACTCCAGCACCATTGGCAATCTGCGTCGCCATCTCTTCCGGCGACATAATCATGTCGTTTTGGAGACCGGTAATCGCGCCGGCCATATCATTGGAAATATTGGCAGCGTACTGGTGCAACACCTGACGGATTCCCTCTTCAGAGGCGGCGTAAACCTTCAGCGGCCGGCCGATCTTATTGCTCAGAAAGTCAACAGCCTGCACATTGTCAGCATCAAGCATGGCAACGACCATCCGGTTCTGCATCTCACCGAGCGGCACAGCCATATACCGATCCGCGACATCCTGCGGCAACAACTCTAGCGTCTTAGGCTCAATATGAGCATTGCTCAGATTAACATACGGGACTTTGTTGATATGGGCGATTATCTTGGTCAGATCTTCGTTGCTGACGTCACCCGTCTGTACCAGTAAGCTAAGTAGCGGTTTATGATCTGTCCCAGCTTTTTTCTTTATCTCAGCCAGTTTTTCAGGAGTTATGATTTTACTGGACACTAAACTGTCTTCGACTTGCTGCTGAGAGGTGGCGGACAGTACGCTCATGCTAGGAACTCACCAATCTTATTGGCTGATGCCATTAAACGGTGTCGTGTTGGCTGTTTCACCGATGCGGATGAGCTGCGTCGGATTGATAGACTTCGAGTTAAAGTATTTGCTGTCAGGGGCTGCGAAATCAGTCGATATAACATCAACAACTTCGACTTTTTGCTGACGGTCCTTCGGCGCTGCGAACACCAGGTGGCCGACGACGAGCGACAGTATGCCGCTGACGGCGGCAATGACTATGATGAGGGCGATGTCTTTCTGTTTCATTTTACGACCTTCGTACGTATATTAAGGGTCTTCTCGGGTTGATAGAACGTCGTAGCATCTATCGTCAGGCTGAGCGATGTCTGGTCGCCTGTAATTTTCATACTTTGTAGCTGTATCGGACGGATGGAATGGTCGAACGCATCGACCAGGCGCTGAACGGCCGCATAATCACCCACTACCTTGATCTCAAATGGCATTGGAACCGGCACCGGACTGTTGGTAGCCTGGTTAGACTGAGCAACTTCGTCGTCAATACCGGTTATACCTTCGATGCCTACCTGTTGGTCGGTAGCCATTTTCTCGAGGCTGGCGGTGAGCGCCGGGAAGTCATATTTGCTAGGCAATGCGTCGAGCACCAGTTTAGCATTCGAGCCGTCCTGCGCTCCGTTGCCTGATGCTGCCCCGCCGATGAAGTTGACGGATGAAGCCGCGAATGATGAATACGAATTCACTAAACTTGCCCGCGCCGTCAGATTTTTATTGAGCTGGGTAACTGCCTCTTTTTTGGCCTTGATGATCCGGTTCTGATATGTCAGCTGGCTGAACAGTGAGTACGATGCGACCAGGAAGAACACGACCAGGAATGCCGCAATCGCCGTAGCGGCAACTATCCGGGCGTTCGTCTTGTCGACACCGATGCGTTTCATTGAAAGTTGGCTGTTTGAAGCGTGTGCCATCTTGTATCCTACTGCTTATTTCCGTTAGTACTTGTTGTTGCCGGTGTTACCGTCTTCTGGAACAAATTGGTCGGCTGGCCAACAACTGATGATGTGCTGACGCCGTTCGGAACTTTCAGAATAACGTCGCTGGAATTATCGAAGATTGCCGGGTCATAGTTAGCCGTAACAGTGAATGTCGCCGACTTAGCAACGCGCGTGAATTCCGACATTACAACTCCTGTAAAGGCTTTTTTGTTGCTGGTGTCTTTGTTGGCATATGTCGTGAACTTCATGGTATCGACCAAGGTGTTTACGTTGTCCAGGCTTGCCGACAAGCCGGTGATATTGACTGTGTGAGCAGCATAGTCCGTCGTTGCATCTGTCAGCGTGATAGTCGACGGCGTTATCTGTTGGATGAAGGTAAACGTGCGGCTGGCGGCAGCCTTGTCAGCGTGCAACTTCGGCAATGCGCCAAGCTGGCTCTGGATTGTCAGAATCTTATCGAGGTCAGGCGTATTCTTCAGCTGCGTGCTGTATTTTTTGATGTCATTATTCAGGTCACTTAAGTTTTTAGCCTGCACGACATGGACCGCCAGGAACAGCAGCAGAAAGACAATAAACGCCGAGCCGGCTGCGATTACAGCCGTACTGATAACAGTATGTTTGATACGCTGTGCCCGGACATATTCGAGTTTTACATCAGGCAGTAAGTTAAATTGAATCATTTCGAAGCCTCATATTGTGTTTTGCTCGCCAGGACAGCTCCCGCTGATTCGCGCCGGCATTCCATTGTTTTCATTCAGCGCGCTCCGCAAGCCCGACAGCGACGCCGAACTGGTTGGATAGGGCTGCAAGCTCATTCTGACGGTCCGACGAAAATGCCACGTTGCGCCATGAGTTGCCGATTTCAACTTTCAATCCGAAACGGTTGGCGATGTACAATGGAAATTCCGGTAGAACTGCTGCTCCGCCGGAAACGATCAGACGTTCCAGCTTAACACCGGCATAGCGGGCCTGGAAGAACTTGACTGATTTATCGATCTCATTGGTCAGGATATCAACGGTACCGATAATAGCCTGATAGACATGGCCTTCCAGCTTGTCCTTGCTGACGCCGAATTTGAAGACAAATTGATCAGCCTGCTTCTCGTCGACGTTCAGATTCTGCATTGCAGCTTTGACGATGGCTTCGGTACCAGTCGGGATGGCCCGCGTCAGACGCGGCGCACCATTCATGGTGATGACGATATCGGTACTTTTGCGGCCGATGTCGACGATAACCATCGGGGCAGTCGCATCTGGAGGAACCAATGCGCGGGTCAGCGCCAGGTTGTCCGGCTCGAAGGCAATGACGTTCAGGCCGATGCTTTCCAGCAGATCCAGACGCTGTTCAACAAAATTGTTTGGAATGCTGGAAAGTAGAATCTCTATCTTGCCTTCTTCTTTGGGAGATTTGCCGATAAGCGCCCAGTCTATTTTCGACTCTGCGACAGGTGTCGGAATAAGTGAATCAGCCTGGTACCGGATAGATTTCCCCAGTTCCGCGCTCGGCATATTATCTATGTCGGCGACGGTCGTAAAGACGCGCAGCGATGGAATACCGACTGCGACATTACGCGTAGCAACACGGGATTTCTCCACAAGCTCCCGAATCGCCTCAGCCAATTTCTGCTGATCGGCTTTGGCATCACTCATGACTATTTTTGGATCAACCGGGATGTAGCCATACTTCGACAAGGCCTTTTCAGGACCATTACCGTGTAGCTCAACCAGACGGACAGCTGTCGAGCTGATGTCTAATCCGAAGAACTCTGAAACCCCACTCAGTAAACTCATATTAGTTACGATTATAGCATAAGCGTGACGCGTTTGTGCAAATCTTTTTCCCTTTTTTTATAATACCGGTGGTAAACCGATAATAGATTGATAATCCTCGCCAGAAACACCGGCGGCACCGGCGGACGGAGCTAACCATACCTCTGGTGAATAGTTGAAGACTTCTGCCGGAAAACCACTTTCGAGCGAGCCGTGTGTCCGCAGCAACCACAGCTGTTCTGCAACCACGCTGCCGTTGACAGTCAACGGGTTTCCGCAGACACTGGCAAAGTTATTACTGGCCAGAGCTGTCGGATCCAGGCTAATGAATCCGCTGCTGCAGGTAGAGATTGTTCCCACCTTCGGTGCATCGAAAGTGCTCGGCTTGCCACTGTCGGCATAGCCAGCATCCGGAATGGCGACGTACAAGCCGTCCAGCTGCGTCACGTTGGCACCAATGTATATACGGCCATGGACGATCAATCGGAAGGATGGTATGTCCAAGCGGTCACTATACGACGCTCCTGGCGGGTAGGTTATATTGCCGGTAATCGCCACATCGCCATCGACGTATATCGTGACATGCTTTCCGTTCCCGATTGTGCTGGCTGTCAGGCTCAGGTTGCTGCCGGTATGAGCGTAGCTGCCGCTTGTGGCCAACGATACTGATCCGTCATTTACGGTCGGCAGCTTTGTCAGATCCGGCTTAGACGTCCAGTAATCAGCGCAGGGGGCGGTTCCGAACATGCCGCCGAATAGGCCTTTTGATAGATCTACTGAGTCAGCATTGTTCTTATTGGCGAAGGTCAGCTCATTGGTCTGGCTACTGCCAGCTATCCCCTGTCTGGTCACAAAATCCTGGATATAATCGAGGGCAAAGGCAGCATACTGATTGCCGGCTCCAGCATAGTCTAGCACCCCATCATTGTTCCAGCTGGTGATGCCTGCCGTATCTATGTGAGGCGCCGCTCCAGCACCCGTGCATGGACTCCCAACGCCCGTGGCAATACTGACGCCAGCAGCTACGTCGCCGCCGGTAACCTGGAAGTACGGACGAGGTGGTGGTGGTGGCAGTGGCGGGAACGGCGGCCAGGTATCGGTACAGTTCCGCAGCGCATAGATTCCATCGAACGGCGTACTAAACTGGATTATATTATTGACGTAGACATTCTGGAACTCCCAGATGTATTTACCACCCGGCACAGGAGTAAATGAGTGCGTTCCCGTCGCATTGTTGTCACCCGGCGGAACCCACTGGTCGAGAACCGCGCCCGTATCAGCATTCTTGAGGACCATGGTTATCACACCACCTTGCTGGGCTCCCCCGCCACCACCGTTGTCCATGTCGTAATACGACAAGTTGTAGCTTTTGGTACCATCAACCGAACAGTCCGAACCGAACCTTATAGAATACGTTATATTCTTGAGACTGGTCGATGTATTATCCGTCTGCTGCGCAGTGACTTCGTAGCCCGAGGTGCCACCCTTCTGGGCAATCGCATATCTATTACCACTGGTCTCGTGGACGTAGAAATAGTTCATGATACCATCGCAACCAACGATATCAGGGTTAGGCGTCGTTATAATGCCAGTACAGCTACCAGCTTCTTTATCGACCGGATCAACAACGATAGTAGCGTAAAATAAGCCGGTATTAGGATCCGGCGGCAAATTTGTGAGGTTATTAAACGTGATCTGCGACGCACAGCTTGGCCCCGGCGCCGAATTATAGACGCCATATTTCGTGACTCCATTAACCGTATACTTCGTTACATCTGTGCCATCGGCAAGCGCCCCGCTATTGGTATCAAAATAATCGCCCGTCTGAAAATTGTCCGGGTTTCCAAACTGGCCCGGGCAGAAATTTCCACCCTCAATCGTCAGATCTCCGCTGTTGCTCGTGAAATATGCCACCAGATTGACGCCGGTTTTCTGAACATACCTCGTCTGGCCGGCAGTCATTCGGATCTCTGTCGTATTACATTGGCTGACATCACATGTAGGACCGGAGTCATCATAATACTGTGGCCCCAGTGCCGCCGCTTTCTGGCCCGGCATCATAACAAAACAGCCTGCCAGCACAACGAACCAGAAGAGTGAGGCCAGTACCTTGGCGTTCCGTGATACGCCTACCCGTCGCTGTATCATCATTGTTTGCCTGCTTCCTGCTGCAAACGTAGTTTCTGGTCGATTTTCGCGATCATATCCTGTTTCAGCCCATCGTTGATCGAACTATCCGCCTGGATAGCTTTCTTAGCCTTTTCAATCTCCTGACTGGCCAACTGCGAATTTTTCTGGGAATCTGCGACGGCAGCGTAATCAATATAGAATTCATACCCCGTCTGCTTGTCCGTCTTTGACTGTGCTATACCATATGCCGTCAGAGACTTATCATAGGCCTTCAGACCATTAAAGGCCTGCGCCGTAGCGTAAGCAGCCGTAAAGTCTTTGAACGATCGGCCGCTCAGCGACTGAGTCTGCAGCTCAGTAATATCTAGGCCAGTGTCATGGTACAGCCTGGCCCGTATCTGGGTCGGCGTCATCAGAGCATAATCATCCGGAGCATCCGGGTCGATCGGCAACAGCAGTTTATTGCTAGTATCCCTCGGCGCGAAGATGACCAGACAGCCAACCAGGATAGCCAGCAACAAGACAGCACTGAGCACCCGGATGATTGCCCGCCGGTGTTTATGCGGTCTGTCCAGATCGGCTGCAACGACAGCAGCCGTAGTCGTATCCGATGTGTCCGATTGTGTTGCCATATATACGGTTAGTATAACAAACCATGAGCTTTATGCGTAGATAATCGGAATTTTGATACTTTTTGTGTCAAACGAGCTATGCAGGTCAACATCTTAATAGTGGATGTAGCCACAAGTATACTTTACGCTGCCTGGTTTAGGCCTTAAGATCGTTCCTTTTTTCGTCAAATTCTTTCTTATCTATTTCACCTTTAGCATAGCGGCTGTTGAGAATCTCCAAAGCTGTGCTTTCCTTGCTGGTACTGCCGTTCATGTGGGACAGATATCTCAGTACAAATACGACTCCAAGAAACAATAGTGCCATCATGATAAACATAAATAGCCATCCAATACCGTCGCCACCGTGGTTATTATATTGGTCATACATCATATTTTCTCCTTCAACTTGATTATTTAGGGCGCGCTAACTGACGCTGCCCGAACATTATGAGGAACGTCTCTACGGTTTTTAAATCTAGGATTGCCAGAAATGACTTCCTGAGTCGGGATAATCCTGGCCCGTTTGTGGCGTGAATCTGGAAGGCCGCTGAGGAGCAAATAGCCTTGCCAAGCTCCATCTCCAACATTCAGCTCAAGGTGAAGCTGATCGGATAAAGTTGGCTCATCATCAACGTCGTATACGCAGTAGTCACCAACGCTCAGCACACAATCCGTGACATGCACTTTATGTGATACAACCAGCATTTCTCCGATATGAATCGGCTCGACCCATGCGTATGTATGGTTGTCCAGATATAGAATCTTCGTGTTCTTCTTCGTCTCAATAAGCTTGTATCTTCCGCTTTTTACTCGCGTAATCATGCTAACTCCTTTCCTCTTCAGTTTCGAATATCTTAGTCTCGACCGCTTCGACAAATGACGCCGCGCATTTTTGGTTCTACGTCCGGTTTCATACTATGCCTGTTTTTAACACTATAGACTTTAGTAGCAGGCTGAGCAATTTACATGCAAGTAGCTGATAGTCTCCTCTGTTATAATAGTTTATTATGAGCTCGCTTTCAATCGGCATCGTCGGCCTCCCCAACGTCGGCAAATCTACCCTGTTCAATGCCCTGACGGGCAGTAATATTCTGGCGGCAAATTATCCATTTGCCACCATCGAGCCGAATACCGGCATCGTACCGGTGCCGGATGCGCGGCTGACAAAGCTGGCTGAGTTATATAAGACGAATAAAATCATTCCAGCTACGGTGACATTTGTCGACATCGCTGGTCTGGTGGCTGGCGCCAGCAAGGGCGAAGGTCTCGGCAATCAGTTCTTGAGCCACATCCGCAGCTGTAACGCTATCGTTCAGGTCGTACGGGCCTTCGACGACAGCAATGTCATCCATGTTGATGAGCAGCATGATCCGCAGAAGGATATCGATGTTATCAACACTGAGTTGGTGCTGGCCGACCTGCAGACTATCGACAAGCGGCTGCAGCGTTTCGAAAAAGAAGCCCGCCTAAATCCGAAATTGAAGCCGATTCTCGATACGTTAGTTCGAGCCCGGGCCCTGCTCGACAGCGGCCAGCCTATCTGGACCACTGACGACATCGACCGCCAGCACATCGCCGACCTGCAGCTGATTACGGCTAAGCAGATTATCTATGTCTTCAATACGGATGAAAATAATCTCAATGACTCTGCCCGCCGTGGAAACCTGCAGACAATGGTTGCACCGGCAACTGCTCTCTTCGTCTGCGCCAAACTGGAGAGCGAGCTCAAGGAACTCGATCCGGAAGACGCTGCTGAGCTGCTGGAAAGTTATGGTCAGAACGAGTCAGGCCTGTTGCAGCTGATACATGCCGCCTACAAAACACTCGGACTGCAAAGTTACCTGACGGCCGGCGTTCAGGAAGTCCGCGCCTGGACCATTAATAAGGGCGCCACCGCCCCGCAAGCCGCCGGCGTTATACACGGCGACTTTGAACGCGGCTTTATTGCTGCCGATATCGTCAGCTACCCTGATCTCGTAGCAGCAGCTGGTCAAAATCCGGCTAATCCGTTGGCTGCTGCCAAAGCCACTGGCAAAGTCCGCACCGAAGGCAAAACTTACGTCATGCAGCCCGATGATATTGTAGAATTCAAATTCAACGTCAGTCGCTGAGCTGAATAGTTTCCTGGCCCCGTTCAACATGGTACTGTGCTGGGGTAACATATTCTCTATGGGGCCGTCGGCGTAGGTGATGGTAAAACCACTGTCAGCCTGGAGTCGGCTGATTGGTAGCGATCGGTGTATTACTGTAGCCGTACGGTCGCTTGCGCCAGCGCTGTGAAAACGGCACTGCCATGTAATCTTTGATGACACGGCCATTGTGCACGATGCTCCGCAGGCCGGCGGCACCCATGGCGGCGGCCAGCTTCATCTGTTCTTCGGTGGAGTCGTTATTGCCGTTAGCATGTTGCTGGGTCTGGCTGGTAATCTTAGCAGGCTGGTAAAAGTGATCAGGAGCATGGTCTTCGACAGCGCTGACGTCGATAGCCATGCCATATCGTTGCATGGCCAGGGCCATTCCCGGAGGAGTATTCTTGTCCAACTGCTGTTGCTGGAACTGCTGCATCATGAAGTGATGGCGGATTTCCATGACTTTGTGCTGCGTATGCGTGAACAACTTGCGCAGGCGGGCAGTGTTTAAGGCCGTAAAGCGCAGTTCACGGTTCGGAGTAAAGATGCGGATCGTGGAGTCGAGCAACCGGTTTGCATAGTCCAGTTCGGTAATCATATCGAAGCGGATGTCTTTGAGCGTCAGGTACTTCGGCTTCTTGTCGATGAGCAGCACCCGGAAGTCAGTGGCGATAAGCATGGCGAAGCCTGCATCATATTGGCCATTGACGGCCTGGGCGATATTTTCACCCGGCAGTAGGATCTCGCATAATTCGCGGACCTCGGATCGGCCCCAAACCCGGATCTGGCAACCCGCTTTTTTGAGTTGTGCGTCAATGACGGCTAATGTAACCATGTGCTTTCTCCTTCCTTAGTAATCTCATCATAGCGGTTCTATGCTGAGATTACGGTTAAGTACCTCACGTATTGATACGAATATTTATCACATTCTTCCAGATTGATTCCGGGGCTGAATTTTGCTACGAAATATGAGATAATACAGAGGTAATGCTAGCTACAGTACAACAGACCGAAGAGCTGCTTGGAGTTTTTCAGACACACGGCTCACGATACACCTATAAAAAGGGTGAATTTATCATTCGGCCCGGCGAAACTCCGTCGGGCGTTTTTTATATCGAAGCCGGTCTGGTCAAAGCCTACGATATCACCAAATACGGTGAGGAAAACCTGCTGATTATCCGCCGCGAAGGCGAAATGTTTCCGCTGATCTGGGCCATCACCGGCCAGGAACGCCAGGTCATCTACGAAGCCATCGGCCCGACCGCCGTCTGGGAAATCTCCCGCGACCGCTTCCTGGAGCACATCAAGAGCCACGCCGATTCATTGGCGCCGCTGCTCGATATGACACTGGAAATGTACCGTATCCACAGCGAGCGAATCCTGAACCTCGAATATCGCTCCGTCCGCGAACGGCTGATATCGTTCCTGATAACCATGTCCAACCGCTTCGGCAAAAAGACGCCGCAGGGCCTGCTCATCAATGTGCCGCTGCGCCATCAGGACATCGCCAGCTCCATCAACGCCAGCCGCGAGACCACCACCCGTGAACTGACCGCCCTGGAGCGCAAAGAGCTGCTCATCAACCATCAGTCGCTCATCACACTGATCGATCTCAACAAACTACACAGTTATCTACAGTAATTACTATCGTCTCGCAAGCATCACGATTCGCTGCTGAAAGCCGCCACGCTTCTCACGTTTTTCAGTCTGAACTTTCGTAACATCGTCCGCACTTATGCCCTTCACGGCTACTATGGTATCTATAATTTCGTAGACGTCAGCAATTTCTTCGATCAGATTTGAATCAGTCTTAGCTTCCGATAACTCTTCAGATTCCTCAACCACCTTTCGTAGCAGATAGGCCAGAAATTCCTGGTCATCGCTGACGATTTTCGTAGGCACTGTGACACCATCGCTTGCCTGTATAATCTTAGGGATTTTATCCCGTACTAATTTTGGATATTCATTTTCAGTCTTCAGATCTGTGATGGTGTGTTGGTAGCTCATGCAGGTAAGTATAGCAAAATGAACAAATGCCTTTAGACGTTTGGTTGCGGTTTCCAATCGCGGATGACGCGTTCAACGGTGTCAATTATGACTTCGTGGTCTGGTACATCCTGCGAGTCGTAGTAATGGTTGGTCGAGATGTAATCTTCCAGGACGTTCAGGCAAAAGATGTCGTCGGCCAGGATATGCATGCGGTCGACAGCCTGGACGCTGGCAAATGGCGTAGCCACGATCAGGTTTCTTACGGGTATCGGTTTTAGGAATTGCACTGCCAGGTCGATTGAGAAGCCGCTGCTGAGTCCATCGGATACCAGAATGACGTGCCGGTGCTCAAGGAGGTCCTGCCGAATCAGATCGCCCCTGCCGAGCGAGCGGTGCATGTCGTGCAACTTTTCCAGCTTCTGCTGCTCAATCAGGCCGCGGTATTCGCTGACCATCTCGTCGATTTCTCCGAGTGAAAAGGCCTGATTATAACTGAACGCTCCATCCTGGGTAATACCGGCCAGCGCGATGACTTCACGCGGCAATTCTATCTGGTCGGCGAGCAGCAGCGTGACCACGGAGTGCAGTTGTAATGCTATCTGGGCACCAACAACTACACCGCCGTCAGATAAGGCGACGACGACGCAATCCTGGCCGGTATATTTCCGCGATATCTGGCTGGCGAGCATCCGCCCTGCTTGCAAACGACTGGCAAAGTACATATGCCTAGTTTACCACTTGAGCAGAGAATTTTGCGGCCCAGAGTGTTATCTGAGCTTTTGCAGCAGATAAAAGCGCTCGACGTTTCCCTTCGAGCCGCTGACTTCGGAGTCCGCCTTGTTGACAATCTTGAAATACTGCAGCGCCCACTGTTCAAAATCCTTCAGGATGTCGCGGCGCATACGATCGTTCTTGATAACACCTTTGTGCTTCAGGTTGGAGCGCTCGGCTTCGAACTGCGGCTTCACCATGGCGACGATCTGGGTTCCCGGACCGCATAACCGGGCAACGGCTGGCAAGATATCACGCAGGCTGATAAATGACACGTCGGCGACGACAATATCGACCTTTTGATCAGTTTTGAAATCCCGGATGTCGGTCTGCTCGTGCAGCTCAATCGCCGGATTACCATGGAGGCTGGGGTGTAATTGATCGGTGCCAACTTCGACAGCAATCGATTTTACAGCGCCATGCTTCAATGCATAGTCGGTAAATCCACCCGTCGAGCTACCGACGTCCAGGATAACTGTTCCGTCAAAACGTATACCGAGCACTTCAGCCACCGAAGCAAGTTTGAGGGCCGCCCGTGACACATATTGCGCGGCGGCCGTAACTTCCAGCTTGTCTGCATCAGTCACCTGCTCGCCGGTTTTGGTAATGAACTTGCCGTTCACCTTCACCTGTCCCAGTTTGATATAACTCTCAGCTTGCGACCGGGAATGTACCAGTCCGCGCCGCGTCAATGCCTGGTCGAGCCGTGATTTCTCCATGATAATTACGCGAGGATAGCTGCGCCGACAGCTAAGGCACCAATTACGACAGCCACCTTGCCAAAAGTACGGAGTCCTTCGTGGACAGGATGTTGTTCGTATTTCGCCATTGTCCTCACGCCTTCACGCGTTCGCGGTAGGCACCGTTGCTCGTATCAACAGAAATCAGGTCGCCTTGTTTGATAAATGCCGGCACACGGATAGTGATGCCCGTCTCAAGTGTTGCAGACTTGGTAATCGACGAGCTGGTGTCACCTTTGATAGCGTCCTCGGTGTAGGTAACCACCAGTGGTACGTTCTTAGGGAGTTCGACGTTGATCGCCTGGTCATCAAAGAATTGTAGCGTTACAGCGTCGCCTTCCTTGAGGTAGCCAGCCCCGTCACCCACCAGGTCAGCTGCTACCTCGAATTGTTCGAAACTGTCTTCGTTCATAAAGTAGAATGTCGAACCGTCGCTGTACAGATACTGCACCGTCTGGTTGCTGACATCGGCGCGGCCAAGCTGCTCGTTGCCCTTGAAGGTTTTCTCGAGGACTTTGCCGTCCAGCAGACTCTTGATGCGGACGTTGACGATCGAGCCGCCGCGGCCCATGACCTTCTGGTTATAATCGACAACCCGATATGGTACGCCGTCCAGTTGGAACAACGTGCCTTTCTTCAGTTCAGTAATACTCAGTGCCATATGGGTTATCTCCTATGCCGTTATTCAGTGGGTTAATAATTTGGTAATTTGCGGATGTTTTCGCGCAGCCGTTGATACTGATGCTGCAGATTATCAATATCCTGATAGTTCATCGGTGCCTGGCCGTTCGCCCTTGCCTCGATCAGCTGGTGTTCAATGACCTTGATACGTTCTTCAGTACTGCGGGGATGTTTGTCGGACTTGAAATCCTCAGTCAGGCCATGGATTTCACGCTGCAGGTTCTGAGCCACCGGATGGTCATGATTATCGACGACGTCGTGAAAATGATTCTGTAAGCTCAGTGCCTGGTTGTAATAATCGTTGTACAGCGAATCCATAGCTTCTCCTCCGCACAGCTGGTGCAATGATGTTATACGGCTATTTTACCCTAATTTCGAAACTATTTCATCGAGCTGGGCCGATAGTACGACGACATCGACAGCACTGAAGATACCATGTTCACTGGCCAGCAGGATCTGCCCCCGCAGCTCTTCGAGGCGCTTCACAGCAATCCTGGCATTCTTTTCCATATCAGCCCGACTGTCAGACATCTCGTAATCACGGACATCTAACCGGGCTTCGGCGGCTAGGTGCTTGATAGCATTCAGTGCCTTCTGGGTTTCCTTGCCGATGAGATCGATATCCAGCGCCGACACCAAGCCGCCCAGCTGGTTAGCCAAGCGGGTCATGAGTACGAGTGCTGACAAATCTTCCACCCTGCAAGTACCCTAGTTACTTGCTACGAACGGCAGTAATGCGATGTGGCGGGCGCGCTTGATAGCGCTCGCCAGACGGCGCTGCTGACTCTCGGTCAGACCGGTCTTCTTGCGGGTTTCAATCTGTCCGTACATGTTGACGTAGCGCTGCAAGGTCTTCACGTCCTTATAGTCAAAATATGCTACATCGGTTCGATGTTTAAAAATCTTTGCCATATATATCTCCGTTATTACTAGTATGAATTATTATTTTCGATGAAAACTAATGCCTGCGCAGTTTTTTTCAGTGTTCTTCGGCCGAGAAACGGAAATACTGTGTATCCAATCAATGTAGTACTGTTTTCCGACGTTTCAACCGCATGAGTAGGATTAGTGACTACTTGTACATCTCCGACAAATCGTGGATCATCAAGCATTTCGGCAACAATACGATGCCTGCGAAACGGATTGAGTGGAAGTTCTACAGTTCTGGCATATTCAGGTGTTAGTTCACCAAGCATACATATCTCCTCGTAATTTTAAACTGATTATAGTCTAAAATTAGCATTTGTCTATGGAGTTCGCATCAGCACATTAGAAAGGAATGTCGTCGAGGTTGATCGGCTCGTCGCCGATGTCTTCGATGACGACGTCATCTTTCTTTTTGGCGGCAGGCTTGGAGCCACCAGCGCTGCCTGAAGCGCCGCCGTTGAAGGTCGATGTGCCGGAACCGCGTTGATAGCCGCCGGAACCACCGCCTTCGCCGCCTTCGCTGTCACTGCGGCCATCCAGGAAGGTAACGTCGCTGGCCAGTACTTCGACTTTGCTGCGCTTCTTACCTTCCTGCTCCCAGTTGCGGCTCTGCAGCCGACCCTGCACGAGACAGCGGCGACCCTTTGCCAGATACTGGGCGACACGTTCGCCGAGCGGGCCCCAGGCAACTACATCAATGTAATCAGTAGCTTCCTGCCATTCACCGTCAGCGGCTTTGTAACTGCGGTTCAGCGCGATGCTGAAACTGCAGACCTGCTGACCGGTCGGTGTCTGCCGGAGTTCCGGGTCCCGGGTCAGGTTGCCCATTAAAGTTACTTGGTTGAGACTACGAGCCATGTGGCTATCCTCCTTATGGAAACTATGTCCATTTAACTAAGTTTGTATTATTACCCTACGCTGCGTGTATCAATCACGTCAAGCGGTAAAATTTACTACTTAGCTGCGTTCAAATCCCAACAGGCGCATAATTCGCTCCTGGTTGGTTTCGGCAGGATTCGGCATTCCGACACCTATAATCATGAGCCGGTCTGTTGAGTCTGCTGCAGTCTGACCTCCATACTCGATCGCAACCGGAGAAGCGACCCGTCCGCCCATTTCAGTAAACTGATCAAGCTCATCCTGCGTCTGAAAACCGCGTACAGCGTCGACAGCTATCTTTCCCCAGATCATCTGGCCCGATTCACCGGCAGATATATAGCGGTGGTCGGTAATTTCGACACCTGGTAAACTTGTTGCTTCTGGATCGGCCATATCTATCCCCTTGTCCCACCAATTATGTGAACTATTAGCGGTCGTCGCGGCGTCCACGGCGTTCACGTGGCTCTTCCGGTTCTTCGCGGTCATCGTCGTCGGCGTTTTCACCGCGCTCGGCGTTCTTGCGCGCCTTTTCCTCGCGGGCAGCTTCAGCCTTGGCAATTGCCTTCAGGTCGGGCTTGGTGATGAGGAAACGGATGACTTCGTCGGTGATGTTCAAAGTGCTTTCCACTTTCAGAACGTTCAACGGCGGGAAATCGACAGTGTAGATGACATAGATTGCTGATTCGCATTTCTTGATGTCATAGGCCAGCTTGCGCTTGCCCCAGTTGTCAGTATTGACAATAGTACCACCGTTATCCGTGAAGAGTTTCTCGACACGGCTGGTTGCTTTCTCCAGATCTACTTCCAGATCAGGATGATACAGCACCGCGATTTCGTACTGGTTCGTCACAATAGACGTTTTTGTTGCCGTCTCTGTTGCCATAACACTCCTTTGGTTATAGCCCATACGTATAAAACTATGAGCTGAGTTAATAATCTGTTGATTATACCTTAGCCACCTCTGTTGGTCAACTAGCTGGCCAGCCGCTGGCCTAGGTCGGAGTACAACCGGGCCCGGCGTCGGCGCATAGCCACGGCCGCCAGCGCGAACTGAGATACCGTCTGTGGCCGATCGAACGGCAGCAGGTTCGACTTATAGGCCTGAACGTATGCCTGTTTTACAGATGAGGTCGCCCGTCGGGTAGCCCGGGCCAGCAGGTCGTTGCCGATCTCCCGTTTCCGCTTCATGTCCATGGTATACAGGAATTCGTCAATAGTACTGCTCCTAACATCAGACAGATCCTGGTCGAGAATTAACTGCTTCAGAAAGACCCGAACAGTATCGACACGCTCAACGCGAATTTGCCCGTCAGACCACATTTTTCGTCTGATATCATCAGGGACTATCACCAATTGTGGCTCGCCAGTTCGGGTAAACGAAATTGCTCTGCCCGGAATATAGCCGGCTGCCCCGAGGATAATCGGCCGTAACTGGCTGGCGACTGTCTCTGGAATATCAGGGCCGCGAAAATTATATGCATGATAGTCGAGGTGATGCATATCGTAGTTGGCGCGCTGAATCCGCGAACTGCGGAGCGCCCGCCCGCCGAGCGTTAGCAAGCGCGGATCCAACCGTTCATGCCATAGATGATGGTCATCCGGTCCGAAGCGGCTCGGCCGTTCTGCCATATACATTGGTGACAATGACAGCGGGATGCCTGAAAAATCGTCTACTGGCGTGACCAGTTGCCCCTGGCCGGTCGCTGGCTCACGACAGCACACCGCAAACTGATAGGCCGCTTCCGGCGCGACTTCAGCAGGTAGTGGCGACTCGCCATTCGCAGATACGGCCACCAACCGCCTAACACTGCCCTCATTCGTCGTTTCTGCCATCGGTCTTATCATCTTCCTACCAACTCCCTCTGTATTCTCTGTATTAAAAAAGCCCCTGCGAGGTGCAAGAGCTTATAACTACCCGGTTTGTGATCGGCCCACCCGGCGGAAGGAGCGGTGACATAGCGCAGCTGCTTAGGTAGATACCTACACGCTGCTTTTCCGTCACCGGCTATCCTCCACAAGGCTTATGTTTGTGTTCAATTACATGGTACCGCTACATGCCGCTTATAACAAGGGGGGTCTAAGACCTATGGTTGTTCGACCGCCGTTACGATACAAATGTTTTGTCAGCCTGGGCTTCCGGCACCAGGCCATTATCCTCAGCCGTACCATCTGTTCTGCCGAATACCTGCTCCAGGCTGCTCACCAACACCTCTCGCGGGCGAGCGCCGTCGGCTTGGCCGATGATGCCCTGCTCTTCCATTTCTTCGATCAGGCGGGCAGCACGGCCGTAGCCGATGCGCAGGCGGCGCTGCAGCAGGCTGGTACTGGCCTTCTTGCCTTCGATGACGACACGAACAGCGTCATGGAACATATCTGATTCGGCATCCGAACCGCCGCCGGCGCCCATGTCAGCCACGATGCCGCCCTTGCCGTTCAGCTGGACAGGTTGGCTGACGACGTCCATGTCGTAGGCTGGTGGGCGCTGCATCTTGATGAAATCAGTAACTTTGGCGGTCTCATAGTCTTCGATCAAAGCAGCCTGGACACGCTTCGGCTTCGGCATATCACTGGTTAACAGCAGCATATCACCGCGGCCGAGCAGCTTCTCGGCACCCATCTGGTCGATGATAGTTCGGGAGTCAACCTGACTAGCCACGGTAAAGGCAACACGAGCTGGCACATTGGCCTTGATGAGGCCGGTAATGACATCAACGCTCGGGCGCTGAGTAGCCAGCACTAAGTGAATACCGGTAGCACGAGCCTTCTGCGCCAGGCGAACGATCAAAGCTTCAACGTCGCGGGCGGCCATCATCATCAGGTCAGCCAGTTCATCGATGACAATCACGATGTAGGGCATGCCCGCTTCCTTCTTGAGTTGGTTGTATTCGCCAATGTTGCGTTTGCCGACGCCCGCCATGGTGCGAAAGCGGCGTTCCATTTCGGCGACTGCCCATTTGAGAGCACTGATGCACTGCTCGGGCTCGTTGATAACTGGGCACAGTAAGTGCGGCATCTCCTTGTACGGCGCCATTTCGACCTGCTTGGGGTCGACCAGAATCAGCTTCAGGTCGGATGGGCTGTTGTGATACAGCAAACTGGTGATCAAGGTATTGATCATGACGGATTTACCGGAACCGGTTTGTCCGGCAACCAGCAAGTGCGGCATTTTGGACAAATCGCCTACCACGACATCTCCAGCGATGTCCTTCCCTATCACAAAGCCTAGCGGAGTTCCGGCCAGCTTTTTCCAGGCAGCAGAATTGAACATATTACCGACCCGGACAGTTGCAGCTTTCTCGTTGGGAACTTCAATACCAACGGCTCGCTGACCGGGTATCGGCGCTTCCATACGGATAGAATGAGCCGCCAGGTCAAGCGCCAGGTTGTTTTCGAGCGCTGTAATCTTGGTCAGTTTGACGTTAGTTGGTGGCTTGAGGGTGTACTGGGTAACACGCGGCCCAATATTGGCGCGCTCCATCTCGACGTCAATGTTGAAATTGGCAAAGGTATCATGGATGATGGCAGCGTTACCGTTGACGTCGCCGGCGTCGGGCTTGTCCTGCTTCTGGTTGAGGAGTGCCATTGTCGGCAGCTGCCAATTCGGATCGCTGGTCGTCGTCAAAGCATCCTGGTTTTCTGCCGTTGCCTGCGCCAGCCGTACACCGCTGTTCTTGAGTCCACCGAAGCGTTGCCTTTGAACGACTGGTTCCGGATCAGCTGATATGTCCACCTGGGATGGCAGCAAGCCCTCATTGATTTTGAAGCCAGCCGGCTGCTCGCTCTTGGCCCGGCGCTTCAGAGACATCAGGTCGGTATCCTCGTGGTCGCGTGGCTCGGGCCTCAGCGACTTGAGAGCGTCCCAGATGACACTCAGCGGCACGCCGAAGGCGTGGAAAGCAGCTGGGATAAATGCTGCGATGAAGACAATAGCTGCCGGAACCTTATCCAGGGCACCGAGTACCAGGCCGCCGAGCCAGCTGCCGACTGCCCCGCCCTGCCCGTTGGTCCAAACTGTTGAGCCATCAGCACCGACCGTCTTGGCAGCCATAGCGACATGCAGAAAACTGGCCGCGAAGAATAGCGCCGCCCACAGACTGAGCAGTTTGCCGAATGACATCTTGTGATTGTCGGCCATGAATTTGACGACACCCCAGTAGACCAGGACGATTGGAAGTAGGAATGCCGTCAGACCGAAGGCTGACCTCATGCCTTTGAAGAGGTTGAGCGGCAATACCCCACCCGTACCGAGGCCTCCAAGCAGTATGAATAACGCCAGGAGTACCAGGAATACCGCGCTGGCGTACTGCCAGAACGGAGATGATTGCTTCGGTGCTGCCTTCTTGCTGCGTGTTTGTTTTTTCTTTTTAGCCATAACTGTTTTATTATACCGTCTTCTTCGTGAACGGTCTAGAGCTTACTCGGGTATTGGATGCGGTGGCGCGTTCTCCGTTGTCGCGTAACCTACTGATTTTATATACATTCGTGCTGCCTCGGCGGCTAACTCGGCCAGGATCTGGTAATGATCGTCGTCCGGATGAGCTTGCTTTAATTTTTCGACCTGTTGTAGACCCAGCAGCACCGAACCGAGGTACGGATCATCAGCGGCCGCCTGGATGAGCTGCTCGTCGTCGTACAAGTGATATGGTGGTTGGTTTTGATCGCCGGTTTCGCCGACTGGTGGCAAATTTTGGTTTGGAGACATAGCACTACTATAGCAAATTATCATGCTTATGTCAATGAATGGCTATGGAGGCTACGTGTGCTGCGGCGGAAACGTTTGAGGCGATGGGCTGATATCAGGCCGGAACGTTTGTATAGATGGACTGATGATCGAGCCGGCCGAGGGCACAGATGTGACCGGAACAGTTACGGCCGGGCGGGAGGGCTGGAATTGGTAGTCGGTTATGGAAGTCCCGGGTACTGCTGGTGGTCGGTTCGTAGGGCTTGGAGCTGGCGCTGCTGACATCGAACCATGCAAGGACGGTGTTATGACTTCAATCGGAGTCGTGACGGAGATCGTCCGGGCGGCAGGTGCAGTCGGTGTCGATGTGATAGCCGTTGGGGTGAGTATGGGTGAAGTCTGCCCTGCTGGGGCAACCGGAGTGGACTGGATGATCTGAGGTTCGGATGAAACCGGTTGCTCGGCGCCAGTCATAGGTAAGGCCGATGTCGTCATGGCAGCAGTTGAGGTCTGCAATGGCGGTCCGGTGACGTTTACATCTGTGCTGGAACTGTCTGGAGCTGAACTCGGGGAGATCACTGTGGGATCGCCGGCAACTGGACCACCGAGGCCGCCGTCATTTACTGCTCCACCTGAAAATCCATAGAGTACATCGTGGTCATAGCTCGCATCCCGGGCATGCTTGGCTGCAGCCCTGGGAATGACCAGTTTCCAGAGAATGAGAGCCAGCAAAGCCAGAACAGCTATGACAATACCAATATTAACCGTATAGTGGCGCATGACGTATGCCAGCGTGACCTTGTTGTTGATCAGAATCTTGTCAGCCCGGGTATCAACAGTTCCGCTGCTATAGTAGGTTTTGATTACCATGGAATATTGACCGTTGCGAAGGCTATTGGTGTCAAAGGTGAATTTGTAGGGAGCAGTCTGCTGGGTGGAGATAAGCTTGCCGTCGATATAATATTCAACTTTAGTGATGGACTCATTCGGATTCCTGGCAAGTAGCTCGTAATCGATAACCGGAGTGAGGTCCACCTTGCCACTAAGCTCAGTCAGGACAGAGCCGTCTTTGGCTGTCGTTAGCGACACACTGCCGCTATGCTTCGTCGTCGCCACTTTCACAGCGTTGGATGGCGGTGTGACATCTCCTGCCGGCTGATCATTATTGTTTGCGTCGCTTACGGGCGGTGGGTCCTCATTTGTCGGTGGCGGCGTTGTGCCATCGGCTGCCGACAATGTGTAGGTTGATCCTGTAGATCCGGCAATATTGAGAATATTTGCGCCTGTACCCGAGTTGTCATAAGCCGAAGATGCGCCAGCGAATGTCAGCGCCGCAGAACCGCTGGCTATGGCTATAAAGTTGATAGTCACAACTGGGTTATCACCGTTGATGCCATTCGATCCACCGGCAATACCGCGGATTATGTCAACAACACCGTTTGCATTGTTGGTACGCTGTTGGGTGGCGTATATCCCACCTTCGGTAACGCTGACATACTGCAGCTTATCTGTCGGATACTTGATGGCCGCTTCGATTGTCGTAACGCTGGCAGTGTAGGAGTTCAGCCTGACAGTCGCGGCAACGGTTGCGCCAGCCAGATACGACGAACTGGCTGGGGTGATGTACATGATTGGCTTGGTCGAGATATTGCCTGTATCGGATGAGATTGTGTAGTTGCCACTGCCGACGTTTTGCAGAATATCCTGGTTATCTACACTTCTGACAAGCAACGAGTACGCCTTGTCCACATTTATTGCTGCATCGCCAGAGCTTCCAATAACTTTGAAGTTAATGGTTACGATTGGCTTGTCACCAGTAACTGAGCCGTCGGAATTACCGCGGCCGACGCGTATGACGCCAGGAGTACCGGTGCTGTTGGCTGCAATGACCGGGAAAGAATCGCCTTCCGTGATACTGACATATTGCAGCTTATTGCTGTCGTAATTCAGCGATGCCTGGACGCTATTAACAGAATCAGTACCGCTGTTTTCACGTATCGTTACAGATAGCGTTGACCCATTGGCGACGGTTGCGGTATCAGGACTGACATAGATAGATGCGCCCGATGCGGCATGGCTGGCCTGATAGGTACGGATACCCAGGTAGCTTATAGAGCCAATCAGAAGTAGTGCAACTACAAAAGACAGGACAGACCTGAAGCCTCTGTGGTGTAGTCCGATACTTTTTGTCATTCCGTCAAAATTCCTCTGTTTATTATGCTTATGTTAGCACATGTACGGTGACAACCCAAGTAGACAAGCAACATGCTTCAGGCACTACATTGCTGAGTGGCGTAGCTTATTACGCCGAAGTTGGTGGCTGGGTAGGCTGAATGATATTCGGTGTATATTCGGCTGAAGGCGGAGTGTTCGAAGCGGCTGATGAACTATTAGAGCTGACTGCCGTGCCGTGTCCTGTACCTGAGACCGGGCTAAAGGTGCTGGCTGGTTCAAACGAGTGCGAGATTGTCTGGGATTGTTGAGCAGTTGGCATTACGACCTCATCATGAAGCGGCTGAAAGCTGGCAGAGTGATTATAGCTATTGGCATCGGCTAATTTCTTATCGGCTGGTTCTGACGGACTGACTACTACTCCTTCGTCGAGGGTAAAATGATCGTTACTGCCAGACTGGCCGTCACCGTAGTAGTTTTCTGGACCGCTTCCGCGCTTGTGAATTATCCATGCTGCGATAGCCGCACCAAGCAGGATGATGAGCAGGATGATCAGCCAGGCGAACTTCTGCATGCGCAGTTTGACCTGACTCCAGCCAAATGGATTATTGACAATGATAGTTTGACTAACTGACTTGGTCTGACCGTTCAAGTAGTAGGTCTTCATCGTTAATTTGTACTTCCCGTTCAGCAGTTTCGTCGTATCGAGATGGTAGGTGTAGGGCGCAGTCTTGACGGTAGCTACAAGCTTGCCATCAAGGTAATATTCAATCCGGTTGATACCGTCAGGCTGAATCGGGAATGGATTGATGTCTATCGGGGTTTCTGTCTGGATGACATCATTATCGGTCAGCTGAGTCGATGTATTCGTGTGGCTTGGAGTAACTGTGATGACATGAGGTGCCGGTGCTGGCTTCGGTGCGGGATTTGGTGCTGGTGGCGGCGGAGGCTGAGTAACTGAAGCTTCAGTCAGCGTAAAGCTCTTGCCTGCGCTGTTCGGCGAAACATTAGTCTTGTTGTCGGAGCTGCTGATAGCAATAGTCGTATCCTCGAAGTTGAGTGGTGCCGTACCGGTCGCCAGAACTGTGAAGGAGACATTGCCAATCAGCTGGTTGCCGCTGACGCCGGACGTAGCCGTGGCACCGCTGGCGCATTCCTTGCGGGGAGTGTACTGCACGATCGAGACCTTACCGTTACCTGAGGTCGATGGCGCAACAGCTTCAAACTTACTACCAGTGGCGCTGGCTGAATTGTATTGTAGTAGGTTAGCTGGGTACGACAAGTCTGCTTCAACGACGTTGACACAAGCAGTTCCCGAATCTTCGTAAACTGCAACGTCGAACGTATCACCTACCTTGTATGTCGATGTACTGGAAGATAGCGTGAAGCCAGCTGTCGCAGCATGGGCATTGAGGTTGTAGATTATCGCACCTGTCAGCATCAGTACGCCGACAACCAGGACGGGAGTGAAAGCCTGCATACGCTTGATCTGGGCTAAGGTAATTTGTGTTAGTTTCATGCTCTATCTCCTAGGTGGCTTAGCAAGATCGAAAGATCGGTTGTATCTACTTTTCCATCAAGGTTTATATCACCATCACCATACTTAGGCACAACGCCTGGCACTTGCCAGTGAGTCATCATGATCGAGAGGTCGAAGGTGTCAACCACACCGTTACAGTTGACGTCGCCGACGATGCAGCCGGCAAGCTTGGAAGTCGTGACCGATAGCGTAACTGAAGCAGCCGAGGTATTGCCACTGGCGTCGAAGGCCTTGACGGTGTAGGTATAGGTAGTATCGGCGGTCAGGCCAGTATTGCTGTATGACAGTCCTGTTGCGTCACCCAGGAGCACACCTGCCCGGTAGACATGATAGCCACTGACTGCGACGTTATCGGTGCTGGCATTCCAGGCAAGGATGACCGATGAAGTGGTCACTGTCGGTGCTCGCAGGCCGGATGGTACGGTCGGAGCCTGTGTATCTGATGACGATGGCGTGTGAACTGGGTTCGGTAATGCAATCGTCTTGGCACTTTCGTTGCCGGCGAGATCGACTGCCGATACGGTGTAGGTGTAATCTGTGTTTTCGGTGACAGTCGTGTCATTGAAACTACGGGCAGCTGGAGATGTTGGTGTCAGCAATGTTCCGCCGCGGTAAATCTTGTAAGCGGTAACAGCGACGTTATCGGTGCTTCCAACCCAGGCGAGGTTGACCTGGCCAGGTGAGATGGCGGTTGCAGTGACGTTGCTTGGAGCACTCGGGGCTGAGGTATCGCTTGCGGTAACGATAGTCTTGGCCGTGCTGAGTAATGAGTTGTGGCCGCTCGTATCGTAGGCTTGTACCGTATAGGTGTAGCTGGTGTTGGCAGCCAGGCCAGTATCCTGGTTGCTGGTTCCGGTGACTGTAGCGACAGGAAGAGAATTACGGAATACGTGGTAGCCAGCGAGCGTACAACCGGTGCTGGCAGTGCTTGCGGCCCATGAGAGATTGGTTGTAGTTATCGTGCTCGTTCCGGAAGTCAGGCCAGCTGGCGTTGAGGGAACACCAGTACAGGTTACGGGTGGTGGCTGGGTGGTGGCTGATGCGATATTTGATGGTGAGCTTTCGTTACCCAGTTTATCGAAGGCAGTGACCGTGTAGCTGTAGGTCGTGTTGGCAGAAACATTAGTGTCGGTGTAGCTCGCGCCAGTACCCGTCGAGTAGGTCGCGACAGTGGCACCGTTGCGGTAAATTCGGTATCCATTGATGCCTACACCACCGGGGTTCGGGAAGTCAGTGCTTGGGTTCCAGGCCAGGTCAACGCTGACAGCATCAGGAGCTGCGGCGGTAACTCCGACAGGAGTCGTCGGCGCCATATCATCAGCTTTGGTAACTAGAGTTGCTGCAGTACTCGTAGTCGAGGTGTTACCTGCCGTATCAAAGGCCTGGACTGCGTAGCTGTAGCTGCTGCTGGCAGACAGGCCGATGTCAGTAAAGTTTGTGCCTGCGGTAACGTCACCGACAGACACTCCGTTCCGTAAGACGTGATAACCGGCCATCGTACAACCAGTGCCGGCTGTGCTGGCAGTCCAGGACAGAGAGATTGTCGTGTAGTTGCTGGCGCTGCGAGTTGGCGTGCCGGGAGTACTCGGCGTGGTAGCACAGGTTGTTGTTGCAATCGTGTAGTTGGCAGCCGCTGAATTGGCAAGGTTCAGGATGTTGGCGCCGGTACCGGAATCATCGAACAGTGCCGAGCTTTGACCATATGTCAAAGGTGCAGTTCCGTTGGTACCGATTACTTTGAAGTTTAGGGTAATAACAGGATTTGTGCCAGTTACGCCAGCATTTCCCCCAGGGATACTGCGAATAATATCAACCACACCGCTGGTGGCAGTGTTTGTCCGCTGCGCCGTCGTAAAGACAGTGCCTTCGGTTGTGTTAACAAACTGCAACTGGCTGGCCGGATAGACAATGGTTGCCTGGGCGGTCGTCAGGGCAGCTGTGCTGGTTGCCTTGATAACAACGGAGATAGTTGCAGCCTGGGCATATGTCCCCGTGCTCGGAGTCATTGAGAAAGTAGCTGATCCAGCGCCCGGTACGGAAGTTACTGTATAGGTGCTGCCGGCGACCGTGCTGAGTATGTTAGTATTTGTCGTGCTGGAGACAACGAATGACTGGGTTTTATCAATCGTCAGCGCTGCCGTACCAGATGTCGCCAGAACTTTGAATGATAAGGTTACGACCGGGTTGTCACCCGTGATGCCTGCACTGCCCGGCTGTACGGAACGTGCGATACGGACGCGGCCGGCTGTAGCCGTATCAGTGGCAGCGATATTCGTAAACGTTCCGCCTTCGGTCAGACCCGTATACTGCAGTTGAGCGGCATCGTACCCGATGTAAGCCTGTACCGAGTTTACTGACGCCGTACCGCTGTTTGAACGGACGACTACATTGACTGTTGAACCGGAATCAACCGAAGCGGCTGCCGGGCTTAGTGTCATGCTGGCACTAGCTGTCGGGATACCATCTACTGTAAGAGTTGTTCCGGTCAGGAGACTCAGGATGTCGACGTTATCAGTACTACGCACAACGAATGAATAGTTCTTGTCGTATGTCAGGCCGATGCTGCCGGAAGAAGCCAGAACCTTGAATGTAAGGGTGACAACCTCGTTGCTGCCAGTTACAGGCGTGCCCTGTGTAGCCCGACCTACCCGGATGACGCCAGGCGTACCGACGCTATTAGCGGCGATGGTCGGGAACGCCGTACCCTCCGTCATGCTGACGTATTGCAGCTGTGAGCTATCGTAGCTTAAGGATGCCTGTACGCTGTTGACGGGGTCAGTGCCGCTGTCCTCGTTAATTGTTACAGTCACATTGGATCCTGCTGTCACTGAAGTCGAGGACGGCGTCATAGTCAAAGTCGCACCGGTTGCAGCATGACTGCTCACCAGGAGCTTGACTCCGATTATGCTCACCAGCAATACAACAAAGACTGCTAAACTGTTTTTGACAATGTCCTTACGAGACTGCATCCACTTCACTTTTGAACCACGTGTTTTAGATTAACTTGATTACTATTATGCTTAAGCTTCATGATTTGGCAAGTACTTTTCAATATTTTGTCCTATTATGCGCATCCCCGGGGTTCACCTGCCTGTCGCTGCTCATTCTGCTTTTATAAGTATAACATAAGCTGTACTACTGCCTTGACGGTAGCATGCCCATATTTCTTATGTGAATATCGGAAACAGCGCCCTGTACTGTCCCAACATACAAATAAGAGGCGAACCGAATGGTCCGCCTCTTATTTGTATGTTCTCGCTCGTTACAACTAGTCGACGCGGGCATCCTGGGTCAACAGGCGGGCGCGCATTTCATTGAAACGCTGCTGTTGCTCGGCTGCGACTTCTTCGGCAGTCTTGGAACGGGCTCCGGCTGGCGCCTTGGCGTCGCCTTGTTTGCCGCCCTCGGCATTCTTATTGCCGCTACCACCGTTTCCACCACCGATAACGTTGACAACCGGAATGATGATCGGGCTGCGCTGGGTGTTCTCAAACAGGTAGTGCGTTACGTGGTCCTTAATTTCAGCCTTGAACCTGTCGAGGTCAACGCGTTTGAAACGCTGCTGGACTGCCCGTTTTAGCTCGACACGGAGGCCGTTCATCATGTCTTCGTTGTCGCGCATGTAGATGAAGCCGCGGCTGATGATGTCAGGGCTGGTCATCAGATTACCAGACCGCTTGTCGACGGTCAGAACGATGGCAACCAGACCTTCTTCGGCCAGCAGGACGCGGTCTTTGATGACGACGTGGCTGACGATAGCGCCGGTCTGGTCGACCAGGATCGTACCGTGCGGCACTTCGCCTTCGATCTCCATTTTGTCAGCCGTCAGGGCGATGACCTCGCCGTTTTCGGCATTGTAGGTATTAGCCCGTGGTATTCCCTGCTCAATCGCCAGCTCAATGTGGCGCTGCTTGACACGGTAGGCACCGTAAATCGGGATGAAAAACTTCGGCTTGGTCATGTTGATCATGTCGGCATATTCGTCACGGCTGGCGTGGCCGGAAACGTGCAGCGGTCCGACACCGTCCAGCTCGTGGTTGCGGGCTTCGAAGACGTGGACGCCTTTTTTGGTCAGACCATCGACCATCTGGCCGATCAGGGCATCATTGCCTGATTCTGGAATCGGCGTACTCGACAGGATAACGGTATCCTGCTCCTTAAGCTTGATATGGCGGTGTTCGCCGCCGGCCATACGCTGCAGGGCACTACTCGGCTCACCCTGGCTACCCGTACAGACTATGACGACGTCGCTGTCTTTCATGGTCGGGACGCTGGCGATCGGCACGAAGGTGCCCTTCGGCACTTTCATGAAACCATGGCGGATCGCCATCTCGAGCGTACTGACCATGCTGCGGCCATCCATCGCCACCTTGCGGTTGTGGTGGACGGCGGCATTGACGATCATCTGGACGCGGTTCATGTTGGTGCTGAACAAGCCGACAAAGATGCGGCCCGGCGCGTTACTGATAATGTCAATAAAGGTCTGTTCGATGGTCGACTCACTCGGCGTCCGGCCCATGCGCTCGACGGTGGTGCTTTCGCTGAGCAGTGCCAGCACGCCTTCGTTACCGAGTTCGGTCAGGCGGTCATAGTCACTCTTCTCGTGGTCGAGCGGGTTGGGGTCAAAGCGGAAGTCGCCGGTGTTGATGATCCGACCGACCGGTGTATCGAGGACGATACAGGTACTGCCGGGGATAGAGTGCGTGATACGGACGAGCTCGACGAAGAACTCACCGACTTTCAATTTCTCGTGGGTGTCCTCATTCATGGTGACCGTCTTAAGTTCAAAGCCTTCGGGCATTGGCAAGCCGAAGTTGGCAAAGATCTCTTCAACGCGGCCGATCGTGAACTTTGAACCATAGATCGGGGCTGGGAACTTCGGCACGATGTGCGGCAAGCCGCCGATGTGGTCCAGGTGACCGTGGGTGATGATGTAAGCCCGCAACTTGTGGCGGATGGTCTCCATGTAGGCCGTGTCAGCGATGCCGTAGTTGATGCCCGGCAGGTCGACACCAAGGTCGTTGCCGCAGTCCAGGATGACGGCGTCGTTAATGTATTCGACGAGGATCATGTTCTTGGAGCCACCGCCGTCCATACCGCCGAGACCGATGATTTTCAGGCGTGGGCGATCATCGACCACGTTAGCGCGGTCTCTGTTTTTGAAGGGCGGGCCATCGACGTTAGCCGACTGGTACTGGTTGGCAATCTTCTGTGCATCCATCTGCGAGCGCTTCTGAGCCCGGACTGCTGCACCACGGCTGGCACTGCTGCCACCGGACATGCGCTGGCCGCCGCTGCCCCGGCTGCTCTCAAAGTTCTGTCCGCGGCTAGTGCCACCGTTGTTATTTATGGGGCGGCGGCCTTCACCATTACCACCACCGCCCGAACGCGGGCCGCGGTTACCACGGCTGCCACCACCCTGGCCATTTGAACCATTGGCTCCGTTCTGGCGTCTCGGCGGACGCGACTGGTTCTGGCCAGCTTGGTTGTCGCCACTTTGAGCGTCGTGAGCATCGTTGCCTGCCGGGTTGTCCCTTGGAACATCGTTGTTAGTATTGTTAGTTTGTTCTTCTGGATTCATAGAATCTCCTTTTCTTAAATCTACTTGCTTGTGATTTTCTGTAATATATGAGGTATTTGACTGAAATCGTCCATCAAAGTCTGCCGCATTCCGCCGTTGTATAGGGCTGCAGCGGGGTGATAGAGCGGTAAGATGACGACTTCCAAAACCTGCGATGGGTCAGCATGAAACGCCAATCTGATGCGTTTCGGCTGCCCGTGGTCCTTACTGATTTGTAAGTCCGGTAAGAAACAATTGCTGCTGTGGCGACCGAGAGTCACGAGTACTTTTGGTGCAATTACTTCTAACTGGGCCTGCAAATAGGGCAAAAATGCCTTCTTTTCCGCCGGCAATGGATCGCGGTTATTCGGCGGCCGGTATTTCACGATATTAGTGATATATATATCATCTCGCACAAGCGCGACAGATGCCAGCATTTCGTCGAGAAATTTGCCGCTGGCCCCGACGAACGGTTTGCCTTTCAGGTCTTCGTTCTTGCCTGGCGCCTCGCCGATGAAGACGATATCGGCATCGGGATTCCCAATTCCGAACACCAGCTGGGTGGCCGATGCAGCCAGCTCGGGCGTGACTTTATCGGCTACGATCTGGGCGGCGATTCGATCGAGCAGTTGCTGTTTGTTACTGGCCATCTTTGTCAATTCTCCAGAGTTCCAAGGTCTGTACATCGCCTGTGCCGGGGTTCTCCAGTATCCCCGCCCTGACAGCGCCAAGCTTGGCTGCAACTTTCTGACTGGGAATATTATCAGGTGCGATATGTATCATGATGGTATCCAGTCCCCAACCGTTGAGTGCGAATTCAACAACCTTTGCCGATGCCCGACTGGCAATACCGCGTAGATCACTGCTCTCTGCCCGCCAGTAGCTCAGAATGCCGGTCGTGTCGCTGACCCGCCTCAGGTCAACAACGCCGACCATTGTGTCCGGCATAGGTGGTACTCCGCCGCGAACGATTTTGTATAGAGCACCCCGCCCGGCTTCGTTAACATCCTGGAATAAACGACACGCCTTGTCCGCTACCGTAGTATTGAACATCTTGGGGTCAAATGCCGATTCCAAATAGTCGCTGTTAGCCATGATGACGTCGAGTAACTCAGGACCATCGCTGGACACAAATTGTTTGAGCGCGTAGCCGTTACCGACATCGAACTGAGCTGGCGCGCAGGGATACGTATTCGCAGCAGTCATCTGTTTTTACCGATAGACCTTCCAAGCAGTCTGATGAGGTTCTGTACCCCGCCAACGAGCAGGATAAAGGTACACAGGTAATCCAACAGATTACCTGCATCAATCGCCCACGAAGCAAACACATAGGCCAAACCGAGCTCCAGCAGTGCGAAGACGAGCAGTCCCGTCTTCGTCTGGTGCCAGTTTTGTAATCTGTTAAATGCGCTCATGTTCTCTATCTAATCTTCAGACATTCCGAAAGCTTAGTTCTTGCCTTCCGCTAGTTCCCGCGCCGCCGCCTTCATGCTGAGCTGCAAACGTCCGCGATCATCGATAGCGACAAGCTTAACGGTGACTTTGTCACCTTCTTTGAGGACATCGCTGGTCTTGTTGACACGTTCTTCGGAAATTTCAGAGACGTGGACCAGGCCGTCTTTGCCGGGCATGATCTGTACGAAAGCACCGAAGTCGAGGACGCTGACAACTGGCTTGTCACGGTAGATAGCACCGACTTCTGGTTCGGCCACGATACTCATGATCCAATCAATTGCCGCCTGAATGCTTGCACCGTCAGGGCTGGCAATCATAATTGTTCCGTCGTCTTTGATGTCTATCTCGGCACCAGTTTCCCCGGTAATCTTCTGGATGACTTCGCCACCCTTACCGATGACTTCACGGATTTTATCAGGGTTAATGTGGATAGCTTCGACGCGTGGTGCGTAGGGGCTCATTTCCTTTCGTGGTTCGGCCATCGTGGTTAGCATGTGCTTCAGTATGAAGGCGCGACCTTCTTTGCCCTGTTGCAAGGCCTTGGACAATATCTCGACAGGCAGACCATGGACTTTCATGTCCATCTGCAGCGCCGTAATTCCTTCGGTCGTACCGGTAACTTTGAAGTCCATGTCGCCAGCAAAGTCTTCGGCGTCAGCGATGTCACTCAGAACGTACGGCGTATCACCGTCCATCATCAGGCCCATGGCGATACCGGATACTGGCCGCTTCAGTGGGACACCGGCGTCCATCAGTGCCAAGCAGCTGGAGCAGGTCGCAGCCATTGAGGTCGACCCGTTCTGAGACATGATTTCGGTGACTGTGCGGATGACATACGGGAATTCCGCCTCCGAGGGCAGTACTGCCGTTAAGGCGCGTTCTGCAAGATAACCATGCCCGATTTCGCGGCGGCCAGGGCTGCCGAGGCGCTTGACTTCACCGACCGTCCAGCCTGGTGCGTTGTAGTGATGCAGATAGCGGCGCTCGGAATTGCGCTCCATGGTATCAACCAACTGGGCATAGCTCGTTGGTGCCAGGGTGACGATGTTCAGAGCCTGTGTCAGACCGCGGGTAAACAGGCTGGAGCCGTGAGCCCGTGGCAGCAGGCCGACTTCGCTGGATAATGGACGGATTTCCGTCAGTTTACGACCATCCGGACGAGTGTTGTCCTTGACAATGCCGGCACGGACATCCTTATGCAAAGCCGTCGTAAAGGCTTCTTCATAGGCCGTCTTCTTCTCGGGATACATCTCACCATGTTTCTCCCAGAGCTCATCGTGCATCTGTTCCCGCAGTGTGGTGACGAGTTCGTTGCGCTCAGGATATGGTTTCCGCAGATCTTCGCCGAGTTTGCCGTCCATCCATTTCTGGACTTCATCAAGGATGGCCTCGTCAGGCAGGACCAGAGCGTAGTTCATGGGAGTGACACCGACCTTCTCAACTAATTCCTTCTGCAGGGCAATTGCCGGCTGTATAGCTTCCTGGGCGTAGGCCAGTGCATCGACAATCTGTTCTTCGGTGACTTCAGAGGCACCGGCTTCGACCATCATGATACCTTCGCTCGTTCCAGCGACCACCAGGTCGAGCGCACCTTCGCTCAGCTGCTCCGGAGTCGCAAAAGCTGTATACGTGCCGTCCACCATGCCGACGCGCAGTCCAGCTACCGGACCGTCAAATGGCGCACCGGTCAGTACAAAAGCCGCCGACAGCGCAATCATTGCGATCATATCCGGACGAAAGGTTGGGTCCATCGATAGAACCGTCGCAACACCCTGAACTTCGTTGCGGTAACCCTTGGGCCACAGCGGACGGATCGGACGGTCAATCAGGCGGCCGATAAGGATGGCGTCGTCACTTGGGCGGCCTTCGCGCTTGATGAACCGCGAACCGCTGATCTTGCCGGCAGCGTAGAATTTCTCTTCGTAATCAATGCTTAAGGGAAAATAATCCATCCCCTGCACCGTCTTCGGACTGACCATGGCCGTACCGAGGACGACAGTGTCGCCGTAGCGCGCAATCACACTGGCAGACGTCCGGAAACCGACACGGCCGACTTCCAGCGACAGCGTGCGGCCGCAGAACTGCGTCTCGACTTTGATAATTTCTTTTCCCATCGGATTGACCGTGGTGTTGTTAGTTGTACTCATTGGTACCTCTACTTTCTGGCGGAGGAGTCAGGTGCAAGGTTCAAATATATGCGCGCTTGTGCGTCCCTGTAAATTGACGCGATATATCTGTAGCTTTGCAACCAACCCTGGAACTCTGCCCTTTTAAATGTGCACAAGCTTGGGTTCTCGAGTCTCACGTGTGAGAGATCGAGAACCCTGGTCTATACACGTTAGCGGTCTCTATCGGTCTCTATCGTCTAATGCCGAGTTTCTTGATCAGATC
Source organism: Candidatus Saccharibacteria bacterium UBA5148 (assembly GCA_002413835.1). Lineage (GTDB taxonomy): Bacteria > Patescibacteriota > Saccharimonadia > Saccharimonadales > UBA4665 > UBA4665. The sequence goes on along the minus strand of DHXU01000009.1, from coordinate 249,389 downwards.
AAGATAACCCTGGCTATCGCGATCAGCGATGTAGCGCAGCAGACGACGGCGCTTGCCGACGAGCTGCAGCAGGCCGCGGCGGGCTGCAAAATCTTTCTTGTTCACCTTGAGGTGTTCAGTCAGTTCACGAATGCGCTCAGTATCAATACTGACCTGCACCGAAGCCCCACCAGTGTCCTTAGCGTGCACCTGCGTGCTCTTAATAGCTGCTTGTTTTTTCTCACTTGTAATCATATAACTGGTATTTTACCAGAGATGACGCCGTCCTGCAACCCTAAGTTACGCTGTCATGTTGCCTAGCCGGCAAGTTGTAGTAACTGCGGCTGCATGCGAGTTTCCCTTGCAGCAGGCTGATAACCGGCGGCAAAACCGCCACTTTCATCGACGATCGCCAGCCGTGGATTGCCCATTGCGTCATTACCGAAGATAGCGCAGGCATCAAATACAACCCCGCCGATTTCACGATCCCTCACCGTCTGGTACAGCGCTTCAACCGTCGCCGACAGGTCAGTTTCAGATGGTGCCCGATACGCTGAGCCCAGCATAGATACATAGACGCCCACCTCATTTTCCGGCATGACCAATATATGGCCGCCAAACCTGGCGTCGACGCGAATACGTGTTTTACGGCATTCCAGATCCTCACGGAAGTTCCGCGCCAGCCTAAAGCCCTTCGTGATAAGCCGGCCATAGGTAAACCATTGTTTGCCAAGACACATCGAATCCGGCTGTAGTAATCCTGTCTGGAACATGGCATAGGTAGTGCCACCTTGGACGACGATGTGACCCTCGTCTTCAGAGATGTGTACTCTATTCTCTAGTTTCGGTAAGATTTTTGTCGGCATGACACCAGGGCTTTCGCCTGTACGGTTCTGCAAGCTCCTGGCTCCCAGAATCTATGTAAGAAATTATACAACTTCAGGTCTATGTTGTCAATTACACCAAGAAGTTACAGACTCTGCTCATCCCTGTTATGTTTATGATTTTGTGACTATTATCACAAGCAGTATGGAGTGCTGAATCGATCAGGTTTATTCAGAACTATCGAGACTGAGGCGGGCGGCGGTGATGCAACCGGCGGCGTAGCCGATGATAGACAGCCGGCCTACCGTAAGGTTATTCGGGGCAACCTCAACAACTCCTTCGATGAATGGGCCCAGATTCTTTCCAAAGACCTGCAGAACACTGCGGATACCTTCTACGCTGTAGGGCTGTTGCATATCCAATCGTTGCAGCTCGGCACTGGCGGGGTCTTCAAGTGGCATATCCAGATAGACCTTATCGAAAGATGCCGGCAAAACACCTCGCTGAACAGCCTCCACTTCCCTGATCGGTTCCAGCAAGGCGGCCACAGCTACGTGGCGTTGCATGGCGTTAATGAGAAAGCTATTGCGGTCGCGAATACTGACTCCGCGGGCAAATAAGAAGCTCATATTACCATCAACCCGTTCGTCAAGTCCCACGCGGCGAAAATAATCATAGCTGGTATCAGCAGTTTCGAGCGTGGCGACCTGGGCAGCCTCTGGGAGCTGGCTATAGGCGTGGTCGTCCAGGCGCCCGGATCCGTTGAACGCACCCGCAAAAGCTCGCATGTGCATTTCTACACAGTGGAGATTCAGGGCGTCCTGGGCAGCCAGTTCAGCAGCATTGTCTACCGCCATCTGGCCGAGTTCGTGTGGTGTTGGGAGCGCAGGGAAATTTGGATTTGGCATAATTTTTGTTACTTTACGCTGCATATATAAAGTTGTCAATAATGTTTTGATAGTATCCATGACAGCAGGGCGGTCCAACTGAAAATCAAAAGTTTATTATAAACTTTCTAACTTATCGGCAATCGATGAGGCGTCGAGATTCTCAATAATCTCTGCATTTTCAATAGAGTATTTGCCGACGGTCGTCCGGCGCAGGTCCGACATATACGCGCCCGTCCCTAGCTGCTTGCCGATGTCTTCCACCAGGCTGCGGATATACGTGCCACTACCGACGCTGCTGGTAAATCTGACGTAGGGGTAGTTGTAGCTGGTCAGCGTATTGCTGTAAATCGTGGCCGGGCGGGCTTCCATGGCGACGGGCTTGCCTTCGCGGGCCAGTTTGTAGGCCCGGACGCCGCCGACTTTCATGGCCGAGTATATCGGTGGTGTCTGCATCAGGTCGCCAGTGAATTGCTGCAGAAGCTGTTCAATTTCCGTCAGAGCCGGCTGCTTGTCGGAAACGATTGTCTTCTCGCCTTCCCCGTCGGCGGTGGTACTTGTCTCACCTAGTTTCATGGTTACTTCATAGGTTTTATCAAGCTTGGTTAGTTCGCCAGCCCGCCGGGTGTATTCCTTGCCGACAAGTAACACCAGCAGTCCGGTAGCCAGCGGATCGAGCGTGCCGCTATGGCCGACCTTACAGTTTTTGGGCTTTTTGCCTTCCACGGACGCCACCAGCCGCCGCACGTAATTGACGGCGTCAAAGCTGGTCCAACCGGAAGGCTTGTCGATGAGTAATAATCCCTGCATCACCTTAGTGTACGTGCTATCAGCTGTCATAACGAGTCTCTTTATAATAAATCTCTAAGAAGTCTTCGGGGCTACCGCGTCAGAGCAACTACCCGAATAACCGTTAACGGCCCGCTAAGGTCGTCAGGAAAGAAATTTTCTCAGTCAGCTTAGCGGGCTGATCCGCCGAACGATGGTGGTGTCATCGGTGGCGGTAACGGTGGTGGTAACGGTGGTGGCGCTACTGGATTATTCGCTGACTGAGGAGCAGGCGCGGGTGGAGGCAGTGGTGGTGGCGCCATCGAACTGGTCGGCGGCATCGGCATGGTAAAGGCCTGATCGGCGGGCGACATACCGAGCGGTGCCGGTTCATTCTGATCTAGGGCCGGCGGGCCGTAGAGCGTCGTTGTCGGCGGGTTCGTATACGATGGCTGGTTCGGCGGAATCGGCTGGATAAGCGGCTCTGAAAATTGTATGGCGGCCGGCGTAGTATCTGGCAGCGGCTGATTTTCCGGCATCGGAGGCGCCGACAGGACATCATCGAGCCCGGACTCCGGCTGCTCGACTTCTGTAGGTTCAGCAGCTAAAACGATCGGTGGTTCCTGTGACTGTTGCCCGGCGATGCCGCTCAGAGCATTTTCAACTGCTTGTCGGGCCGCCTCTGCGTCGTCAGGCGCATCGTCCTGTGACTCTGGCTGACCATCGCCGGTATCATCATCCTGCCCGGTTGTCGACTCTGGGTCAGGCGCAGCCGACGGTTGCGGGTCGCTGCTGTCAGTATCAAGCCCAGGCGAAGGCGTAGGTGCTACTGGCTGTTCCGGTGTTGCTTCAGGTTCTGGTTGTGGCGCTTCGTCCGGTGTCGCCTCCGGCTGCTTGTCTTCAGTGGCTGGTTTGTCGGGTTCGACGTTAATCGGCACGTCACTGTAATCTATCGGTTCAATCGTGCCATGCTCATCGACAACTAATTCTTCGACGACTTCGTCATGGTCGGCCGCTTCCTGCCCGGCCGGGACTGTCGGAGCAATCTCGGTACCGGCGGCCGGTTTGACAGCGGTCGCGATATAATCCTGCAGCTGCGTGTTGACCAGTTGCTGGTCGGCGCCGGCTTCCAGAAGTTTGGAACTGATGTTCATGGTGCTGGGGTGCGTCTTTTCGTTGCTGAAGCGGCTGGTCTCGGCAACGATACCGGTCAGCAGGGCCGTCGCAATGTCGGCGTCCATAAGCCCTGGGTCGAGTTCTGCTGCCAGGTCGGCAATCAGCTCAGACAGACTGCTGGCTTCCAGGTCTTCCCAGTTCGCCACGCCGAAATCACCGCCCGGCATGTTGTTGATACTCATGACGACGGCATCATGGAAAATCCGCCCGTGGGCCGTTATCGCGCTGTCGAGGTCCTGCTGATGTTGCACGCCGAGCGCCAATATGACGTCGACGTTGAATTCCCCGGCACTATATTCCAGATCTTTTTCGGTAATGCTGGTCCGGTACGGCGTTATAAATATCTTGACGACATCGTCCTCGACTTTGTAGCGCAGCTTGTCAGCCTTCGATTTATCCAGTGCGATGATGAAATCCCTTAGACTGTCGGTCGTCTTCTCAAGTGTATCTTTGGGTTTCAGAAATTCCAGCGCTGACGGCACCTTGCCGCTGAAGACGGCCGTGGTATTCTTCTTGTATTTCGTCAGTACCAGCGTCGTCGCAATACAGGCCGACAGCTGGTCGATAGACGGATTAGCGCTGACCGTCACCAAAATACTTTCGGCTGATTTCAGCTTTTCTACGATTTGAATCCTGGAATTATTCTGCTGCTCGTTCATAAGTTTGATTGTATACTTTTGTAACTTTTTATTTTAGTAGTCTTATCGAAATCGTAGCATAAACATTATGCCCTGTCGAGTAAAACGAGCTCTGGCCGTCCATCTTTACAACACTGCCGCATATCTGTTATAGTTAACTATCGATTAGCCCTATCTAGATAACATAATAAGGAACAAGATTCATGCCAATTATCAAATCAGCCAAAAAGCGCGTCCGCACCGCTGAAAAAGCCGCCATCCGTAACAGCAAGACCAAGCGCAGCCTGAAGGGTGCACTCAAAGCCTTCCACAAAGCCGTCACCGGCGGCGAAAATGCTGCAGAGACTCAGGCTGAAGCCCAAAGCCACATCGACCGCGCCGCCAAAAAAGGCCTGATACACAAGAACAAAGCTGCCCGCCAGAAGGCACAATTGGCCCGCGCTGCCAAGCTTGCTGCTACAACTGGTAGCCCGGTCAAGAAATCTGCCACCAAGAAACCAGCTGTCAAGAAGCCGGCTGCCAGCAAAGCTACTGCAAAACCTGCAGCCGCTAAGAAAGCACCTGCCAAGACTACAGCCTTCAAAAAGACCGACACCGCCGCAAAGACGAAGGCCGCTCCCAAGAAAGCTGCTGCCAAGGCCCCAGCCAAAAAGCCAACTGCCAAGAAATAACACCGCAGTACTTCTGCCTCAGCAAGGAGCCGCTCACGCGGCTCCTTTTTTATCTCCTACTGTGATAAGCCGACGAGGTATTCCAGCAGGACATCGTCAGCATTGAGGCTTTCCCGCTTCAGGCGCTCATCGATGGTTACCAGGTCGCCGATCAGCTGCCGGGTGCGGGCGATGGTCAGCTTGCGGGCGATGCCAGCACTTTTGCGGACGACGTAGGGGCTCATCTTGGCTTCGCGGGCGATGGTATCCGGCGAAGCGTTGCTGCCGGCGGCTTTGACCAGCGCCAGGACGTGCAGCTGCCAGGCCAGCATGGCGATAATCTGCTGCGGTTCGACCTTCAGGGCCCGCTGTTCGCCGTACAACGCCAGCGCCTGCCTGGTATTGCCGGCAAAGGCCGCCTCCAGCAACTGGAATATTGTACTCTGCGGCATTGCCACCGTTAGCGCGTTGATGTCGGTACGGGTGATGTCCGGATGGTACAACGACAGCTTCTCGACCTCGCTGGCCAGCACCTGCTGGTTGCCGCCGACGCGCTCCACGAGGTATTTGGCATCGGCCAGTGTCAGCTGCGCCTTCTTTTCACGGGCCAGCGCCACCAGCCATTTGGCCAGCCCCATCTCATCCAGTTCAGTGCATTCGGTGTAGCCCGGCTGTTTCTTAAGAAATTTATAATAAGCCGACCGTTTATCGAGCTTCGGTTCGACAATGATCAGGTCGGTGGTTTCGGGCAGTTCATCCAGCAAGTCTTTGGCGCGCTCGGCAAATTGTTTGTTGGCACCCGGTGCCTGCAGTACAACCAGCTTCTTGGCGACCAGGAACGGCAGACTCTGCAGCGCTTCCTGCATCCGTTCGAAGCTGGCATCTTCCCCATCGAGCCGCTCCATATACATATCCTGGGCCATATCGGCACCATCACCCTGCTCTGCCAAAAACCCAGCTACCAGCTTGCGCAGCTCGGCGCGCAGCAAAAAGTTATTCGTCCCGGAGAGTATCGTTATCACTTCATCAGTATAACCGAGGCATGAAGCAGCTGCACATTATGCATCGTTTATAAATCAAGGTCGTAGGTAATTTCACGTTTTCTCGTTTCGACACGCTTACCATCGGTAATGCCATAACTTTTGAGGGTCCCGACAACATGCCCCGGACTGTCGGGCTGCACTTTTATCAAGTTGGGTGCAAGACTGATGATGTTGCCATCTCCGTCTTTTGTAATTACAGGATTTGTTGGGTCAAAGACATACCGCTCACCCTCGTTGTTTGAGAAAGTGATGAAAGCGTGGTGTTCCGAATCAACGCTGCCATCTTCGTTCTTGACGCTCAGATCGCCAGCTTCAAATCTGGAGTCAATTCCAAATATTTGGAGAGTATTATGTACAACAGCGGCCCGCTCCTGGCAGATTGCCACACGTTTGAGATCGGCTATTGAGATTCGCGGTGACTCTTCATCATCTGAGATTACATCAGCCAAAATATTTGAATATTCGAGCAGATTACCCCGGATAGACTTGAAGTAGCGTGCCTGCCCGGCATTTGCCCCACGGATGACCGCATTCAAGTAAGCCTTGTCGACGGAAAACTTTGCTTTTAGATTTTCGAAGTCTCCTTTTACGATTTCAAAGGAAGTAGTATATGCGGAAAGGTCGTCCAAATAATATGGCCTCGAAAATAATGTACTCGACAGCATTTCAGTTTCGCTTGAGATATATTCCTCAGTTCCACCATGATCGTGACCGACTGTACGTGACGTATCGTGTTCAGATAACTCGGTAGACCGCTGCGCAACAAAAACCGCCGCAGCGGCATCAAATTCGTCACCTTCGAGTTCGAATATTGGCAATACCTGCTCCATGACCGCGAGGCGAATCTCCATCGACCGAGGTCCGTGAACTGACTGGTTGTGGTCTGTAGAACTGGGTGTAGGTTCGTGTATCATGTTTTATGTTTGAGTTACCTGTGATTATTTTAGCAGATTGTTGTGGTCTAGTCAATATGCTTATGGATAAAGGTGACGTCCGGTCTACTACGCCAAGTGTGGACAATTTTACTCTAGCGGCCTGTAAAGTATGGTATAACAATCACAGATATGACTTCATCTGTTGTTATTGTTTCGAACCGATTACCTATTTCTATCAAGAAGACTGACAAAGGATTAGAATTTTATCCGAGCGTTGGTGGGTTGGCCACCGGCTTGGCTGCGTACGTCAATGACAAGAGGAATAAATGGATCGGCTGGCCCGGCATCCCGAGCGATGACCTGACCCGTGTCGAGTGTGAAGAAATTGCTGTCGAGCTGCGCAAGAACAACTGTTACCCGGTATTTCTGAAACAGAAACAGCTCGATGAATATTATAGCGGCTACAGCAACACGATACTGTGGCCGCTGTTTCATGACCTGCCGGCCCGTATGGAGAACCACGACAAATTCTGGAAGGCTTATAAGTCTGTCAACTCGGCATTTGCTGGCGTCGTGCTGGCGCTGAGCGACACCCGGAGTACCATCTGGGTACACGACTACCAGCTGCTGGTTCTGCCAGCCATGTTGCGGGCTGTACGGCCAAAAGCTAAGATTGGATTCTTCCTGCATATACCCTTCCCGGCGCTGGAGCACTTCAGCAAGCTGCCATCGGCCAAACAATTACTTATCGGTACGCTGGGAGCCGACCTGATGGGACTACATACGAAACTGTATGCTGATAACTTCCTGGCAGCCTGCGCTGAGCTGACCCGCGAGATCGTTGAACCGGGCCAGATCATACAGGGTGCCCACGTTACGCGGGTTACCGATTTCCCGATGGGTATTGATTATGAGCGCTTCACCAAGGCCCGCGACCTGGCAGCTGTCAAAACTGAGCTGCGCAAGCACCGGCAGAAATATAAGGGGTTGAAAGTCATTCTGACGGTCGACCGTCTGGACCCGACCAAAGGTCTGGCGGAACGCCTGGAGGCGTATCATGAATTCCTGCGCCGGACGCCGTCCATAGCCGGGAAAGTTGTCATGGTGATGCTGGCAGTGCCGTCACGGACTGATATTGAAGAGTACAAGCAGCTGCGGGAGCGGGTTGAAGGTTTGATCAAGAAAATTACCGATGAGTTTGGGACGAAGTCATGGCAGCCGGTTGATTACCTGTATACGTCGATGCCGGTAGAGGCCGTCACAGCCCTGTATCAGGTGGCAGACGTGGCGTTCATAACACCGCTGCGCGATGGCATGAACCTCGTCGCCAAAGAGTATATCGCCAGCCGTCCAAAACGCGACGGCGTGCTCATCCTGAGCAGTACGGCCGGAGCTGCCCAGGAACTGACGGATGCCCTGCTAGTAAACCCGCGGAGACCTGAATCACTGGTCGCAGCGCTGACGAGTGCCGTCAAGATGCCGAAACGCGAGCTGAAACGTCGGGTTACAGCCATGCATGCCCACATCGAGACACACACTGTCCAACACTGGGCGGGCAGCTTTATGAAGTCACTGAAGAAGCCGATACCCGGTACCAAGCGGCTGACGCGCAGTCTGACCCGTGAACGGCGGCAGGATATCGTTGATATGTACAACCGTTCTGAACACCCCGTTGTTATGCTCGACTATGACGGTGTGCTGGCACCACTCGTCCCGGACCCTGCCAAAGCCGCACCGACCAAGGAGGTGCTGAGACTTCTGACAAAGATCACTACGAGCTCAAAAGTACAGATGGCCATCATCAGTGGCCGTGGTAAAGCTGAACTGGCAGATTGGCTCGGCGAGTTACCGATTAGTCTGGTGGCTGAACACGGAGCACTGATACGGGAACCGCAGTCGGCCGCCAAACGCAGTACGGCGAAGAAACCTGCCAAAGTAGCCTGGAAACAGATGACCAACGTCTCGCCCGACTGGCAGCACGACATCATTCCGATACTCGAGAAATACGCTGCCAATACTCCCGGGACCTTCGTCGAAATCAAGGATTTTGCGCTGGTTTGGCACTACCGGGCCGCGTCGCCGTACTATACTCAGAAGCACCTGGTCGTCCTACGCCGTTTATTGCGACGTTATGCCAAAGAGCACAACCTGGGCGTCTATAATGGCTCCAAAATTCTGGAAATAAAGCCGCTCGACATCAATAAAGGCGTTGCCACCGGACTGTTGCTGGAACAATTTTCATCACTCTCGACGCCAGACTTCATCTTGTGTATCGGCGATGATTATACTGACGAAGATATGTTCGAAGCTATGCCAGCCAGCGCCTGCACGATCAAAGTCGGGAACGGCCCGACTGAGGCCCGCTACCGGGTGAAGTCAACCGATGACGTCCTTGGAATCCTGAAGAGACTTGCGAAATAGAGGGCTGCAGCCGGGCATAGTCCGAAGGCCGATATATATCAGGCCGTCCTGATGGCCTTCGATTACAAGACCGTAGATTTCCAAAGCAGCAGACTGCATGATAACTCTGCCCACGGCATCATATTGATTCACCTTTCCCGTTACGCGTAGCAATGCCGGTTCTCACTGATAATGTTATTAAGTCAATTCAGCTCTGGCAGACGGGGCAAGTGTGGGTTCCGCGGCCGGCGACACGTGACTTTTCGATGATCGTACCGCAGCGTGGACACGGCTGGCCTTCCCTGCGGAAGACATTGGCGAAAGTCAGGTATTTGCCCGGTTTACCTTCGGCATCGACGTAATGCTGGACCGTTGAACCGCCTTTGTCGATACTAAGCTGCAGGACATCACGGAGGGCCTTGTGCAAGGATTGTATCTGTTTCCCGGGGACGTCTTTGACCAGCATCGTGGGATTGATCTTCGCGCCCCACAGACTCTCATCGGCGTATATGTTGCCAACGCCGGCAATGACTGATTGATCGAGCAGTGCGGCCTTGATATTGGTGTTTTTGCGGCGCAACAGGCACCCATGCATAACCTGCCAGGTAAACTCATCGCTCAGTGGCTCCGGGCCGACCCGCTTGAAGAAATCAATCTGGGGTATCTCGGCGGTCGGTATCAGCCGCATCCAGCCGAATTTGCGCTGGTCGTTAAAGTACAGGTGCGCGCCGTTATCAAACATCAGCGTCACGCGTGTAGACTTATCGGGCAATGCACCGATCAGACTGGCGTTCGGATGGCCAGCTCCGAATTTTTCAGTGTCGCTGCGGTAGACCAGCTGGCCGGTCATCTTGAGATGGATCACCAGGCTATATTTGCTGCTAAGTTCGATCATCAGGACCTTGGCACGGCGCGTGACATCGACGACTTTTGATTGCAGCAAAAACTGTGCCACGTCATGCTCGGCGTTCGGAAAGCTCTTCGGGTTGTCGTGGGTGACGGCACTGATCGTCAGGCCTGGCAGCAGCCGCCCCAGGCCGCGCTTGACTGTTTCAACCTCTGGTAATTCTGGCATCTTTTAATTGTAGCAAAGGCAGACTGCAGCTACCGCATACAACTATTAGAAACTGCGGCTACCGGCGTCAGGCATGCTGTCGAGCGGGTGCTCATCAAAGAAGAGTATGACTTCCACGTCGGCATTCTCAGCTCGGCCGGAACGGGCATAGTGCTGCAGCGCATCACTTATAAGGGAAAAATAGTCGGCGGTGATAACGGTAGCGTCTTCTTTGGCTTCTTCGAGCTCCACAGCCGCGTCTTCGACGATTTGTACCCTACAGGCCAGCGCGTTATAATCCATCATCTCTTCCATATCTCTCGGCTCTCGAAGCATGTGAGGAGCACCGTTCGAATCCGGGATAATGCCAAAATCAGTCGCAGTTTCAATATCTTCGGCGGATAGCGGAGGAACTGGCTTAACTTTTGCAATCTGATTGTTCAACACGTGATGGACGACGCGTTTTGTATCGTCCAGTTCCGGTGTATCATCCGACATGCCGCCAAGCGCCAAAGCTATCATGAAGTATTCGGATGTCCGTAGGCCATGTAATGCTGGTTTTTCAAGTGTCTGAGTGGTCATGCGTCTGGTGGTAGTTATTTTTAACACTAACAAAGGATTATAGTATAAACGTCAATAGTTGTCTATGTGTCATACTGGTATGATGAGTAATTCCCTGTTTGATATTCTGAAAAACCGTAACTTCGATGAGCCGGACGAAGCCCTGGCTATCAAAAGCTTCGTGCTGGAGAAGTTCAAGAAAACAGTGGCCGTAACGGTCCGTGATAAGGAGATTATCGTGACAGCTCAGGGAGCAGCATTTACGAGCGCCCTGCGTATGCAGACGCGTCAGCTGCAACGGGCAGCAGATACCGAGAAACGCTTAGTGTTCCGGATAGCTTAGCGCTATTCAGTGTTTCGGGCTGCCAAGCAGCTTGTCGAGCTCCCTGCGGAATTGGTCGTAATCTTTGTAATGGATGGCTTGCATGCCGACATCGCGTGCCCCGGTACAGTAGCGTTCCTGGTCGTCGACGAAGACGCATTCATCAGGCAGGGCGCCGAGGCTGCGGGCAGCTGCGAGGTAGGCTTCTTCGTGCGGTTTGACGTAGCCCGTTTCACAGGACAGGCAGACCGCATCAAACAGTCTGGTCTGGTGCTGCTTGAACAATTCGTCGATCCAGTTGGCACCAGCATTGGAGAGGAGGCCGATCTTGTACTGAGGCTTGAGCTCGTCGGTAATATACGTAAACAATTCTTCGTTGGCAATGTTATTTTCGATAGCCGCCTTTGCCTCGACCCGCGGTACGGCCGCCAGCAGAGCGACAGCGGTAATGAACTCGTCATAGTCAGACAGGCCAGCATCGACCTGCTTATTGAGGTCAGTAACCTGTGACTCCAGCTGCGAGCCGCGACCGAAGTATTTGCGTTTGAACGGCAGCCAGCCGTCCGATGTCAGCACTCCAAAGCAGTCAAAGATAATCGTTCGTATCATATGTCCAGTATATAAGTAGTCGCTCGTATGTACCAAAAGAAGTGACTACTAGAGTGCGTTGCCGGCGATTTTTTCGAAGTCAGGTATCTGCCGATTAAACAGACCGGTGACCAGATTCGTCTTACCCTTGAAGGTTGCTGCCCCGCCACACGAGGTTGCCCAGTAGCGCTGGATATCTTTGTTGCCATCTTTGATGCCCATGATATAGCGCGTGCCGGTAGCACAGTAGCCGCGGTCATCGGCAACTTTCTTGTCGTCATTACCGAGGGTGTAGCCGGCAAGCTGCAAGGCCTGCAGGAAGTCTGCATATGCGGCACCGTTGTTCGGGTAGGTCTGGCTGCTTACGAGATTGCCCTGATAACCATCAAAGACCTCGATGGTAGATTCGGTATTACCAATGGTAATCCGGTATTCTTTGTGCGTCTGATCTGCAGAAACCTGCCCGCGAACTGTCAGCTGCATCTCTACTGAACTATTGACATAGTTCAGAAGTTTCGTCTGAAGTTTCTGCTGCTGGTCATTGCCGCCACCGCGAAAAATAAGCACGAATACGAAGATCAGCAGACCGATGGTGATTAAAAATCCGATAATAAACTTCATGTGTCTAATCTCTCAAACTTTTTCTCAAAGTTAATGCAACAATCATAACATAAAGCATAATATTAATCAATGGCAAATGGCCTAACGTCAGAGTCACCAACCAGAGCGAAGTCCGTTAGAGCCACTCCGAGTGCCGGCCGATTGCCCATCCAACATTACCTGGCAAGGACGGGTGCGGACCTAAATCCCACTCAGACGCTGGACGAACTGGTGGCAATTCCTGCCGCGAACTGTCTGTCAGTATTTTTTCGGCGGCCCTGACGGCTGGATGCCTATGATCGTCGTCGTGCCCGCGAACTGCTGTTTCTGCCATACTGCCCTCCTCGTCACTTAGTATGTATAAAGCTTGCGCTAGTAATCAGCGACAGTCTGTCGAATACTTCACAGCATACTCAGTCAGGCGGGACGATGCTTATTTACAAAAGTCGTTGCTGCTGCCCAGCAGTCCGGTCAGCGACGTATTACTACAGACTTGTTTCTTGAGATCGAGCGACTGCGATGTCTTCAACTCCAGATTGGTAATCTTGGTACTGACATCCTGCGTGAAAGTAATAACCTTGTAGGCGATGAAGCCGAGTATTGCCAGCATGGCGATGAGCATCACGAAAAAGAATCCGAGCATAATCTTGATGCCGCGCAGCTGCCGATGTACTTTTTGGAGTAATTGGTCGTCCATAGTATCTATTCTACTACGACTGGAGCGGTTCACGAGAGATTGTGAATAGATCACTATCCTCATACAGATCAGCTATTGTCACTTCTTCTATACCAAGTACAGCATTTGTACGGTCCTGCCAGGCTCTATTCGACGTCTGTCGGATCCCAGTTGGTGCGGTGGTTCTGGTCGAGAGCTTGCAGTTTCGCCATGTCGGCGTCATCGAGTTCAAAATCAAAGATATCGATGTTCTGCTCAATGCGCTCCTTGTTGGCGGATTTAGTCAGGCAGACGACGCCGTAGTCGATACACCAGCGCAGCATGATCTGCGGTACAGTTTTGCTATGCTTGGCGGCAATTGCCTTGAGCGTTGGATCGTCGAAGAAATGACCCTCGGCCAACGGTGTGTAGGCCTCGACAATGATGTCGTTATCGCTGCAGAATTCAACAAGTTCCGGCTGCTGCAGGACGACGCTCAGCTCTACCTGGTTGACGGCTGGTTTGACCTTGCAGGTCCTCAGCAACTCCTCAAGATGCGTGATGGTATAATTGCTGACACCAATGGCTTTGGCGGCGCCGCTGTCATATAACTTCTCTAGTTCCAGCCAGGCTTCGGCGCGGGTTTCGGTTACTGGAAAATGCAGTAATAACAAGTCGACATAGTCTGTACGTAGCTTCTTGAGTGATTCAGCAAAGCTGGATGCCAATGTGTCAGCGTCCATGTTGTCGGTACCGATTTTGGTTGTTATAAATAGTTCTGCGCGGTCGGCTCCGTGGTCAGTTACGGCCTCGCCGAGGTACTGCTCATTGCCATATACTTGAGCGTCATCGAAGTGGGTATAGCCGGCTTCGAGGGCGAATGTCACAGCATCAACGCATTCATCTCTTTCCTTATTGCGCCATAGGCCAAAGCCGATCTGCGGGATGGTCGCGCCGGTATTCATAATTAATTCTGGTAATTCCATAGGGTCTCCTCGGGTTACATCCCGTCCATCATAGCAGCAATGGTAGGTATGTAGCTGTACAAATATCTACAGCTCACCCCAGTTGTCCCCTGTTGACACATCGACATCGAGCCGCACCGGCAATTTATAGATAGTTTCCATGGCTTCTTTGAGCATGGCCGCGATGGCCGGTGCGTCGGCTTCGGGGCATTCGACCAGGATGGAGTCATGAACTTGCAGCAGCTGCTTTGAACCTGGGAAATTGGCATGCAGCAGACGGTCGACTTCTACCATTGCCAGTTTCATCAGGTCGGCTTCGGTGCCCTGGATTGGCATGTTGATGGCGGCGCGTTCGGCAGCCTGGCGAACGATGAAATTCGCGGAGTGGATGTCCGGCATCGGCCGGCGGCGGCCATGCAGGGTCTCGACGTAGCCCTGTTGCTGGGCTAAAGTCTTGATATGGTCCATGTAATCGAACAGCGGCCGGCGCACGCCTTTGTATTTCTCAATAAAGGTTACCGCCTGCATACGGTCCATGCCGGTGGCAATACTCAGTCCGTGCGGGCTCATACCATACAGAATACCGAAGTTAATAACTTTGGCAGCCCGGCGCATACTCTTGGTGACATCCTCCAGCTGGCGGCCATAGACCATGGCTGCGGTGGCGGTATGAATGTCTGCCCCGCTGTTGAACATACTGACCAGTTCCTTGTCATCGGCCATGACAGCCGCCAGACGCAGCTCAAATTGGCTGTAATCAGCGCTGACGAGTTTATTGCCAGGCCCAGCTACAAAAGCCGTCCGGATGCGCCGTCCCAGATCAGTTCGGGTCGGGATGTTCTGTAGGTTCGGGTCGTTGCTGCTCAGCCGGCCGGTTTGGGCGACAGTCAAGGCGAACGTTGTGTGCACCCGAGATTCCGAGTCGACGAGTTTTGGTAAGGTATCAACGTACGTATTTTTGAGTTTGGCGACTTCGCGGTACTTCGTAATCAGATCGATGATCGGGTGCTGGCCGCGCAGTTTGTCGAGTTCGCTGGCTGCGGTGCTGTAGCCGGTTTTACCCTTCTTGATTCCGGCTGGTGACATGCCGATGGTATCGAATAATATATCAGCCAGTTGGCTGGGACTACCGATGTTAAATTCCTGCCCGGCAGCTTCGTAGATCTGGCTAACCAGATTGGCTATCGTGCCATCAATCTCGATAGCAAACTTCGCCAGATAATCGGTATCGAGCAGCATTCCGGTGTATTCCATACCAGCTAGCACCGGGATGACCGGCCACTCAACTTCAGTCGCTAATGTCGCAAGTTTTGGAATTTCCTTGAGGGCAGCCGCTTGTTGCTCATGAAGGGCGGCAATCAGCGATATAAAATCCGGCGCGCGTTCAATAATCTCCTCGTCACAAAGGTCTTCCAACGATGAGCCGCCATAATTCAGATCGGCTTCGGCCAGATCAGTCAGTGTCTGCTCGCGGCGTAAGCTGTTCAGCAGGAAGGCCCCAATCAGGACATCATGTTCGATGATCTCAGTATCTGCATGCCTCACACCGAGCTCCATCAGGACCTTCAGCGAGCTTTTGATGTCATAACCGATCAGTTTGACACCAGCGGCCAGATAATCGTTCAGGAAGGCTCCGACAGCCTTCGCCGGCAGCTTGGCCAGGTCGAACGAGTAAACCTGGCCTGGATCGGTGCTCAGTAGCAGCACGCGCGGGTCTTTGCCGTGGCGGCCGGCGGCCCGGGCATGGATGATGGCATGCCCGGACGTCTTAGACACCGGCGGCAACTCTAAGGCCTTCAGATCAGCGGCGCTGGCAATCACCTTGTTAGCAGCCAGCTTACCCTGCTGAAACGAGTTTTTGGCCGTCACTTCGCCCTTAAGGTGCATGATTTCCGGCAATGCCCGCACCAGGCTGCGGAATTCCAGCTGGGTCAGCAAATCGAGGATATTCTCAGGGGCGCATTTCGATCCGTCAACTTCCTCCAGGTCAAGTTTCAACGGTGCGTCACACCAGATGGCACCGAGTTCTTTACTGAGGTACGCCAATTCCTTGCCCGCTTCCAGCTTGCGGCGGGTAGCGTCTTTGATAAGGCCTAAATTTTCATAAATATTGTCGAGCGTATTGAACTGCAGCAGCAGCGCGACTGCGCCCTTTTCACCGATGCCCGGTACGCCCGGGATATTGTCGGACGAGTCGCCTTTGAGCGCTTTGAGGTCGAGCATCTGGTCGACCCGGACACCGTATTTTGCTTCCAGAGTTTCAGGAGAAAACAGCTCGATGTTACTCAGTCCCTTCTTGAGGGCATAGACGTGGACATGCGGGTTCACCAGCTGGAGCATATCGAGGTCGCTGGTGATCAGCATGGTTTCGATATTCTGCTCCGTCGCCTGGACCGCCAGCGTCCCCATAATGTCATCGGCTTCGTAATCGTCCATCTCGTACAGCGGCCAGCCGAAGGCTTGCAGCAGCTCGTGCAGCACCGGGATCTGTGCCTTGAAGTCCGGCGGTGTCGGCTTGCGGCCAGCTTTGTACTCCGGATACAGTGCCAACCGGCGGCGGATATTGGTCTTTGGTTTGTCCCAGGCTACGGCGACATAATCGGGCTGCAGGCGTTTGATGACTTCGAGGGCCATGGTCGCAAAGCCAAAGACACCGCCAGTCGGCGTGCCGTCTTTGGTTGCCAGGTTCGGCATGGCATAGTACCCGCGGTAAAAGACCGACTTGCCGTCGATAATAGCCAGTTTCTTGCGTTTTTCGGGTTGGGTTGCCATATATCTACCAGTATAGCCTACCGAGGGTAACAATTATCACGCCAGGACTTATATGTACGCTTCGAGGAATGCTAAAGTGTCCGGCTGGCGTAGCTTAGCCATTGCCTTGAGTTCCAGCTGGCGGATGCGTTCACGAGTCAGATTATATACTTTACCGATTTCACCAAAAGTAGATGGTTTTGATCCGTTCAGTCCATAACGCATGCGTAATATGCCAGCTTCGCGTTCAGATAATGTACTCAATACCAGATTCATCTGTATAGAGAAATCATCCTCTCCGGCTGCCTCGAGCGGATCAACGGCCGTATGGTCAGGTAGCAGGTCGCCGAATGACGTATCTCCATCGGCCGCGAGCAGCTTGTCTAATGAAAACGGATCACGGCTGTACATCTTCAGCTCGAAGACTCTTTCCGGGATGAGGGCCATTCCTGAGCCGATTTCTTCCGGCGTCGCTTGTCGGCCCAATAGCAACTCCAGCTCATTCTCTACCCTCCGTACTGCATTCATCGTTTCGACGACGTGGACCGGCAACCGGATAGTCCGGGATTTGTCGGCCATAGCGCGGGTTATATTCTGGCGGATCCACCGGGTAGCGTATGTCGAGAATTTGAAACCTTTGGTGTAGTCGAACTTCTCTACAGCACGTATCAGACCAATGTTGCCTTCTTCGATGATATCCAGAAATTCCATGCCGTGGCCGGTGTAGCGCTTGGCAATCGACACAACGAGCCGCAAGTTGGCTTCCAGCATATGATTTTTGGCGGCTGCTCCGCTACCTACAAGTGCTTGTAATTCATCCGGTGTGGCATCGGAAGTCTGCTCATATTCTCCGGACAACACCCTGCCGGCGAACTGCCCGGCTTCGATCCGCTTCGAGAGGTCGACTTCCTGTTCAGCCGTAAGCAATGGTGTGCGAGAAATCGCTTTGAAGTAGTGCTTCAAAGGGTCGGCAAGCAAAGCAGCGACTCTATCGCTGGCTACAACCATATCAGGCTTATCCTCAGCCTCCGTGTCATCGAAGACATCCGGTGCGTCGGCAGGGCTCAACACGAGCTCAAGATTAGGACGATCAGGTTCGTTCTCGGTAATACTTTGTGACATTAGTTGCCATTCTGTCATTTTTGTTGACTTTCTGCAAGCATAAACGGTGATTTTCATTCGGCAAAGGTGGTAATCATTTAGTATAATAGTCTGATATGGAAGACAAGAAAGTTATAGCGTTCGTCGGCATGCCTGGTTCCGGCAAAGGCACTTGCACCGATTATCTGGCCGAAAAATACCATTTTCCGGTGATTCATTTCGGGACGATGGTCTACGAAGAAGTCGCCCGGCGCGGCCTGAACAACGTCAAAGATGAGAAATTTGTCCGCGAAGATATGCGCGAGATGGAAGGCCCGACAGTCCTGGCAAAGCATGCCGCCCGCAAAGCAGATACCCTGTTCGAGGCCGGCAACCGGGTGATTATTCTGGACGGCATCTATAGCTGGACCGAGTACAAATACCTGCACGAAAAGTACGGCAACAGTTTGATAATTATCGCAACGGCAGCCTCAAAGGACATCCGTCACCGCCGGATAATGGAGCGCAAGGACAGTCACCGGAAGTACACATCCGTACAACAGATCATCGACCGCGAGATAGCAGAAATCGAAAACCTCGAAAAAGGTGGGCCGATTGCCAACGCCGACTACACCCTCGTCAACAATTCATCGAAGGAATTCCTGCAACAGGACCTGGAAGTGCTGCTCCGCGATCTGCACATAATCTAGGGAGACATTTAAAGAGACGTATGATAGAGACATATGTCAGGCTTACGGCTGCCGACTGATCAGTCGAAGACCCGGGCCCGGAGCGCGATGAGTCGCAGCAGGATGGCAACCAAGTGCCAGACCACAAGTCCGCCAATGAACCATACGACATACTGCAGCGGCTTGTTCGTACCGATAAAATCTATAAGTATCGGGCCGCGGATCACTGACGCCAACGGACCGGCAATGACTATCCCCAGTATGATAATTGCTACCACCCGGAAAGCGGCCTGTTCAGTCAGGATGCGCAGCGGCCGATAACGATCAGTGCCCTTCGGCCAGACGTAGCGGCGGGCATCCAGGTCATCGTCGAGTTCAAGTATGAAACGCGCAAGACCATGCAGGAACAGATATACCACAAGCCCGACGACGGCCCAGAATAGACCGACCACCAATGTTTCGGTGCGTGACTGGCTGATGGTATTGGTCAGCAGATTGTCGACCCAGTGGGCAATCATACGGCCAAACTGCAGGTTGTGCGGCAGCTGCAGCTGGTTTTTGATGAAATCAAACTGATTCAGGATAATCGCCATGCCTGACAAAAAAACACCGATGATGCTGCTGAGTGGACTCGGGGTGAATAGACTGCTATATTTTTTGAATTTTGATTTCTTCATTTGCATACAACTTAAGCTTACCAGAGGCTGGTTAAATCTAAAAGCCGGTCCGCCGCCTACCAGGTCCACTTGCCGAGCAATATCGCCAGATCGGCAGCCCCAACGGTGCCATCTTTGTTGAAGTCAGCCGCCGGATAGTTTTGGCCATCATGGGAGATGAGCAGCGATAGGTCTATCGCATTGACCCGGCCATCATTATTAGCGTCCCCAGGCAGCGGCGGAGGTGGAACAATCGGTACGGCGATAGTCTTAGTAGCGCTTGTACTGTTGTGCCCTGCACTGTCGTACGAAACAATCAGATACGTGTACGTGGTTCCTGCCACCACAGCCGCGTCGGAATAATTGAGCAGCCCGGATAGGGTTTTGAGTGGCGTGCCGGTAGTTGGCGGTGGTGTAGTACCGACTGCTCGCCAGATCTTGTAGCCGCTGAGCGTACAGTTCGCACCAGGGACACTGGCCGTCCAGGTCAGATTTACGGCAGGCGCCGCGACTGCTACGGCTGCGAAAGCTCCGGGAGCAGACGGATTTGCCGCACAAACAGGTGGAGCCGGAATAGTAACTGTCTTACTGACGCCCGGGCTCAGATGCCCGGTAGTATCATAGGCAGCGACTACATAGGTGTATGTACTACTGGCAGTGACGGTGGCATCAGAATAATTCAGAACTGGCGATAATGTCGCCAGCGGCGTACCGGTGGTAGCTGGTACTGTAGATCCGGCGGCTCGCCAGATCTTGTAGCCGCTGAGCGTACAGTTCGCACCAGGGGTACTGGCCGTCCAGGTCAAGCTCGCCGAGGGAGTCGTAGTCCCGGTAGCCCCAAAACTTCCCGGGGCCGACGGTACTGCTGTGCATGGCGGTGGCGCTGACAATCCGGCCAGATCACGGAGGAATGCCATACCTTTGTACGTCACGTCGACGTCGAGCGGACTCAGGTTTGCCACGGTGGCCGTAGAACTATATTGCCGGATGGCATAATCCGGCCAGCCGTTAATCTGTGATGTAGCATATGGATCACCCGAGGTTCCCTGCGCTCCGACTTTGGTGAGCAGGTCCAGGGCACTGCCCGTTCCGCCGACATAGATTGATATCCACAAAACAGTTCCAGCTGGGGCTGCCGGATTGTGCAGATAGCCTGCCTGCTTGGAATTTCCCCAATACCATCCACCGGTGTAGATAATCCAGGTCCGTCCCGGAGTCTTGGGCTGGCAAGCAGCCAGGAAATCCTTGACATCCTGGTAACTCGCCCCGGCGGTCGAAGTCTGAAGTTCAACATCAATCGCCAGCATGATCCCATTAGTGCCACCGGTGGCGTTGAGGCGGTTCAAATAATAGGTGCACTGGCTGGCTGGGCTGGAGCTGCTGCTAGGATTAAGGAAATGGTAAGCTCCGACCATCAGGCCGCCATTTTCAGCATTCATACGATCAGATGCAAAGTCCGGGTTACTGTACGAGATGCCTTGCGTGGCCTTGATGAAGGTATAGCTGATTCCTTCCGCTTTGGCCTGGGTCACGTTAAGTCCGGGGTTATAATGCGACACATCGACACCGATCAGCGGTGCGTTAGCAGCATGGCCGGACAATAAGGCATGAGCTGCGACGACCACTACCAGGACGCTGCCGGCTGCAATAACCATCCGTCCGGCCCATAGCCTGAGCGGTATGCCTTTGAATTTTTTCATGCGCCTATTTGGTTATAGCTATACGACTGGCAGACCGTTGCCGATGCATGCAGTGCCCACGGATGCGGATAATACCGAGCACACAAACTGAATGCGTGTCGATCTGGTTGATTTACGAACTGGTAATCGCGCTTGATGGCCCGCAGGCGCAGGTCATCATCCATACTGACCTGATCAAGGCTGAAGATCGGCTTCGCGCCCTTGCTGCTGGTATTGACCTGCAAATTAAGCGTCGCCATATCTGTATCAACAGAGGCGTTGTAGATCCGAGCCCGGCCTACGGTAACGGCAGCGACGATCAGCACAGCAATAAGCACTGAGAATACTATGACCTGGAGCCGGGTTATCGAAGCAAAAAATTTCATGAGCAGCAGCAATTAGTAGCTACTTCTTATTTTAAACTTGGACCAGCATCAAGTCAAACGGCTTATGCTTCAGAAAATCAGGCGTACGTGCCCGGATTCAATATGTCCGATGCGCGTAAACGTGTGGCTACTTGATGTAGTCGTGTAACTTCTTGGCGTCTTTGTGCTTGCGAAGTTTGGCAAGAGCTTTGGCTTCTATCTGGCGAATACGTTCGCGGGTGACGGAGAATTCCTGGCCAACTTCCTCGAGGGTGTGCTGCTTGCCGTCTTCCAAGCCAAAGCGGAGCTTCAGGATTTTCTGCTCGCGCTCTGTCAAAGCGCTTAGTATCTCCTTCACTTGCTCTTTCAGGAGCTGGTTAGTGGCTGATTCTTCAGGGGATACGGTGTCTTCGTCTTCGATGAAGTCCGACAATACGGAGTCTTCCTCGTCGTCACGGATGGACGCGTCAAGGCTGGAGATATCCTGCTTGATCTTCATGATGTGCTCGACTTTGTCGACTTCGATTTCCATTTCCTTGGCAATTTCTTCGTTGGATGGTTCGCGGTTCAGTTCCTGAGTCAGACGGCGCTGGGTGCGCAGCAGTTTGTTGATGGTTTCAACCATGTGCACTGGGATGCGGATAGTACGTGCCTGGTCAGCGATGGCGCGGGTAATTGCCTGGCGAATCCACCAGGTGGC
>DHXU01000009.1:107293-227243 GCA_002413835.1 Candidatus Saccharibacteria bacterium UBA5148 | reverse complement strand
CAGGTGGCGTAGGTCGAGAACTTAAAGCCCTTGTCCGGGTCGAACTTCTCGACGGCGCGGAGCAAGCCGGTGTTGCCTTCCTGGATCAGGTCGAGCAGGTCAAGCCCGCGGCCGACGTAACGTTTCGCAATAGAGACCACGAGCCGCATGTTAGCTTCGGCCATCTTGTCTTTAGCTTTCTTGGAACCAGCCTTGATTTCGTAGGCTAGTTTGAGTTCTTCTTCACTGGTCAGCAGTGGAATCTTACCGATTTCACGGAGGTAGAGGCGAACAGAGTCGTCAGCGACATCGTCGTCCAGGTAGACAACTGCGCTGCCGCTGCCAGCAACTTCAACTTCCTCTTCTTCGGGCTCAGCGACCCAGTCGGCATCGAAAGCTGCAACATCGGGGTCGGTCGTGGTGACTTCGACACTGGCGTCAGCAAATTCAGTATATAAAGCGTCAAGTGCTTCAGCGTTCTCGGGCGTTTCCGGAATGACTGTAAAGATTTCGCGCTGCTCGATGTGGCCGTCTTTCTTGGCTTTCTCGATCAGCTGTTGCTTCTGCTCTTCGAGGCTTGGAGCGGCAGTGTTAGCTTCGGCTTTTTTGGAAGATTTGGATTCTTTCCTTGGGGCTTCTTTTCTTGGAGACTCATTCTGGGAGGTTTCCTTCTTAGGCTGCGCGGCGGCTTTTTCAGCAGTCTTGTCGACGTTTTTGTCGATATTCTTATCGTTGCCTTTGTTAACGTCGCTATCGTTGTCTCTATTCTTCTTCGGGTCGGCCATAATTTCTCCTTGTTAGTCCGCGCGGACCGGCTGCGTGGTCAATCAGGCGCGTGATTTCACATTACTTAAGCAGCTGGTTCAGCCGGATGACTTGTTCCAGCAGGCTGCGCGTCGCGTTTTCATCGGCGCCAGCTAATTTGTCAGTTATTTCGAGTTTTTGCGTTTTTACATAATTTTCTATCAAACGGGTTTGTTGCCTACTCGCATCGCTTCGGAGGTCGACAATCTCAATTCCCTGATAGAGCTCTTCATATGCTACAGATAATATTTTAGCATAATCCGCAATCGGCCGCAACGCAGCCACCTGGTCGGCTTCCCTGCCGGTAAAGTCCGGATTAGCCTGCAAAAATGCCAGCATCGTCCGGGCGTTGTCACTGAACAGCATGCCAGGCGTAATCGGCTGCAGGTAGTGGCGCAGCGACGGCTGCATCAGGGCCAGGGCTAACAACTGGTCCTGTATCCTGAAATGCTCAGCCGTCTGCCGATCGACCTGCCGCGGCGTCCTGACGGTTCGCTTGCGCGGCCCACGCAGTTCCTGGGTGGTCTGCTCGTATTTATCGGTCAGAGCCTCCTGGCGGACGCCGATAATCTCGGCGATCAGCTGCAGATAATGGTCCTGTTCGACGCTATCCTGCAGGCCGCGGACCACGGGGAGCAGCACCGTGGTAAACTCGCGTTTGCCCTGAGCAGTTGTGACGTCGAGCAGACTTCGGTAACGGTCGATCAACCAATCGAGGGCATATTGATGCTTCTCTATGACGTCGCGCCAGATTTGCGGATCCTGCCGGATCAGCTCGTCGGGGTCTTTGCCGGACGGGATGGTAATCATGCTGATACTGACACCCACCTTACCGGCGACACCGATGGCCCGTTCGGTGGCATTGAGCCCGGCCTTGTCCTGGTCATAACTGAGGCGGATATCACCGGTGAACTTGCTGAGCGCCTTGAGGTGTTGCTCGGTCATGGCCGTACCGGCGGTGGCGACGACCTGGCGGACGCCGGCCTGGTGACTGCTGATAACATCAAGGTTACCTTCGACCATGACCACGAATTTTGTTTTGCGGATGGCTTCTTTGGCCAGGTGCAGACCGTAGACGTGGCGGCTTTTGTCATACAGCGGTGACTGCGGAGTATTGATATATTTCGGAGCATCGCGGCTACCGCCATTGGCCGAGGCAAACTGGGCGCCTTCTTCCAGCAACCGTGCCGTGAAGCCGATCACCCTGCCCTGCGGGTCGTGCAGCGGGATCTGCAACCGGCCGCGAAACATGTCGCGCAATCCACTGCCGCCGTATCTGTTGCCGGCGCTGAGCCCGGCGTCGCGGATTTCATCTGGGGTGAATTTCTTCGATAATAAAAAGTCACATAATGCGCTGCCGGTATTGGGCGAATAGCCGAGCTGCCACTCCAAGGCCGTCTGCTTGCTGAACTGGCGCTTGGTCAGGGCGTATTCCAGCGCAATCTTGCTGCGGCTGAACTGCACCTGGTAAAACTTGGCGGCCAGCTCATTGGCAGCATACAGCCGTTCCTTGCGCTTGCTGTTATCACGACCGGAGCCAGCACCGCGGAACTGCTCCAGATCAACGCCAGCCTTGCGGGCCAATAGCGTCAATGTATCCTTGAAGTCCAATCCCTCCATCTCCATGACGAAACTGAACATATCTCCGCCCTTGCCCGACGAGAAGTCGTGCCAGATTTGTTTCTCCGGGCTGACCACGAAACTCGGCGATTTTTCGCTGCTGAACGGGCTGAGTCCCTTATAATTCCGCCCGGCCCGCTTCAGCTCCACATACTCAGCAATCACATCCTCGATGCTCAGACGACTCTTAACTTCTTCGACAGCATCCATCTATATAGTATTGTACCGCAGATAGCAAAATGCGAAGGTACGCTAGCAGAGATGGCTATTTGACTGTGGCGTACTGCTCCGCTGCATGAACCAGATCATTCGTCCAACGGTCATGCAATCGGGCGCTATCGGCAAGCGTGCTGATGGCACTGCGATTAATAATCACCCCCGCGTCTTGCGGCCTGACAAAATCAACGAATCCATACGTTGTGGATGGCTCTCGGCCATATGGCACATTGTGTTCTATCAGACCAACTCGCACGATACTACCGATTGCCGCACCAGTTGCCACTATGCCGATAGCTTGCGGCATATCCATACCTTGGTCCGTATGCGCAGAGTCCATGTCGCCGCCGCCATACAGCTGTCGTTTCCGTATCAGCCAGAAGTCATGCGTATCAGTCTGCTGTTTTACGTGCCCACTGAACCTACCCTGCACGGTCACCTGGTGCGAGTACGATGCCTCGTCGGGCCTGGCTGTAGGCACCTCGGCCATCTGCTCGGCGAAAACCTGCGCTTCGGCTACCATCCAGCTGAATAAGCTTTCGAATGCATGATTGCTCTGTTCACCTGCCGCCAGCGGTTTCGCCAGCATAGTATGTAGCCTGGCTGCCAAAACTGATTCGGGGACACCGATGTGTGGGTGCAGATCGGCAACGGTCAGCTCGCTACCAGTGAGCTTGTTGATATCATCGACGGCAGCTTGCTCGGGTGATGTGCCCGGAGCACTGTCATCGAAGGCTGCACGGGCGTTAATTCCGAAAGCAGCGGCGTAGGCTTCGTTGTAATCAGCGAACCATTGTTCGTTGGTCGGTCGGCCTGCGGCTTCTGAATTTCCGGGTTGGTCAGTCATGCATATCTCCTTAGTACAACAAAAGGCCGCTGAGGCCTCTCTGATAAGACATACCATACATCAATTACGATTAGGCTGCAAGCATGACCATAGAGTTTGGTTTACAAACAATTGAAATACAGTTGCTAATATAGCAATATGGTACTATCATTATAAAAATTAAGCAGTACAATGAGGAAATAAATTATGGAATTTGGCACACTTGTAGACCGAACCAAGAAGAGGCGAGAAGCTGCAGCAGCTGAGGCGCAGACAGCACAGGAAGCTGAAAAACTGTTGCAGACGTACACTGCTCTCAGCGGCCTGGCGTTGGCTTTTATTCAGCATCGTACGCAGTCAACATGGGAGAGAGACGAAAGATATCGCGAAAGATTCAGTCCATACGATAGGTATAATATTATCTCCAGGATGCTGCTGCAGCCAATTGTCCTTGGAACCGATCCGGACACTCAGGAGCCTCTGAAAGCTTACATGCAGGCCAGCGAAGTCTTCGGATCACTTAACTATTGGAGTGGCGGCCTGACTCAATCAGGAAGCTGGACAGGCGTTTACCCGTCCGGTGTAGCTTCAAGCATCAAAATAAACTTTTGTAATGGCGCAGGCGAATCTGTAGCGGTCTCAACCTGTGGTATGGAACCAGCCAATTTCCTCGACGAGGATTTGTCGGCCGAACAGCGGGCTGCCAGTATTTGGGGCGACGTCGAAGATGTCATGTCCTCACTGGCAATGCTTGATGCCGCCGATCCCAGCAACTAACATACCTAATCCTGGAGTCTGATATGCCCAATGAATCACTCAGTACGCCGTATGTTCCACATCTCTATGTTGCCATGTTCGAGGTTACTCATGGCAATCCTAGTGTCACGGTTGACCCGAGAAAGCCGCTTATGGCGAATCCTGGCGAAACAATGGTTGGATTTTTGGACTTTCAGCCGGAGCCCGACCAGGAGACGATAGCCGTACCCCAGGTGACAGCCCAGGATGGCATAATTGCGCTCGGCGGAATGTTCTATGTCGCCGAACGGCGAGCCAGCCTAACTGTCGATATACGGGACAAAAAAGCCAGATTTGAAGTCAGAGAAGGACATCTGCAGAATGTACGCGCTGTCGACCCTGACAACAGGAGTGTTCGCAGGCACCGTGCCAGAAACGGCACATACGCCCTACTGACACGAGATTCCGGGCTCTATAGACTGCACCAGGTTACCGTGCCGGGTCAAGACAATTATTACAGAGGTCAAGTACGACATACCGGTAGTGTTGTCCGCGGTGAAAGCAGTAAAATCGATGAATATTACCGCGGTGAAGTCAGAATCGCCGCCCGGATAATGGGCAACTTGGCACGGCGAGAACCCAGAGACTAAGAGTCTGGCCGGCCATAGAATACCTCGTCGCTGTGCTGAATAGCGCTGAGAAGCTCAGCTTCGGCATCGGTCTGTATTGATCGGGCTGCCTCGATCACTGTCTGGCTGACGCCAGGAGAAACAAATTTTTCCCAACCGCCCTTGGCAGCCACATGGAGCGCACAACCATCAGCAATATCGTCATCGACGGTGTGTTCATAGGTCTTGACTACGGGAGGTGTACCGAAGTTAAAATGCAAAGTGTCTGGAGTGTAGTCTGTTGTCATTACCGTAGCCTACTCGCTCAGTATTCAATTTACAAGCATGAGCTCTTTATGTTTATGATGCAAGATATGATTAAATAAGATATATGCCTCCGCTACATAATCAACCACCGGTACCGCCGGAGAATCCTCGTAATCCCTACGGCTTCCCTGGCCCGCAGCCGCCGAAACAGCCCGCCGAAGAGCTACCCCGGCCTGTCGCGCCCATAGAGCCCATCGGGCCTGCGGTGCAACCACCAGCACCAGAAGCAGTCGCAGCACCGCAGCCCGCTAGCAACCAGCCGGTAGTGCCACCAGCCTCCTCACCTGCACCGGCTCAAAATCCCAGCCCCTACTATCAGCAGCCAAAGCCTGCTCCGGCACCAGAGGCGACTCCGTACGATTTCTTTCTGGAGCCACAGCAGAAGACCAAGAAAAAAATCTTGAAGACTAATTCCAAACTCAACAAACTGATACTGGCCGCCGGTGCCCTGATCGTCGTGCTCATATTGGTTGGCCTCGTCGTGAACCTCACCCAGTCGGGTAGCAAACAAGCTACGTCCGAATTCACCAGCATCACAAGTAGCCAGCAGGAAATAATCCGTGTCAGTAACCTCGGTATGCTGCACGTCGGGTCGGATAATCTCAGGAATTTTTCATCGACTGCTATCGCCGACATGACTTCATCGCAGCAGCAAGTCATCGACTATGCCGCCACGAACGGTGTCACTATAGACACCAAGCTACTCGCCGCTAGCAGCAACGCCCGGATAGACAGCTCTCTCGATGCGGCTGAGGCAGCCAGCACCTACGACGCGACATTCCGGACCGTTATGCTACAGCTCCTCCAGGACCATCAGGCCAAACTGGAACGGCTCCAAAAATCAGCCACTGCCCCGACTGAGCGCACGATTCTCAGTAATAATCTGGCGTCGGATCTGCTGTTACAGCAGATGCTCAACCAGTAAGGCTGCGGCGAGGGAGCCTCACAGCCTCACAGGAGTGCGGCTTATTTCTTGGCGTGGCCAGGCCGTTTTTGGACATACTCCGGCAGCTCGCCGTGACCAGTCACCAACTGATATGAATGGCGTATCAGATCCTGCAATTCGTCCCATGGCACCTGCCCGGTCAGCACGATCGTATTCCAGTGCTTCTTGTTCAAGTGGTAGCCCGCCATAACAGTTTCGTACTTCTCACGTAACAATATAGAAAGCTGCGGGTCGCACTTCAGGCTGAGGCGCAGCGGATCACTGCCTTCGGCAATCAGGGCATACATCTTGTCGGCAGCCTTATAGACAGCCACATCCGTGCCGAATGGATAGTCCCGTACAGCGCCAGGCATGCTCAGGATATAGTCTTCGACTGTTTTGTGATCCAATTTTGCTTCCATGTCTTCCATATTTTCCTTAACTTACATTATACCAAAATAGGTTATAACTACGACTACCAGATAACCGCCAATTGCTAGCCAACGGTTATCGTTGTAATATATCGTATGCATAACTACCATTTTCATACCCGAGGCCACCCCCGTGCAATTATTGTTATAAAGTTGACAAGTTAGCGAAAATCTATACATACATTAGTCAGACATAGTTGTACGGTAGAATCAGGTCTTCTACGTAGACCCCTAGCATCAACCCTTAATCAGAGGAGAACTTATGAATCCATACCGTTGCAAAAGCGATAGCCGCCTCAAAACCGCTGTAACAGCACTCAGCACCAGCGAAGTACTATAAGCATACTATGATAGTTGCTACGTCAGTCAACGCTGACAAAAGCAAGTACACCGGAGCCGAGCTAACCGCTCGGCTCCTTCGGATTCAGCCCGTCTCTTGGCGCTGGAATGTCAAAGGTATAGCTCTCGACTTATTCTCAAGGCGCATTTTCAAGCCCTGGAACCGCACCGAGATAGGCGTCATCGCCCAAAACGTCCGCGATGAACTCGGCGAGCTCTACCCCGAAATCGTTATCAAAAACCGCGCCCGCGCCTGGACCGTAGATTATGGGGCCGTCAGCACAGTCGCTTACGACAACCTGGTATACCTCGATAAAAAGTACCAGCGCCTGGTGCGAAGCCGCCCCGACACGCTCGGTGCCCCACTCAACTTCACTGTGCTTTTTGATAAGTACCGTACAGACGATATGCAGCTGATGGCAGTGCGGTTATTATCACTGGTACGAGTGTATGACGAGCGATTACAAAACCTTATGGCTTGAGCCGGAGGTAATAAAATAGGCGCCCGGTTGGACGCCTATTTGTCAGGTTACCTGCTGCAAACTAGTCGTTTACAGTAGAGCTGATTGCGCTGCTGCTGCTTGCCGTAGCCAAGCCCGATGTCGCACTGCCACCACGCGCCGTTGCGTTGCCCGATTGGGCACCCTGGCTAGTATTGTTGGTCAAGGTGACAGAGGAAGAGTTGACAGTGCTGCCGTAGCCGCTCTTGTCATGAGCCCAGACTTTGACACATTGACCATAGTTCGTGTAGCCAGCGGCTTCACACTGGGCTTTCGTCGGTTTGCCACTTGCGCCAGCGCTATTCTGACTTTGCGCGCTCGCGTAATTGACACCACCGACTATGCCTGCAATCGCCACCACGGCGATTGCAAAGACGCCCTTGGTGAGCAGCTGGTTTCTATTTTTTACCATGTTCTTACCCCCTTAAGCATTAATCTTTTAGTCTACAGGCACTAGCTGGATGGCGCAACCCCCCTGGCCTTCCGATTGCTCCGCCACAGCTCGATCATAGCCTGAATAGTACCTACAACCAGCATCTCGTAGGAGTAAATGGCCGCATTGTCTGAAGTTCCGGTCAGGTGGATAATCTGAAAGAATGGAATACTAATTAACAACAGTAACGCCACCCCAAAGGTAATCTGGCTACGAATTTTGAAAATGATGGCCAGCAAGAAATATACGCCGATGATCGCCTGGCCGACGTTCGTACTATAGGCGGCACCGATGGCAGCGGCTGCGATGAGCGGATACTGCACGAAATCGAATATTTTGGCGCGCGGCTTGGTGCCGACCAGAGGTGTGGTTATAGGTTGAGCCAGATTGCCCGGCCGAGCCGACCGAGGTTGTGCCAGCGTCGGGCGCGGGGATGGTAGTGGCGGTTGCTGTGGCGCCCGGACGGCCACCATACCATCTGTCGACCGGACCCGGCGTCCAGGTCCAGCTGTGTTGCTCGGCGGCTGCTTTATAGGAGTGACAGTCGGAACCACCTTCGATGAAATTTCCGGAGTTGGCGGCGCCTGCGCAGCCTGCTCGGCCCGAGCCTTTTCCTCCTGGTGCTTGACCAGCAGCGGGTGCGGCCGGAAATTTTTGTAACGACTGACCGCGGGCGCCGCAATCCGCTCGGTATACATCCGTTTGACCGGCTCCATGGTCAGCGTCGGGATAATCGTTGCCTGATGTATCTGTTTAATCCTGGCAACAGCCGCCTGCCGCTTTTTACCTCTATCCGAAGCGCCCGGCGAGAAAATATCCTGTATCAACGGCATGCTACTTCTCCGCCTTTATCTCATACAGCCGGATATGCGGGCCGTCATAGGCCACGTGCAGATCAGTCTGGTGGTCCAGCCAGCCATAGCTATCCCAATCGGCTTCTTTGTACAATATGATGTAGCGAACCTTATAGGGCCGCAGCGATGCACCGACGTCAGTTATGGAGTTGCGGCGGGGCAATATCTGCGTATTAATCACTGTTTCGAGCGCTGTCGTATTGATCGGCGGTACACCGCGCAGTTCGGCATCATTACCCGTCACCACAGCTTGCGAGAAGAAGTGCCGCGCCGGATTAGCCACTACCCTGCCCGGTAACGTCCCCTGATTCCCGGCAAAGCTCAGCCGCAGATACATATGCCACGGCAATACGACCACCGGCGAATCCCCGGCCGATTTGTCCAGTACCCCGCGGACCGAATACCAATCTGCCGGATACTGCACACTCTTCAGTTGACCGCCAGCGCCCCACAGCAGAGTCGGCACCAGTAGTAGCGGCAGCAATGCCGCCACACCGGCGACAACCGGCCGCCAGTCCATCGGTTTCAGACGGTTCATCAGCCAGGCAGTGCCGTTGGCCGCACAGTAGGCATAGCTCAGTGCCAGCAGCATCAGCCACTTCTGCGGCTCGCGGTAGCCACGGTAAAACGGCACATGATCAACCAGGAACTGCGTCGCCCCTGCCGACCAGCGCCAGCCCACACCCATACCGAGCCACCAGGCAATCACTCCCAGAATGAGCAGCGCCAGTCCCAACTTATCTCGTTTACGGATAACCTGCACGATCCCGATCAGTATCAGCGAACCGAGCAGGATCACGGCCGGCCACCAGGTGGCCAATGTCGACGGCAATGTGTAGCGGAACTGCCGGTCCGGCCAAAATCCCTCCAGCAACAGACTGCTAAGCGGTACGCTGCCATGAATCGTCCCGGAGGTGGCGAAGGCCTGCAGCTGGGCGGCACCGAATGACCCCACCTCGCTGCTGATATGCGAATGCCCGGTCAGTGCTGGAATCAGCCACAGCCCGTTAGCAACGGCCCATGCTCCCGCCAATGCCAGGCTCCACACTGCTCGGCGTCGTATGCCCGTCTTGCCGGCCGCGACGAACAAAGCCACCGCCGCCAAAGCCACAAAACCCACAGCGTGCAGCGATGCCAGCGCCACCAGTACTGACCAGACAAATGCCCGCCAAGCAGTCGGCCAGGCTGGCTTTTGCATCAGCCGCCACAGGCTGGCCACTGCCCATGGCAATAGAGCATACCCCAGCAACACCAGCCACTGCCCCTGCATCAGCCGCGAATAGACGAATGGATTGAATATATACAGCATGCCAGCCGTATATGCCGCCAGCGGATAGTCCCGAAGCGACCGAGCCAGACTTGCCAGACGATGGGCACCAAGGCCAGCCAGGATGAATATAGCGAGCAGAATAAGCTTTTGAACGATGGAGCTGGTGATAAGCTTGACGAGTACGATCAGGATTTCTGTTAAAAGCCAGGTATTATTTTCAATTGGTACGGTCGGGAGGTGAGGGCCCCAGCTCATGTCCGCCGTAATAATATAGCCAACCCCCACTAGTGGGGCTAAGATCAGTAATGAAATTGCTGTGTACCGGCAATTTGTAAGTTGGAACCTACTTAACGCTATTCTTGCCATAATCACTGCCTACGTATTCCCCCATGGCTGTGTCTTAAACTTTTCCCATGTAATTCTTTCTTGAGTTTCTTCTTTGCGATACTAATTAAAATAAAACCGGTGGACAAAAACATAATACACGCAGAGATGCTCCTACCAAGTACAAAGTAACGTTGGGGCAAAAAGGTGATAATGAAACTAATATCACTCGACCCATCAACGTTTTTATGGCACGACACTGGGTCATCCTTGCAAATCTGAGTGGCGTCGACATACCACCCATTTGCGTAGTCGTCGACTTTAATATGACTAGTCTTTACATTAGCACCATTAATACTTTGCAACTCCCATCCCGTATGGTAATTATCGTTCAACTTTAGGAAGAATGCAGCGTTTATCTTACTGGCATGTACCGTGTACCGCGTACTACTATCCCTAACATAATCCACAATAGGCTCGTGCGATGTGCTCAGAACATCATCTCTAACTGCAAAATAATTGTTACGTACATTGGGCAATATATAGGTTTTGACGTTGTCATAATTAACTATGTTTGTCATACCTTTTTCTTCAGGTGCGTATAGATATACGGTCATAGTGGTAGCATTCTTAGGTATAGTAATATTTTTTGAGATTGTGTTCCATTTATCGTTTTTTCCGGTCACGGTAGTATATTCTTGATCAATTTTAGTATTATTAAAGACGATATTATAGGCGGCCTGCCCCCCCCTTGCTCGTCCTGTAATCGATGCTCAATAGATACTGCTGCAATTCATCTACATTAACCGTCAACGAGCTACAAGCAGAATGCTTGACACTTGCTAGACGGAGTGAAGCTTTGCCGTCAGAGTATGTAGAAGTGTCTCTTGTCATTGAGATCTCTGCATTATTGTCATATCTATTGCAGTCTCCAACTTTTGCTTGCCAAAGACTTTTTTCGAATGAGTAGTTTTCTATTATGTTGGTCAATGGTTTGCCTGTTTGATATTTAATATCCTGCTGTTTGATTGCATTAGCTTGGCCCAAAAGCCGATATTGTTGGTCATTAGAATTCAAGGTATAGCTAGTGGCATCTTCTAACTCAGTCAAAGAAAGATCATCGTAGTTGTTTACAGTACTATCTACACCGTCGTGTTCATTTGCATAGAGATATACCTTGGCAGTAGTCGCCCCTGTGGGCGCATCTATAATGCGGTTATTATCCTCCCAATCATTACTATTAATCGCGATGTTTTGAGAGATAACAGTTCTTTTTTGATCATTAAACTGAATAGTATATTCTGCATTTTCTGCATTTGGGCTATTAAAAGCAAGATGAAAATTATATTTTTTACCTCCCTGTATCGGAACCGTTTGTTCAGTGCATGCGTTGTGCCTGTGTGCAGACAACTGAAGAACATTTGATCGGCCTCCCAGCCTTTTTATTAAAGCCATTCCGATATCTGGGTTATCGTCGTATTTATTACAATCTCCTACCTGCGGGTACCACAAACCATCATCGAAGCTACTGTTCTTTATAACGTTGTCCTGGGAGCCTCTAAATAATATAATGGATTTATTCGCAGATTTTAGATTGAACTGCCCAACAGAACCTTCACTAAATCTTATTAAACTGCCTGCATTAGAAATATAGCCTGTACTACCCACGAAAGGGACCACATATTTATGATCGAATGTTTCCACATTTTTTTCTTTTGATATCCCCACGATAGCGCCTGGTGGCCTAGCGTCGAGAACTAATTTTCCATCTACAAAAGAATAATTTATATCGGTTAAATCTTCTCTCCCGTATATACTCCACGTATGCTTACTTTTCGGTAATTTTTGAGTAAGTGTCCCATCGTTAAGGTTGATATTGCTAACACGAAATAGTGATTTATAATTTAATTCATCTTGTCGTGCATTTGCACCTAACCTCCTAAAAGCAGCCGCGGTCGGAGCTACACTTGTAGCAAATCGGTAGTCGTCACTAGTTAGCTGTTCGCCTGGCCCTACTTGAAGCAAGTTATGGAATGCCATAACTTGCTTCTGAGGTGTCTGGATTTTAAATATGCCAGGAGCAATCTTAGACAATGTATTAGGATTAGCAGTAATTAAGTCATTGAAAAAATCACTTCGCTGTTGTCCGATTACAGGATCTTTGTCAATAACATGTGCAGGTATGAAATTTGTGATGTTTGATTTATACACTCCGGAAAGATCATAAATATATGTGACACCATTCGCTATGAATTTATCGAGTTGGTAATTATTCAGTAAGTCGACTTGCAGACTATTCTCCCCCGAGTTGAGATTCACGACATTGCTAACAAATGGAACTCCCGAAAATGTAAACAAGCTATCATGCCCTGAATTGGTGAGAGGATGATTATTATGCATCTGAGTCGTATTAGTTCTTATGGAATATTGGTCAAAGAAGGGATAATAGAGTACCCTATCAGTCTTATTTAGCCTAACAAGATTTGCATGAAAAACGCTAGTCTGCTTCCTGAATGACGCTAAATCAACAGTCTGAAAATTACCAAAGTAGAATATACCGTTGATAACGACAAAAATGAGTAAGTACATTGGCATGAGCAATCTATACCAATTGCGGCTACCTTGAAAGGAGATAACTATTATTGTCGCTAATACTAAGACAACAAGTGGCGCAAAATGACCTACCTCACGAAACATTGGGTAAATAAGGGATACTAGTGGAATTTGAAGACTATTGTAAATACCGGTACTCAATAGTACTAGCAGGAGCAGCAGCACTAGAAGGATAATTAATTTTTTCTTTTGTGACTTATGTTGCACAACTGGGATAATGGCTAATGGAAACAAAAAGGAACAAAATATTGTCAGCAACTTAGGCATAAAGTTGCTGAGTTGCGTGGCCTGTGAAAATACTAATGTAAATGTATCGATGTAATTTTGTCGCATTGAGCGCGCTACGCTGACGACTTTCGCATTAGCTGCGATTGCGACTACATCACCACTGCCAGTAACCAAAAATGGCAAAATCCATATTGCATGCAATAAGACTCCAATAATTATACTTACAACTATAAAGCGAAAATGGACATTATTCTTCGCAATGACACTAAACAACAAAAATAAAAACGCGGTAAAAAAGAAGAATTGTATTTGAGCCCCGACAATTGCAAGAGCAATTCCTAGAAGTACGGCTTTTACATATGTGTTATTCCCATATCTGATGAGTACAAATAAAATACCTATGAATATTGTGAAAGAAAAGATGTAATTGAAATGCCCAGCTGTAAGCTTATAAAAAATAGCAGGATTTATTAATACTAAAAATGAAACAAGTAATGCATACGCGGCAGGCAGCTTACGCACGCTTATCTTATACATGAAGTAAGTGCCTAATGAGAATATGGCAACAAGCAGTACATAGCGCACATACTCAGGTTGCAGGAAAGGGATATGACTAATTGCATATCTTAAATATATGTCTGACGAGTATCCAAGTATAGAGCCTTGGCCTGATTCGTTCCAGCTTGCGGATTTATAATCATACAAGTTTGGCATATCTGATTTAAATACTGGAAACGACCAATCCCAATATTGTCCTATTCCATGGATAGTAGGTAAAAATAATGTGACATACACAATGATGATTGATAGATACGGCCACAACCGTAATATCAGAGGCTTGAAGCTACGCATCATACCCTTTTCAAATAACATGTGTCTTGAAAGTTTTAATATATTCTTTACGCGCTTCCGTTCTTAAAGTCTTTAGGTATGTCGGATCAATCGTGAACATATTAGGATTCTTGAAGCACAAAT
Source organism: Candidatus Saccharibacteria bacterium UBA5148 (assembly GCA_002413835.1). GTDB lineage: Bacteria > Patescibacteriota > Saccharimonadia > Saccharimonadales > UBA4665 > UBA4665. The sequence goes on along the minus strand of DHXU01000009.1, from coordinate 213,236 downwards.
CCATTTTGTCATTCAGGCTGTCTGTATCATGAATATCAATTGAACTAATTTCGAGGCCTACGCTTTTCAAGAATCGAGACACTTTTGGCCTATAAGATACTCCTATTACTGGGACATGCAACCAAGCCGCAAGTATTGACCCGTGCAGCCGCGTTGATAAGCACACATCGATAGTCTGCAATATATCATTTATATTAGAGGAGTCCACTTCTTTGAGTATAGATATGTCGGCACCTATATCCAAAGCCTTAACACTCTTGAATATATCATCGCAGACCTTAACATCATCATATATCGCCGGGTCTTTGAGCATTGGTATAAGCTTCACTGAAATATTTTGCTTGAGTGCATATTGGCAACTACTGATCATTTGCGCTAAATACTTGGGATAATTAGCGACTGGATCGGGAATGTAATACATTGGGATTATACCTAGCGTCTTGACTACATTATTAACAAGCTTTATATCTTTAGAAGATAATGTAATCGACAGATCTGGCAGTACTTGTGTCTTAGCATCTTTTCTTATTTTTTGTCTGCTTATTTCATCCCTGAATATAATCAGATTTGCTAGCAATGCAGAATACTTCGCTAAGAGTAATGAAAACCCACGAATATTCCCACATCCGCATCCTACATAAATAACTTTTTTTCTCGATACCTTAGCTACCGTATTTACAACGGCCATTTTCCACAAAGCTATGCGCGGAAATCTTGAGCCATAAAGTTCAACCCATAAATCACCCCCGCCATATATTATATAATCGGCCTTTAAAAATACTTTTAGTTTATCTATGATATCTTTATTACTAATCGTGGATATAGTTGAGATTTTATTAATTACTTCAGTGGGCAGCAAGTCATTGTGGGCCGAATTTGCAGTTACAGTGTGCCTGCCTAATAATTTTGTCAGTGCGACCAAAAATACATCGTCCCCCACATTACCGCGACCGTATGAGCCTAGCAATACTATTTTAGACATTTTTTATACTACCTTCACTGTTCTGAAGTCCCAATATTGTTAACATTTCGTCGGCCGTACTCGTCCAAGAATGTGTATTAGCAACTTGTCTGGCATTATTCGATGCAAGTTTATACGCCTTTCTGTCATTCAGGAGTTTCAATGTTTCAGTAGCAAATAATTTAGTCTGAAGAGTTGGAACTCTGATAATCCCATTCCCATATATGGAAAATACAGGGAGGCCATATGCGACAATGGGCAAACCTACTGACATGGCCTCTAATATAACTAGGCCAAAGCTTTCGTAATGACTGGTCATTGCAAAAATTTTTGATTTTGATATATAGTCATACTTTTCATCGCCCGTTACGAAGCCGGCAAATTCTATATTTTGTTGAATGCCGAGGCGTTTGATTTCTTGTCTGACAGTTTTCAATATTCTATAATCTCCACCACCTAAGATTGCCACCTTAACTTCAGGTATATGTAACGAAACTTCTTTTACTATATGTATGAAGTCTTTAAGTCCTTTTTGGGCATGGAACCTACCGACCCATACGATATCGTACTTTTTTCTCCTCACTTTTAGTTTGTGGTTTATGCTAGAGGCGCCTCCAAAGCTTAATATAACCTTTACTTTATTGCTTGGGTAATTTTTTTTTAAATACTTTTCATAAATCAGATTAACCGTAAAAATAACGGTTTGTTTTTGCATCAGCTTTTTATATAGCCATTGATTCAGTCGATAATGGATGATAGTCAACCTTGGAAATTGTAGTCTTCCTGTATATTCACCCTCATACCCTCGAATTATACTTGGCGCCAGCATGTGTAGAAATGCAGCAGAATGAGCTCTTCGGTTAATATTTAACATTTTCCGATTTGCAATACTGTTCGGGAAAAAGTCTGAATGGCATATTATTAGATCCTCATCATTTATATGAAGAGTGCGTAGTAGTTGATTCTCTAAATATATCCGATGTAAGTACGATAAGAAAACACCTAACCTCTGTTCAGCTCTAAAAGATTTGATTATTTTATAAGTTACCTTGGTATCGGCAGGCAGATAAGCTTTATATGCTTTACGTCCATTATCTGTAGTTAAGAGTATATTTTGATGGCCTCGGTTACTGAATTCTTTTATTATCTCGAGCATCGTAACCTCACCTCCACTTAATGAGGTACCCGTCTTCGCAAATTCAATATGGTAAATAATCATTTGTTATATTGACTCGCTTTGCGCATTAGTTGTGATTGTATGGTTCGAAATAATCATAAATGCTTTATTTATGACTCAACTTCGCAAACAAAAAACCAAATCCGCCTGCGCTAAATTTAAAAGAGTTATAGATGATAAAGCTAACACCAATCAATGGGTGTCGTGCAAATTTACTCCTGTTCTTCAAGTAGACATTACGTTTAATGCCCAGCTGCTCTTTGGATTCTTCTTTATTGGCATCTCTATAATGTACAAAGTCTTTACCATACTCATAATATTTCCTCATATGCGGCCAAAACTTCCTTGGTTCACCGAGATGCAAAGCCTCGGCATGTATAAAGCCTGTTTTGTAACCCTGCCGGTTCAGTTTGTTTTGAAAATCATAATCCTCACCAGCAGTTATCGCAGAGTTAAATCCGCCAATTGCCAGGTAGACATCTTTTTTTACAAACCGCGCAGACGAATGCGTAAGGTCATATTTATACATATCTACTTCGAACTTTCGGATCTTGGCTATCCAGCTTACACTCACGTCTGGTGAATTGTGCACGACGATTGCATCAAAGCCTTTTTGTATTTCGCTGATGCACTCGTCGATTACAGTAGATTCCAGCACGAAATCCGAATCAACCTTATAGACGTATTCCCCTTTTGCCATTTCGACGCCGTAATTTACTTGTGCTGACCGCTCCGGTCCCCGGTTATACACCTTGTCCGTATAGCGCTTGGCGATTGCCTTAGTGTCATCCTTTGAATTATTGTCGACGACAATCAGTTCGATATTTTTGTATGTCTGGTCGGCAATCGACTTCAGGCAGGCGTCCAGAAACTGGGTGCTATTATAGGTAGGGACTATGACTGAGACGAGCGGTTTAGACATCAAGTTGTATTCCCTCCTTGAAGTTTCGGTATGACGTATCAAATGTAATCGTCTTCCCCCATTTCCAGCCGCCCTGACGCAGTTTGGAATATAAATCGGTATCTGTGAGCGTACGTATTATGATGGCAGCCAGTGATTCACGCGTGTTTCGGGCGGCGATCAGCCCCGTCTCCCCGTGCCGGACGCTATCGCGCAGACCATCGACATCGTAGACAACGGCTGGAGCACCCTGGCTGGCCGCCTCAGTAACAATCAGTCCCCAGCCCTCTTTGACAGAAGTTACCATGATTAGGTGGCATTTCTGCATAAGTTCGACCTTTTTGGCTTTGCTCACCCGGCCGAGCACTTCTATGTCAGCTGCGAAGGGGCTGTTGCGGATATGTTCCAGGACTTTGCTGCCATAACTGCCGTTGTGGTCACCGGCTAGCTTGAGTTTCAGCTCAGGTATATCCCGTTTGGCGAGCTCGAAGGCCTTCACCTGGTCGAGCGTTCGTTTCATCGGCCGCACCGATCCGAGGCTTAGCAGAGCCGGCGTATCATATTTACTGACCGACCCTAGGTCGGCGATTGGATCCATCTCGATACCTTCAGAGATAATCGAGACATTCTCTGGTATGAAGCCGTGCCGCACCAGATCAGCCCGGGTACTTTCTGACACCGTTATGACCTTGCGGTCAGACAGCATCCGGATATACAGCGGTTCGATGACATAGCCGACCCAACCGAGCCATTTCGGCAATTGGTAGAACCATATTTCCCGGCACAGCATGTGCACGAACAGAATATTCCGCTCGCCGGCATAGAACTTCGCAAAGAATGGTATGGTATTGACTTCGTCTATCACCAGGTCGGCCCAGCCGCGTAAATGTTGGCGGTAATACTGCCAGGCTTTGTAATACACGCTAACGCGGTTGCCAGTCCGGATGACGCTGTAGCCATTGATAGTCGCAGTTGGTGCGGCGCCTTTGTAGCTACCGGTGACTAAAGTAACTTCGTGGCCATCCCGCACCAGCCGGGTTGCCAATTCATTGGTAACGACTTCGGCACCTCCTGACAACGGATGGGTGATGTCTTTCCAGCTAAACCAGAGTATGTTCATAGCTATAACTCCTTATTCTGTCGGACGACGTACAGCGGCCGGTTGATGACTTCACCATGGATACTGGCTATGTACAGCGCGATAAGCCCGAGACATGCCAGCAGGATACCAATAGCAAACAGCATCAGCAGGCCGAGAAGTGCTGTTCCGGTTATACGCAGACCCATCGGGTCGTGCGCCAGGAAGACTTCGATGTAGGTAAACAGCCCAAGCGCTCCGAAGACGACCATAAATATGACGCCCATATAGCCGGCAATCCGTAGTGGGAACAAGCTGTGCGCTGTGAAGCTGTTCAGCGCCAGTTTGACGAGCTTGCGCGTGCTATAACTCGGCTCGCCGTGCAGGCGCTCCCCTGTCTCGAAGTGCACAAAGCCGCGTTTGAACCCGAGCCAGTCGATGAGCCCCCGGGTAATGCGCTGGCGCTCCGTGAAACTCCGGAATGCCTCGACGACCTTGCGGTCCAGCAGCCGGAAGTCGGTGGAATGCGGCACGAGCTTCGTCTCGGATATCCGGTTCATGATCTTGTAGAACAGCTCTGAGCCGGCCTTTTTGACGGTACTGTAATGGCCGTCCGTGGCTCGGACACCGACCACGACGTCGTAGCCTCTTTCCCATTTGCGGATAAACGCGGGAATCATATCGATCGGATGCTGTAAGTCGGCATCGAGGATGATGACGGCGTCGCCGCGGGCGGCTTCGATACCAGCGGTGGTGGCGATTTCTTTACCGAAATTACGGGAAAGTTCAATCAGCTTGATGCCAAAGTTCTCGACGTTTTTGACTTCGGCGGCCAACGATTCGACTACTTTGACTGAATCGTCAGAGCTACCATCATCTACAAATATTAGTTCAAAATCGTGCTCCAGCGCACGCGTAACCTTCAGAAGTTCGGCGTAGAAAAGTGGTATGTTCTCAGACTCGTTATAGACGGGTGTGACAACTGAAATAACAGAACTTCCCAAGCCGATACCCTCCATGATACGTTACCCATAGTACTACTGTAACTTAAATCCGGCTCTATAGCCAGTCCACCCCAGGAGCCCGGCCAGCATCGAGCCGCTGCCGATAGCCAGACTGCGGACGACAGCGTCCGGCGATCCGTGGCCGAGCAGCAGTAGAATAACAGTGACCAGCGCCCCGATCCCGACGAACCACATCACCCGGTAATGCCGCAGTGCGATATGATAATTGGCGATGAGATTGGACAGCGACATCATCAGCATGGCGATGCTGAGTAACGGCAACAGATGTGCAAAGGCATCGTACTTTGCCCCGAACAGCAGGTGGATGACCTGTGTCGGGAAGAATGTAAATATAATCGTTGCCGAGCCACCAAGCGCCAGCGTCATCAGCAGCGACCGAATCAGCAGATTGCTGTTGTCCCGGGGCTGACGGTTGATTTTGACCGCCGACAGCAACACGACAGAGAACGAGCCGGTCAGAAACAGCACGATCCGCGAGATAGTCGCGATACCAGCGTACTGCCCAGCAATTTCCGGCGAGAACAGGTATTTCACAATCGTGACATCAGCACTGTATTGCAGCGTCGTGACGAGCGACACGAACAGCACCAGCCCGGCATATCTGGCCTGTGGCCGCAGCAATGCCCAATCCGGACGGACACCGGAGCGATGTTTGATGAAGCCGAGCTTGCGGGCCTTGTAAGCTGCATATCCCAGGCCGATCAGCTGCGCCGCCAGTATACCGCCGGCTGCGCCGGACGTTTTGTAGCCGGCCAGCACCAGCAGCGCCGAAGCAGCAATCTTCGAAGCCGCAGTTAACAACCCGGCGATCGTCGCACCCAGGAAGGCGCTCTTACCCCGCAGATAGGCCGTCCGGAAGCCGGTGGTTATCCCGGCCAGGAAAACCAGCCCGATGATAATGAACGGCCAGGCCGATTCGAACTTCAGTGCTGACTGCAGATGCGGCGCCAGTATGATGACGACCGCCATGAGGGCGTAACCGACGTACAATGTAATCTTCTCCAGCTCGCTGACCGTCTTGTTGACGACATCTGTATCTGTTTCGTTGCTGATGATATTGGTGGATACCAGTGTCAGCACCGTCACGAATATCGTCATCTGCGTAAACAACGAGATGAGCACCTGCAGTTCGCCGAACGATTCCAGCGGCAGCAACCGGCCCAGCACCGGATAATATAAGTAGTTGAGCGCCGAGATAGCCAGCGAGCCAATAAAATAGATAGCATTATGGCGTATAAAGTCGTTCGACTTCATTGTTTTGGCTAGATTTGAGAGCTTCGTTAACATAAACATCAAGTCTAGTGTAATGGAGTTCGGACATATTGTCATAGCCTCCGACCGGTTTTGCGGCATATTCTTTGGCTTGTCGACGCTTGGCTTAATTTAAGCTTAAGCGTATAGTAATTTACAGATAAGGTGGTGCGCTAGCAAATGAATCGGCAATCAGACACGCTGACGACCGTACATGGGAAGGTCGTTCGAACCAAGATAATCGTGCGGGACGGCACGTTCATTGTCCAGTCTCTGCTGCAGACGGCCGACTTCCCTGTTGTCTGCATCTGGAAAGCCACCACCATCAAAGAAGCCGAGTTACACGACTACACGGCTATCAGCGTGACAGGTAGCCTGCAGGAGCATAATGGGCGGCGCTGGATGTTGCAGCCCAATGTAGCCACCCAGGCCACCCGGCGGTCACGTCCGGCCCGTCCGCTACAGGCCGCAGCGAAGGCTGCGCCGAAACCAAAGAAAAGCATCAAGAATATTTTTGTAGCCGCCTTCGTTATCGCCAGCTTCCTGGCGATTTCTGCCATTGCACACCAGCCAGCTACGACTACAGCCAGCATCGCACTGGACAATACCAATGCGTCAGCAACACAGACAGCCGAATCGACCGACCTGGCTAATACCGCGTCGAAAGCAGCAATTGCGACGCCGCGGACGGTCACGACTACCCCGGACAGTTCCCCGGCACCCTCACCGGCCAGTCAATCGTCGTCCACCGATACCCCCTATGACTGCCAGTATTTATCAATTCCCTACACAAGTACGACGAAGAACGACAGCACACTGGCGGCCGGCACGTCGCGGATCAGTACCTATGGCGTCACCGGCAGTAAGAAGGTCTGCTACCCAAATGGCCGCCAGAGAGCCCCGGTCACAACCATTATCTATCCGGCGACCACCAAAGTTACCTCGGTCGGGACCTATGTCGCGCAGACATATACCAACTCCGCCGGCAACTCCGTGCCCAGCCCGACGAATTCCGGCAGTGCAAGCCTCGACGGCTACAGTCCGACGGCGACCTGCCGTGATGGCACTACCAGCTACTCGCAGAGCCACAGCGGCACCTGCTCATCGCACGGCGGCGTAGCGAGCTGGTATTAGAACCAGACTGTATTGTCCTGGACCGGTGGTTCGTCAGTGAAATCATCGAACAGCTTGGATAATATGCCATTAAAACTAAGATGGTAGTTGGCAACCGCGTTATCGAGTTGCTCAGACAGTTCCACTGCGGTCGTCCGGTGGGTTGCCTCTTCGGCTCTCATATCATCATCTGCCGCCGGGCTCAGACCATGTCCAGGGTACAGCCGTACCGTACCGGCCGGTTCCTGGCCATACTCTGTCAGTACAGATGTCAGGAGCCCGACGTTTACGAGATAGACTCGAAACTTATACTCCGGCACTGCTCGTTTGGGAAAGCGTTGTAAGATATTGTAATCAAAGTTCAGAGGCGAGTTTCCCTTGCGCTGGCGGCCCATGGTGCGATGCTGGCAGGCGGCGACGATGGCCTGCGTCTCTGGAAATTCCAAACCACACAAAATTGATTCGTGGCGGAACTCGGGCGAACTTTTCACTATTGTTCTTTGCTGAACCACTCGAGGTAGTGCTGCAGTTCGGCTATCGAGGCCTGGATATCATCAAAAGCCCGATGGGCGTTAGTCTTCTCGAAATCAACAGCGTAGCGGCCCTGCATGAAGACTTTCCAGGCGCTGACGTCGAGCATCCGGTAGTGTAACTTCAGGTTCAAAGACGGCCAACACTGGGCAATGAATTTGCGGTCGTTATAGATAGAGTTGCCGGCCAGTACGGCCCGCTCGCTACCAAAGTGCTCCTGTACCAGCGCGATCAGCTCCTGCTCGACGGCTTCACTGGTCTTGCCCTGGTCAAGTTTGCTGACAAAATCATCTCTGTTCTCGGGATAATCAGCCCACCAGGTATTTTTTTGCATGCGATCAACCACGACGTCGCGCGGTTGGCTGACACGGGCCTCGTAACTGGCAATTGTCTTAAAATTGAAATCAGTAATCTCAGCGGCCACTTCCAGGATGACATCACCCTGAGGGTCAAGCCCGGTCATTTCCAAATCAACCCAAAGCAGTTTCGTCGGCACCATGTTTTTATCACTCATGGCGGTAATTATACCTGATGCGGCGGCGGACGCCGAACGATGCCTTCAAAATTCTGCTCGTCAGCATACATAGTACCCTCTTCGTCGAAACGCTGAGTGCGGCTGGTTACCAGGGCGTGACCATCTGGTAAGTCTTCGTAACTGACACGATACAGGGTCATACGAGTAGCTTTGGTTATTCCGGACCTAGCGAGTTCCGTCAAACGCTCGGCAGGATCCACAGATAAGTCTGGTTGGTCATCACCAGAGGATGGTTCGGAAGTGCCTGGTACTTCAGCTGTCATAGGTATATGGTACACCGATTGTAGTTACTCTGGCAGTCTTGCATAACTCTGAATGGACTAGGCCGAGGCGCGGGCTGCACTCAAGGCGTCGCTGGTCCACTTCAGCTCTCCCAGCATGTTGTCCAGGGCAGTCTGCGGGCCGTACGGGTTAGCCTTCATCTCTTCCGAGAGGTTGCCTTCCTCATCGATGGCTTCGCTGGCACCGTGCAGCGCAACGAATTCCGAGATTGGCAAAGCTTTGCCTTCAGAAATGATCTCCTTGAGGTGCATGGCTGCCCGGGCACCACCGACTGCACCATGGGAAACTATAGCAGCTGGCTTGTGGACCAGCTGCCAGTCGAGATAATCAAACGAGTTTTTGAGCACACCCGGGATGGAGTGGTTGTATTCCGGTGTGACGAAGACATAGGCGTCCTGAGCAGCCAGTATATCGAGGTATTTCTGGGCAGTCGGATCGACGACGCGGCTCGGGTTGTATCGCGGACTGACAGCCTCTGCGAAGAACGGCATCGGGTAATCCTTGAGGTCAATAAGTTCGACTTCTGTGCCTTCGAGCTGCTTGGCATTATTGGCAACCCACAGGGCTTCTTTGATAGTCTGGCGCCCCTGGCGCGTGCTGCCGACGATAATTCCGAGTTTCATGTCTGTCTTCCCTTCTCTGCCCAATTCTGTACGATTGTGCTATACTTTGTATAGTCTAAAGTATATACCGTGTCACTATACATTGTAAAGCGTAAAACGAAGGCGCAAAGTAGAGACGTAAACTATGAAATCTACAGTATCACCAATTTTACAGTCAGCAATCGAACCGCACATCGGCTGTATTGCCAGTGCCATGGAAATCATCGGCAACAAATGGACTGCCCTACTGCTCCGCGACCTCTGTAGCAGTCCAAAACGCTTTGGTGAGTTGGAACGCTCTTTGGTTGGTATCAGCCCGCGCACCCTGTCACAACGGCTTGACGATCTGGAAGCCCATGGCATCATCAGCAGGAGTGTCTTCTCTGAGATTCCGCCGCGCTGCGAATATTCCCTGACCCCCAAAGGCGAAGATCTGGTCCCGATCCTCAAAAAGATGGCCCAGTGGGGCGAGAAGTATCATTCTCCCGACGCGTAAGCGTGCTGCCAGCTTGCTCAATATCTTCTACTGCTTCTTATATACCCGGGCGTAATCAACCGGAAATTCCATAACTCGGCCATAATACTGGCAAATTGCGTGCTGGAAATACCAAATTCACTCACCGTATCAAGCTGTTTGTTGCTATCGCCGCTATTGGCAGCCACGACCAGACCGCTGCTGGCGCCGGGAAGACCACAGCCTTATGCCTGACAGTATTCTAATTTCCGGCTCGGTCGCTATAACTGGTGCCGCATATTACCAGGTCCATTTACTTAGTAATATCGCCAAATCGGCAGCGCCGACCGTACCGTCGTGGTTAAAATCAGCTGCCGCGAAATTCTGACCGTCGTGGCTGATCAGAATACTGAGGTCCAATGCGTTTACGCGGCCGTCGTTATTGACATCACCGCCATTCGCTTGTTGTTGGCCCGGCCAGTTCATAGCCCCGCGGCTGACCGGACTGGCAGCGATTCCAAGAGCAGTGGCAACATCAGCCGGCAAGGCCATACCGGTGTTGTAGGCTACACTGGTAGTACGCAGGCGGTAATCTCCAGCACTGGCGTTCATGAAGAACGGATCACTTCCGCTGGTGATGTCCTGACCATGCACCTCTTTCCCCTTGCCGGCCGTCAGCGCAGCTACCGTGCTGTACAGGAACTGCGTCCCGTCACGCCATTCGGAGACATACGGCGTCGTGCCGCTCCGGTAATACGAGTTGTAATCATAATTTGAATAAAAGGTGTTCGGACCAGTATTCAGTCCATACGTCGAGTCGGTGCGCCATGACTGCACGATATTGCCCCGATTCATGGAAAATATGTTATTCGCCATATCTACGTTCACCGTATCCGGTCCAGCGTCCGTTCCCCAGTTGTGATTTACAGACCGATTATCGTCGTATACCAATGCTCCGACTCCGTTACTGACGACGGTATTATTATAAATCTTAGTGTTGGCCGACCCCATCTTGATGCCATATACCCCATTACCCACTATGAGGTTCGAAGCAATGATGCCAGTGTCAGAGATCTCGTAGAACACACCGTCTCCGCCGTTATTCATAAAAGCGTTATTGACGACCTTAACATTCGTACATGCCATATCGCACCACCAGCCATGAGCCGTGCCGATGCCGTTTTTGAAGATATTGTTTTTGACCGTGCCACCTACGATATGAGCCCATTTTGATCCGGACGCCTCGCATGAATAACTGCAGCCAACTCCGAATCTCTCGGCATTATTTCCGTCAAAAACATTGTTCTCCATGAGCAAATTATCGGTTATCCCGGGTGATTTCTGATGTCCGTTGGCATCGATGCCGTTGGCTCCATTATGCCAGAAATAAACACCACGGATAACGCCGTTCCGAGGATCCGCAAACTGCAGTCCGGCACCTGCGTTTTCCGCGAACACGTCATTCTCAAATGTCGAGTTCGGTGAGTTGACAATGACGGCTCCATGGCCGGCCGCGTCGGCAAAATTGTCAGAAGCATAATGAGCGAAGCCTATGCCCCGGATTGTGACACTCCCCGGACCTCCTTCGATAAATATTGCTGTCGGCCGGGCAGTTACTTCTACCACATGCCCTGCCGGATTCGTTCCGAGCACGATACTGTGGGCCGGCTGATTGTAATAGAAGTTGTTGCCGACCGCTTCGGCGGCTGTAGCAACTTCATGAATATACATTCCGTCGATGTACACCATCTGCGGATCCGGCGACAGCGGGTTCGAGGTATCACCATACTGATCATAATAGGTACATGGTCCATTGGCAGTCTGCGAGCGGAAAGCCGTGTCGTAATAATGCCCGTTACAGTAGCTCGGCGTACTCCAGTTCAAGGTCCACTGATTATTGCTGGCGCTTGTCCAGCCAGTCGGGACATCCATGCCATCGAACCACACCTGTTCATGTGGATATGGTTGGATAGTGATGGTTTTGCTGATCCGGGTTGTCGTACCATCGCGGTAGGTGCCACCGCGGATAACCAGTGTGCCGCCGCTCGGCGTGACTGCGTAAGCCCGAACTAATGTCTTAACAGGTGCGCTCTGGGTACCCGGGTTTGTATCGTTACCATTGGCCGCCATGAAGACCGCACCTGCTGGAATAGCGTATGCCGTATCCGGTATTGTTATGCTGGGAGTCGCCGCGTGGCTCACATGGAACTGATGCGCACCGAGGGCGGCGATGCTGCCGACTACAAAAGTAAGTACGAGTACCGCTAAGATCTTGCGGTGACGTTGCAGACGTCTCCATAAAGTCCTCTGTGGTGTAACGGTAACACTGTCCATCGTGGCGATCGGCCCTTCACGAGATTATTCGACGTTTACACTTACTATAACCCGGGCATTCATAACCATCAATACTTATGCTTGATGCAAGTATGGTTGTCTGGACATTACTTACATACGCAATTATGCAAATAAGCGCTGGTCATCAGGGCTTACAGGTATCCAGTGCGCTGAGTGCGCCGTTTTGCAGTGTTTTGCCAAGCTTCAGTCGGATACTAGGATCGGGGTGCGACGTACTATAGTTGATAGTGAAATCAGTCACATTTGCCGGTGTCGTCACAACATCAGAGTATGCACCGGAGGTTGCCAGGCCATACGAATCGTCCAGCACAATGCTGACGAGCAGGTAGCGGACATTTGTCACGTTACTGGTGCCCTCACAGGTACCTAAGCCATTTATCTGGTCAGCGCGGGCGCTGGTGCCAAAAACACCGTCAGCGCCGGCTGCTCTGAAGGTAACGGAAACTGACGGACTCGCTACGCCTCCACTGTAGGTCAGACCAGTAATGTTAGCGGCGCCCGTCAGATCGACCAGTTTGCTGTACCGGCCCGTCCGGGCCATACTGTCGAGCGGTACATACTGGACATCACTGAGAGGAGAGCTATTTCCGGCCATAATATACAGATAGCCTTTATAAACCGCCGCGCCAAACGAATTTCTGGCGGTGGCAAAATTTGTCGTCGTACTCCAGGCACCCAGCGTACCGTTCGTGTTAATGGTGGCATACTGTACATCTGTCGATGCGCTGCCGGCTACTGTGCCACCCATCAGATAGAGGTACCCATTATAGGCTGCTGCCTGAGCATTAACCCGAGCACCGACGAAACTAAGTACAGCCGTCCAGGTGCCTATCGTGCCATCACTGATGATCGGTGCGCTTTGGACATCGTTATAGGTCGTAGAGTTATCGTTGCCACCCAGTACATAGGCGTAGCCGTTGTAGGCGACGGCACTGAGACCATTGCGTCCGGTGGTGAAGGTCGTCGTCGCGGTCCAGGTGCCAACAGTTCCGTTGCTGTTGATTGGCGCATATTGGACATCATTAGTTGAGACACTGCTGCTGGTTGCGCCGCCCAGGATGTACATATAGCTGTTATAGGCGAAGGCCTGGGTAGAAAAACGCGCCGTCGTAAAGCTAGTTGTCGAGGTCCAGCTGCCAAGAGTGCCATTCGCATTAATCGGGGCATAGGAAACATCGTTACAATACTGCGATGATGACCCATTACACTGTGTGTCAGTCGTGTCGTGCGAGCCACCCAATACGTACATATAACCATTAGAAGCGACTGCTGCTTCAAAATACCGGGCAACAGGCAGGCTCATGGTTGTAGCCCAGGTGCCGACAGTACCGTCAGTGTTGATAGGAGCGTATGAGACGTCACTCAGTGCGCTGCCGTTGCTGCCGCCGAGCACGTAGAGATAGCCGTTGGAGGCGACGGTGGCGTGTTTGAACCGGGCAGTTGCGATACTGGTTGTTGTATTCCATGTGCCGACAACCCCGGAACCGCCATTATTAATAGCGGAAGTCTCAACGACGGTCGATGCTGCAGTGGCATCAGCACCACCCATGGCGTACATCGTTCCCTTGTATATAAATCCGGCGCGTGTTCCCATCGTAACTGTCATCAGGTTGGTCGTACAGAACCGGGCACCGCAGCCACTATCAGTTGGGAATGTCCCGTCATCATTCAACCTCACATATACTCCACCATCGGTTCCCGCGCGGCCAGTGGTATTCCCATATGCATACAGATAGCCGTTCGCAATGCCACCAATCGCTCCCGTACGGGTCGCGGGCAGTGACTGTAGCGTATTCCACGAACTTATTGCACCGGTGCTCGCATCCATAGACGCCTGATAGACAGCTGTCGAACCGCCGCCACCATCACCACCCACGAGGTAGACATGCTGTCCTCGAGTAGCGGTCGCTGACCCGCTCATAGCTGTCGGCATCGCTGCCTGGGCAGACCAGGTACCGAGCGTGCCGTTACTGTTTATAGTGGCCATCTGGACGTCAGTACAGTAGGTGCTGGAGACGGCATTACAGGCTGTAGACGCACCACCGTGGAAGCCGCCGGCCATATACATCCGGCCGTTGTAGGTCCAGACCATCTCAACAAACCGACCAGCCGGCAAGACTGTCGTGTCGGCCCAGGTGCCGAGACTACCGTTACTATTAATCGCTGTATATTGTACCTCTGTGGAGTTTGAACCATTACTGGCATTTCCACCCAGGTAATACATGAAGCCGTTATAGGCGATAGCTGCCCCGGCATTGCGCCTGGCTGCCGAGACGAACGTACTCGTGGCAGTCCAGCTGCCGACAGTTCCATCACTATTTATCGGGGCATACAGCGTGTCATTATAGCCAACGCCGGCGCCGTTAGCGACAACCGTTGAATTGTTGCCACCCAGTACATAGGCGTAGCCGTTGTAGGCGACACCGGCCGAAAAGGCCCTGACGTTCGTCAATGCCGTGTTACCGCTGGTGCTGAACTTATTATTCTTGCCTGCCGGGTCAATCTTACTGTACTGCGTCGAAGTAATGGGGGTACCGGTGGAATTGACGCCAGCGTAGGCATAGAGATACCCATTATACACCGCCGTTGCGCTACCCCACGTTGCGGTCGCCATTGTACCGACCGATAATTTCCAGCCCGAGACTGCCGGCGATCCATCATTGTTTAGTTGTATATAGCGGACCGTGTTAGTAGTGCTACCGCCCCCACCGCCTATCATATATAGATAGCCATTACTGACAGCAATTCCGAAGCGGTAAAACATCCCTGGCGAAGTGACGCTAGCCGTTATCCAAGCACCGACCGTACCGTCGCTGTTGAGGGGTGCATATTGGAAATCCTGCGGGCCGGTGGATCCATCAATCGTCCCTTGGTATACATAAATAAAGTTGTTATAAGTCACTGTGCCCGGGTCCATACGGGCTGTCGTAAACGTCGTCGTCGTGCCCCAGGTACCGACCGAACCGTCACCGTTCAGTGCAGCGTACTGCACATAGTTTGATGGCGTCCCTGTATTACTACATACATTGCCTGTGGCCACAGTGTCTCCCCCTGTTGCATATAAATAGCCGTTCGCAACCGCATATCCTAACCGGCAGACACCATATTGCATAGTATTCGGAGATATCGTCCAGTTGCCCATCGATCCATCACTACTGGAAATCGCAGCATAGGTCACGGTATTAAAGACGACATTCGACCCTCCCTGACTTCCTCCATACAAATATACATAACCGTTATATATGACCATACCTGGGTATAGTCTCTCATCCGCCGGATCGGATGATCCTTGCACCCATGCTCCGAGGCTGCCGTTCGTATTGAGAGGCGCATAATATACATGCCACGTCGCGTTCGTATATTGCCTGGCATAGGTATACAGATAGCCGTTATATGCAGCTGCACCGCCAGCATACACCCCTGGCCTGCTGGCCCCAGTATCTGTGTTCGTTGTCCAGTTAGCGGACGTGCCGCCACCGCTTACCTGATCACGGGTTACCTGCCCGGATGTACCAAAGCTTATATTGCCCTCGTTGTTGCTGCCGCCCTGGAGTTCACTGGTCGAACTAACCACCACGCTCGGGTCAATCGTGAACGGTTCCCCGATACTATCCAACCCTTCAGCAACTACGCGGAGTGTCTTTGTAGAGCCATCGCCGCGCAGCTCAAACCGGGCTGTCGCACCAGCCGGCTGGCTGCCGGCAGCTACCTTTATTACTGGTGCCGGCAGACCGAATACCAGATAATTTTTCTCGCCGCTTTCACGGGCCTTCTGTACCAGCGCCTGATCATTGGGACTTCCGTAACTGATGTCGCCGAATAGCGACGGATTCGCACCATAGATGCCGATACCGCCCGAGCCGTCGGGCAGCGACCTCGCCTCAAGCGTTTTGGGCAGATTCAGCGTATAGCTATACGACATGGTGTTATTGACGGCTTTCGGTACGACGATATCCTCTTTGAGGCCATTATTCTTCAGGCTGTACACGGCCTGCACCTTGTCTGCCAGCGGATAAAGCAGCCGTCCCTGCACTGCCTGGCCGAGGCCGACGTCGAACTGCGGCGTCAGCTGGAAACTAAGCTGCGAATTAATGTCGTGGTACGTCACACCCTGGCTGGCGTCCTGCGGTATATCCAGCGCATACAGGCTTTTATCCTTGTCCGAGCCACTGGCCGTACCAACCTGCTGTTTGAGATTAGCCATCGGATTCGTGCCGTCGTCCGGTTTGATAGCCGACTGGTTGAAGTGATACATGCTGGCTGCGGCGTCATACGTCAGTTGCTTCGTCAGCTTCGGATCCGTCTTACCGACCAGGCTCAGGGCGGCATCGCTGAGTTGATAGCGGTGCGCTTCGAGGATATGCTGCAACAGTGGCGCAGCCGCACTGAAGACGACAACGGCGATGACCAGCCCGTTTGCCAGCCGCCAGGGCCAGCCATAGCGCTTGTCATTGCGCCGCCACCAGGCACCGGCTTGGCGCCATCGTATGTGTGATTTCAGATAGAGGTTGGTAATAAATTTCCTGGCCATGTTGATACTGCTCACTACTGTGAGTAATTATACATGAGCAGTATCAACATCAGTTAATCGCTTCTACCCTTGGCCGGACAGTTGGGCTATGGTTTCGGCTTGAAATCGAGCGCCACGGAATTGACACAGTAATGCTGGCTCGTCGGGCTGCTCTCATCCGGGAATAGATGGCCGAGGTGGCCACCGCAGTTGGTACAGATGGCCTCGGTGCGGTGCATGCCAAGGGTGTTGTCTTCGCGCAGCTCGACCGCTTCGCCGCCGGCTCCGCTGTTGGCGGCCGCCGCGATGCGAGTATTCCCTGACCGCCAAAAGCACCGATCTGCTGAAGTTTACTATTGACTTTATTATATTTCGTGGTATTATACAGGTTATACAAACAGGTGTGGAACAGTATAAAGTGAACGATAAAGTCAAAGGAACATAATCATGATCGGTAAAGTAATTCTAGCACTCGTAGTAAGCCTCGTCATTGGCGTAACCACCTCAGCCACGGTGGCAGCTTCCCCTATGACAGGAACTTCTGTCGCACGATACGAATCCCACAGCACAACCACTAGCCGTGTCAAGGCGCACGTCGTAGATACCCGCACATTTGAGCTGGCCCTCAGCCAGGCCGGTTGTACGCAGGATTCCAGCGGCCCCCTGACCGGCATGGCAGTCGGCAGTGTCCAAGTCAAAACCTACAGTCCGACCGTCGAGGTCATGAAAGATGCCGACGGCAATAGCCTCGGATTCGGCAATGTCAAAGCAATCGCGACCGTTAAGCTGCCCCGCGGCAACTATTTCATTCACGTCGTTGAGCTGTCGATGGACGACCAGGGTTATATCACCGGTTGTGCCGGAACGAATCAGCCCTTCTCATCTCAGAACGGCCGGCGCTGGACCCAAGTAACTTCCACTCAGCCATTCTTCTCGGGCGGCCACTGGGCCCAAGTCTTCATAACCCGGGCAGACGATGGTGCCAAATCACTGGTTACCTCGCAGCCAATCTCAATCTTCATACCGTACGTACCACAGAGCTAAGCGGACTTCTTAAAGTCGAGCGAGGCGGAATTGATGCAATAATGCTGCCCCGTCGGGCTGGAATCGTCCGGGAATAGATGGCCGAGGTGGCCACCGCAGGTCTTGCAGACGGCTTCGGTGCGATGCATGCCCATGCTGTTGTCGTCACGCAGTTCGACGGTCAGACTGTTCCCAAGCGTGGCAGCGTCGGCGAAGCTGGGCCAGCCGATCAGGCCGGGAATTGTCGAATCGTATTTGTCGTCGCTCTTGAACAGCACTGACCCGCAGGCAGCGCAGGAGTATTCGCCGGTTTCATCGTTATGCAGGAGCTGCCCCGTACCCGGCACTTCGGTGCCGCGTTCGCGCAGTACGTGGTACTGCTCCGGTGTCAGTTTTTGCTTCCAATCGTCTTCGGACATCGATTTGGCAGTTGCAGAATCCATCGTAAAACCTCCGTTAACGCCACGATCGCCAGCTATGCTCAGGAATGGCAGTCTGACGGCTTTTTATGAATTGGGCTTATCAAGTTTATCAAGCTTGAAGAGTTTTATCAGTATATAAATCGTCACCAGGACCGCAAACAGGTTGATGAAAGCATAAATCATCGCACCGTAGGCAAAGTCGGCCTGGTTTGTGAAGAGATGGAGGGTTACTTTTCGCTCGCTGAGCTGGACCCCGCCGAAAAGTAACTGGATGACCGGGTCGATAAAGCTGGTCACCAACTGTTTGATTACCGTCTGGGCCTGGGTGCCGATGATAAAACCGACAGCCAGACCGACAACAGCATGCTCACGGATAAAGTTTACAAAACCGTTCACCTGATCTTTGACGAGGTCATCGCTATTGAGCAGGGCGGCCACAGTTTGGCTGTGACGCTTGCGGGTTTTGGCATTCACGGGAAGTGAAGGCATACCTTTGGGAGTGGGCGCAGGTTTTGTAGTAATCTGCACCACCTGCCCGTCCGGAGTCATGATAGTTTCTTTGAGTGCCACAGGCTTGGGGGCTGAGCTGGGAGTTTGTGACTGGGCTGAACCTTGGGTCATGAAGCACTCGATCTTTTGTATTATTTTGTTTTGGTGGTTTTTGTGTTCGTTTGGTTTTTAGTTTTTTGTTTTAAAAACCTATCCAGTAATATAGCATAAGCTTCATATTATTGCAATAGTATTGTGTGACTACATGCGGTCAGGTGCGGAAATGCCGAGGATTTCGAGGCCGGCCTTGAGGGTGTCAGCGTAGTGCTCGACCAGCTGCAGTCGCAGCGCCTGGCGGTCGTCACCCATCACCCGGTTCTTTTCGTAGAAGCGGTTGAAGGTCTGCGCCAATTCGTAGAGATAGGTACAGATGTAATGCGGCATCAGTTCGGCGACACCTTTGTCGACGGCTTCGGCATATTCGCTGATTTTGCGTAGCAGAGTACGCTCGTCAGGCTGGAGCTGCTGGGCTACCGTTAGGTCGGTGGTAGGATCGGCTTGCGGTGCTTTGGCTACTATACTTCGGGCTCGGGCGTGGGCATACTGCAGATACGGGCCGCTGTTGCCTTCCAGGGCGATTGATTCCTTGGGATCATAGACGATGTCGCCGCCGATACGGTTCTTGGCAAAGGCATATTTGATGGCTGCCAGGATGGTTTCTTCGGATGAATTGTTACCGGTTGCAGCGCCAGCCTGGCGGGCTGACTCCAGGATCTCCAGAGCAGTGATGCCGTTACCCTTCCGGGAGCTGATCTTGACTCCACCCTGCATTTTGACGATACCGTGTGTCAGGTGGTGGGTGCGGCGGGCCGGTTCGGGTTCAAACTGTGCAACACTGGCCAGCATGACCTGCATGTACTGCGCCTGCTCGTTGGCAGTAATGACGATAGAGGTGTCAAAATGGTAATCGCGCCACTTCGTCAGCAGTAGGCCGACATCTTTGGTCTCGTAGGTCGGCAGGCCGGCGGAATTGATGAAGACACGGGTGTGCAGCCCGACGGCTTCACCGTCGAAGATGACGGCTCCGTCGCTCTCCTGATATACGCCACGAGCCAGCTGGGCTTTGACTGTTTCCAGGCCAAGCGGCGTGACTTCGCTCTCCGGGATATAACGGTCAAACGGGGTAACCTGTAGTTGGTTATAGAGCACCGCGAAGTAATCATAGCTCCACTGGCGGGTTGTCCAATAGATCTGCGCGAAGGCCGAGTCGTGGTCACCACTGGCATGAATCTCATAAATCCGCTTATTCGTCTCGACGATGGCAGCTTTGGCAGCTTCATCTGTTTCATAGGCCGTATTACCCTCGACGTAGCGGCTGCCTAGCCAGGCAGGACGGTCGACCTCGGGAACTGCAGCAAGTTTCTCGGGAACTTCACCGCCGAGAAATTGCAGGATCGACCACAGGCTTTTGCCAGCATGTAGGCCGACATCACCGCCGTAATTGATGCGCACCACATGAGCTCCGGCATTCTCGACCAGACGGGCGATGGTATCGCCGACCAGCGTCGTGTAGAGATGTCCGGCGTGCAGTGGTTTGAACGGATTCGGGTCAGAGTATTCAGCAATCACCGTCTGGCCGGCGAGACTCTGGGCCGGCGTAGCCTGAGCTGCCTTGGCCAGCGCGGCGTCTGTCAGCTTTAGATTGATAAAGCCCGGTCCGGCGATAGTCACCTCAGCCACCGTCTCAGCTAACTCCGTCCGCAGCAGCGCAGCTAATTCTTCGGCGATTTCGCGCGGATTACGGCCGAGCTGTTTGGATAATTGCAGAGCGGCATTGGTCGCATAATCACCGAATTTGGCATCGGGACGCGACAGCTCGATGTTGGTTTGAACACCAAATGCTTCAGATACACTTCGAAAGACTGCTTGTTCTAGTTCTTGTTTCATCAGACTAAGTATAACAGAGGTCTGGCCAAGTTAGCGGCGGGAAGCCGGGCGCAGTGTGTGGATGATATTCCAGATCAGGTAATACAGCATACCGAGCAGCACAAAGAACGACAATATTGTGACGAACATCTGGGGATGCTCACGGGGACTGATCAGCCTGTCGGAGACATCGAATAGTATTCCGGCCGGGTTGATGAACAGATCCCAGGTATTCCAACGCAGGTCGCGGCCGAGGTAAATAGCAAAACTGCAGAGCAGCAGGATGATGCCGACGACGCGGGCAGCAACAACCGCCGGCACGCGTTTCCGCAGCTCACTGTGGAAGAGATACAGGCTGATGAACCCGAGCACCAGACCAGTGGCAACGAAAGCTGTCAGCATGACAGCGTCGTACAGTACGTCGATACGCGGCGCGTCCTGCAGATGTATATAGTCCGTCACCATATAGAAGCTGTTCGGCAGGAACCCGAGCCACAGCACACTGAGGGTAATCCCCTGCCAGCTCGACCAGCGTTTCTGCCGCAACGTGCGTAGCAGCCAGACCACCAGTAACAGAGGTAGCCAGGCCAGGAACAGATTCCAGACCATGTAACTGTAATCGTAGTTCTGATTACGTATCGCACCGGCCACGAACAGCCCGAGACTCGTCAGAGATGTGAGCAGTAAGGTGCCGCTTAAATGTGGCCATTGTCGTTTTACCTCGACCATATGCACCTATTATAGCAATTCGGCTGAAATAAAGCTTATGTGCTCAATTATGCCCCGTGCAGGTTTACTCCTGGCAGGCTCTTTATTGTCTCTTATTTATTGAGTTCAACCTTCAGTTTCTCCACCAGATCAACCGGCGTCGGATCGAGTCCGTTCAGCAGTGCCAGGTACAGGCTGGTGAAATCGCTATAGTTCGATGTCCAGACCAGCTGCTTGAGCAGACTGTCGCCAAGCGGTACGACGACATGGGGCGCCGGGCGCAGGCCGGATAACAGCCGCTCACTGACGATAAAACGCTTCTGGATACGTTCGTGCTCCAGATTACTGCGGATCTCGATGACAGCATAGGGCTTATCAACTGGATGGCTTGACCAACCGATGAATTCATTGTGGTTGAATTCCGGGTATTGATTAACCCAGGCGATGGTCTTGGCGTTCTCATTGGTACAGATCTTCCATTTGTTGGCTGCCGGGAATAATTTCGGACCGCTGTAGACGACGACTGACTTGCCCATCAGCTCCTGGGCCAGCTGCTTAGCATCGTTCTTAGTCGTCACGACGTCCGGACGCCAGGCAGTCACCTGGTCCTTGAGCCAATCACCGGTCTCACTCAGTTCAGCAGTGCTGCCTTCCGGCACCAGACCGGCAGCTTCGAAGAGCTGCACCAGGGCTGCCAGGAAATAAAATGAAGACATCCGGGGCTGGATGCCGCCAGGAATCGTAAACAGCGGATAGCCCTTTTCGGTAGCATACTCAGCCAGCTTACCGCCGGCCGCCAGGACGACGATCTGGGCATCGCGGGCCTCTGCCTCGTGCAGCGCCGACAGCGTCTCTTCGGTGTTACCAGAATAGCTGGAGGATATAAACAGGGTAAACTCATCGACGTAGGCTGGCAGGTCATAGTCACGGACGACTTCCAGCGGCACGTCAGTACCGGGCCAAGAACGCAGAAAGACCGCCGGAAATGCCGAGCCGCCCATGCCGCCGACCACAATGTTGGTAATATCCCGGAATGTTGGCAATTCCACGTCGTAGACATACTGCAGTTGCATCCACTGCTTCTCAGCTACGCCGAGCGCGTCTTCTTTGTCCCTGTCATGAATCATTTTGAGATCGTCAAGCATTGTATTCCTCCAAACGGCTATTGCTTATCAGTAAACTTTGGTATCATTAATATTGTATATCGAATTAATTTATTTATTCGAATTTCAGTATGTGGGAGTGGGTGTTATGCATCCCGGCAGCTGACATTTGACGGGGGGACATAGAATGTTTGGGCAGGACGACACACAAGACGATACTAATGATAACAACCAGGCTGCTTATGAAGCACCTGCACCACAGAACGACGAGGGTCAAGTAACCCACCAGGATGATGGCCAGGCAAGCGGCGATGCGAGTGCCCTTGGTGGTTTCGTACCGACTCCTGTGGCGGCAGCCAATACGGCAGCTCCAATCGCTACCGATGACCTGCTCGACATCAAGCAGGAAGCCCTCGAAGCTTTGACTCCGCTTGTCGGACAGCTCGACCAGACACCGGAAGAACAATTCCGGACAACCATGATGATGATCCAGGCTTCCGACAACCATAGTCTTGTCCGGGCTGCTTATGATGCGGCCAAGCAGATAGCCAACGAAAAAGAGCGCGCCCAGGCTCTCCTCGACATTGTCAATGAGATCAATTACTTCACGCAGCACGCCGCCCAGGCCTAACCCAGGCCTCAGTCTCAAGGCTGGCAGCAGCTCGTTAAAAATCAGCTGGATTCAGCTGATTTTTAACGTATGCACCGCCGCGCTGTGAGCCTATTTGTCAGTACCGCGAAGTGAACGGATGAGATAGAAACGGTAGAATAATGTGCCAGCAACAGTTGTAACTGCAAACAAGGCAACAACGTCGCCAGGGCCGGTGTTAGTCAGCGGCTCGCCTTCTCCCTTGCCCGCTGTAGCCGAGCCATCTGCAGCCGCATCTGGCGATGCTGGAGCTGGAGTCGGTGTCGTACCGGAAGCAGTCCCGGATGCTGGGGCTCCTGCCGGTGGAGCGGCGGCCGGTGCCGGTGTTGTTGCTGGCGCGTTATCAGAAGGCGTGGTCGGAGTACTTGGCTTTGGGGTGTCACTAGTCTTGGGAGCCGACTTGGGAGCCGATCCAGATGACTTGGTCGTGCTTTGACTGGAGGTCTGTCCATTGTTCTTGTTTGATGTATCCTTGGTCGTGAAATGGTGCACCAACCAGATACCACCCCAGACGAGAATCACGAGCAGTATAAGCAGGAGCAGGCCACGTAAGATTGGACCGACCCAGCGTCGGATGCCGGACTGTTCTCCCGAATAATACGGCTGCAGATCCTCTGGAATCGCCGTCGTGTCAGTATTTTTGTATCTGAACGGATTGCGTAGTTTCATAATCCCCCAATTATACAACTACCTAGTATATTAAGCAATATTTGTAGATGAAGCACAAGCTTTATAAACTCACAGCTTACCTGCTGGCCAACGGCCGGAATATCAGCTGCGATGTGTATTGTCGGTATCGTTGCCGTGAGTGGAAGTGGGCTGAGCCAGCCCCCGCGGACGTTTCCAGAAGCGGATGAGCAGCGCCACGAAGATAATCAGACACGCCAGACTGACGGCCAGCAGCACATCGAAGCCAGTATTTGCCAGCATACCACCTCCCGCTGTCGGAGTTGTAGACTGCGTCGTAGCATCGGACTGCGCGGCGCCATTATACGTAGCAGAACCGTATGGATCGCTACCATATGTACTGGCAAAATAGTAAGCTTGCATATTGTCGTACTTCTTCCTTTACGCTTATGATATCATGTACATGGTATTAGTAAGCATTAATAGTAAGGATGACTATGTTATCACAGTTTGCCTTTTTGGATTTAGGCGCTCCACAGCTGCTTATCATCTTAGCGATCGTTCTCCTGCTCTTCGGAAGCAAGAAACTTCCTGAGCTGGCTCGCAGTTTAGGTGATTCAGCACACGAATTACGCAAGGGTCTTAACGGCACCACCGATGAGAAAAAAGACGACAAGAACGAAAAGCACAGCGAAACAGCTGCGTAGTTCAGATAAAAAGCTCCCTTTTCTTGAGCATTTCTATGAATTAAAACGGCGACTGACATATGTCGCCGTTTCTGTCGTTGCATTCGGCGCGGGCACCTATTTCGTACAGCAGTATATCGTATCCTTTCTGCTGCGCCCGGCTCATGGCCAGAATTTGATTTATACCTCACCGGGGGGCGGTCTGGATTTCTTATTTCGGGTATGTATATATACCGGGATTATTTGCAGTTTGCCGGTTATTATCTACCAGATGCTGAAATACATCGAGCCGCTGCTGGGACGGGATTCCGTCCGGTTCGCGCTTGGCGGTAGCTTTATCTCTGCTATTCTAGCAATTGCCGGCATGGCCTTCGGCTATTACGCCGGTATGCCGGCGACGCTGCACTTCTTGTTACATCAGTTTACGACCTCACAGATCCACCCGCTGATCGCCATCCAGTCATACATGTCATTCGTAACCATGTATATGTTCGGGGCCGCCCTGCTGTTCCAGGTGCCGCTGGTGATGATTTTTATCAACCGTATCAAGCCGCTCAAGCCGTCTCAGTTATTCAAGCAGGAACGCTGGATGATTCTCTGCGCCTTCGTACTGGCCGTCATTATGAACCCAACTCCCAATGTTGTTGACCAGCTGATGCTGGCTGGCCCCATGATACTGATGTATCAGGTCGGTATCATCATGATCGCCGTTATCAACCGGCCGCGTTATTCTCCGAAAGTCCTGGCTATGCGTAGTCGTGACGCCGAGATCCAGGCCGAACGACTGACCCGACTGTCGGATGCCCAGAAGGTCTGGCAGCAGGCCGAAGAGCTCGCCGACCACCCATCGGGTGTTATTGCGAGTTTGCAGCATACACCAGTGCCCCTGACGCTGGTAACTGTTCCCATCGTACATAATGCAGCCGGTCCGGCCGCGTCGCAGATACAGTCAGGCCAACCAAATTACCGCCCCCGGCAATACATTGACGGCTTCAGCGGCAACCGCCAAGCGCCACGGTCGATGTATTAAGCAGCCATTGACTGGCATGCCCATAGTGCTATAATTCAAGCACAAACCTAAAACAAAAATAATACACAAAGGTCACTATGCACAAAAATGTCCAGACGCTCCTCCAGAAGGAGATGACACGAAAAGAGTTTATGGCAACCCTTGGTTTCGGCGCTGCCACCGTCATGGGCTTCGGTTCAATCCTGAAACTACTTGGAGGAGCCTCGGCTACCAGCAAGAAACAAGTCAGCAGCGGTTACGGCTCCAGCGCCTACGGCGGTTCAAAGGTCAGTTAACATCGCTCAGCGAGGGCGGGAGCCTACTCAAAAAGAATGTTTCTGGCTCTCTGCAGCTTCGTGGCAACCCACTTGACTCCAAAGGCATGAGTGCTGACATGTGCAGTCTCAGGATTAACCGGATTGCTGGCGGGTGTCTCATTACCTCTGTTACATCATCCCGCCCATGCCACCCATACCGCTCATATCAGGAGCGGCCGATGCCTTTTCAGGTACATCGACGACGAGAGCGCCCATCGTCATAGAGGTTCCAGCGATGGAAACAGCGTTCTCAATCGCCTTACGGGTCACCATCACAGGGTCAACAACACCGACCGATTTCAGGTCAACCAGTTTCGATGGGTCATTAACATTGACTCCCTGCCCCGATTTGGCCTTACGGACCAGCGGCAGCCACTCATCAGCATTCAGGCCGGAGTTAGCAATCAGGATCCGGAACGGTTGTTCCAGTGCCTTGATGAGCAAATGCTTGCCTGCGGTAACAGCCACCTCGTCATCGCCGACTGACATGTCTTTGAAACTGACACTGCTGCTCAGGTTAATCAGCGTTACGCCACCGCCCGGCACGATACCTTCAGCCAGAGCCGCCTTGACAGCATGGACAGCGTCATCGACGCGGAACTTCTTCTCTTCAATCTCAGTCTCAGTCGCACCGCCGACTTTGATGACAGCGACTTTGCCACTGAGCGCAGCCCGGCGCTTCTCCAGGTTCTCCTTGTCATATTCACTGCTGGCAGCATCGGCCTGGGCCGTAATCTGCTTGATGCGGGCATCCAGCTCAGTTGGCGTACCACCGCCTTCGATGATAGTTGTCTCGTCCTTGGCGACAATGACGCGGCGGGCCGTACCGACGACCTCAAGACCAACGTTCTCGAATGTATTGCCCTGGTCGTCGCTGACGACGGTTGCACCAGTCAGGATGGCGATGTCGTTCAGGATGTCCTTGCGGCGATCCCCGAATGACGGCGCTTTGATAGCAACCGTGTTGAAGACACCCTTCAGGCGGTTCAACACCAGCGTACCGAGAGCTTCGCCTTCGACATCTTCGGCGATCAGCACCAGGTCTTTCTTACCGGCCTGAGCTAACTTCTCGAGTAATGGCAGGAATTCCTGAACACTGGAGATTTTCTTGTCAGTAATGACGATGGCCGGCTTGTCATAGACAGCTTCCATGCGGGCCGTGTCAGTAACCATGTACGGGCTGACAAATCCGCGGTCAAAGGTAAAGCCCTCGACGATTTCCTTCTCCAGTAGCAGCCCCTGGCCCTCTTCGACGGTCACGATGCCGTCGCGGCCGACTGCGTCCATGACATCAGCGATCAGCTCACCGATAGCGGCGTCACCGGCCGAGATAGTCGCGACTTCCGCTACCCGGCTCTTCTTGCCTTTGATATCCTCAGCCAATGTCTCAAGCTTGGCGATAACTTCGCTGGCAGCAGCTTCCAGCCCTTTGCGCAGCAATATCGGGTTGTGGCCGGCAGCGATCAGCTTATTAGCCTCGTTCAGGATGTGATAGGTCAGCACAGTCACAGTCGTCGTACCGTCGCCGGCCGTGTCGTTCATCTTGCTGGCAACCTGCTTGATAAGCTCCGCGCCGACTTTGTATCCCAGTGTCTCATCGTCGACATCAGCGATCTCGACACCTTTAGCAACCGTCACGCCATCGTGAGTCACCGTCGGCGAGCCATATGATTTGCTGATGACCACGTTACGCCCCTTCGGACCCATCGTCGTTTTGACTGCGTCATACAGAATCTGTGCCCCGCCGAGTACACGCCGTCGGGCGTCATCGTCATAAAATACTTTTTTAGCCATCTATTTTCTCCTCTGTTTCATAAACTTATTCATTTCTCGTACCACTACGACGGCTAAGACCGCCAGTCCGGAAATCACCATAAAGCCTGCTACCGCGCCGAGAATGCTCGATTCCATGTCCGACATCTCACCTAATCCGGCAGTAGCAAATAACATAATCATTTGACCGTCGCTAAGATATCTTCTTCTTTGACCAGCATGTACTCTTCCGAGCCGATTTTTATATCTGTCGTACTGTAGCTTTTATAAATGATCCGGTCGCCGACACGAACCTGCTTGGCTTCTTTGCCGACAGCCACGACTTTGGCAGTCTTCGGCTTCTCCTTGGCGTTGTCCGGCAGATATAATCCGCTGGCCGTCTTGCTGGCAGCTTCTTCGGCCTGTGCCACGACGTAATCAGCGAGTGGTTGAATATTTGCACCCATATAGTACTCCTCCTTTTAACTGTCTCTGCTTTAGCACTATGGTATAGAGAGTGCTAACTCCTAGCACTCATAATAATTGAGTGCTAGGAGTCCCGTCAAGCCCATCCTACTCGCTGAGGCGGATTGGGACGATAGAATAGGTGTCGATTTTTTTCAGGAGGTCGGGCACCATCGGGTCTTCGCCAAAAAGAAGTTCTTCGGCAGACTCCTGATTGATAATTATCTGGCGGCTCATGCCTTCGACATGCTGAAATATCAAAAAGTAGTCATTCTCAGGCCCGTTCGTTTCGGGGGCGGGTGTACCATCACGCTCGAAGGTCAGCGGGACGCCGAGCTCTAGCGTTTCAGCGGGATCCATCCGTAATAAGTTGCGGGCAGTCGTCTTGTCAGCCAGCGCAAAATGCCCGATCAGCGTGTTCGGAATTTCATCAGATATCAGATACATATGGAAGCGCGCTTCACTGACAGTCTGCTGCTTGTGCCGGGCATTAATAAACTTGCTCCGGATAAATCCGAGCAATAGCCGGAACTCAAAACCATGCTCCCCTTCGGGGCTGTAATCTCTGTCTGGATGTAGTTCACTTGTCATTATTGACATTCTAACATATATGTTGCCAAAAGCAGATTAATTTGTTATTCTTACGGGGTCCAGCTACATTCAGCAGTTGTTCACAGAGAGAAGGTCATACCCATGACCAGTACAGACAGTACGCTGTCCCGCCGCATCCCGGGCCTCGGCACCATCGAGGTCAAGGACCACAGCGGCCCGCAGCCGACCGTGTGGCTCCTCCTCAAGATCACCCTCGACGAGTCGGCCCGCGGCATGACGCACGCGCTGGCGAAGCAGATCATCGCCGATGCCATCGACGTCTCCAAACGGGGCCACGGATGCACCGACGTGCTCACCCAGAAGCTCATCGCCATCGGCGACGGCGACAACATCGAGTACGTGTCCAAGTGGGTCGCAGTCGACAACCTCATCAGGATCGAGCTCGATGTCCTCGAACCCGAGACGGCCGAGTTCCACCACTACGCGGACTACTGCGCCTGGATCGAGCGCTGCTTCGAGCGCTTCAGCGTTCTGCTCAGTGGCAACACGGCCCAGTACTACTCGTCTTCGGACAACGGCAGCGTGGTCACCACCACCCCGCAGCCGCGCTGAACAACGCCTCGCAGCAGCAAGACGCCCACCACCCCCGGCGCGTCAGCTGAACCAGGACATCCGGAGGGTGTGCGTAATTCGTGCGTGACCTACAGGTCAGACGCCACGAGCACACCTTCCGGCCACCCGGGTTTGATTTTGCTTTTGAGACCTTCACCGGCCTCCCGCTGCTTCACCAAGCACCACCAGCAACATCGAACCCGGAATTTTTTATTTTTGGTATACTTATCAATAATGTCATCCGTTCGCATCAACCAGATAGTGCTCATGTCCGATGTCGACAACTTCGACGATGCACAGGCCATCAACGCCTTTATGGACGCCGAGGTCCCGATTGACCGGGACCAAGCCAAGGTCGAGCACGATTCCATCCGGGCAGCCCTCATCAGTGCCGGCGTCGAAGTCCGCCGCGTTCCCTCGCCGGCCGCTTGCCAGGACGGTGTCTACACCGCTAACTGGGCGCTGGTCCGTGGCAACAAAGCCGTCATGTCCCGCCTGCCCAATGCCCGCCAGGCCGAAGAACCTTATGCCGCCGAAGTGCTGCGCAGCTACGGCAAAGACATCATTACCATCCCTGACGGTCTGAAGTTCAGCGGCCAGGGTGATGCCCTGCCCTGCGGCAACTTCCTGCTGGCCGGTACTGGGTACCGCAGCGACCCAGCCGTCCACCGTTTCATAGCCGACACACTTGGTTACGACGTCATATCCCTGCAGGCCGTGCCCCAGCTCGATGAGGCCGGCCAACCGATGATCAACCACTATTCCGGCTGGCCGGACAGCTTTTTCTATGATATCGATCTGGCGATCTCCGTCCTCACCCCCGATCTCATCGCCTGGTGCCCAGACGCCTTCACGCCTGACAGTCAGGACAAGATTGCCGCCCTGCCGATGCAGAAGATAGAAGTTTCACTTCAGGAAGCCAAAGGCGCCTATGCCTGCAATCTCGTATCCACCGGCGAGACCGTTATCATGAGTTCCGGCGCTCCCATCTTCCAGACGGCCGTTGAAGCCCACGGCCTCGCCACTATCACCCCCGACATCCACGAACTAGCCAAAGGCGGTGGCTACATCCGCTGTACCACCCTGACTCTCGACAACATATAGAGACAATATATAAAGTCAATATAAAAACAGCCCCCGGGAGGGCTGCTTTACTACGCGCACTATATCTTAACGATTCGAGTGTGCACCGCCGTTATAGGCGGCCGGGAATTCATGGCCTTCGGCCAGTTCCTGATGTATGACACTGACTGGTACAACGACGCCCTGGGCTTCAACCTGCTCGACCTGGACGGCACGGCTACCAAGATTGGCGACTGCAGCAGCCCGCTGGCTGCCGACTTCAGCTCGCCAGGCCTTCAATACCATTTCGTCTTCCGGAGACGTGACATCGTTTTTGAGGTCCTGTACGGCCAATACTGCTGCGGGAACTTCTTGCTGTTTTAACATTTTTATTCCTTTTTTGTTTTTTATAGAACAGTTGTAGTATAGCAAGTACTTAGCACTTTGTCAATATTGTTATGCTTAGATAGTTTTCTGGTCAACCGGCTGTTCACCTATGATTGCCACCAGTCGGGCCAGCCACTCCTGACCGAGCGTCAGTCTGCCTAAGCGGAAACTCAAGTCCGGATCCCTGGCA
This sequence comes from Candidatus Saccharibacteria bacterium UBA5148, assembly GCA_002413835.1. Classification (GTDB taxonomy): domain Bacteria; phylum Patescibacteriota; class Saccharimonadia; order Saccharimonadales; family UBA4665; genus UBA4665. The sequence goes on along the minus strand of DHXU01000009.1, from coordinate 182,482 downwards.
ACTTGCTCGGTAGATACTCGTTGTAATAGCAGCTGATGGGCTGTCGCTACCTCCTGCTCAAGCATGGCAACTTCGAGACCGGCTGTAGTCAAGAACTCCTGCAGTGGAGTCGACGGGCTATAAGCTTGAGGTTGTTCTGACGTAGTCATTTACTATAGTGTAACACCTTTATGCTTCTTTAACAAACTCTTGACTGCCTGGTGAGCCGTCCCGATCTCGTCCCACGGATTCTCGCCGTTAGCACGCTCAATAGTCTTTTCGTGGCCCTTGCCAAGCAGCAGCACCGTGTCGCCTTTGCCTGCCCGTCGGACGGCGAACTGGATGGCCTCGGTGCGGTCATGTATCAGGAACAGGTCGCGCTCCTGGACTTTGCCAGCCTTTTTCGCCCCGGCTGCAATCTGCTCCATGATATCGTAGCCATCAATGTCACGGTCGTCTTCTTCGGTGATAATAACTTCGTCGGCATACTCGCCGGCCAGCTTGCCCTGCACCGCCCGCTTGGTTTCGTCGCGGCGTCCGGCCGAGCCGAACATGATTATCAGCTTGCCACCCATCTCGGAGACGACCGGACGCAGATCTTTGAATAACTTTTCGAAACTGTCCGGTGTATGGGCGTAGTCAACGATGACGCTGAAGTCCTGGCCTTCATTGATGTTGGTCATGCGGCCCTCGACACCCTTCAGGGCACTGATCCCCTTCTCTATCTGTTTGTCAGTCAGTCCGATGGCGATACCGGTCGCGGCAGCCGCCAGCGCATTCGCGATATTGAATATGCCCGGGATGTTGACCTTGAGTTGCAGCTGGCGCTCATCGTAATTCGCCGTAAACGTACTATCCTCGGGGGTCGGGTGGATATCCGTAGCCCGCAGTGCGCCGCCGTCTATACCATAGGTAATCTCGCGGGGTACGGCCGCACTGAAATGCGCCGCCGACGGGTCGTCGGCATTGACGATACCGATCCGCAGGCCTTTGGAGTTGGCGCCTGCCAGCTTGAACAACTTTGCCTTGGCGTCCCGGTAACGCTCAAACGTCTTATGATAATCCAGGTGTTCATGTGTCACGTTGGTCATGACAGCAACCGAATACGGAACGCCCCAGACGCGGTTCTGGGCCAGCGCATGACTGGTCGTCTCTAGCACCAGCCACTCGACGCCCTGGGCTTTCATCCATTTCAGACGCGCCATCAGCTCACCGACCGTCACATTGGTCATGTGGTGGATCTGCGGACGGATATCGTCACCAACACCGTAGGCCACGGTTGTCATCAGCCCCACCTTGTAGCCAGCCTCGAACAACATGCGGTGGATCATATATGATGTCGATGTCTTGCCATTAGTGCCCGTTACCCCGATGACCTTCAGTCCCTTGGCCGGGAAACCGTTCATAACATTCAAGGCCACGGCCTCAGCCAGGTGCCCATAAGGCTCAATCGCGACGAACAAGCCGCCGGGAATAAACTTCTTAACCAAGCGCCGTACATTCATGTCCTTAAGTATACTGCACCGGACAAAGAAAAAGCAGCCCGCGAGGGGCTGCTTTAGTCGTCAGCTACCATAGACTATGGTTCGATGAACTTACCGATCTTCTGCATGACACCGACAGTGTCAGATACGCCATCTACGACGATTGAGCGGTGCGTACCGGAACCAACCCATTCGACTGAATATCCTGATTTTTTGGCTGCTGCGTCAATGACATCCATAGGGTTATGAACACCGGCGTTCTGCAGTACGTCCCATGGGTACTGGCCAGGCTTGACATCAAAGCCGTAGACAGTAGTTGTGTCAGGGGTGCTGACATGGCTGGCATGGCTAGCAACAACATCTGCAACGTGCGATGTTTTATTGCCCATAATCTGCTGGTGTGCCTGGAGAACCTCAAGCTGGTGTGTACGGCTGCTGCCTGTTCCGAGTGGCATAGTGGCAGCAGAAGCGGCTTCCTGTGCATGTCCGCCCAGACTAGGGCTTAACTCGCTGTATCCCTTTGCAAGCATCAGCAAAGCAATGGTTCCTATAGCGCCTTTGACCAACATCCTACGGTTACGACCATCTTCGGGATCCCTCATCCATTCGCTGAATCGATTTGTACGAACAGTGGTGGCAGCACCAAGCTTAGCGCTGGCTGTCGAGACATGACCTCGAACCGTTGAGGCGTGGCCCCGAACTTTATGAGTGGCAGCCTGGGCGCGGCGGCCAGTAGCCGTCCGGGCGATGAGGCCACCGGCGAAGGCTGCGGCGCGGGCGCGGCGGGTCGTAGAACGTTTGCGGTGTTCAGCCTGAGCTGGTTCATAGACGCGGCTGATCTCTGCATCAGTTTGTGCCTGGAATTCTGCTTCTTCATCGAAAGCTTTGTTCTCGGCAATAGCTTCTTCATGAACTTGTGCAGCGTCGAACGCTTTGTTCTCTATACGAGCTTGCTTAATAGTTTGAGTCCTGTCAAAAGCTCTAAATTCGGCGATAGCTTCCTCAGTCGGTGCCTGTCGCGCCAGACGAGCTTTCGTACTGAATGAGGCCTGATGCGCTTTGAGGTCATCTACTATCTTGCTCGTGCGAGCTTCGGCGGCTGGGTTCATGATGACCGGCTGGTAGCGTGGCTGTAAATGATCGGTAGCGAATCCCTGCTCAGTAGCCATATCAACAGCTATTGCATGAAGCTCTTCGCCAAGCGTAGGGTCTGATTTGATGGCGTCTTTAACTTGGGAGCGGGCTTTGATTCGTGAATTACGCTGGTCTATAACCGCTTGTTTTGGGTTACGGTCGTATCCTACTTGACCGAGACCGCTGATTTTTTCGTGGTATGACAGCTTTTTAGCTCTCGGGGCAGCCACGTCGGCAATAACTTTATTCTCGGCCTGGGCAACGGCTTTATCGGCTTCTATCTTGGCAGCGCGGCCGGCAGCAACTTCTTTATGCCATGCATCAGCGCCAGCTTTGCCGGCAGCATTGCGGGCCTCGATTGCATCTTGTTTTGCCTGCCAAGTCAATGCATCGGCTTTAACATCATCGAGCGTCCCATAACCCAGTTCCCATACTTTCTGTGGGGTTAATCCGGTAGCCTTCAGAACATCAGGTCCGGCAGCATACTGACTGTCAGGGGTTTGTGCGAAGGCAGCGACTGCTGGGAAGAACGCTTCACGCTGTTCTTCGATAGTTGGTTGGTTCTGTGGGGCTTGGTTGGGGTGCATGGTAGTTGTGATTCCTTACTAAAAATATTTTTGTTTTTTTATGTTGTAATGACCCTATACTAGCAAGATGTAAGCATTTTGTCAATACTAACATAACTAGTTTGCTTAAATTGCAAACATTATATTTTTAGATTACTCCACGGACGTATCCGTAAGTATATAGTGCCGCCTTTCCGCCGTAGCAGCAGTTATATTTTAGACTGGCCGGGTCTATGCCCTATAATTACGGTTGCTATGAGAGTTTTAGGTATTGAGTCGAGTTGTGACGAGACAGCTGCGTCGGTCGTGGAAGACGGGCGGCGGCTGCTCAGTAATGTGGTGGCCAGCAGCATGGACCTGCACGCCAAGTACGGCGGTGTCGTGCCGGAGATTGCCGCCCGCAGCCATATCGAGTCGATCGTACCAGTGATACAGCAGTCGCTCGACCAGGCCTTCCCTGCCCTGGTCGGCAATCAGGCCGAACAGTGGTCCCAGATAGATGCCATCGCCGTGACCTATGGTGCCGGGCTGGGCGGCTCCCTGCTGATCGGTGTCCTGGCGGCACGGACGCTGGCTATTACATACAGCAAGCCGTTGTATGCTATCAACCACGTCGAGGGCCATCTGTATGCTAACTTCCTGACGGAGACTTCCCTGCCAGATTACGTACTTCCGGCTGCGCAACCACAGTTCCCTATTCTAGGCCTGATTGTCTCTGGAGGACACAGCCAACTGGTCTCATTCCGTAGTCATTTTGACTACACCTTACTAGGACAGACCAGCGATGACGCCATCGGTGAAGCCTTTGATAAGGTCGCCAAGATACTGGGACTCCCCTACCCTGGCGGCCCATCGGTCAGTAAAAAGGCTCTGGAGGGCAATCCCCTAGCCTTCCAGTTGCCGAAGGCAAAGTTATCCGGCAAGTACGACTTCTCCTTCTCCGGCCTCAAGACAGCCGTGCTGCGGCTGGCTCAGGAACAGATCGGTGAAGATTTTACCTTCTTATCTACCGGCATAGCTGCCCGGCTCAGTGAGCAGCAGAAAGCCGACATCGCCGCCAGTTTTCAGCGGGTGGCTGTCGAGACGGTTGTCGATAAGACATTACTGGCCTACGAGGAATTTCAGCCTGCCAGCGTCATCATCGGCGGAGGCGTTGCCAGCAGCCCGGAATTGCGGTGCCAGCTAAGTGACCGCCTGCCCCGGCCTATCGAATATACCGACCTGAAACTATGCACCGATAACGGTGCTATGATTGCGACACTCGGTTGCTACAAAGCCACACTCGGCGCGGCACCTGCGGACCCCTACTCTCTCGACATCTCCCCGAATTTGTCGATGTAAATAGCACTACGTGAGGCCTTGACACTTATGCTTATCTACGGTATTGTAAAGGGGTAAAACAAAAACGTTCTTCGTGCGTATAATCGTACTTCCAAACATTCGTACATAGGTGCGCTCGATAACGGTTCTAGTGGGACTAAAGTTTTAGGCAATTGGGTAAAATGCTTTCACGTGAAAAGCTTTTTATTGAGTTGCTTAATTTCATGTGAAATAACAGATAACAACAGAGGTGGATATTGCCATCTGTTGATGCTATGCTAGAGGAAGCTCGAAGTTGTGGAGGGCTGATGGTTATATCTGACTTTGATGTAGCCTGAGAGTAATTACGTAACAGATTACGGACGGAATATTTATGAAATTATCAAAAACCTACGAACCGGGCCTTTATGAGACAGATATATACGCTCTCTGGGAAAGATCCGAAGCCTTTAAGCCAGCGTCGGACAGGGGAGACAAGGGCGAGCCCTATGCTATCGTCATGCCGCCGCCAAATGCCAACGGCAACTTGCACCTCGGCCATGCCCTGACCGTCGCCGTCGAGGATATTGCCGTCCGTTATCACCGTATGAAAGGTGATAACGCCTTATTACTGCCCGGGGCCGACCACGCGGGCTTCGAAACGCAGGTTGTCTACGAGAAGCAGCTCGCCAAAGAAGGCAAGAGCCGGTTTGATTTCACTCGCGAGGAACTCTATAGCCGCATTTGGGATTTCGTAGCCCTGAACAGGGGTAATTTTGAGACGCAGATTCGCCGGCTCGGCACTGGCTGCGACTGGAGCTTGACGACCTTCACACTCGATGAGAAGATCGTCAAGCAGGCCTATGCAACGTTCAAAAAGATGTGGGACGAGAAGCTGATTTACAGGGGTGAACGGCTGGTAAACTTCTGTACTTTCCACGGTACCGCCTTCGCCGATATCGAGGTCGTGCACCGGGAAGAGCAGGGAAGCCTGTGGTATATCCGTTACCCTCTGACCGATGGAACCGGCGAGCTGGTTGTTGCGACGACCCGGCCGGAGACGATGCTTGGTGATACCGGCGTGGCGGTCCACCCGGACGACGCCCGTTACCACCGTTATGTTGGTAAAACCGTCAAGCTACCCCTGACAAACCGCGAGATTCCTATCATCACCGACGATTTCGTGGACCGCGAATTCGGTACCGGCGCCGTCAAACTGACTCCAGCTCATGACCAGAATGACTATGATGCCGGTGAGCGCCATGACTTACCGAAGATAAGCGTCATTAACGCCGAAGGCAACATTAGTCATGAGGCAGCCGCCGCGTATCACGGTATGACGGTATTAGAGGCCCGCAAGCAGATCATCAAGGATCTGGAAGAGCAGGGCTTCCTCGTAAGAACCGAGGAAATGACGCACAGCGTCGGCCACTGTTATAAGTGCGATACTATCATCCAGCCGCTGTTACGCGAACAGTGGTTCGTCGATATGAAGCCGCTGGCGACTGAGGCTATCAAGACGCTTGAAGCCGGCAAGATTACCTTTTACCCTGACAACAAGCGCACCCAGCTGATTACCTACCTGCACAATCTGCGCGATTGGAACATCTCACGGCAGATTGCCTGGGGCATACCGATTCCGGCCTTTCAGAACGTCGATGACCCTGATGACTGGATATACGACGAGCGCGTGACTGAGGAGATTATCACTATCACTACAGAGACCGGCGACAAGACCTATCACCGCGACCCTGATGTCTTCGACACGTGGTTCAGTAGTAGTTCCTGGCCCTATGCCACGCTGAATTACGGCGCTGAAGGCGACGCGGGGAATGATTTCAAAGAATTTTATCCGCTGACGCTGATGGAAACCGGCTTCGATATATTGATGCCGTGGGTTTCACGCATGATAATGCTGGGGCTCTACGTGACAGGCGAGATTCCGTTCAAGGCAGTCTACCTGCATGGCCTGATCATGGACGAGCATGGCCAGAAGATGAGCAAGAGCAAGGGCAATGTCGTCAACCCGATGGAAATTATCGATCAGTACGGATCGGACGCTCTGCGCATGGGAGTCATCGTCGGACAGACGCCGGGCAATAACCAGCCGTTCGGACTGCCGAAGGTTATCGGTGCCCGTAACTTCTGCAACAAGCTGTGGAACATCGCCCGTTACATCGAGGATAAGATAGGCGATGCCAAAAAAGACGGAGACAAAGACAAGCATAACGCTAAGCCGACATCGGCTGCAGATCATTGGGTGTTGTCGAAGCTACAACAGACTGCAGATCTTGTGGCTGGCCATCTGGATGAATATCGTTTTGGGGAAGCCTATGAGGCTCTCTACCACTTCGTCTGGGATGACTTTGCTGATTGGTATATCGAGGCCAGCAAGTCGGCACTGAACAATGAACTGTTGGCACATTGTCTGGAGAGCATTCTGAAGCTGGCGCACCCGTTCGCTCCGTTCATAACAGAAACGATCTGGCAGACCCTGGCGTGGGAAGGTGACAGCCTGTTGGTTTCTCAGCGGTGGCCAAAGATCGCTGAGTTTGATAAGAGCCGTAGCGCTGAGTTTGATGAGCTGCAGGCTATCATCACGGAATGCCGGTTTATCACCAAGGCGCTCAGCGTCAGCGGTGCGACGCTGTACTACACGGACGTTCCGCTGCTGACTGCTAGTGCTAAGCTGGTTGCCAAACTGGCACGGCTGGCAGCTGTGATTGAAGTCAAGGATGGCACCGGTGTCTACCTGACCAGCACACGATATCGCTGCTGGCTGGACATTGAGCGCGGGGCGGCCGAAGCCTATCAGAAGCAACTGGCCGCCAAGAAGCAGGCCCAGGAAGCCGTGATTGCCAAGCTGGAAGGCCGGCTGGCAAACAAGTCATACGTCCACGATGCGCCGAAGCATATTGTCGAACAGACACGAACGCAACTGGAGGATGCCAAAGGGTTACTCGCCAACATAGAGCAGGAGATCGAACGCTTCAACCTGGGTTAATTGCGCAGCGTTTTCGCTGACTCGACTCATTTCGAATCGAGAGGGCGACGCGAGCGCCACGTGCTGGCACCGTGAAACATTTTGTTTCACGGCTGTCATACGTAAAGCGCCCTCGAGAGGCGACAATGGGTCGATGTTGGCAAGATGAGGGTCGAGTCGGCGCAGCGCTCTGCGCGGCTAAGCAGTCCGGGTTATGCGGTGAGTTCGAGGACTTCCTTGATCCGCAAAATCGTATCCTCTGGTTGATACTCGTCGCAAGAGATGACGTGCCAGCCGAGCTTGTCGGCTTCGATGACGTTGGGCGTATCGTCGTCGATCAGAAGGATTTCGTTGGGCTGGGCACCGGCGCGTTCGGCGGCGATTTCGAAGATGCGCTTCTCGGGTTTGATGGCACCGACTTCGGAGGAGTCGATAATAACTTCGTAGTCGACATCGGGCAGTAGGCCACGGGCCCGCAGGGCAGGGATGAATTCGGGCATGGTATTTGTCAGCAACCCGACTTTATAACGCTCGGCAGCCCAGCGGACGCCGACTTCCATGCCTGGGATGGCTTCGACGGAGTCGAGATAATAGGCCTGCCAGTCGACTTCTTTGGCCCCTGTAACGGCGGCCAGTTCGGCGTTGAAGGCTTCCAGACTCATCTGTCCGCGGCAGACCTGGGCATTGTATTTCCAATAGACGCGCTCGATGCTGTCGACCGTCACACCAGTATCGCGGGCAAGTGACGTGAAAGCCCGCTGGAAGAAGTGGATCAGGCAACCGTTAACGTCGAAGTAGACGAACTTGATGCCGTTCTTCGACAGGCCAGCTGGTACGACCGGCTCGGCGGATTCGGTGATACCAAGCAGGGAATCGAACGACATGCCCATCGCCACCACCAGGTTCTGGATCGTAAAGATAGACGGTGATTTGATGGCGCCACGCTCAATCTTGGCCAGTGTTGAGTAGCTGATATTGGCTTTTTGACATAAGGTTTGCTGCGTCAGCCCCGCCGCGCGCCGCGCTTCCTGTAACCGTTTCCCCAGCCCCTTTTCGTCCATAGCCGTATCATACCAGTTTTCATGATAAATTGGAAGAACTACTAGTACGAAATGGCTACTTAAAAGTTAAAAACATATTTGAGGAGCGTGAGGATAACGATAAAAGTCAGAGCACCAGCGATAGCAGCGCTGGCCAGGTTCTGGCGAGGGGTCGGGTTGCCGGTGGCACGCGCCAGCTTAACGTACACAAAACCCGTGACACCAACCGCGAACAAAAATGAGGTTAACCAACTCGACATACTACTGACAGTATACTAAAACGTAAGCTTTTTAGCGAGGGCGGCCAGGGCAACGTGGTCGGGCTCAGCCTGAGTGTCGGGCGCGGCGCGGAATTCTGTGCCGGAATTTATTGGGATCAGTTTGACATGCACGTGCGGCACATCCAGACCCTCGACTTGAATACCGATCTTAGACTTGCCAGGGAAGGCCTGACGCAGACGCTGTGCAACTTTCTGTACAGACCGCCAGAGAGCGATATAATCTTCATCGTCCAGGTCGAGGAATGTTTCGGCCGGTGTCTTGCTGATGACCAGTGTCATACCTGGCTGGACCGGGTGGATATCCAGAAAAGCCAGCGTCTTGTCGTCCTCATAGACCTTGTGGCAGGGAATCTCGCCGTTGATAATCTTCGTAAAAATACTGTCTTGCATAGATATATTGTACAACAAAACAGGTAAGCTTGGCGGAACACACGGGTCTTGAGCTCTAAACGGGAATACAGAGCATGGAGTCGGCTCTCTGGGCCGTTACAGGCAGTATAGTGTTTGATCTAGCCTAAGCTTTTGCGGAGTACGGCTGTCTCTGCTATGAGCTGGCTGAGGGCTTGATGGTTGTTTTTGAGCAGCAAGACGTTGGAGGTTAGGTTTTTGTGGGCTCTTTCATCATTGGTTCGCGGCTGGAACCGCACGCCTAATAGTGTTTCGGTTGCGGCTATGTCTTCTTTGATCGCTTTCCAGGCGCTGTTTCGCTTCGCGAGCACGTCTAGGTTGTCGCGGTTCAGGAACCTACCGGCTTGCTCTAGGTCTGTCGAGAAGGCGCTGTGCTCCTTTTGTAAAACGTCAAGCTTATGTTGGGAAAGGCCGAGCAGTGTTTTGCCTAAACCAATAAATTCTGGGGGCACACCAATCGAGTAAAAACCGGCCGTAAAGGTAATAGCACGTGGTAGTTGCTGTTTGCCCATAGAACGTCCATAGGCCAGCAGGCCAATATGTTGGCGGCGCTCCCGGCGGCGCGGTACGGCGGCAAATATCGTCTGCATATCCGGCACAAGTCCAGTCAGGTGCTGCTGGTAATATTGGGCAGCTTGCTCGCTAATACCGGTGAGCACGGCGCTGACTTTGTCCGAATATATCCTGGGTTTGTTTTTTGGTAACTGGCTATCGAGCTGACGTAGCGCGGCCTTAACCTTGGCAAGCGGGTAGTCAAAGCGAAATGCCGACTGGATGCTCACGGTGCGAATTCCAGGGTTGCTGCTGGCATAGTTTACGGCCGTGTCTGGCGTCAGGCCACCACGGAATGGCAAACTTCCCACGCCAGCAATGGGGAACACGGGTATGCCCGTGTCGCTCGAAAATGTATACGCCTCCGACAGTGCCAGTTTGTTGGCGAGGACGGTCGATAGCAAACCAGACACCAGTGCGGGGTCGGATCGGGCGAAAAACGGTCGGATGTATGTTGGCTTGCGGCCAAAGTGGCGCTGGTGTAATTTGACGTACTCATCCAGCAACTTGCGCACGCCGCGCTGACTTTCGACGCTTTCGACTAGCGGTATTACTTCGAGATAGTCGGTATTTTTTGGCTGCGAAGGCGTAAATTCATTCGATTTGAACTCGGCCAATTTCTGGAACAGGGTGTGCATGTGCATGAGTTGATCGGCCCGTTCGGTCATTGGCAAAATGACTTCAAACAGTGGCCGGTTTGCGAAGCCAAGGTCACGCGCGAAGTCTTCGCTGCTCAATATGACTGACATCGCTTGCAACAGACTGTAGCCTTTTTCTTCCCAAATGTTCGGCAAGCGGAAGGTTAGGAAGATATCTTTGCCCAAACCCAATTTTGAAAAGTAATCATAGTATTTAGTAAACAATTTGTCGATGACGGCCGCGTCGGCGTGTTTGCCCTCCCAGTCCCACATGTATTCGGGGATGTCCATGTCGGAAAAACTGGCCATACAGTCAGTTATTTCCAAATGGGTGCCAATAAATGGGTTTCCGTCTTTGCTCCAATACGGTGCCGTGGCGTTGTCGGGGTGCTGGGTGGCCATAGTGGTTGGGATTGTTCTCATGCGGGGCCTTTCTCTACAAATTGTTTTATATGCCGTAGCGCTGACTTCAAAACGGCGTCATCGGTGACGAATGACAAACGCACAAACCCTGGCGCCCCAAAGGCTTCGCCTGGCACCAGCGCAACGCCGGTTTCGTCTAATAGCTGTTCGCACCAGCTCAGACTGTCTTTGGTAATGGCGCGAATATCAATGAAGAAGTAAAAAGCACCACGGGGCAGGGTGTATTTGAGTTTCGGGATGGCCCGAAGTCCACTTTCAACAAGTGCGCGTTGGACACGCAAGACGTCAAGCATGACGGGCTTATCGCCGTGGCTAAGCGCGGCTAGGCCGGCGTGCTGGCTGGGCACTGCCGCATTTCCCATGATGTGGCTTAGCACTTTGGCCACCGCGGCGGCCACCGCTTCGTCGGCGATTAAGTAGCCAATTCGCCAGCCGGTCAGCGCCTGGCTTTTAGAGAATCCATTGACGATCACAAGATGGTTGAAGCCATATGTTGATAGTGGTGTGCAGTCTTCAAATACTAGTTTTGTGTATATATCGTCGGCAATGACGACAATGTCGGTGGTCTTCAGCCGCTCGGCCAACTCCCGTAATGCGCCGTCGGAAAACACGGCGCCGGTAGGGTTGTGCGGCGAATTGATAATAACCAGCTTGGTTTTCGGAGTAATGTGGTCGGCAATTGTGCTTGGGTCTAGGTCGAACGTATCAGTAAGCGGTGTCTCAATCATTGTGCCGCCTACTAGCTCAATTAAGTGCTTGTAGCTTACCCAAGCTGGTGAGGGTACAATAACCTCGTCACCCGGATTCACCAGTGCCAGTAGGCTGGCGTACAAGGCAGGTTTAACGCCGGCCGTAACTACCACGTTTGCAGGTTGTATCCAGTCGGCTTGGTAGAAGTCTCGGGCATGCGCAGCGATTTTTTGCCGTAGTTCTGGCAGGCCCGCAACCGGTGTGTATTTGTTTAGGTGGAGCGTTTTGGCGACGGCTGCTTGGATAAACGCTGGTGTTTCACAGGCCAGTTCGCCCGCGGTAAGGTTGTAGATTGTTTTGCCTTCGACCGCCAGTTGCTTGACGCGAGCATTGAGCGCCAACGTAGCGCTCTCTTCAATCCCGTCAATTCTGCTCGCAAGCTTCAGCTGTCTCATATGAACCAATATACTACATTAGCCAAACGAGCCCGCCGGATTAATTTGGATTAACATTGGGGCAGCGCTGCGAGTTATCGCTTAAGCGGCAAGCTCGTGACTAAGGTAAACTTTTTTTACATCTTTCTCTTTGGTTAAGGGTCGAAACTCAATTTTTTAACGCTGGCCAACACAAGCGGCGGAACGGGTCGGATCCGAACTTTATTCTTGGCGGAGAGGGAGGGATTCGAACCCTCGATGGATTTGCACCCATACTACATTTCGAGTGTAGCGCACTAGACCGAACTATGCGACCTCTCCAGATGCCGTGTCATAACCTCTACAATACTATACTGTATCAGCCTCTGACGGCAACCCGATTGCGGTAGAGAGCGTAGAGAACGCCGTACGTTATGAAGTTGATTACATAGCTGAAGATTGTGATGAAGACGTTACTCGTGGTTTGCATTTCCTTGAATGAAAAGCCAGTTATCAAAGCTACGAGTATGGCGACTGCGAGGACCGCGAAGAATCCCTTTATCAGAAACCACTGGCCGCCCTTGAGCAGCAGGTGCTTACTCCGGCCGAGTGTCTGGGGAATAGGCAGCTTCGGCTCGAACAGAGCGACGTAACTGGCTAGCGCAAAGCGCAGCAGGGCAAAGATGATCCAGACGGCTGCGGCGAGCATGAACAGTAGGCCGAACAGCAGGATGCTTATATTTCCAGACCGGCCGCCTAAACCGAACGAGGAAGCACTGAATACAAGTCCGAAACTGACAAGCGAGACCAGAATGTACGGCCCGACCGCCACGACAGCAAACAGCGCATTGGTAAGCATCAATCTGATGGTGGCCCGTAGGGCTGTTTTCGTCGTTGACATGATATTGCCCCGGTGACCATCGAGGCCGTCACGGAGCGTCAGGGCAATCATACTGACCATGACAGTACTGACCGCGCTGGTTATGACGAGAACGAAAAGGTATAGCCCGATCAGTACGAATATATTTCCTGACAGCAGCCTGATAGCCGAGCCGCCGGACGCCTGGATTATAGCTCCAATAATCAGCGCCGAAATTATCAGCAGTACAACCGATAATACAACCATGATGCCGACGCAACCCAGGAATGTCTGCCAATTGACCTTGATACCGCGGTAGACGTCCTTGACGGCGGCCCGGATGGTGAACTTCTGGCGGCTGTCCTTAGGTGTGGCGCTGACATCGGAGGGAATAGCAGTGTGACTCTCGGATGCTACTGCAGATGTCTCTGCCGGCTGTACCGGCTGCGTCGCAGGCGGGCTGTACAGAGAATTTGGTGGCTGCGAATTCTGACTTAGTGGGTTCTGATACGGCTGCTGTGCTGCTGGATTCTGCCCGGCAACAGGGAGCGGCTGCGCCGGCTGCGTGTCCTTTGGTCCATCGACAATATCAAAAGCCCTCTGAATGTGGTCATAGGGCCAGTTCGCATTCAGCAAATCAACCCACATCTTATCTTCGTGAGTACCGTGTGCCTTGTGTGACTGAATATAGTCAATGAGCGGCTGTAGAGAAGAATCCATTTGCATCAATTGTACAACACTTTCGAATTTTGTATATGTAATCTGGCGTTGCCAGGAATACGCGGCTGCGGTCTAGTAATTGTCCGTCGTTTGTGATAGGATTACCTCTGTTACTGTAAAAATCCGTTGTGTACCCGTAGCTCAGCTGGCCCGGCGTAGCCGCTTTCATACAAGCGTAGCGCTCTATCCAGCCTGACAAATAGCTACAGCATATACCGAGGCTTTCACAGTTCATAAGATGAGTACCCGTAGCTCAGCTGGATAGAGCGTCGGCTTGCGGAGCCGAAGGTCGTAGGTTCGAATCCTGTCGGGTACACCAAATTAAAAGCACCACCTCGCCGTGGTGCTTTTAATTTGGTCTCGTTAAGGATTATTCGAACGTTCGGTCGTTAGTCTAATGCCCGGCGAAGCACGGCGCATAGATTAACGTGCGCTATCCTGTCGGCAGCGTCCAGACCGCCCCTCACGACATATGTAGCAGCCCTATGCATGCCGCTCCATTCATGTTATCTTGCCCTAACAGATAGGGAGCACTCAGATGCACATCGTGTATGTTGTTAACGATATAAGTCACGTAGTTGGGGGTGTCCGGGTGATACTCGAACATGCGAACAGGCTCGCCAAACGGGGTCACCTGGTTGAGCTTTGGGTAGACAATAATTTGTCGCTACCATATTTCGAATGTACCGTACCCGTGAAGGCATTTGACAAGAAACAGTTGGACGTACCTGACATTGTAGTGCTGACAGACCAGGCGTTCTTACCAGTGGCCGCAGAACCAACCTGGGATAAGACAATTGATTCCTTGGAATCCGCATTTGCTGCTCGCTGACGAACGACACACATCTGCCTATAGAACCAGCATCGTTACTGTACGCGAACCAAGGTTACAACTTCGTCCACTACGGTACACCCATTTCCGATGCCTTAACGTGCTCAAATTACCGTTTTCTGAGGCGACCCCATATACGCCCTCATAACCTAGAGGGCGTATATGTTTTACTGTTTAACTTCTACGATAACTCTGTCAGATATAGCTGAATTAGGCTTGTAGATTATGTACTGGCTAGCTGTTTCAACAGGTGCTTCAAAAGTAACATTACCACTAACTTTTCCGCCCTTTACTAGGTCGCCAGAGTTTAGAGAATTATCCCCCATTATAGTAGGGTCAATAACCTGACCACTAGCTGTTTGAATTCTAAAGTCAAAAACATTATATGTTTGCGTTTTATCGCTTGTGTTTTCAATTGTAACGCTTGCTACTACATATATTTTTCCGGAGGGTGCGTCTTGGTATGCCCCTAGCGATGCTTTCCGTTCAACAGATACAACTGTTAGCTTGCGTCCGTCTACAGTACCGCTCTCTCCTGCCACTATCTCTACATCTTTGGTCTGCTTGTCCGCTCGTTCATTGAAACGATATGTTTTTGCTTGGCTGTTTGAGCTTCCGCCAGTAGCCGTACTGCCGTTTTTGCTGTCTTTACTACTACCGAGGGCAGAGCCAATAATAACCAAAACGATGATTGCTAGGATAGATGTTAAGATTTTATGCCGTACAAACCAGTTCCGTTGGTCTGTTTTACAGTTCGGACACTTCTTAGCCTTATCGTCTATATTAGTTTGGCAAGATTTGCACTTCTTCATAACTCTCCTCAGTTTATTGGCTTTGTTTTTATTATGCGACTGTAAGTACACAACTTGCAAGTGTTACCTAATTAACAATGTTCTAGTTCTAATCCAGTACGGTAGTTACTCTGCTAGGCTTGGCAGAGGTGATACTTCAAATGTTTCGTGCCAACGTAGCAATTCACTCTTGAGGCGGTTCCAAGCCGAAACGGGAAGGTACACCAAAACAAATGCCTCACGCAAGTGGGGCTTTTGTTTTTGTATCCGAAAAGAGTTTGGACTGACGCGGCGGTTCGGTCTTTATGTTATTGTATGCGTACAGATTTCTTAAGCGAACCCCGGAAATCATAGGGCTAAGGAGCAGCTAGTCATGTCAGAAGATCTACCCGACTTTGAAGAACTACTGGCTAGGGAGCGTGCTCGGCAGGATGAGATCGAACGATCTACACGCGAGGGTGATGCTGCTATGGATAATTATGATGCGTATTTAAGGCATCTGGAGCAGCAGAGAGTCAATCACTGGAAAAAAACTTTAGTAGTTGCTAAGACAATCGCTCAAGCAGCTACTGCAATGCGGCCTGACATTAGGTTAACTACGGGCTACACCACGGAGAGATTTTTTAAGAAAATATGGCAGGCGGATGAGGGATGGAGGCTCTACACATTGTGGAATGCCTCTACTCTGCAAACATATATGGCCGATGAAGGTCCTGCTACCATCGGGTCACCTGCAAAACTATCCGGAGTCATGCTCAGTAGCGAAGGTGTTCTTGGTGAATTTGAATGTGGAATTGACCATGACCCATCGCCAGAAGAAGTGGTTGAAGAACACGGCTCCTTCCAGCCATTGCCGTACAGACCGCACCGTCAACTCAGCCGCTATGACGAAAACCAAAATCCTTATCAAACCCCTGAGTACATGGGACTCCTGGCTACCTTTGTAGTCAAGCACGATCTAAGACTCCCCTAAAATTTATATAGGGATGACGACAACAGAGGTCTTCTCGAACAATGGAATCAGGAAATAGATACATCCTTGAAAGTTTTACGGCGCAGCTGGAACCTAACAATCGCAGATACCGGTGTCCAGGAGGCCCGGCCCAAAGAGAATTATGCGTCGTTTGACGTTATCTCCGAGCCCGGACTTAGCACAGTATCGCCCGGACGAAACTTATTGATGGTGCAGTCCTTGAGTCGCTACTGCGACAGACTTCGTTCGAGGGATTGATGCATGAAATGATGTCCAGCCTGCGGAAACAGGACCAGTTCAAAGACTTTGACGATGAACATATTAACCACATCGCTTTTGGTATTCAGTTGGGATATCCGGACGAAGCGATTGTCGCTTCGGTTGGTGACTGGCAGGCCGACGACCCATTTGCCGAGCCTCTGATTCAGGCTGATATCCGCAGTGCCGCCTACTATATGTGTCCGCAGCCCGTGTATCATTTTTCGCGGAGTCTGGCGGCCAATCCAGAGATAGCCACGCACGAGCAATCATGGTCAAAGATTCTCAAGGACTATTACACCTCCGATTTTCACCGCAGCCTTGAAGCAAATGCCGAATTCCAACAGAAAGCCGAAGAATTAGGGAACCTGCGCCCGTAGTTTTTGTTTGGTATGATTAATCCATGACAAAAACACTGAAAATTGCCTGTAGCGGCTACGGGGTAGTCACCGACTGGTATGAAGGCAAAGACACCAATGACATTCTGCTGGTCTTACCCGGGTATACCTCCTCGCGGGCGCGGCAGAAGGACTATACCGAAGCGCTCGTAGCAGCTACCGGCATGTCGGCGCTGGTGATTGATTACAGTGGACACGGCGACAGTCCGTTTGAGCTGGCTGAAACACGTCCGGCCCAGCACTTGCTCGAGGTGGTAAACGCCTTTGATTGGCTCAAGGCCGCCTATCCATCGGCGCGAATATCCGTCTCAGGATCAAGTTATGGCAGTTTCCTGGCTGCACAGCTATCGATGTTTCGCCAGTTCGATAAGTTGATACTGCGGGCGCCAGCAATTTATAAACCCAAAACCTTCTACGACCTCTGGGCTATACGCTTAGAAGATCAGGAAGATTACCGGACGGCGATGGACGCTTACCGCCGGGATGCCGCTCAGCTGGAGCAGCATCCGATGTTGGAATGTGCCGACCAGTTCGAGGGCCACACATTAGTCGTGGTCCATGAGAATGACGAAGTGGTACCGAGGGAAACGACCGACGCTTACATAACGGCGTTCATGGCGGATAGTTTTGTAGCGGAAGACTTCACGCACAGCGTCGGACAGAGCCCGATTACGCCGCAGCAGCTGGACGAGTACCACGCGAAGATTGCCGACTGGTTGCGCTAAGCAAATCTCGAACTATTTGCTATAGTCATCATATGACGAGATTGGTTAAGTCCTTACAGTGGAACATTGGGGCAGGGAGGATCCGGGCACAGGGTGCCGATCCGCTGGCAGCCGCATCGTATAACCTCGATGGTCTGAGAAAAGTAATAGAACTGCTACGCGCCGAGGATCCGGATATCATCACCCTTCAGGAGGCGCACGCCGGCGATGGCTACAACCAGGTAGAAATGATTGCAGCAATGCTGGGATATGCGTACTCAGTCAGTGATTTTTTCTCAGAGTCACACATTGAAGCCGGACAAAGGCTCGGCCAGGGCATTATCTCAAAATTTCCCATCTCTGAGCATTCATCGCAAGTATTTATTAATCCACGCTTTGAGGTCATCTGGAAAGACGGCAGCAGCGTGACTAGCCACGACAAAGGCATCACAAGCTGCCTGATAAATATTGACGGTGCGTCAGTTGCCACAAAGACGCTCCATCTAGTTCCTTTTGAGCCATTTAAGGTCGACCCTGGTTCGGATGCCGCCAAACCCCTGTTTGCCGATGTCCAGCAGAAGTTACTTGATTCTCACCCGCAGCTGCTTGTGCAAGGCGACCTTAATCTTGGGCGGCTCAATGAGCGGGCGGACGTGCTGATGCCAGATTTATCGAATATGGGACTAGAGGAGCTGGCATCGGTCTTACCAACGATGCCAAATGGTCAGCGGCCTGACCGAATACTGTATAAGGGAATCGAGATTCTTGGGTCCCGGGTATTGAATACCGTTCTGACCGACCACTATCCGGTTGTGGTGACATTCGAGACTATGGCGTAACGTCAGATACTGCCGTTGTAGGGGCGTGGGAACAGAATTCTGCTCTCTTTGATTAGAATATATTTCAAGAAGTGGGTTTGTCTATCGAAAATAAACAATAGAAGCGTCTTTACATAGTGATAGCTGATAGCTTAATCTGTTAGAAGGCTGGGGATAAACATGTGGGTATATGACAAAGCTACGAATTGATCTATTTAGCGGAACGCTCGAGGTTGACGGCGAAGAGGGCTTCGTCCGGTCTGTGTATGATGATTTTAAAGACCGATTATTGGCTGTCCGGGCAGGACGAGGCACAGCCGAAGCTGCTTCGTCGGCACCAGCAATCGATGCCGAAACGACACCGGACGCTGCGTCCGTCAGCAAACCGCTGCGGACGGCGGGTCGGAAGCGAGCCGGGGTCAGCCCGTCTCTTGTCAAAGATATCGATTTATCAGAGGAGGGCAACGATTTCAGCCTGGCGGACTTCTATGCCGCCAAATCGCCGCTGACAGCTATGGAGTCCAATGTCGTCTTCGTGTATTACCTTCAGCAGATCGCCCAAGTCAGCCGGATCAGTGTCAACCACATCTATACCTGCTACAAGTTCGTCAACATCAAGTACCCCAACGCCCTCAAACAGAGCCTGGCCGATACCTCGAGCCGCAAGAACTGGCTCGATACCAGTTCTTTTGACGATATTAAGTTGTCGACTGCCGGTGAGAACTTCGTGGAGCATGGTTTGCCGAGAGGGGTTGGGTAATAGTTATATTTGTGTGGTAAATATTAATACATGGCAATCAACAAGCCCGCCATAACGGCGGGCTTGTTGATTGGTCACGATCGAGCCAGGAAGTTTTAGTTCTAGCGGCCGGCTTCGGTGCTTAGGAGGTTTATTACGTCCAGACATAGGAACTTATTTTAGCACTAAGTATGCATTTGTCAATTAATCAGCATTACGTCCTGGTGTCAGGACGCGTGGTCGTGGTACGATAGTATAAGCTTGTTGACTTCGGTGATCCGGAGTCTTTTTTTGGCGCAAAACGGTAAACACGAGGGGAGATAAGTATCGCAACTCAACATGTATCAGGGCGGATCCGCCACACTGCCCAGGAACTGCGGCATGGGCGCATCGCTGCCTCTGTCATATTCTTTATATTAGGATCAATCGGCGGCTCCTGGCTGGCCCGCATACCTGATATACAACATAACCTGGGGCTGAACAGCGGGGTGCTGGGAACTATCCTGCTGGTCGGGGCAGTCGGTGGGCTGGCTTCGATGCAGCTGGCCCCGAAGTTACTATCCCGTTTCGGACATCGCCGGGTACTTGGTACGCTGGCCCCGATCTACCCGCTGACTATGCTGGCCATCCCTTACGCCAGAAGTGCAGTAGCCCTGGCGACCGCGCTGGTCGTAACGAATGGTGTCGGCAGCTTGGTAGGTGTTGTCGTCAACACGCATGCTGTCGATGTCGAAGATGCTTATGAACGCTCGATCATGAGCAGTTTCCATGGCATGTACAGCATCGGCAGCCTGGTAGGGGCCGGAGTGACCGGCATTCTGGCGGGCCGGCATATCAGCGTGCTGACCAGCATGGGTGGGGCAGCAATCATACACTGTATCGGTATCCTGCTGATCATCTCCTGGCTGTTACGGGTAGCACACGCCAATCCGAAAGTCGTCGACGCCAGCATTGACCACTTAGCACATCACCATCATAAACGGGCCTGGTGGCGCGGCGTCGTGCTTATCGGCTCGCTGGCTTTCGTGGCCTACATGGCTGAGGGCGCGATTGCGGATTGGAGCGCCATATTCATGCGTGAGCAACGGGGCGCTGCTGCCGGACTGGCCGTCGTCGCCTTCGTGGCATTCAGTGCCTGCATGACTATCGGCCGGTTGTCCGGAGACCGCTTGACGATGGCATTCGGCAAGATTACCATCGTCCGCTGCGGCGCCTTGCTGGCTGCCTTCGGGCTGCTGGTCGGCATCTTTGCGCCTGGAATCGTAGCGTCCATCATCGGTTTCGCTCTGGTCGGTTGCGGACTGGCCGTCCTTGTGCCAGTCCTGTTCAGTATCGCCGGCAGTCTGGTGGGTGGGGAAACGCATGCCGCAATTGCCCGTGTCAGTACCATCGCTTATTTCGGCCTCCTGGCCGGGCCGGCTTTCATCGGTGCCGTGGCACATCATGCCAGCCTGACGTACGCCTTGCTGATACCAGCTATCCTGCTGATTGGAGTCAGTGTCAGCGCACCGCTTATTAGGCGGGTTGTCAAAGCATCGGCTCAGCCACCGAAGCAAGTCATCGGGCATTACAGCACCGAGACCGCCTAAGACTACGACGCCAGGCAAGCAACTCATCCGTGAGTCGCGGCGGATGATCGGTATCAGCACTTGCTATCGCTACCAAGCCATAAACAATACCGTCTCCACCTCTGTTACTACCGCATAATCCAAAGAATGCTGTGGTAAATTTAACTGCGAGTAGTTAAACCGTTGAATAGAATAGTAAGTGTAATAACAAGGAGAAACAGTATGCTCACGACAATAGCAGCAGTTATAGCAGTCTTATGGTTACTCGGCCTCATCGCAGGTATCGGTGGCTCAATGATCCACTTCTTACTCGTCGTCGCCCTGGCAGTCTTCCTGTACGACATGCTCGTCGCACGACGCCGGACGCACGTCTAATATCCTAGCGACAGGGGAGCCCTTCGGGGCTCCTTTCATATACACTCACATCAATAACCAACCAAGGAGTCCCCCATGGCATTAGCCGAACGACAAGTCAGAGAAACCACCGTCCAGGACGGAGATGCCGTCCAAACTACCCGACAGGTTGAAAACCCAGTTGCCGAACAGGATTTTCACAAGAACGTCGCAGCTCGCGTCGTCTGGTTCATCGCCGGCGTCATCCTGGTACTACTCGGCCTGCGCTTTTTGCTGGCCCTACTCGGCGCCAACGCCGGCAGCGGTTTTGTCAGTTTCGTATATAGTATTACCGCTCCGCTCGTCGCACCGTTCTTCGGTATATTCAATTACAACTTTACCGCCGGACAAGCCCGCTTCGAGATGTTCACGCTGCTCGCCATGCTGATATACGCCCTAATCGCCTATGGCATCGCCAAGCTGGTGACAATTACCAGCCGGGCAACAGCGTAGATATTTGCTGTAGATTATTCCAGACCCGCGCCCCCGGGAGGTACGTCCGTACTTTCAGCTGCGCGGATCCCCTTTGTTTCTCTATATCACCATGCACACGCCGATAGTACAAAAACAGCTCCCAATTTGGGAGCTGTGCAGTAGCGGTATTTAGACGACAGATTAGCGAATCAAGTAACGATCGTCCTCGTAGTGAGGGTTGGCAATCGATTTCTTGAATTCAAGCTTGCGCTCCATGCGCTCTATAAAGGACTTGCGGCGTGCGCTCTCGGCTTCCGTGTCTAAATCTTTGTTGTTGTCGAAGAATCTTCGTGACATTCTATGCCTCCCTTTATAGTTACTATCTATTAGTCTGAAGCATAAGCTAAGCTACGTATGTGAATTTTTCAACATAGAGCGTGTGTCGTTGGTCACATTACCGCGGACACTGACGTAGGGGAGAATATAACAGGGGTGTATATGTAAAACGCGCCATTACAGGCGCGTTTTGGTGGAAATGTGTAATGAAACTTATCGGCCGGTATCGACTGGTGCGATAGCAGTGTGCAGGCAGGGCTCAACTGTTGAAAGCAGGCGTGCAGCCTGAGCTTCGCGGTGGCCGCGGCGTGATACTCGTCCTGATGTCGTGTGTGTTGTCGTAGAATGCATTATGTAAAACTCCTTATGGTATTTACAGAATAGAGGGAAAAGCAAAAGCATGTTATGAGATTTTTCACTCTGGCATCAAGGTGGTGATATTGTGATTGTCATAGAGTTTCCGGTCAGCGTTACCGAGCTCGATAGATGACTCAATTTCTGAGGTGGAGCATCGCCAATCAGTGGATCGCAGGCGTCATCTATACCGTCTTTGTCTACATCGACATGCGAGGCCAGAATCAGGGCGCAGGGATCGATGTCATTGGCAACGCCATCACCGTTATAGTCAGTGCTTGTAGCGGCTATATAGACGGTTTTTGTAATATCAAGCGGCTGACCGAAGAGGTTTGGGCCGTAGACATGTAGTTTCTGAAATCCCGATTGCGTCTCAGTTGGAATTTGGAAGTTGCCCGACAGGTTACCATTCTGATCAGTAGTGAAGGTAGCGAAACCTGCCGCATTATTACCGATAGCTACTTTATAAGCAGTAGCGGGCTTAAGCGTAGCAGTCGAGTCGCCAAGAGAAATAGCAAAATCCTGACCGCGCACAATCAGATCGGGCACCAAACTATCGCTCGTCACAAGTTGATTAACCTGTCTGCCGCTTTTGAGCAAATCAGAGGCATCAAGCGAAGCTGGCAGGGGCGGAGCCTGTAGCGCAGCATTAGTAGCCGGCATTGCCAATCGTAAATTGTTCGTTTTTGCACGGATTGCCTGGGCATAGAGCTCGTGGCCGAGTACGTTGGGATGGTAACTCTCATTACCTAAGAATTTCAGTGGTCCGACGCCCTTATCATTACCTGCGGTCAGACCATTGACAGCTATGTCTGAAGATTTCGTCTCACACAATCTATGCCCATTAAAGACATCTTTGACATCAACATATCGTACACCGGCTTTGTCGGCTGCGCGGCTAATCGTCTGATCCAGATAGTCAACCAGGTCATTTGCGAATTGGATTTCGCTATCATCAAGGTGAACATTAAGCGCACAATCACCCCCGCTGGCGGCAATCTGTGGATACCCGATGACGTAGACACGCTTACCGGGACGGGCAATGGCCTTGTAGGTAGAGACGAGGGTGTCAAAAACATTATTAATATGATTATCAAGCTCAAGCCGGTCCTCATACGTTGAGTAGCAACTTGAGTGAAGCGTGATAGGTGTTACGCAACTCTTGATAATGTCAGCGAAGCCGATGTTATTACCGCCAATAGACAACGTGATTGCGTCGGGTTTATACTTGTCGACAAATTCAGTTTGGGCCAGAAAGCCGGGGGTGTAGGTGGCGAGGATGGAGTTTATGAAACTTCTGTCACGATCTCCTTTAACAATTTTGTCATGAACCTGTCCGTGATATGACAGTGAAGTATCGACAATATCATTCGTTACCGCCCCAGAGCAAGACACCGCATGGCGGCTAGAAAACAGTTGCTCGCTGAGTATATAGGCATACGACTTGGTCGATAAATGACATGCATTATTGGAAGTATCGGTACCGTCGACATAAGCGTAGGCACCTTCACCTGAGGCATATGAATCACCCATCCCCAAATACTCAATACCGGACGGCGAGATACCAGGTGCAGTCATCGTGTATGTCGCTGCTTTGAAATCACCAGGATTGTAATCATAGAGAGCCGTGAATGATATCTGCGTGTCATTCACAAAACGAGGCTGGTAGAGGGCCTTAAATCCAGATATCTGGCTTGTGACGTCGTTCCAATAATCACGGGTGGCGCACCGCGTACTGCCGGCTGCAACGGGCATCGACGTATCAGAACTACAGCTGGTCAGATCGTATACCTTGAAGTTATCAAAGCTATTGGGCTTAATTACTACCTGCTTACCGTCGTTGCTGATTGCTAATTGGGCGCGTTGGTTAGAGTAGTCATTGCCCTGTTGCAATGACGGCGCAAATGGCAGTATCTGGAAGGTTGCGAGATTAACGCGCACCAAGCCTTGCCAGGGAAGGTCGACTACCATCCAGCTTCCATTCGGTGAAAATCCCATCACTGATGGATTAGTTACTAATAAATTACCCTGGTTATCTTTGAGACTAAAATCAGGACTTCCAGTAATCGTATACTGCCACCTCCCATTTATATACTGCGGAATGCTAGGCATCTTGTCACGAATTGATATATAAAAATGCATATAGGCACCCACGATCGGGGCACTGGAATACGTGATAAGCATGCTCTGGTTTGGTATGGGACGCAGGCTGTAAAAAGGCCAGCTTGGTACGACGGGAATGGATTGTGTGGTGCCGCTGAATACAATGCCATTCGTTCCTACCTCACCAAATGGGACTGTGACCATACAGTCGTCCTGAGAAGTAGTGCTGCCGTAAGGCATAACTGAAGTGTTATTGCAGTCAAAGTTTGCTGCCGACGGCAGTGTATTTGGTGCAAGGTCGACAGACTTTTGGATAGTTGGACTAGTCGGCAATTCCCACGGACTCGCCGCCGAATCTGCTGCACCAACCAGTCGGGTTGCGAAGCCTGTGAGTACTATGACAGCACACAACAGCAACACACTCTTCCTGAGCATACCAGCCTCCTATTACTACTTAATCCGCAATATAATCCGGAAGGGCTTGGAAGGCAAGCATGTGCAGTATTTAATTATTCAAAGGGTAATATTCTTGTTTTGCGTAGTCACTACAGCTTAGCCGTACAGCTAGAATATACTTGCTCACATCACTCTTCACATACTCCGGGTAGGGAGCACTCTCCGCAAGATAAAAATTATATACGGCATTGCATTGTAAATCTTTATTCTCGAGGTTATAAAATTCGTATATTTGCTGGTAATCCGTTGTTGCAACATAATTTTTAGAGTCGATTGTTTGGAAAACCGTAGAGTTGGCTTTAGTCCCAGAAAATTTGATACTGCTTCGCAACCACGTTGCTTGTAAGATTGTGTTTACATTGTTGTACATTAAAGTAGCTTGCGACTCATCATCAACAGAGAAGAAATATGTTACATCGACGTCACAAGACAAAGGGCCTCTCTCATAAGTCAAATGAGGCCGGGAGCAGAATTTTTTATTATCAACTTTGAGCGGTTGGCCGGTAACAGCGATAATTTCCTTGGATAAGCTGGATATATCGCTCTCAGCTTGGAGGAACCGGGCCTTGTCGGCCTTCAGTGCATGTTGATTGTGAACATAAAGACCGTACCCAGTAGCCGCTACGACAATGGCCAGAATGAAAATAAACGATACCAACCGATGCGCGCGTACGAACCCATGCTTGACACGTACACTGCGGGTTGGGGTAAGTCGGGGGTTCTTGGTGGCCATATGACTGTCTTAAAAACGTATCCGCTGCATCAACCCGTCAATAGCGGTGCGGTGGTGGGCAGCGAAGGGCAGGTGAAGGGTCAGGAGCTCCATGATGTCCATTTCCTGCTCGGGATGATAATAGATGCTCATCATCGGTGAAAAACGCTTCAGGGGCATGAAATCGATGCTGGAGAAGGCGCCTTCGTCGACGACAGCAAATGACCGGAAATCCTGGTAGGGATAGGTCTTGATACCGATCTGCACGCCTTTGCCACTCAGGCCGTACTGCATCTGGCGCGGCTGTCGGCCGGCCATGTAGCCGAACAGGCCGCCGCAGATAACGACGACGATTTCGGTGACGATATCGTGGCTGCCGATGAACCAGGCGAGTACTAAGACCGCCAGCGTAACTCCGGCAAGTGCCAGGTACCACGTCATGGTTTTGGGATGTGCTACGAATTCGGAAGCAGTCCAGGCTAGATCATCAGGGGCTGGACCCGCAGTGGCAACACGTGGCTGTTCAGCTGGCGGTAAGCCAGATGTCTGTGCGGAGGCGGCGGGGTCGCCAGCCTGCCATGTTTGCAGCTGCGGTGGTGTCGATGATGGTGCGGCCGAATCTGTTATTGCGACAGCCACAGCAGGCTGCAGCGAAGGTTCAGCGGAATTATCAGCTGGCACCTCACTAGAAGCGCCCGCCGAGCGCAGCGAGATGGCTTCGTCAGGGGTGAGATCACTGTGGCCGACAGGACTGTCGCGGTTGTTATTTTGGCCATCCATAAGCGACATTGTACAAGATTTTGCAGCATGATACAAAGCCGGAGACGCCGGATATACGAGACGGGGTGCAAAACCCGGACTTGCCGTAGCCATCCACGGTGACATCTGTTATAATCAACCCCCGTTAGTATCAGTACTAGTGCGCTTATTTGGCCAGATTTGCGTAGCTGATGCCATGGAAGGGTGTCCGAGTGGTCGATGGAAACAGTCTTGAAAACTGTCGTG
Source organism: Candidatus Saccharibacteria bacterium UBA5148 (assembly GCA_002413835.1). Classification (GTDB taxonomy): domain Bacteria; phylum Patescibacteriota; class Saccharimonadia; order Saccharimonadales; family UBA4665; genus UBA4665. The sequence continues at coordinate 156,159 of DHXU01000009.1, read as the reverse complement.
CCCGCAAGGGTACCGTGGGTTCGAATCCCACCCCTTCCGCCAGATGACAAATCGGGTTACAATAGCCGGGAAGCCGACAATAGAACCTGGAGAGGTACCCAAGTGGCTGAAGGGGATGGTTTGCTAAATCATTAGTGGGGCGCAAGTTCCAGCGAGGGTTCGAATCCCTCTCTCTCCGCCATATAAAAAGACCCTGCGCACGCCGGGTCTTTTTATATGGCGACAAAATGGCGACAAAATGGCGCAATAACTACTTCAGGCCTGGGCCAGCACGATTGCATCAACCCGCCGGGCGCCGGCAGCCAGCAGGGCAGTGGCAGCGGCTTCCAGCGTCGCACCGGTGGTAATAACATCGTCGACGACTATGACGTGGGCGCCGCGGATACGTGCTGGGTACACCGCATGAAACGCACCGGACAGCTGCAGAGCCCGCCGGGCTTTGGAAGCACCGATCTGTTTCTGATGGCCGCGCCGGGCAAGCAGGCGGCGGTATGGCAGCCCGAGTTCACGCGACAGAGACAGCGCTATCAGCTGCGCCTGATCATAGCCGCGCTGGCGCACACGCGATGTCGCCGTCGGGGCATGGGTGATAACGATAGTCGCTCCACTGAGCTTGCGAGGCAGCAAACCAAGCCGCTGGCAGATGATGTCGGCCGCTTCGGCGGCGGCGCCCTGGCCGCGGCCGAACTTCAGTTTCCATATCAGGTCTTTGGCGGATGCCTGGTATTTCACGGCCGGCCGCACCACGGTTAACGATGACGCCGCCCGGCAAGCGGGGCAGGTCGTAAAACCAGGGCTGGTCGTATGGCACTTGTAACAACGCGGTACAGCCGGTGCCAGGCAGGCTCGGCAATCAACGCATAACAGGTTACCTTCAGCGCCGCAGCCAAGGCAATCGTGCGGTGCAACCAGAGAGAGCAGGGAATCAAATATCTTCATACAAAGCTTATGTTGTGATTAATGTGTTGTAAATCATGCCTGTCGTGGTTGCAAGGTGTTTCGTATCTATATATACTTTTAATAACACAAAAACGCAAGCAGTTCCAGATAATACAAATCTCGTATTGGTACAGGCTGCAAAACACTGTACAGTCAGACCCCGAATCAGGGGATTGTTATACGACAGTGATGACTGATTCAAAGTTTATAACAACCGTGGAGGATACTTATTATGGCGCGACGTACTCGCGATGACGATCTGCTGATGGAAGAGGATGAGCTGACCGCAGCTTTCCTGGGCGATGACGACTTAGGCTCACCCAGCCAACAGAGTGGACCTCAACAGCCACAGGCTCCTGCAGCCGACGAATGGGACGAAGAAGAGAGCGTACCTGGGCAGCTGGCTGTCGATGTCTACGAGACCAAGGAACGCTTAGTCGTCAAAGCCCGGACTGCCGGTGTCAACAAGCACGACCTTGATGTCAGTATCTCAGACAACACCCTGACTATCCGCGGCACCCTGTCCGCCGGTAATGAAGAGGACGTCGAAAACTACTTCCTGCAGGAATGTTACTGGGGTGAATTTTCCCGCAGTATCGCACTGCCTGTTCCAGTCAAGGAAGAGGAGATTGAAGCAGTCCTGAAGGACGGCGTTCTGACCATCAGCTTCGGCAAGGTCAAACAGGATACGGTCAAGAAGATTCAGATTCTCTAGACCATCACTTGGGTTGTCTCTTGGTTGAGGCATCTGTCACATATAAACCCCGGGCAACTGACCCAGGGTTTATATGTGACACAAAAATACCCGCTCATATGAGCGGGTATTTGCATTCCGGAGGCCGGAACCGGAGGAAAGTGAATTATCCCTGGATACTACTAGTATTCGATAGAACGAAGTGGACGATGAACTGAGCCAGCGCGACGATGATCAGACCGACGATAGCGTAGATGATCGTGTTCTTGGCACCTGAGACGTTGCTCGAATCGCCGCCGGAAGTGATGTACTTCAGACCACCGACGATAATCATGACAACCGCGATAACACCGACGATAACAGAGAAGATGTTGATGATTTTCTTGATCAGGTCACTGAGGCCGGTGCCAGCAGTAGCTGACGGCGCACAGCCAGTCTTGTCGACTTCAACATCAGCGCCACAGTTCAGTGAGCCTTTGATATCGAGTGCTTCAGCATGTACAGCGATAGGTATGAGTGTAGGAGCTCCAAGGGCAAAAATCGCTGCCAGAGTCAGTACGATTCTTTTTAATTTTGTAATCATTTAATTACCTTTCTTATATTTCAATTTCACTTAATTTATATCACATCTATCGCTGTTAATGCAAGCATAACTATTTTAGCGTGGCCAGCACATAATGGACGATGAACTGCGCCATTGCCACGACCGCCAGCCCGACAATTGCGTAAATCAGCGTTTTTTTGGCTCCGGCTACGGCCTGCGCTTCACCCTGGGAGGTCACGTATTTCATACCCGAAACAACGATCATGATGATCGCCAGTATACCAGCTATGACACTAAGCACGTTCAGCACCGCCGAAATGATTCCGTTAATACTCGCGCCACCAGTACCGCATTTGCCACCCGTCTGGCCGCTGACACCGGTACATATCTGATCCTTGGCTGATTGCGTAGGGCTGGTTGCATAGACAGGGACGGTGGCGACCAAAAGTCCCACAGTCAGACTGATCGCTACGAGTATTCCAGCTATAAGTTTCTTCATGTTTTTATACCTTACCTATTACAAAGTTGATGATAGCTTGTCCAAGCACGATGATGACGAGACCGGCGATGGCATACAGGATGGCGTTCTTGGCCTTTTTTATCTTTTCCGGATCGCCCTGCGAGCTAATATAGCCGATTCCGGCTGCAGCTACCACTACCACGGCCACTGCGCCGGCAACAACAGCGAGCAGCGTCGTTATCCTGTGAAGTACGCCGTTTGAGGTAGTGAGCGGGTCGGTAGCAGTAGGCTGACAGACTGCAGCGTCGTGAGCCTTCGAACAGTCGATTCCGCCGAAAGGATCTTTGCCGGCTGCAGCCGCAGGTACCGTAGGGATAACAACTGCCATCAGAACAAGGGTCACGAGGAGTAATCGAACAATGAGCATTCTGACCATAGCTAGAATCTCCCGATGACAAAGGTAACGATCGCTATCGCACTGATAGATACCAGCAGTCCGACCAAGGCATACGTAATCGTATCCTTTGCTTTGGTGGCGGCCTGTGGATTGCCCTGCGAAGCGACATAGCGAAAGCCGCCAACAGTTACCATCAGTAATGACAGGGCACCGATAACACCGAAGACTATTGATAGTATCACCTGAACCTTTTTGCTATTAGCCGAGCCATGGGGCAGGCTACCGACATCAATCTGGTACGGCGAAACGGCGGAGACAGTACTGGCGGAGACTGCAAGTACGAGCACAAAGAGTGCTAAGACCGACAACAAACCAAGCGTCCTGATTGATGGCGCGCGCATCTTAGAGGTAATTTTTCGAAACTGTAGCATAGTATTATCCTAGTTTACTCCCGAGGAATGAAACCATTGCAACTGCCAGCAGACAGATGATCAAGCCGATCAGCGCATTCTGGATCGTAGCCTGAGCCTTTTGGGTCTGATCAGGCGACCCCTGGCTGGCAACATACTGAACACCGCCGTAGATGACGAAGGCGATGGCCACCAGCCCGGCAATCCGCAGCAGGTCGTCGATGACAGCCACGCCGATCAGTAACAGATCACTCTGACCGTTTGATGGCAAGACGTTAAAATTGACGATATTACAGTTCTTATCTGTATCGAGATACTGATACCACGCCTTAAGTCCGAAGAAACCCTTTGGCTTACAGAGTTGGGTTGCAGAAAAGTGAGAGAGAAGTGTCGTAATCATATAGTTATCCTGTTATCAGGCCTCCACCCGGAATTGCGAACCGCAGAAAAGCATACAGGAAGAAATAGAATAACAGGGCTATGATTGAATTCCGGATACGCATTTTGGCGGCAGCAGCTTTTTGAGGGTCGCCACCAGAGGAAGCATATTGTATACCACCGATAGTGATGCCAACAACGACTGCGATGCCAACAAATATAGTCAGCAGTTTGATGGCAGGATTAAGGTACTTTACGACAATATTACAGTTAGTCTCATTCGCACATTGGTCAAAGGGCTTGGACTCAATACAAGTATTGTCTGTTTTGGAATCGCAGGCGATTGCGGTAGGGGCGGCGGATACCAGGCCTGTGCTACCAAGAGCAATGCTAAGAGTCACCAGCGCTACAAGTATTATTTTTTTCATCTTTATTTGATTTTAACTCTTTTCAAAGTTTTTGGCTACTTACAGACAGTAGTATAAGATACGTTTTTGAATATACAAAACTAATATGCAACTTCAAAATTCATCCCAGCATATGGTATAGTTGCAGGGTAACTAAAAACTTGGGTGTGGGCCTGCCACTCTCGGCACATAATGAAAATTTTCATGAAACGAGCTAAATTAACTGTCCTGCTCCTGCTGGCGATTCTGACCGCTGTGGGCGGTCTTTTTGCCCTCGTGCCGCAGCACGTCGCAGCGGCACCATATCAAACCTCAGATAGCGGTACTTTTTATAACGCTAACATATCTGTTACCGATCAGGCGGCTATCTGGTCGGAATTCATGACTGCTATCGCATCAGGTAATAAGTACTGTAAATGGGCCTCTGGTGCTTCTGCCAGTGATATAACGGGCGGAAAGTGGCTCAGTAATGTCGGCCGCATAGTCGGCACTCCTATCGGGCACCATGTCGATCCGGGAGACGGCAAATTAGACTGTAATAATGAGAATGGTTGGTTCAGTAATCTGTTGGCAGCGGCCGGCATTTCGAGCGATGACCAAAAGCTGGCTGCTGCCAGCCAGATCTTCAAGATCAACAATGGTAAATACGACTCAGACAATTCGACGAATGATAATTTCAAAAATCTGATTGCCAAAAGTCTTTTCGGTGGCAACATTCCGAGCGAAGCTCCGGATTACATCGCTTATCAGATTCTGTACCTCAACTTTACCGCCCAGTCTGCCTGTAACGCCATCGAGAACCCTACGTCCGGCAATGTCGATAGTGCCTATCACAAGCCACCGGTAGACATCTACGTCTACGACCCGTCAGCCCCGGCACCCGTCAAAAAGAGCTACATATATAAGGACACTACTTCGGGCTTATTACATATCCATCATGCTATGGACGTCGATGTCGGCTTTGGCCTACCTATCGGTGGCGCCGATGACGGTGTCCTGCAATGTTCCGGTATTGCAGCTGCACTGGCTAACCCAAAATTCGCCACCGATATGGCCTCATACTCTGCGCTTATCCAGCCGCCAGACAGTACCGACCCGAACGCCCCGGATCCAACCCTGGAATGCGCCCCAATCAACGCCCTCAACTGGATCATGTGTCCGATCATCGTGTCGGTCAACAAGGTCGTCTCCGGACTCGATGCTGCAATCACCAGCTTGCTGACAATAAATCAGAAAGCGATATTCGACACCAGTACCAAGACCGGGGCAGGCTACTATGCCGCCTGGCAGACCTTCCGCTATTTTGCACTGGCGATCCTTATTATAGGAGCGCTGATTATGATAATCGCCCAGAGTCTCGGTTTCCAGATCCTTGATGCCTACACCATCAAGAAGATTCTGCCGCGGCTGATCGTGGCCATCATCGGCATCGCCCTGTCATGGGAACTGATGAAATTCTTCGTCATCTTTACCAACGACCTGGGCAATGGCGTACGCCACATCATTTACTATCCATTCAAAGACATGGACGCCAAACTGCAGCTCGGTAATACCGCATCGATAGCAGTCTATCTTATCTCCGGTGCCGCTGTCCTGGCACTGAGCGTCGTCGGACTGGCCAGTTTCGCACTCACCGGACTCCTGGCCGTGCTGGTAGCCTTCCTGGTGCTTATCATCAGACAGCTGGTTGTTGTCGTACTTATCCTGTTCGCGCCGATCGCAATCGCATGTTCAATCCTGCCGAACACCCAGAGCGTCTACAAGTTATGGCATGAGTCATTTACCAAAGCCATGATGATGTTCCCGATCATCGTCGCGTTCCTGGCTATCGGGCGAGTCTTCGCCATCACATCTATCAGCGGCAACGTCGGCAGCGTGCCAGCCCTCAGCCAGCTGATTGGCTTCGCTGCTTACTTCATGCCATACTTCCTGATTCCGATGACCTTCCGGTTTGCCGGTGGTGCCATGCGCATGATCGGTGGCAGTATCAATGACAAAAACCGCGGCGCCTTCGACCGCCTCAAAAAATACCGCGGCAACAAGGTCGCTACCAACATGCACGCCATGAAAGAAGGCAAACGCTTCCGTCCGAACAACGCGCTGGCCCGCGGCTTCAACTCCGCAACCCATGGTGTCGCCATGGCTCCGAGCGCCGGCCTCAATCCCTGGCAGATGCGCTCGCGCTACACGGCTGCCGCTGGCAATCATACCTACGACGCTGCTGAAGAGTTACGTACCAAGAACAGCGACTTCCTGGCCGGCGCCCAGGATGACAGGTTGCTAAGAGCAGCCAGGGACGGTCGCGGCCGAGCTGGCATCCGTCAGACATTGATGAATCAAGAGAATGGTATGGTGAAGGGCCACGATCTCGACACTGCTGTCGGCATCGTAGAACGGATGCAGAACTCTGGCAGTGAACATGCTGTCCGTGTTGCTGCGGCTACCCAGCTGGCCGCTACAGGCACAGGCTATGCCGATTCCGGAGTGATGCTTGAGTCAATCGCAGGTGCCGCCCACGGCGACCGTGCCCTGGCCGGACGTATGCTTGGAACTATGCGGTCGGTTGCTACCCAATCGGGACGTGGCGACCTCGGCGCTGCTGGGTACGGCGTAATGGCCGGACAGCTTGATAATGCCATCGCCCATCGCGATGTTGACGTGGATGCTTTGAACCTCGACGCTCTCCGCGGCAACGATGCCGTAACGGTAGGTCGCTGGCGTAATGAAGCAGTATCAAACATAGGCGCCACCACGGCAGCAAGGATAAACACTTTGGAAGCAGCACGCCGTAGCGGTAAAGGCACGTCAGAAGAAAAAGCCGCAAACGAGATGGAGCTTGGCCGGCTGACAGGTATTCTCACCAACTTGCACACCACCTCTGGCATGTACGCTGCGCCGCAGCGCGTTGAGTCGATATATGCTGCCGTTCAGAACAGCATGGCAGGAACTGACCCAGTCCGGAACGCTGATTCCGTTACCCCAGCTCAGAAGGTTGATCCTGATACGCGTCTGCCTAACCCTGTGCCGCCAGTAGTACACGGGTACCGCGAACAAGGTGGCGGCAACCGACGGCCCCCATCGCCCGACAGCCCCGATTCACCTCTCGCCCGCAGAGATGAATAGTTGTTTCGCCAGGGACATGCCTCTTTCGCAGATTTAGATAATCATAGCCACACTATATACTTGCTTTTTTTCGCATATTGTGCTAATGTTTCAGTATGACAACACCCCGCGAAGGATCACCTCACGAACCGATAGACGCATCATTAGACGACCTGTTCGACGGTCGTACTGACCCGGCCAGCACATCACCCACGCCTGAACCGGCTGCGGATCCGACACATACCGAACCGACAGCTACGGAAACATCTGGTACCGGACCAGCTCCTGAAGCAGATGCCGATGACCGCACTCGGCGCACCAAATTGACTCATAGGATTGCGGGATTCTTCGTTGACCGGACAATCCGACATGAATTTGAAAGCCATCATGCGGCACACAACCGGAAGGAGTCTCGATTTGGCAAGGAGAGTCATGTAGACACTTCGGATCCGCTGGGGCTGGCTGCCCAGGGCGCCAAGGCCCGGGCCGGTGTGTACGGCGACCCTAAAACAGACCCAGACTGGGATTGGTTTAAAGGCAAAGGCTACGCTACTCGTATGGCCGATACCCGTGTTACTAGGTCCGCCAATACATTACGCCGAAAAATGACCAAGGCAGAGGGGAACGATCCTATGCGCCCGGATAAGAAATTATCCTCGAAGCTTGGCCAGCCTTCAAAAGTGAATCGCTTGGCTGATTCTATAGTCCCAGTAGGCAACAAACGTGCCGACCGTATAACCGATGCTCATGCTGCAGCATTACGGAAAATTCTGGAAACAAATAATGATGCGCTTGATGCCTCGCATACTGCTCAGGGGCATCCAACTTATGAAATAGTCGGTGACGATCGAAAAGCCAGACCAGGCGAGATTCTTCATAACAAAGCGTGGGCTGACGCTGTACTCGATCCAGCGAACGTCCTCGAACTGAAACAATTGCTGATTGCCAAGGGAATGGAAAAAGGTTTCGCCAAGAACTCACTCGAATTCCAGCTCGAGAGCAGTGGTATTATGCGCATGTATCCTAACGAGATAGCATCATACCTTGGCATCTCGAATGAAGCATGGCGCGGTCAGACGGGCCGGGACCTGGACCCAAGTCGGGTAGGTGACGCGGTGATGCCGGAAACAGGCGGTGCTAATCATAAAATAGTTGATTCCCTGAATCTAATGATGAAATTGTCTGAAGCAGACCTTGCTCTGCTCGTAGCTACAAAGCCAGAACCGAAAGAAGATAAGACGAGAAAAAAAGATGAAGCCGCCGAAACGAAAGACAGCGACCCGATGCTGAAGCCTATGGACCGGGTAGCTATGATGACATCGCTCAGAGAACCTACTCCTAGATCCGAGCACGACAGTACCGATCATGAACGGCTGCACACGCCGGACGGCACCCCATGGGAGTCAGTTTTGTCATTCGTAGCCGGCCGATACCGTGACGACGAGCCAGGCATCAGTTTCGACAAGACATCGGTGTCATCGGTTGCCAAGCACCTGGGTGAACGAATAAACTTCTTCGATAAGGCAGCGAAGCATTTAGGCTACACCGGCGAAAGACTTGATTCGATCACCACAGCGGAGCGCCAGACGATTGAAGAGGAAGCTGCTAAAATCCAAACTTACCTTGCAGAGCACTACATCACAGAATTGCAGACAAACCTGATCATAGCCACAGAAGAAACGCCAGGCGAGGGATATAAAGTCCTGAAGTCTAATGAACAGATCATGCACACGCGTGCCGCTTACCAGGCGAAGCGGATTGCCGACCGCGAAGCTGCCCGCGCCAAGAAGAGCTAAGCAAAAGCGACATCCATATACCTGAAACGTTTGCCGTAAGTTATAATGGATTGTAACGTATGGCTAGCTATAAAGTACTCCAGGATATTGAAGCTGAAGACACCCTCGTCGGGCCGTTGACGCTACGGCAGTGTATCTACGCCGCCATAGCCCTCCTGGCAGGCTACCTGAGTTTCATCGTCATCAGCAAGGGTGCGCCGTTCCTGGCGCTGTTCATGCTGCCGTTCATCGCCTTCGGGGCGTTCTTTGCATTCCCGTGGAGCAAGCAGCAGCCGACGGAAGTCTGGGCGCTGGCCAAGGTACGATTTTATTTCAAACCGCGGCGCCGCATCTGGAACCAGAGCGGTGTCAAGCAACTGGTGACTATCACCGTGCCGAAGACGTTCAAACGCTCGTACGCCAGTAATCTGACACCGACAGAGGTCACCAGCCGGCTGAAAGCCCTGGCGGACACCATCGATAGCCGCGGTTGGGCGATTAAGAACGTCGGGCTCGGGTATTATGGTAGCCAGGCGATGAGTGGCGCCGGTAGCGATTCGGACCGTCTGATAAACGTCTCCAACCTACCGCAGGAAGTTCCGACGCTTGATCCGGCGGCATCAACCGACATATTCGATATGCAGCAGAGCCCGGTGGCCCAGAAATTTGACATGCTGATGACCCAGGCAGCCGGGGCTCACCGGCAGCAGGTCGTGCAGCAGATGGTCCAGCCGCAACCAGCCTCAAATCAGAGCCAGCAGACAGCAGCAGGCGGCTCCGGAACGGTAGCAAACAACTACTGGCACATGCGGACGATTGCACCACTTGCGGACAATGGTCTGAATGACAGCGCACAACCACCCGCAGTATCGCCAGCCGCGAGCGGCGGGGCGAGTTCGGTGTCCTACGACGTGACATTACCGATGCCGATCAACTACGCCGACAACAATCCTACGGCCGGTAGTACAGCTGGCAGTAGCGGTCAGGCGGGGGCGAGCAACCCGGCGCCGGTGGATTATTCTGGCCTCCGTAGCAGCACGGCGCAGCCACTGGCCGCAGCTGGGTCACAGCCGGCCGGGACAGGCCATTCTTCCATGACAGAACACCCTAAGCCTGCTATACTTGAACTTGCAAACAATAACGACCTGAACGTTGCGACGATAGCCCGGGAGGCCCAAGCCAGAAGCGCTGAACCGCCTGATGAAGTCGTTGTTTCTCTCCACTAGACTCTGCCGGCCAGAGCGTAGGAAGAGGTGGTAGTTACTAAAATAGAACTATGGTGGGATAGTACAAAGTCATGAATCCTCAAGCACCTCAAAATGGCCAATACAGGCCAACGAACAACCGGCCACAGCCGTCAAGTAATTCGGGACAACCGGCGGCGGGTCCTGCTGCCAAAGGCACCGAACCGTCAAATCCGAACAGCACCCAGAACTCACTGCAAATCGCTGAGATCCGCGACGGCGTCGTCATCATGAATGACGGCAGCTTCCGGTCGGTCATCATGCTGAAGAGCATCAACTTCGACCTGATGAGCGGACAGGAGCAGGAAGGTATCGAATACAGCTACCAGAGCTTCTTGAACTCCTTATACTTCCCGGTGCAGATATTCATCCGCTCACAAAAGGTCGATCTGCAACCCTATATTGAAAAGCTCGATAAGATCCGTACCGAGCATGACAACATGCTGCTGGCACTGCTGATGGATGATTACATCGGCTACATCGATGCGCTCAGCCAGCAGACTAACATCATGGACAAGAAGTTCTATATCGTCGTGCCGTATTTCCCGTACGAAGAGGAGGTCAAACCGCTGACCCAGAGCAAGAACTTCTTCAGTGGTGTCGCATCGCTGTTCAGCCACAAGGAACAGCAGGTCGTTATCAATGAAGCTGACCTCGAAAAAGCCAAGGCCGAGCTGCGTAACCGCGTCCAATCGGTGCTGAGCGGTCTGCGGCAGTGCAGCATCCAGGGATTGCCGCTCGACACGCATGAGCTCATCGAGCTGTATTACGACACCTACAATCCGGACACAGCCACCCGGCAACAGCTCAAGAATTATGATGAACTGGACGCTGATATTATCACCAAGGGGCAGGGCACAGCAGTTCAGCCGCATCTGCAGAGGGAGTTAGAGTAGTTATGGCCATCTTCAGGGGTAAGAAACCGTCTACACAGATCGATCCAGTAGCTGTCGCCCAGTCGCAGCGCGCCCAGGAACAGCACGAGGTCAACCAGGCATTCCAAAAGGGAATTACGGCACTGCGTGATTTCATCGCGCCGAGCTCGATTGAATTTGAAAGCGCTATGTTCCATCTCGGGACGCGCTACGCCCGGACATTTTACGTCTACGGCTATCCGAGGCAGCTTTTCACCGGGTGGCTGAGCAGTATGGTCAACCTGGACGAAGTCATGGATATGTCGATGTATATCTACCCCGTAGAAAGCCAGGTGGTACTTGAAAACCTCCGCAAAAAGGTGACGCAACTGGAAGCCGGCATCCAGATCGACAGCGAAAAAGGCCGCGTCCGCGACCCGCAGAAACAGGCGGCTATCATGGACGCCGAGGAAATGCGCGACCGTCTGCAGGTCGGCGAAGAGCGGTTCTTCCGCTTCGGGCTGTATTTCACGATGTATGGATCTTCGATGGACGAACTGGAATTCGTGTCGCACAAAGTCGAGGCACTACTCGGCCAACAATTGGTCTATAGCAAGGCGGCGACGTCGCAGCAGGAGCAGGGACTAAACAGTACGATACCGCAGTTCACCGACCAGTTACAGATCCGCCGCAACATCAGCACTGGTGCGCTGAGCACCAGTTTCCCATTCACTTCGGCCGATCTGAGTCAGGATAACGGTATTCTGTACGGTATCAATATGCACAACTCCGGGCTGGTTATTTTCGATCGTTTCTCTCTGGAAAATGGCAACTCGGTGGTCTTCGCCAAGTCCGGCGCCGGTAAATCGTTCACCGTGAAGCTGGAAGCACTGCGCAGTCTGATGTTCGGCACTGAAATATTCATTATCGATCCTGAGAACGAATACGAGCGGATGTGTGACGCCGTCGGTGGGGCATATGTCCGATTGAGCCTGAATTCAGCAACACGTATCAACCCGTTCGACCTGCCGCAGGTCGTCGAGGTCGATGAGGCAGATAATGCACTGCGTTCCAACCTGATTACGCTCCACGGTCTGCTGCGGCTGATGATGGGCGGTGCCCAGGCGCAGATGATGGGCGGCAATACGACACTGATGCCGGCACTGAACCCGGTCGAGGAATCAGACCTCGATGCGGCACTTATCGAGACTTACGCCAAGGCCGGCATTACCAACGACCCGCTGACGCACGGTGTGACGCCACCGACCATTACCAACCTGTACGACACGCTGCTGCACATGGGCGGTACCGGGCCGCAGCTGGCGCAGCGCCTGCGTAAATACACCAGCGGTACCTTCGCTGGACTGTTCAGCCAGCAATCGAACATCAACATCAACAATCCATTGGTGGTCTTCAACATCCGCGACCTAGAAGATGAACTACGGCCGGTCGCCATGTATATCGTCCTGAATTATATCTGGAATAAGACGAAGTCCGACCAGAAACGGCGCCTCCTGATCGTCGATGAGGCCTGGCAGCTGATGAAATATGAAGACAGTGCAAACTTCCTGTTCTCCCTCGCCAAGCGGGCACGCAAGTACAACCTCGGTATCACCACTATTACCCAGGACGTCGAAGACTTCATGGGCTCACGTATGGGCCGGGCTATCGTCGCTAATGCCAGCATGCAGTTCCTGCTCAAGCAATCGACATCAGCCGTCGATGTGTTGTCCGATGTCTTCAAGCTGACCAGCGAGGAACGCAAACGTCTCAGCCAGTTCCCGGTCGGGCAGGGGTTATTCTTTGCCGGGCAGAACCACGTCCACATCCAGGTGGTAGCCAGCCCGACGGAAACCGGACTGATAACGACAAACCCGGCCCAAGTCCAGGCAATCGCTGCCCAGCAGGACGGCGGCGCACAGCCCGCCGGCACAATCGACCTTTCCAACCGTTTATATCCCGGAGTATGATAGGAACATAAGAGTTTTGTGTTATGGAAGTATATGATGACCAAAGGCACCGCACTACTAACGATGATCTGAACCGGATCACCGGTATTAATCCTGATGAAGAAAAGGAGATGGAGCGCAGCGCCATCCATGATATCTCGCGGCAGGAGGGGTTATACAATCCTCATGATAATGAAGATGAAGAAGATGGCGGTGATGACGAGGAATCATCGGGAGATGAATCAGAGGACTCCGAATCAGGTTCCAAGTCGAAGGATACGTCAAAGAAGAAAGGCGATGGCGCTAAAGGATCCAAGGCCGCCGGCGGCAACCCGGACAAAAACAATCTGCTGAACACCAGCATCCTCGACGGCCTGAAGGGTAAATCTAAGAGCTTTCTTAAGAAGAAATTCGCCGTTGCAGGACTAGCCGGCGGCGCCGTAGCAATCGGATTTATCATTCTGCTAATAATCTTTTTTATCGGATTGTTCAAGATACCCCATTTCGCTGAACACATCGCCGCCTACCAATTTGCCCGCGTCACCCGCGACATGGCCCGCAACGTCGACAACGTCACTGCAACCAAGATGGCAATCGATTCCGCCGACGATAGTACCTACGGCAAAATCAAGGCTAAATATGAGACGGGCACCGGCAAGGTGAATGAGCAGTGGTCGAAACTGGACAAGTTCCGGTATCAGAAGATGATCGACAATATGAAGCGTGATGATAAACTGAAGTTCAACTACACCAAGGGGACGCTGCTCCGGCCGAACGGCCGGCTGACAAGCGTCGTCATGGCCGACTTCCGGTTCGACCTCGCCAAGCCGACGCTCAGCAGCCGGTTTATTCCGGGTGTTAAGTTCGCCCAGGGCGTATCATTCAGCAAAGCGTTCTCACCGACCTTGCGCGGAGCTTTGGCAGCCGAAGATATTGGACCGATCGTCCGTGGACAGATCGGCCGGTCGCTGCGCCAGCAACTAGGAATCGGCCTGGTGGCCTGGAATGTCGGAAAATACTCCGGTAAGACAACCAAGGAATCAAAAGTTCTGATAGAACAGGATGCCCGCGCCCGCATCAAGGGTGGTTCAACTGTCGTCAATCCGAAAGTCACCGATGAGATTAATAAGACCGCCCAGGACGCCGACGCGGCGGAGAAGGCTGCACTCGATGACCCCGTAAAGGCCAAGGCTATCATTGCCGACCCGAATTCAGTGCCGCCTGATGTCAGCAAAGTATTAGACAACGCATTCAACGAAAATGCTATGAAATCCGTCACCGGATTCTTGAACCCGGTGTATGCCATCGCCACGCCGCTCTGCATCGTCTACGAGGGCTCGCTGGTAAATTCCGGTCCGACCATCAATGAGCAGAGCGCTCAGTCACAGCGGGCCTTCTATATGGTGATGTCGGCCAGCAGTCAGGTCAAGGACGGCTACGACTCGTCGCTCAACGCTGCCGGTGCCATGGGTTGGAAGCTCGGTGATATCGAAAACTCCAACCCGGAGCTGCGGGCCAGCGGTAAGACAATAAATACCACGACGACGCAAAGTACACAGAGTTCACCGACCGGACAATTCTCGATAGTTGACGCGGCTATTCCGCCGCCGTTCGATAGCGTATTAAATAACGCCGCCAAGACATGTCCGGCATTTACCAATGTCTGGGTCGGCTTAGGCCTCGGAGTTGCAAACGTTGTTGCAATCATTGCGACGCTCGGAACGGCAACAGTGCCGGAAGCCGGTGCTGAAGTCGCGGCGCAAACAAGCCTCAAAGTCATCGCCAAGGCCATCATTGAGAAAATAGCAATCAAGAAAATTGCCAAGAACACGGTTATTACTGGCGGCAGTACCGCTTTGGCAACCTTCATAGCCAAGGCGATCGTCCTGTCACAGATGGGTTCTGCTCAGAGTCCGCTGGCAACCGGTGTACCATTCGCCAATGAAGCCGATAGCGGGGGTAACCAACAGGCCCAGGAGATAGAGCGGCAGAGTCTGGGAGGCCGGCCCCTGTCCAAGGATGAGGTAGCCATGAACAATATTGCCGATCAGCAGTTCCTGGCCGCCAAAACCAGTAAGGAAAATGTCTTTGAACGCTACCTGGCACCGAGTAATGCGGACTCGCTGCTGACACACGTAGCCACCACAGCTTCGCAGCATCTGAGCCTCAGCAAATTCGGCTCGTTATTCAACATGGGCAGTAGCGTGCTCAACCCGCTGAACGCTTTATCGAGCGTCGCCAGCTCGATGAGTTCCAGCCGGGTAGGGGCGGGAGCGACAGATACGTTCAATTATGGCAACACACAGTGGGGCTTCTCGCCTGACGAACTGGCGAAATTGCGGATTGATCCGAAAACAAACCAGCCAGGCGATCCTTCATATTCACTGCTTGAAAATGCCAAGATTCTTGATGACAGCGGCAAACGGGCTGAGATACAGGCCAAGTATGGTCCATGCTTCGACCCCAACAAGAAGCCCGGTGACTTACTGACCGAAGAAACTGGCCAAAGTGGAAACGACAAATACTACATCGTCCGTGATAAAGCCGGCAATGTCATACCAGATCAGGGATTATGCTCGAAAACCAATCTGAGCTTCAATAATCCGGCGTACGGCGATCTCGTCTTCCGTATGCGCGTTGACAACGGCTTTGATAGTACGCTCGGATTACTCGGCGAGGAGCAGAACCCTGTTGCCAGTGAGAGCGGCGCCGGCAGTCCACCACCGGGCGGTACAGGTGATGGACAGTGGCACTGGCCGCCAAAGACCGCCTTCAGCCACGGCCCATGCTGGAACAAATATGTCGCGGGACGAGGCTATCACGCCGGGATGGATATGAACTCGGACACTGTCGGTAACATCGCCGTAGCGGCGCATGACGGCACGGTTGCCACCATCGCCGAGAATCCTAACGGGCCCGCAGGATATTACATAACAATAAAGACTGATGGTCCGAACCCGGTATATTATAGCTACGAGCATCTGGCCCAACAGCCCAAATTTGCTGTCGGTGCACACGTCGTTGGCGGTCAGACCGAGGTCGGTATCATCGGTAAGACAGGCTCGATACAAGGAGTTAAATATGGCCACCTGCATATGGTCGTCGCCGTGACGAACACACTCGGACAGTATTCTCCCACCAGCCAGGTCGGAACCGACACGCGTGACCCGATGGATTATTTACCAAAGCCAGCGCCGTTTGGCTACATATGCGATAAATAACGGATACAGATTATGAAATATATATACCTAACCAAACATCAGCACACCGACTCGATAGGCAAGCGTCTGGGCAGGGCAATCGTCCACCACCTTTACCTGCTTGCCATACTGACAATACTGCTGCCAACGCTCCTGATGGGCACACCGGCCCAGGCGTTGACGTTCAAAGCTATTCAGGACACTAATGCCACCAAACCGTGGTACGACAAAACTGATACTGGCGCCTGCTCAGCGAACAGCAGCGGAGGAGTTGTCGATCCGCCAATTACCGGTGACAACGTTCAAAACTCTTTTAAGTTCTTCGTCGGTAACGGCTACACGACCCAGCAGTCAGCCGGTATTATCGGCAACCTGATGCAGGAGTCCGGAGACAACAAAGACATCATCCCGACTAAGCATGCTTACAACGGCGACGGTGGCTACGGAATCGCCCAGTTTACACCGGCCGCACCAATGCGCACCTGGGTTTCCGGCCAACCAGCACCAAACAATGACCCTGACTCGCTTATCGGACAACTCCATTATCTGCTCTACGTCCTGACTGATGGCTGGCGCAAGCAGGCCGGGGCAGCCGTCAAAGCCACAACAAACATCGCTGATGCCACCACTGCTTTTCAACTGCAATATGAACATCCGAAGGATCCGGGAAGCAGTATCGCCCAGCGTATCTCCAACGCCAACAAAGCCTACAATCTGTATTCAGGGGACACGACGAACGGAGGAGGAGACGCCGGATCTGGCGGCTGCATCATCGGAGTCGGTACCAGCCCTGATTGCACACCGGCAGACGGCGTGGCGGTCACTGGTAACAAGCGAATCCTATGCGCCGCCCAGAAATATCAGGGTATCTACTACACGATGAACGGTGGTCCACACTCCGCTGGCGCCTACACAGCTTTCCGTAAAAAATGCCCGATCGACAGCATTCCGGCCGCAGTCCAAAAAAGCACCGCGGCCAATCCGGGCCCGTGTACGACCGACTGTAGCGGCCTGGTCAGCGCTGCCGTCGACGAAGTCTTCGGACAGAACTTCGGCTGGGTCGTCCACACCCTGGAAGTTGACACCGCAAACTGGAAACATCTCGACAGTATTGCCGTTGCCCAGCCAGGAGACGTCGTCGTCATCCATGCCGAACATATTGAAATTGTCGACCATGCCGATGCCGCTGCCGGTATCGTCTATACCTTTGGATCACATCACACTGGAAGCCAGACTGGACCGACGCACTCCAAATTCAGCTATTACGCTGCCGGTGCATTCAGATATATCGGCCCGGGGGCGGAGGGAAACTAATATGAACAACCGAAAAAAATTACTGGTAGTCGTAGTAGGCATCGTACTGCTGATAGTCGCAGTCATCGGCCTGCAGGCCAGCCATGGCAGTGTCAAAACCGGCACACTGACAATTGCCTTCAAATTACCCGACCATGACGGACTGAGTCTGAAACTCAATAATCAGTCAAAGGAAGTCACGAGTCTGAATCCTAGTTATCAAGTTGCCGGTGGGGCGTACCACCTGGACATAAGCAAGCCCGGCTACAAAGATTTTTCGACTGACATTACCGTCAGTAATGGGCTTGCTACCAATGTTGCCGTCGCTCTCCAGCGAACGACGATTCCACCGACCAGTGGTCTGGACAGCCGAGTGAAAACTGATGTACAGATACCCGGTCTGACCATTACTGCTACGGAATATTTCTATGACAAGACCTGGGCGTTTGTCACTATCCAGACATCAGAAGGCAACGTCGGCTTCCTGGTTTCGAAATACGATGACTCGGCTAATACATGGAGAACAGTCATGGGTCCGGGTACAAGTTTTGATGCCGGCGATGTCGCCACTCTCCCAAATGACGTTGCGACCTACATGAAACAGAATAATTATGTGCCAGAGGGAGGGACCGACTGATGAACACCAGAATACGACAGCTACTCGTCGTCTTAGCCGTGATTGTGGTCGGCCTTATCATAGCCGTAACCGTCTTGCAGCCACGCGGCGAAAAGATAAGTCAGAAGATATCTCTGCCGTCGACATTCAAAACCGCTGCCCCGTATGGTAATACGTCAGTCGTTATCAGCAACGACCGGGGCTTCGTATCATATGACTACACAACCGGGGCTTCGCAGCTACTGAGCCCTGACAATCAGTCGAGCGGCCTGGCTAACATCGATTCACTTACAGCGACAGATGATGGAAAATATCTGTTATTCCACACCGAGGAAGTTGCCGACCAGAGTACTCTGCAAGCGATTTTGAACCAGCAGAGCCTCGATACCGGACGTGATTACTGGTGGCTTTACAGCGTAGCCGACCAAAGTTTCAGACCGCTGGCAGCCAGGACATTACAGGCCAAGCTGAGCGGCAACTATGTTGACGCCCTGGCAAGCGGCGGCACGTCCGAAACTATCACAAGGTACAACCTGGGCGACCTGAAGCAGGCAAAACAAGTCAGCATACCAGGTAGTACTGATTTCTGGTCCTACAATGACGGCTACCTACTACAGCTCGCCAATCAAAGTGTCGCCTTCACGACTGATGGCGTTGTCACCCAGACGCTCTACAATAAGACGAGCGTTCTCAGCCTGGTTGCCGGCAGCATGATGGCGATCGGCGCGACCGGACAGGGAGACTCCAAGCAACTTGTAGAGCTCAATCTCGATAAACGGTCCAGCAAAGTTATTGCTGACGGCGTGGCAGTGCCGCCGGTTACAACAGCGTCGGGAAATATTCTCTACATTACCGCTGATGGATCAGGCCCGAATGCCAACAATACGTACATAAGTTACGACACGGTCAGTCATAAAAAAACCACCTGGAGACTGACTGATACTGCAGCCCAGCTCAAAAATAGCGACGCAGCGCCACTGCTCGCCTTACTGCAACCGATGGTCGTACTTGGAACGACTATAACCGGTGGCACGTACTTAGCGGGGAATCAGTTACAGCCAGTAAGATCGCCTACGGGCTATTCGTCGACCGTGACGGTGCAGGGGAATCCGCTTCACGTAACTTACGACGATACAGTCGACAGCTTCGTCGTAGGCTATAGTGCTGTGCCTCAGAACCTGATCATCGCAGCTCTCGGTACGCAGCTGCGCCACGATGGATTTAATCCTGATCTGTATCAGATTGTCTTCTCTGAGGGTGACTGATAGGCGTATTATCCCTTATTGACTATTAACCGAGCGGGATGATAGTACACTGATCCATGAAATGCTGGATAACCACATCGGCATCGGTCGTCGTGATAAACGTCTGATATTCCTGAAGATAGCTCGTCAGTGCCTTCCGGCGGCCTCCATCGAGCTCGCTGAAGACGTCGTCGAGCAGCAGTAACGGCCGGATCCCGCGGGCTTCCATGATGAAGCGCAGTTCCATGACTTTGAGCATCAGGACGGCCGTCCGGGCTTCACCGCGTGAGGCCGTAGTCTGCGATGTCCGACCGCTGATGAGTACACTGATATCTTCGCGGTGCGGCCCTGATCCAGTGAAACCGCGGGCTACATCGAGGTGAAAATTAGCTTCCAGTGAGCGCAGCAGGGCAGAGGCATAATTATCAACAGGCAGTTTCGTCTCGTAGCGTAAGCTGACTTCGGTTTGTTTGTGTGACAGACTGCTATATAGCTCACTGGCGCTTTGGTTCAGCTGGTCGAGCAGTGCCAACCGGGCCTGCGTCATACCACCGCCCAGTTCGCTCAGCCGGACGTTCCATGGAAAAATCTGCGACGCCGCCTGGTCGCCCAGACGCTTCAGCAGGGTATTACGCTGTGTCAGCACCCGCCGGTAATCCTTACGCAGCCGGCCGTAAGCCGGATCGATCTGCTCCAGCAAGTCGTCGAGATAGCTGCGGCGCAGATCCGGCGAGCCGCTCAGCATGAATAAATGGTTCGGCTCGAACACCACGACCGGCAGAGTTTTTGTTGCCAGCAATCGACGATAACTTCGGCCTTCGATCTCGTACGTCTTCGACGGTAACGGCTCGTTGACGATCTTGATGGTCCGGACATCACCGTCGATATGTGAATCCAGTCGGGCCCATGGCTGATCGTGTTCGACAAGTTCGCTATCCTTTACCCGGTACGATGATCCGCGGGCGGTAACCAGGATTGATTCCAGGAGATTGGTCTTACCGCTGGCATTCGGGCCGACGATGATATTGACGGCCGGCGTGAATTCAAAGGTGGCGTCGCTGTACGACCGGAAGTGCTGCAGGCGAATATCGGAAATCATATCTTATTAATTATACGTGGCTTGCATTTTATATCTCATATCTTGGCACTGTCCTGGGCTCGGAATATGCTGAAATAGCATATTCCTCGTGCGGATGTGCCCCGATTTGAGATATAAATACGCCTCTACGATATGACTTTAGGATTTGTCTTTAGGATTTTAAGGGCATGATGATGTGGCTGTAATCATCGTTACCCGGGTCGCGTAACAGCGTCGGCTCCAGCTTGCCGTTGAAGCAGAACGAGACTTCATCACCGCCAAAGGCATGCAGGGCATCGAGCAAATAACGCGAGTTGAGTGTGATACTGCCGCTGCCGGTTATCGTTCCGCTGGCTGCCGCCGTGTTCTCACCTAGCTGTGAGGCCACAGAGCGTATGCTCAGTTCGTTTTTGGCGTCATCTACGTTAATGGTTACGCTTCCGGCAGATTCGCGCGCAAACAGGCTGGAAACCTTTGTGACGTTAACCAGGTCAGCCCGCTTGACCCGGGCTTCGACGGCAAACTGCGATGGGATTAATTTCCGGTAATCAGGATATTTACCCTCAATCAGCCGGGCGACCAGGTCAACGTCATTTGCCTGGAACAAAATCTGCTGGTCATCGTGCGTCACCATGACGGCTCCATCGTAATCTCCAAGGATACGCAGCAGGTCCTGGATAGCAGTCGCCGGTATCAGCAATCTGACGTCTTCGCTATTCTTACCTAGATTCTTTTCGGCTAAGCGGTAACTGTCGGTAGCAGCGGCGTAGAGCTGACCTTCGGTCGTCTGTAGTAGCACTCCTGTTAATACTGGACGGGATTCGTCACTGCTGGCGGCCATAATAACCTGCTGCAGACCTTTTTTGAGAATCGCTGCATTAATTGTCCACGACCGACTCTGTTCGTTGCCAGCTTCGCGGCTCTGGATAGCCGGCATGACAGGGAAGTCGTCGGCTAATACTCCGTTGACGACGGATTGGTACTGGTCGGTGGTAATGTGTAATTTGTGCTCTTCCAGTTTCAGTTCGATCACACCACTTGGTAAACTGTTGATAAAGTCCTGCATCAGGCGGGCAGGGACGGTGATGGCTCCTTCCTCGGCTACTTTAGCACCGATGTGCTGGGTGATGGCGATATCGAGATTAGTAGCTGAGATGCTCAGACGATTGTCGACGGTTTTGATGAGTACGTTAGCCAGTATAGGCAAAGTGCCTCGGGCATTTGCGACCCGGGCGACGATTCCAAGAGCCTTGTTGAGATTTTCCTGAGTGACCTGTAGCTTCATTCGTCTCTTCTTTCTTTAGCTTCTTACTATTAGTTTATATACTTAGTAGTTGTAGTTATAAGGGGTGTGGATAATGGGTATAAGTCTGAAATTACCTCTGTTAATTTGGATGAAAAACGGTGGAGCTGCATGTGCGTAAAGTCGGCTAAAAGTTGGGCTTTCCGTCGTAGGTTACACACAGTACGACTATATGCGCGTAGGGCAGGTGTGGGTAAGTGCCGATTTCCTGCACAGCCAGCCAGAACCTGGTGCACTGTTTGTCCCCAGATTTGGGCAATTTGTACACAGCATAAGCGAAATGTATTGGCAATAGTACAAGAGCTATGAGTGTTGTTATGCATACAACAATTCCTTGATGTCATTGACGGCGGTTCGAATGTCATTATCAATATGCATTTCTTTCTCTATCTTCTCGACCGAATGGATGGCCGTCGTGTGGTCCTTGCGGCCCAGTTCACGGGCGATCTTCGGGAAACTGAGGTGCAGCTCGCTACGCAGGATATACATCGCGACTTGGCGCGGCATGACGATGTCCTTGTCGCGCTTGGCGCTGAGAATCTCATCGACGCTGATCTGAAAGTGCCGGGCGGTGCGCTCGATGATCTGTTTGGCGCTGATATGCTTCGGGCGGGTCTTGTTAGCTCCGAGCAGTCCGCTGACAATCGCCAGGTTCGGCTCAAGGCCCCGCATCTCACAGAAGGCCAGTAGCTGGTTGAGGGCACCTTCCAGTTCGCGGATATTGGTCTGGATGTTGTTGGCCAGGTATTCGACGACATCCGACGGCAGCTCAACGGCGTGGCTGCCGGCCTTAGTCTGGACGATGGCACAGCGTGTCTCGAAGTCTGGTATCTGCATGTCGATACTCATACCCCAGACGAAGCGTGAGCGCAGCCGGTCTTCCAATGTCGGGATGTCACGCGGCGGCTTATCACTGCTGATGATGATCTGTTTGTTGGCCTGGTGCAGGGTATTGAAGGTGTGGAAGAATTCCTCCTGGGCCTTTTCCTTGCCGGCGATGAACTGGACGTCATCGACGATCAGGACATCAGCCGTGCGGTAGAAATCATTGAAATCAGATATCTTCTTGTAGCGCAGGGCATCGACGAAGCCCTGCAGAAACTGTTCACTGGAGACATAGACTACCCGGGCTCCAGGTTTGGCGGCCAGGACTGCGTTACCGACGGCCTGCATCAGGTGTGTTTTGCCGATGCCGACGCCGCCATACAGAAACAGCGGGTTATATTTGGTACCTGGGCTGGCAGCAATCGCCTGGCAGGCGGCGTAGGCCAGTTCATTACCGGAGCCGACGATGAAACTATCAAAGGTGTAGCGGTCATTCAGGCCCTGGCGATACGTCTGTGAAGCGGCACCACTGGACGACCGGCCGGCATCCTGACCGCCTTGCCCTGACCGGTAGGTGCTACCGAAACTGGACTGCATCTGGCCGGAAGGACGAGGTGCGTTCGCGGAGCTGACCGGCTGCCGGTCGTTATCGAGGACGACCGGATCATCGATAATCTTTTTGGAAGGCGTCGTATGTATCTTATATTCTACTTTTTCGGGCTTCAGGCCATTCTTTTCCAGCGTCTCGGCGATCAGGGCGGTGTATTTACGTTCCAGCTGCTGCTTGATAAAGACGTTCGGTACGCCGATGACAGCAGTCGTATCATCGCACTTCAGCAGCTCAGTCGGCTTAAACCAGGTCATAAAATTGCCGCGTGAAACCGAGAGTTCAATCTCACCGAGCACTGCTTGCCATAAATTCCCCGATTGCACCGTGATACCCTCCGGACCTTTCTATGTCTGAACCCTAAACCAATATCTGAAGTGCCCGCGAGTGCATAAGGTGGATAGCTTCAGGGGCTTGCGTGGCTGCCGGCTATCTGTGCTGCTGGCATTACGCTTCTGCTTATTCTCCCCTTATGTCAAATGCGTGCTACTAAGTACTATAGTCGATGTAGCTGGACTTTTCCACATGTATTTTCAATATAAACAGAGTAGGGTAGGGAAGACGTGTTTTCGGCTGGTTTTTATACACAGTCCAGTCTCTCATCTGATAATCTGTGGATAAGCCTTGGCAAAAGGAGGAAAACTTGGTAAAATTAGTGGGTTAAACCCAGATAAAACGTTGTTGAATCATGGTCTGCTTACGCTAATCCGTAATGATGCAACGAAAAGAGTAGGGGTCAGCCGAACAACAAGCGTATAACATATGTACAGTATGTGCTTGTTACTCTGAGCGTTACTTTTTATAAACCTGCATAATCCTAAGGATCCACTATGCCAAAGCGAACCTACCAACCAAAAAAGCGCCACCGCGCACGAGTCCACGGTTTCATGAAGCGGATGGCTACCCGCGCCGGCCGGTCGTTATTACAACGCCGCCGTGCCAAAGGCCGCCAGAAACTGTCAGCTTAGTAGCTGCAGACTGTGCCTTTGTTCGTATTTTGTACAGTAACGATGCTATCGACCACTATGGTCGGCAGTCATCACCTTCCAGGAGCTAGCTAGAGTCTATGATAATCCGTGCCCATCGTTTTCATGGCTACAACGCGCTGCGCCATGTTTATGGCCGCGGCCAAACCGTCCGCAGCCCATTGCTGGCTATCAAGTATCTTAGTAGTCCGCGCCGGACTTCGTACCGCGCCGCCGTCGTTGTCAGCCGCAAGGTACACAAGTCAGCGGTTGTACGCGGTCGGATCCGGCGTCGTATTTATGAGATTATCAGAGGTCAGGAGATACATATAACCGAGCCGTACGACATTATTGTCACTGTTTTTAGTGACCAGTTAGCCACTATGCCAGCCTCCGCTCTGCAGCACGAAGTCGTGTCACAGCTGGAGCGGTCAAAGATTATGGAGCCGTCCACTCGAGGTCAAACGGCCGAACCTCGTGCTATAGTAGATACAAAGGAGCGCACTTCATAATGTTTACAACTCTTATCGTGCAGCCCATATTCAACCTGCTAGTACTGATTTACGCGGTACTTCCCGGCCACAACTTTGGACTGTCGATCATCATCTTTACCATAATTATCCGTCTGCTGCTGTGGCCGCTTGTCAAAAAACAGCTGCACCAGGCCAAGCTGATGCGCAAGATCCAGCCCGAACTGAAGCGGATCGCCAAGGAAACCAAAGGCAATCGCCAGAAGCAGAGCCAGATGCAGATGGAGCTCTACAAAGAGCGCGGCATCAATCCGTTCAGCTCCGTCGGCGTCGCCCTATTACAGTTGCCGATCCTGATCGGCCTATACAGCGGCCTGAGGCGCGTCATCAATGACCCGCACCAGATGGTAGACTTTGCCTACCCGGCACTCCAGCACCTCGGCTGGATGCAGCAGCTGTCGCATAACATCCATCTGTTTGATAGTTCCCTATTCAATATCGTCGACCTCGGCCGGGCGGCGCTGGGGCCGAAAGGTCTGTATATTCCGGCGCTTATCATTGTTATCGCCAGCGCCGTCACCCAGTATTTCCAGGCCAAACAGCTGATGCCGAATGACAAAGACGCCCGCGGCCTGAAGGCTATCATGAGTGATGCCAGCTCCGGCAAACAAGCTGACCAATCCGAAGTCAGCGCCGCCATCGGCCGCGGCACCCGTTTCTTCCTGCCGGCGATGATTTTCTTCTTTACGATCAATATCGCCTCTGCCCTCGGTCTCTACTGGTTCATCGGTGGCCTGGTCGCGTTCATCCAGCAGTCGATCGTACTGCGTGAAGACAAGGAAGAGATGGAAGAACTGTCTGACGGCAAGAGCCGTAAGGATACTTCAGTTATTCCGGAAGCTGAGGTCGTCACCGCGACTGCAAGCTCTGACGACGCACATATAGCGCAGGCCAAAGCTTCAAAACAGGCCAAAAACCTTAGTAGTCCGACTCAAAAACCGTTCAAACAAACATCCGGCTCTACCGTCACCAGCATTACCCGTAGCAGTAAGAAGCAAAGGAGAAAATGATGGATACACCAGACAAAATATCTCAGGATCAGTATGAGGATATAGACGAAGCCATCAAATTCGCCCGCAAGTATTTGGAAGACCTGCTGTCATTCTTCGGCCTCAATACCGACGTCCATGCTACGACGGAAGACGGTGAAGTCATCGAGCTTGATATCCCGTCTACTCTGATGAACGGCTTTCTGATCGGCCAACACGGCGATACCATGCGGGCCTTGCAATTCCTGGTAAGTAGCGCCCTCAAAAATGGCAATTACCACTACACCCGGGTCAATGTCGATGTCGCAGAATACAAGAAACAGCGGGCGGACCGTCTGGCCGAAATTGCCCAGGACTGGATCAAAACCGTCAAAGACAGTGACGAGCCTCTGGACCTCAAGCCGATGAATGCCGCCGACCGCCGTATCGTCCACAAAGTCGCCGGCGAAGCCGGACTGGCCACAGAGTCAGTCGGTGAAGGCCGGGAACGGCATGTTGTGCTGAAACCAGCTTTAGAAACCTAGTCGGCAGTATTATTCTTGAGCGCGCGGTTGTAGACGTCGAGTGTTTGGTCGGCCATCCGTTGCCAGGAGTATTGCGCGGCTTGGGCACGGCCTTTGATGATAAGACTTTGGCGTACCGCGGGGTTATCGATGAGGTCGCTGATAGCACGGGCGATATCTCCGACGTTGGTTGGTTCAAAGTAGTGGGCGGCATCACCGCAGACTTCAGGGATGCAGGTGGCGTTACTGGCGGCTACTGGCGCGCCGTGGATCATGGCCTCCAAGGGCGGCAGTCCGAAGCCTTCACTGAGGCTCGGGAAGGCGTAGGCGACGCAATTTTCATAGAGCCAGCGAAGTTGGCCTTCGCTGACGAAGCCGGTGAAGGTAATGTCAGTAATGCCCTGCTTGGCAGCTTCGGCAGCGTGCGCTTCGTAGAGCGCATCTTTTTTACCAGCTAATACCAGCTTGAGCTCCGGATACTTTTGTTTGAGCAAACCGAACGCCTGGATCAGGCGGCCGAGGTTCTTATGCGGCAGCGGCCGACCGACGTACATGATGAATTGTTGGGCCTTGAGGCCAGGCACGACTTCGGGCTGGTCGCTGATCCGGTCGGCCGCTTCCAGGGTGACCGTGATCTTGTCGGGGGGCACATGAGTGTAGGCCGCGACGTCTTGTTTGACAAAGGCAGTAGGGGTAATCAATAGCTTGGATTTACGGGCGACGACTTGGTTTACCAGCTTGTAGATCTGTTGTTTGATGGTAAAGACGATCGGGTTCTTGCTGGGGTTGCGGTAGCGGACGGTGGTCAGATCCTGCATAGTGGTGACGACGCGGCCGCGGTACAGGATTGGCTGTTGGACCATGGGGAAATGAACCAGGTCGGGCTTGAGGGATTTGATCAGAGACAGTAGTTTAGTTTGCTCGCCAAAGGTAAATTCCTTGACGTCACAGACGACTTTGGTGAACCGCGGATTAGTAAAGTGGGCGCGCTCAAAGTCGGACGTCTTCAAGAGCACCACGTATTCATGTTCGCTTTTTGTTTGTTGTAGGTATTCGAGCAATTTCAGGACGTAACGGCCGGATGTCGTGGTGTATTCGCGGGCATCGATGACAATTTTACTCATGACGACTTCCCTGCTTTGCCGGCTTGCTTGCCAGTCAGGCGCCACCAGCGGGAACGCAAGTTACGGAGGCGGGCGGCATTTGGCGGTAAATCCCACAGTAGTAACGACGCGATATAGGCATCGCTAACTGTACGAGTTTTTTGGATGTGGCGGCGCTGCGACAGTTTGCGGGGCGCGTGCCCAAGTGATTGCAGGCCGCCTTTGACGGCGTAGCCGAACTGGCCGCGCTGCAATGCTGAAACAAAAAACGAACAGTAGACCAGGGTAAAACGAGGAATGACAACGGGTAACAGATGAGCCGGCACATTTTTGACAAGCAGCATTGGCAGGTTCTTCATGGTTTGGTAGGTGAAGAAGCCCTTGATCCGACGACCGGTGGTGCCGGTCTCGTGATGCACAACTGAGCTCGGTACGTAGGAGATGTGCCAGCCGGCCAGCTGGGCCCGGAAGCTGAGATCGATATCTTCGTAGTAGGCGAAAAAGTCCTCGTCCAATAAGCCGATTTGTTCGAGCATGCTAACCCGGTACAGGCTGGCGGCGCCACTGGCCGCAAAGATGATGCGCTGGGCAGGCGAGTCGTACTGGCCATGGTCGGCCTCACCCCTGCCCCGCGGGTACGGCAAGCCCCAAGTTGTGTAATCGTCACCGGTGGTGTCGATGTGGGTACCATCGGCGCTGGCGACTTTGCAACAGGCAATGCCGATCTCGGGGCGGGCATCGAGCTCGGCAACGAGCCGCTCGAGCCAGTGAACGTCGGCGACGGCGTCGTTGTTAAAAGGGGCCACATACGTGGCGCCGAGTTCGATTGCCCGCCTAAAGCCGGGATTAACCCCGCCAGCGTAACCTTTATTGTAGTCATGTCGGATAAGTTCGACTTGCGGGTAAGCGGTTTCGACCAGGGCAACTGAGCCATCGGTCGAGCCGTTATCAACGACGATCAGGTACGGCTGCAATGTACCGGCCAGTAATGAGTCTAGGCAGGCGCGTAGTTCGGATTCGCCGTCCCAATTAGGAATAACTACAACAACCTTATGGTTCTTATGCATCGACGTATATACCCATTTCCTCTATAATACCCTAAAACATGCGACAATATTTTTCGAAACAAAATCGCGCTCTATTGAGTGAGCTGGTACGGACTGACTTCAAGCTGCGATACCAGGGATCAGTACTGGGCTATGCCTGGTCGCTGTTGCGGCCGCTGTTGCTCTTCGGTGTGTTGTACGTTATTTTTGCGGTTGTACTCCGTACCGGTACGGAGATTCCGCACTTTCCTGTCTATCTATTGCTTGGCCTGATTATCTGGACCTTCTTTACCGATATGACTCAGCAAAGCCTAGGCTCGATTGTCGGTCGGGGCGACTTGATCCGCAAAATTCGGATTCCGCGCTGGATTATTGTATTTAGTAGCAGTATTTCAGCGCTGATCAGCCTGGTGCTCAATATGGTAATTGTCATGATTGCCATGATAATAAATCATGTGGATATTATGTCAACGGTGGCGTACTTGCCGCTGATCCTCGTCGAGGTGTATGTCTTTGGCTTAGGTATTTCGCTGTTTTTGGCGGCGGCTTTTGTGAAGTACCGCGATATTACCTACATCTGGGAGGTGCTGCTGCAGGTCGGGTTTTATGCGACGCCGATTCTGTATTCCATGAGTAATATCCCGCTGCGTTACCAGAAGTTCCAGATTCTGAACCCGATGGCCCAGGCAATCCAGGACGCCCGCTATGCGCTGGTGTCGCACGACCCGCACGTTATTACGATTTTCCGTATCTTTAACGGTGGTTGGTACATGCTGATTCCGTTTGCCATTGTGCTCGTAGCGCTGCTCTGGGGCATTTATTATTTCAAAAAAGAATCGCGGTTCTTTGCGGAGAACATCTAAATGCCTGATACCGTCAAGGATACAGAAGTCGCCATTAGCGTTAGTAACGTCAGTAAGTCGTTTAAGCTTCCGCACGAGAAGCTGACTTCTATCAAGGGGCTACTTATCAACACATTCCGGCGAGGCAGCAAGAGTACCTACGACATCCAGCAGGTGCTCGACGACGTTTCATTCGAGGTTAAGCAGGGCGAGTTCTTTGGAATTGTCGGCCGCAATGGCTCGGGCAAGAGCACCATGCTCAAACTGCTGGCTGGTATCTATACGCAAGATAGTGGCGGTATCGATATCCATGGTTCGTTGACGCCGTTTATTGAGCTCGGTGTCGGGTTTAATCAGGAACTGACGGGCCGCGAAAATGTCTTTCTGAACGGTTCCCTGCTCGGTTTTAGCCGGGCCGAGATGTTGGCGATGTACGACGATATAGTCTTATTTTCCGAACTTGAGCGGTTTATGGATCAGAAACTGAAAAATTACTCGTCGGGCATGCAGGTGCGGCTGGCGTTCTCGATTGCTATCAAGGCCCAAAGCGACATTTTGCTGATCGACGAAGTCCTGGCAGTCGGTGACGCCGCCTTTCAAAAAAAGTGCTACGACTATTTTATGAAACTGAAGCGCGAGAAAAAGACGGTTATCCTCGTGACGCATGACATGTCGGCCGTTCGGCTGTACTGTGATAGCGCTATCATGATAGACAAGGGTAAGATCGTCCAAAGTGGCAAAATCGAGCGGGTCGCCCAGGCATACCAGCGGCTCTTCAATGACGAGATCGCCGAAACCGTTAGCGGCGAGCCGGACGACCAGAAACGCTGGGGTACGGGCAAGGTCCGTGCCAAAAAAGTCGACGTAAAAGTCACCGCCGAAAACATCAAAATTACCGCCAATTACACTTGCGTCAAAGCCGTCGACGCGCCCGTTTTCGGCTTCAACGTCTATAGCCCGCGGGGCATGAACCTGCTCGAAGGCAACACCATCCGCGAGAAGGTCGAGACCAAACCGCTCAAGCCCGGCGAAAACGTGACCATCACCTGGCAATTCCCGAACGTCCTAGCCTCCGACACCTACAATATCAGTGTTTCGACCTGCGATCTAGGCATACACGAGTTCTACGACTGGCTGAATGAGGCCGCGACCTTTATCGTACCCAAAGACGGTAGCACCGCAGCTTTCATCGATCCGCCGCTGCAAGTCGGCAAAATTACATATTCATAAGCAGGGGTGAACAAAGACGTGAGTGATATCAAGCTAGCAGATGATGGTGAACGGATGATCCCCAAATTACACGGGGATAGCATCATGTACGCCGAGCACATGACCCGCTATTTGGCTGCTGCCGAACTAGTGGCCGGCAAGACCGTGCTGGACATCGCTTGCGGGACCGGGTATGGCACTCAGATGCTGGCCGGCAAGGCGCAGAAGGTCTATGGTATTGATATATCACCAGAGGCTATTGACTATGCCACGGCCAAATTTACAGCCGGCAACCTGAGCTATGCCGTCGGCCGGGCTGAGCAGATTGAGCTGCCCGACGCTTCGGTAGACGTTGTCGTGTCGTTCGAGACGCTGGAGCACATCACTGATTACAAGCAGTTTTTGAGCGAAATCAAGCGCGTGCTGAAGCCCGACGGGCTTGCGATTATATCGACTCCAAATGACCTGGAGTTTGCCAAAGGCAATCACCACCATGTCCATCAGTTTAGCGAAACTGAGCTGCAGAATATTTTATCAAAGGAGTTCAAAAACATCAAGCCTTACTACCAGGCAACCTGGGCTTACGCGCAGTTATCGGAGAGTAGGGCAATTCTCGAGCCCGGATCGAAAGATGTGACGGTGCATAATTTCAGCCCCTTGAAGCCCGAACAGTACCTATATTTTTATATGCTCTGCAGTAATCGCCCAATCACCGAGCAGCTGGTGCCGATCGGCGGGTTGGGCGGCCATTACAGTGCACGCGAAATCGGTGAATCCCGTGAAGCGCACGAGAAGGGGCTGCGCGATGAATTCGCCCGGCTGCTGGCCTATGAGAAAAACGAGCACCGCAAAACCAAGATTAAACTCAAGGCCAAAGAGGGCCAGATCCACGCCATCACCACCTCATCCAGCTATAAGCTGGCCCGGTTGCTGGCGCACTCCAAGGCCGTTGCTCGGCTAAATATGAGCCGTGCCAAATCACTCCACCCGAAGCGCGTTCAGATGATGCGCCGCAACCGGCTGCACGTCACAGCGGTCTATAAATCACCTCAGTTCCTGAGCGCCTTCGAATCTGCACCAACCGCTGATTTGGCGGTGGTGATCCATCTGTATTATGTGGAAATGCTCCCCTTCTTTATCGAGAAACTGCACAATATATCATCACTCAAATACGACTTATATATTACCGTACCCGTCGGCAAAGAGGTGGCGCTCGACGCCATTCGTGAGCAGTTTCCGGAGGCGCGGGTGGCGATTGTGCCAAACTGTGGGCGCGATGTCTTGCCATTCGTCCAGGTTGTGAAGCAGATCGAAGACAAGGGTTATATAAAAGTATTGAAACTGCACTCCAAGAAATCGCCGCACCGCGATGATGGCGAGCAGTGGCGCGACAAGATTATCGATAGTCTGGTGCCAGCCGACCCCAAGGTTGTTAAGCAGCTCACCGCTCAGCTGGACGATCCGCAGACGGCATTGCTCGGCCCGGAGGGCGAGTTTGTATCACTGCTGGTTAACTTTACGTCGACGGCGCATCACGTCAAGCCGCTAACCGACAAGATTATGGGTGGCAAGAGTGGCAATGACCTGGTCACCGATGCTGACGAATACGGGTTCTTTGCAGGTACGATGTTTTGGGCTCGCTTGGATGCGCTGGCACCGGTCATTGACGCCGTGAGTGTTACTGACTTCGAACCAGAGCTCGGTCAGGAAGATTCGACGCTCGCCCACGCCCTCGAACGCATGCTTAGCGTGATACCCGAGCTGCAGGGTAAAAATATGTATGAAATGCAGCGCGGCGGTGTCGTCAAGATCGACCCCCACACTACCAATATCCCGAAGTGGTCAGAAGTCGCGCTCGACGACGATTAGGTCCGCCGTGCTGTGCGCCTATTTGGTTCTTGCTTAGGTTTTGTTTTTGGCTTCGAGTGACATTTGCTGGCGCCTCTTCTCGTCGTTGACGAATTTGATGGCCCGATATTTACCTAATTGCATGGCATAATTGTAGGCTGGGGCGAGGACCGAAAACTTCAGTTTAACATAGGGTGGATATTCCCGGTCATGGCGGGTGAATTTCCAATCGGCGAGGGTTGGCCGAATCCAGCCGAGCAGCAGACTGCGCAGTGAGGGCGTGAACTTTTCAGCGACACTTTCCTGTAGGCCGATGTATTCGTCAAATTTACGGTGGTAGTACTCGCGGGCGGTGTACTCATTGGAATGCCAGACGGCTCCCTGAGGCGCGTAGGCTTTGAAATAGCCGGCCTGCTGCATATCCTGGGCCAGCGCCTGGTCTTCGGCGTAGGCCAGGGGCTTGAAGGGTATCGTGTGTATCAGATCTTTGCGGATTGCCGAGTTGACGTCCGAGAAGAAATAGTTGAGTTGGCCGGCTGGCTGGCCGTCGACCAGGGATTTTTCGCGGCTGAGTGCAATCGTGTCAGGATGGCCAAGCCCGCCGAATACGCCGGCGACCTCCCGCTTGATGGTGGGGACGGAATGCGGGCGTGGCACCTGCCGGCCGAATACGCAGCCGACCTTGGGACTAATAAAGAATGGCTCGATCATATTGACCAGCCAGCGGTAGCTGGTCGGGGTAGCATCCTGAGTGATGAAGAGGATGTACTCGCCCTTGGCGATTTCGGCGGCCCTTTGGCGGGTTTTGCCGTGGCCAAATTCACTGTTGGGGATCTCGTCGAACTTGACGATATCAGCGTACTTTTTAGCGTAAGTTTTCGCAATCTCGACACTTCGGTCTTTGGAGCCTGAATCCGTTATGAGCATCTCGAGCCGGTAGCCTTCGGGCAATTCCTGATGCAGGATGGCTTCAATCGATTCGCCGAGGTATTTCTCGCCGTTATAGACAGGGACGAAGACTGTTATATATTTAGACATGATAGTTTAGATGTCGGCCTTACGGATCTCGCGTTCAATAATGCGCACGAAGCGCTTGCCGGAATCTTCCCAGGTCGTCGTTTGCACACTGGCAGCTGATTCGGCGGCGTAGGCGATTTGCGACTTGTGGGTGACGATTTCGGACAGCTTGTTAGCCAGCGATAATGGATCGTTCTTGCTGTAGGCGACGTATGAGTTGTCGGAGACGAGGGTGTTGTTTTCGCCCTCGTTGACAACCGGGATGCAGCCGCAGCTCAGCAACTCAAGCGGCAGGAGTGACATATTGGTCAGCGATAGTACGAGCGCCGCCGCCGAGCGGTTGTACAGTTCGTTGAGCTGGTGATGCTCCAGGATCTTAAGATTTTTGTACGGGAAGGGTATATCGTACTCCGCCACGTCCCAGCCAAACAGGTTGATGATGTATTCGGGGTGTTTACGGTGAAAAATATCCAGCGCCATGATCGCTAGTTCGAAGCCGCGGCGCTCGGTATACGGGCGGACGTAACAATTGATTTCTTTGCGTTTTTCAGTGGTATTTTCGTACTTATAAATATCACCGCCCGAGCCAAAGGTGAAGTTGTCGGTGCGCATGCCATAATCGCGTTTCAGTTTGGTGGACAGCCAACCACCGGCAGTGACACCGTAGTACCCCATTTTGTAGGTGTTTTCGGCCAGTACCGACAGGCTACCAACGGGGTAAAAATACGGCTCAAAATCCTGGACAAAATAAAAGTGCTTGGCCTGTTGGTTGGCGGCGTAGACGGTATATGCAGTTTCCCAGCTGGTGGCGAAAACGGCGTCGGCTGGCTTCATTTTTTGGCCCGGGAAGAGCCAGGCCATTTCGGCTTTGACCTTTGGGAATGAATCGCCCATGATGGCGCGGACTTCGGCGGCGTTGCTGCCGACGCCGGGGTTGTGGAGATATATCCGGCAAGTGTGACCGGCCTCTTCGGCAAATTTAATAAATCGGAAGAGCGTCATGTGTCCGCCGCTGCCCTTGCCTGGGGGTGGCATCAGCCAGTTGAGGGTTAACTTTTGCTTGGTGGTACCAGGCCACTTGGGTAGCGGTTTGCTGAGGTCGGTGGCGACGATCTCTTCGTAGTTTGCCTTGGTGTAGATGCCGACCTTGTTGGCCGCGGCCTTGGTGCCAGGCTGCGCAGTGCTGCGCCCACGGGCTTTTTTCTGGATGAACTGGAGCCCGACGATTGTGAAACCGAGGATTCCTTGTTCGCGTAAGACTTTGGCACCAACCCGGGATTTACGTGCGATCTTTTTTAACATGTTGCCTACTAGTGTACAGGTTAGTAAACGGTGGCGCCACTGGTTAGCTGTTGTAACGTCGACGGCAACACCTGGTTGATAGTCGGGTTACTGCTACCAGCCTGGGTGGTAAGGGCGCTCCAGCTGGAGAACGGCCGTTTTTGGCCGCCGGTTATCCAGTAGACCGTATCCTGGCCGACGCCCTTGGCGTAGGCGCTGGCACTGGCGCACTGGTTGACGTTGATGTGGTAGAAAAGGCTGGCGACAAAAGTCTGGTTGGTGGTGATAGCGCTGCTCGACTGGCCGTAGTCGGTGAGTTGTGATGGTGACAGCTGCAGGCAGCCCTGCGGCTCGATGAGGTAGTATTTGCTCGTAGAGGCGTTGTACAGGAAGCGGCTGACGACGCTACTGCCGGCAGTTGGATACTGGGCGTTGAGGGTGACGGCCGGGAAGGTGGTGACTTCTGACCAATCGTAGCCGTAAGCGCGGAGGTCTTCGGCATTGGTGAACGGCACCCGGGTATCGCCGGATATGACGTACACTGCACCGTTATTATCGGCCTTGACGACGCGTCCGGTGGCGAGCTTCAGGCCATTGGCCGGCGGAATAGCGGCTGCGCCGTCTTCGATGATGTCGACCTGACCCAGTGTCAGATTAAGCAGTGAGAAGTCGGTCTGTGATGGTATGGCACGTTTGGCGCCCGCTTCGATGTACCAGATGGCGGCGCCGGTTTTGGCTTTGATGTACTGCTTGAGGGCATTGCTGCGCGTCGGAAGTTTATTGGCGACCATTACGAGGTTGGCGGGGGATGTGGTGGTGCTGACGCCGTAGCCGGACGGAACGGTTAGTTTATTGTCACTGTTCAGCATGAAATTGGTGGTGCCGTCGTTGACGATACAGCTGAGGTTGCCGGCGCTGGTGTACGGAGCAACGTATTGGCTGGTGCCGTCGCTGTCGGACAGGAAGTGGATCGGTGTGTTAAGCCTAGTGCTAAAGCCCCAGCAATTGAAGACGTCGTTGGAGGGCAGGGTGTAATAGGTGTTATTGGTGAGCAGGAAAACGGTGCCGACGGTATTGCGCATTAGGACGTCGTAATTCGCCAGCGGCAAACCGGAAGGGATGTTACTCGCGGTGTAGGCGCTGATGCTTGATGATACGCGACTTGGATTGACGGAGCCGTAGGTGTCGCCGTCAAAGATCCAGCGCTTGGCACCACCCGAAACCTGGAAAATCGCGCCGTCGGGCAGACGGACATAGTTGCTGAGTGGAGCTCCGCCGGCTAGCGCCTGAATAAAACCGAGAGGCAGATAGGTGATTGTATTGGTATCGAGACCAAAATCGTTGAATTGGTCCATGCTGATGAGCGGGTTCTTTTGGCCGATACTTACTAGGTAAGCGGCCCCACCGTCGGAATCGCTGTCGGAGATTGATTTGATGACCGGACTAAGTACGGTGCTGATGCCGCTGGCCCCGTCGGGTACTGGAATAGCGTCAAAACTGGCCTGGCTGACGGTCTGGATCGAGCTCGGGCTGATACCGAAATCCTGCAGGACTGCCATCGACGGCACTGCTACCTTGTAGCCGTTGACAAGCATGTAGACCGCACCGCTGCTAGGTGATTTGAAGGCCGAGGGCAGGGTGGTGTTGCCGAACCAACCGGTAAAAAGATCATTAAACATCTGATTGCCGTGGAAATGAGGAGTATACCAGTACAGCGCGGCGGTCGCGCCGCTGTCCATGTGAACTGCCACACCGTCGATGTTGGTGATGCCACCGTAGTAGACCCCGGCACCGCTGGGGCAGATAACGTAGACGCCCTCGGTCATTGGGCCGCTGTAACAGCTCTGTGGGTCGTCGGAGTTATCCCAGGAGCCATAAACGACAGCCCAGTTGATATTGCCCTTCGACCGTTGCTCGCCGAATTTGAGGAGCCAGGCCGCACGGATGACCTGCTGCGAAAACCCGGCTTTGGCGGCGCTGTTGACACAGGTCGGGCCGACACTTGAAACGACCGTACTGCTGCGGCGATACAGGCTCAGACCGGTGTAACTATAGCGGGTACCGCCATCGGGGCAGCCGTAACCGACTGCCGCGGCATATTTGTGGGCATCGCCGTTCTCGCAGTAGCCCGCGCCACCTATGACCAGGCTTTGCTCTTTTTGCAGGATGGCAATCAGGACCTGGGGATTGATACCGTAGACGATGGCCGCTTGCTTAATGACTTCACCGGCGCTGACGTAGCCGCCGTACTGAAAACCGGCGGTCGGATTGTAGCCGGTCGGTAATATGGCAGCAAAGCCGCTGTTCGGGCTGATGCAGCTATCCGGAAACGAATTGAGGAAGTTGTTGATCTCGGCAGCGGTCATCGACGACGAATTGTCAAAAATCACATCGTCAATGATGCGGTTTTGGTTAAAATAAGCAGCCGATGCCTGTGGCGGATGCAGGGTGGTTATAGCAAAAGATAAAGCAATGCCAATAGCGACAGCTAAGACAAGCTGTCTTTTCATGGCTGTACCTCGAGTGGCAGGGTGTCGGTGGTGACGGTTTTCTGGTTGTTCAGTTCGGCGGTGGCGGTGATTTTCCAGCTACCCGTGGATAGTCCTATGTCCTTGAGGGCCCAGGTCCAATAGACCGAGCCGCCCTTGTCGGTGACGCGTTTTTCAAGCGATTTAGTGGTGGTGCCATTTGTGAAGCTGATGGTACAGGCGGCGCCGGGAGTGGTGTTACAGACCGACTGGATTTGCTCTTTAGCGCCGGTGGCGCTGAGCGATGGAGCGTAGTTGCTGACGAAGTTGCCGCTCGGTTGGGTGGCTGGGGTGTTGTCGCTGGCGTCGGTGGTGGTGTTTTGCTTATCGTCGGTTGTTGTGGTCGTGCTGCCGCTTGATTGGCTGCCGGTTGTCGAGCCATTGGCCGGCTCGCCCTTGGTGGCCTGGCTGGCAGTTTTGGTATTCGATTTTTTGGTGCCGATGATATTGTCGGTGTGGGTAATCGCCAGGAATGTTATTACGGTGGCAATCAATACAGCGCCGCCAACGGCAAAAAACAACCATTTACGGCTGCGGGGGGAGGTGTTTTGGTTTTTGATGCTGTAAGTTTTTGTGCTCATGCAATGTACGCCCCTAACCTTGGTATAGTATCACATCAACCCTCTTATGGCAAAAGGTGTTGATGGAAATGTCAATACTGCAACATTAGCTTTTTCAGAGCAGTTTACTATATGATGGGTTTATGAGAGGGAAAGCCGGTGTTTGGTATCAGTCTGCGAGGGACCGCCTGCGCGTGCCGGAGTGGTTTTTCCTGATAACTTTTGCGATATTTGGACTTATTTTTTTGGTCCTGATCCCACCGTTCCAAGTGGCCGAC
The DNA here is from genome assembly GCA_002413835.1 of Candidatus Saccharibacteria bacterium UBA5148. Classification (GTDB taxonomy): domain Bacteria; phylum Patescibacteriota; class Saccharimonadia; order Saccharimonadales; family UBA4665; genus UBA4665. Next base: position 118,141 of record DHXU01000009.1, on the reverse strand, counting down.
GAGAGCTCACACTTCTTCCGGGCATATCAGATGACACAGGGCAAATTGGTTTCCAAAAAGACGCCGTCTGGCGTGGGCGGCGAGCTGCCGAAGGGCGTCTATGATTTTGCGGTCAGTGCCAACCAGTTTGGGCTGTCATTCCACCCGGACCGGCGCTTTTTCCCGCGCTCGCAATTCCCAGAGCTGTGGAAGTTTGAGAGCAAGGGCCCCAAAGAGCCGGTACGTTTCGTCAATACGGCGCTGTACGCGCCGACAAATTATGTCGTACCGGCGATCGGCATTGGGCTCACTAAGCTGATCACGTCGAAGGTGATCGTTCAATTTTACGTCGGGCGGCTGATCAACTGCGCCTTCTTTGGTGTCTGTCTATTTTTTGCAATTCGAATGATACCGCGCGGTAAGTGGATACTGGCTGCGTTGGCACTCTTGCCGATGTCGATCTACGAAGCGGCATCGCTGTCGGCCGATGTCTATCTGATTGGGCTGATGTCGCTGTTTATCGCCTATTGGTCAACGCTGTATGAAAAGCCGGTGCTGACGATTAAAAACTTTCTCACCCTTGGAGCACTCGGGCTGCTGGTTGGCCTGTCGAAGCAGTCGTACCTCGTGTTTGTACCAATATTGCTGTTGCTGGCATTGCCGGTCCGCAAAAATCGCCCGGAGCTGAAGCGGCGGCTGATATTTGCCGTTTTGGCCGGACTGATTACCGGATTATTCGCCGGCGGTTGGGTGCTTATTACCAGCTCATTTAATGCCGACTTTGCCTACTGGGCCGGGCTGAACGGTATTGCGGTCAATCCGCCGGTGGCCATGCACAGCGCCCTTACGCATCCACTGACATTTGTGGAGACAATGATCAATAGTTTGATTACGAACAATGCCAATACAACTGTCTGGTCGTTCTTTGGCTTGTTTGGCTGGCTCGATACGGCAATCCCATACGCTTTGATGGTATTTTTGGCGATAACATTATTTTTGGTGTATGGGTTTTCAGAGACACGTACAAAGGGGAAGTACGCACTGACGCGGCCGGTGGCAATCTGGTTTGGCGTGTCAAGCGTGTTATTCGTGGCGGTGCTCGGATTTGTGTTGTTCGCCTACTGGACTCCGTTTGGCGCCACTAGTGTGGCCGGTTTTCAGGGACGCTACTTCATTCCGTTACTGATATTTCTGATTCCAGTGCTCTACGGCCGCTACCGTCATACGATACCAAAAAAGTACGTGCTGGGCGGCTTGGTCGCGGTGCTGGTATGCTGTACGGTAATATTGGTTTGCCGCTACTACACTAACCCGCCCAAGCTGCCCGGCCAGGCATCGATTGGCATAACACAAAACAGGAATATCGGGTGACGCAAAGTATGTTACGGAGAGTTCCGGGATGGCTGAAGACAGCACACGGATCATTTATTGTGCTGGCAGTGGTCTTTGGAGTTTACTTTGTGTTCAGCACGCCGCTGCTCTGGGGTTCTGACGAGACCAGCCACACCGGCCGGGTTTACCAAATCACCCACGGCCAAATTCTTTCCGGTAAGATCTACGACAAGACGAGTTATAGCCACGAAGGCTACGGGGGCGTTATTCCGGCCAATCTGCGCAAGGTGGTTGATTATGTCAATATTGATTTTAACGCTAATAGCGACCAGAAGATCCCGGGCATCAAGACGGTCGATAACGCCGCCGATTACCGGACATTTTCGAAGCTGCCAATGAGCGGCTCGCGGGTCAATTACAACTTTTCCAATACCGCTATCTACTCTCCAGTATCGTACGTGCCGGCCGTAATCGGGCTGGGGCTAGCACAAGTACTTCACCTGTACATCGGCCCGACTATATATATGACTCGGCTGTTTGACCTGACATTTTATGTAGCGGCGATTGCCTTCCTGCTCTACGCTCTTCGAAATTTGCGCTTGAAGTGGGTTATTTTCGCCGTGGCACTACTGCCCTCGGCGCTGTTTCAGGCGGCAACTATTAATGCCGATATGATGACCAATGTCCTGGCATTTATAGTAGTAGGCCTCGTTATGAAGGCGATACTCAGCAAGAACTCCCTGTCAAAGCCGGAACTAGCCGTGCTGATAATTAGTACACTGTGTTTGCCGGTCGTGAAGCCGAGTTACTTGTTTCTATCAGTGCTGGCTTTGCTAGTTCCGGGTCGGATGATCCCGTTTGCATCATTAGGGCGCTACAAAAAATGGTTGATGCCGGCGGCGCTGGTTCTGGGTATTATCATTTATGGCCTGTGGCAGTACAAAACCAACTATCTGACAAATGCCGTGAAGTACATTATCGCCGGAGTCGTGCCTTGGTGGCAGGATATCGATTCGGCCGGGCAAATTCATTACGTTTTGACCCATCCTTTTGCCTTTCTGGCGACACTCGTCCGGAGCATGGTGATTAATGACAGCCTGTACTTTAACGGCTTGTTCGGCAGAATCGGTTTTAGTTTTATGCAGGTGCCGGCGGTGGCAATTATCGGATCATTCCTGGCAATGGCGCTCAGCGTGCTTGGCTCTGAACGAATGCTGACCGTGCGGCGCAACCTGCTGGTGATTGCTGCGGTTGCCGTGCTGACCGTGTTGGCGGTTTTCGGAGTCTGTTATCTAACGATCAGTGCGGTCGGCATGGCGACGATCGAAGGCGTGCAGGGACGTTACTTTGTGCCCATCCTGCCGGTATTATTATTCGGCATCGCCTATGTAACGAAAACCAGAATCGACATTACGAAGCTGATTGCCTATCGCCGGGTAGCAGTTACTATTGTCTGTCTTGTCGCCGTCAGCCTACTTGCCACGGCGGTCAAGTACCAGTATGTCATCTGGGGTTAAATAGTGTACAATATGCTTAAGCATTTGCTAGGGCGGCATTCCTCAAGGATTCAAGAGGGTTAAAAAGAAGGGAGACTTATGGCCGCGGTACGCGACACGGTCATTATTGGGGGCGGATTTTACGGACTGCGAATTGCTCAATTTCTGCGGGAGGAATTGAGCGTACAAAAGGTTACTGTTCTCGAAAAAGAAGCCGATGTTATGCAGCGTGCATCGTATAACAATCAGGCTCGCGTCCACAATGGCTATCACTACCCGCGCAGTGTCCTGACGGCGTTGCGCTCCCGGGTCAACCTGCCAGTATTCACCAAAGAGTTTGAAGAGGCCGTGGTGTGCGACTTCGACAAATACTACGGCGTGGCGACGCATTTATCAAAGGTCTCGGCCAACCAATTTCAGCGATTTTTTGAGCGAATTGGTGCCGAAATTGCCAAAGCTCCCGAGGTTAAACATTTGTTCGACCCCAAGTTTATTGAGGATGTGTTCAAGGTCAAAGAATACGCCTTCAATACCGAAGTGCTCAAAAAACGCCTCCTAAGAACACTCAGCGAGTTGAATGTCGATGTTGCCACCAGTGAGCAAGTACTGGAAATCATGGAAGAGGGCGAGTATAAGGTTATCGTCACCAACAAGCGCACTCTGAAAACCAAGTTTTTAATCAACACAACGTATTCTTCGATCAACATTCTCAACAAACTAGCGCGGTTACCGATAATTCCGCTCAAGCATGAGCTGACTGAAATGTGTCTCGTCAAGTTGCCACCCCAGCTGCAGGGCAAGGCGTTTACGATTATGTGCGGACCGTTCTTCTCGATTATGCCGTTTCCAGCGAAGGGCCTTCATACGTTGTCGCACGTTCGCTACACACCGCATACTGAATGGTACGACACCGATAAAACAGTCCGCGACGGTCATTCGTATCTTGAACAATTCAAGCAAGTCACCCACTTTCCACAGATGTTCGCCGACACCAAACGCTATATGCCGTCGGCAGCCGGCATCGAGTATAGCGGCAAGTCACTCTGGGAAGTGAAGACGGTGTTGCCGCAGAGTGAGGGCGACGATAGCCGGCCAATTCTGTATAAAGCGCACTATGGTGGTCTAAAAAACTACATTTGTATCATGGGCGGAAAGGTTGATAACATATATGATGTCTTCAGGGAGCTTAAGACCACCTATGAAAGTTAAGATATATGAAAGTTTCTAATTTTTTTGTTAGTACCGTACTGGTGGTAGATGCCCAGACCGAAGACGTAAGCGCGAGCGTTGAAAGACTCAGCGAGATATTGCGCACCCATTACGCCAATTATGAGATCGTGCTTGTCGACAATGGCATCACACTCAATGAACTGGCAGCGGTTAAAAAGCTACTGCCCAAAGTCGCCTGTATCCGTGTGATTCGATTATCGCGCAGTCACGATACAGACACGGCGATATTTGCCGGTATTGAAGCTTCGATCGGCGACTACGTGTGCACACTCTACAATAGTGACCCGGTTGAGCAGGTGCCGAATTTTATTGAAGCCAATAAGTCGGATGATATTATTTTTGGCATTGCCAAAAACCTCAAGCGCCAACGTTATATTGAAGAAATGGGTGCCAGGCTGCTGTATTGGTATAGTCGGCGTTTCCTACATATCAATATTCCGCACGGTTCGACGTACTTTATTTGTATGAACCGCTCGGCCTCGAATGCACTGACACGCAGTGGCCGGTTCATGCGTCATATTCGCCACATGGCCAAACGCGTGGGTTTCAAATCCTCCAACTTATATTACGAGCTGCCCGAGGGCCGCGGCAGCTACAATCACTTGAGTGCTGCAACATACTTGTCGCGGGCGATCGACCTAGTGTCAAATTACTCGAGCCACCCGTTGCGTGTGGTGACGTACTTTGGCATTATTGCCGGGCTGCTTAACGTCGCTTATGCGATATATGTGCTGGTAATTAATTTCTCTGACAAAAGCGTGGCCGCCGGTTGGACGACGCTATCGTTGCAATCATCGTTTATGTTTTTTATCTTATTTCTCATTTTGGCCTTGCTTGCAGAGTACATTGGTAAGATACTCAATGAAACGCAGCAAGAGCCACCGTACCATATCATGCAGGAACTCAGTAGCACGGTAAGTATTGCTGACGAAACCCGTAGGAATGTAACTAAATAAGGAGCCAAGTCCATGGCATACCAAGAGGAAGTTCGCGCTAAACACAAAACGTGGGAGTTTCCAGATTTTAAGGCCAAGGAATTTTTCAAAAAGAAGAATAAATATGCCGTCTGCGTGTTCGTGATCAACGAAGGTGTCCGGATCCAAAAACAGCTACAGCAGATGAACAAGTTCAGCAAGCAAATCGACATCATTGTTGCTGACGGCGGTAGTAAAGATGGATCGCTGGAATCAGATTTTCTGAAAACCGTCGATGTACGTACCTTATTGACCAAAACCGGCCCAGGCAAGTTGAGTGCTCAGATGCGCATGGCGTTTGCTTACGTTCTCCACGAGGATTACGAAGGCGTTGTCGTCGTTGACGGCAATGGTAAGGATGATATCACGGCAATTCCTGATTTTGTAAAGCTCCTTGACGAGGGCTATGACCATATCCAGGGCTCGCGCTTCATCCCTGGTGGTCACGCCATCAACACGCCGCTGGAGCGCCACATCGCCGTACATTTCCTGCATGCGCCGCTACTCAGCCTGGCTTCGCGCCATCGCCACACCGACACTACGAATGGCTTTCGGGCGTACAGCAAGGCGCTGCTAACGGACCCGGAGATATCAGTATTCCGAGATATTTTCCAGACCTATGAGCTACACTACCACCTCGCAGTAGAGAGTGCCCGCTCACCTAAAAAGTACAAGCTCATTGAAACGCCGGTCACCCGTGAGTATCCAAAAAAGGGGAAGACGCCGACCAAAATCAGTCCGATCAAAGGCAATCTACACGTCATGGGTATCTTGTTCAAGGCTGCTCGGCGCAAGTATCGCCTAGGCAAATAAAGCTCCTTGCCAGGCGGTCAGATAAGCTGCCCCAACGTAACTGCTATACTGAGAGAATATTCTGAAATTCGTAACAGGAGGATTGGTATATGAAGACAGCGCTTATAGGCTACACCGGTTTTGTTGGTGGCAATATAAATGCCCAGCACACTTTCGACGATGTTTATAATACCAGTAACATCGACGAGATTGATGGTAAAGACTATGACCTTGTAGTCAGTGCCGCCACGTACGCTGAGATGTGGAAGATCAATCAAGACCCGGAAGGTGACCTGGCACAGATCAATGGCCTGATCGAGCATCTTAAGACGATCAAGGCTAAGAAGTTTGTCTTGATTTCAACCGTTGGGATCTATAAGGGCCCGAATGGTGCTGACGAAGACACACCGATCGACATTGACGGATTAAGTGCCTATGGCACCAACCGCGACCACCTCGAGGAGTTTGTACGGACTAACTTCGACGCCCTGATCGTGCGCTTGCCAGGGCTATTCGGCGAAGGACTCAAAAAGAATGTTATTTTTGACCTCCTGAACAACAATATGGTCGAAAAAATCCATAGCGCCGGTGTCTACCAATACTACAACCTCGGCAATATCTGGAAAGACATCAGTGTTGCTCTCGATAACAACCTCAGCCTGGTCAATTTCGCCACTGAGCCAGTGCGCACCGACGAACTGGCAGTGTATTGTTTCGGCATGACCGATTTCAAGCAGGAGCCCGAAGATGTTAATCCGGCATTCTGGGACATGCACAGCAAAAACGCGGCGCTGTACGGCGGTACAAATCCATATCTCTATAGCAAGCAGCAGGTGCTCGATGACATCAAAGCCTTCGTAGATGGGCAGAGAGTGAGCGGCGTATGAAATTAGCCGTATCAAGCATCGCCTGGACCAATGAAGAAGACGTCGAAGTTGCTGAAGTATTACAAAAACTCGGAGTGAAATACATCGAGCTGGCGCCGACTAAGAAATGGCAGGATCCAACCGTCGCCCCGGCCGACGAAGTGGCCGAGCACAAAGCTTTTTGGGAGTCGTACGGCATCGAGATCGTGGCTTTTCAATCAATGCTGTTTCCACGCCCTGACCTCAAGCTGTTTGAATCATACGAGAACCGCGCCGCGACCCTAAAGTATTTACAGGATTTTACAAAGCTAGCCGGCGTAATGGGCGCCCAAGTCATGGTATTTGGCTCGCCAAAGAACCGTCAAAAGGGCGGCATACCGGTCGAGCAAGCCTACGAGATCGCCAAAGATTTTTTTGGTAAGCTTGGTGATACTGCTAAGTCGGAGAAGGTTTACTTTTGTATTGAACCCAACCCAACTGACTATGCCTGTGATTATGTCACTGATGCCCAACAGGGTATCGATCTGGTCAGTTCGGTTGCCAATGATGGCTTTGGTTTGCACCTCGACATCGCTGGCATGACGCTGGCCGGTGACGACATCACCAAGTCGATTACCGACGCCGCGCCTTTGCTACGGCATTTTCATATCAGCTCACCGTTTCTTGAACAAGTTGGGCCGGGCACCGATGTCCAGCACCAAGTCGCCGCTGATGCTCTGCGCGCGATAGGTTATGACCGGTTTGTTTCTATCGAAATGAAGCCCGGCGAAGCCGGCACCAACGCCGCCCGTGTAGAGACGGCTGTGCGTTTTGCGCAAAGCATCTACGGTGACTAAACTTCGCTCATACTAAAGTTCGTACGGAAGTTCTTTGACTTCCGGATCGTCTTTGTAGAGAGTTTTGCGGGCGAAGAAGTTCCACATAAAGACGACGATTGTCGCCAGGGCTTTGGAGACGATGTAGTTAATTCCAAATTGGCCAGTCAGGATCCACATCAGGAGATTGAGGATACCCAGACCGACCAGGCCGATGATCCCGAACAGGATGAATAATCGACGCTGATCGCCCTTTGGCCGACCAAATACTAGCTTGTTGCTGAGGATGTATGTACAGACCAGCCCGAGCAAAAACCCGCAGCAGGCAGCGATCAGGTAATAAAATCCAAGCACTTGCTTGGTGAAGATTACCGTTCCAAAATCTACCACCAGTCCGAAGACCGCTACGAACGCGTAACGGAACATTTGGGCATAGGTCGAAGTGCCGTGAAGGAGTTCTTTTATCATGACTTTTTATGTTCGAGTAGACTGTGTAGATATTTGCCGTAGCCTGATTTGACGAGCGGCTCAGCGATAACGCTTAGCTGGTCGGCGTTTATGAAACCCTGACGGTAGGCGACTTCCTCAATACAGCCGATTTTGATGCCGGTACGCTTTTCGATGACTCGGATATATTCGCTGGCATCATTCATTGAATCAAAGGTTCCGGTATCAAGCCAGACGGTGCCGCGGTCGAGTAAGGATACTTTGAGCTTGCCGCGCTGTAGGTAAGCGTCGAGTACGGCAGTGATTTCAATTTCGCCGCGAGAGCTTGGCTGGGCATTTCGGGCGATTTCAACGACGTCATTGTCACAAAAATATAGACCAGCATTCGCGAAGTTCGACTTGGGATGCACGGGCTTCTCTTCGATGGACAAAACGTTCATATGTTCATCAAATTCATAGACGCCGTAGCGCTCAGGATCCTTGACCTGTGCCGCAAAACCCACGGCGCCATCCACGTCGGTATAATTCTTCAAGTGCTGGTCAAGTGCCGGTCCATAGAATAGGTTGTCGCCAAGGATCATAGCAACCTTGTCGGAACCAATAAAATCGGCGCCGATAGTGAATGCCTGGGCCAGGCCCTTCGGCTCTGGCTGGGCGGCGTACTGTAGGTTGATGCCGAGCTCTGAGCCGTCGCCAAGCAGGCGCTTAAACTGCTCCTGGTCCTGCGGCGTCGTGATTATCAGGATGTCGCGGATACCGGCCTGCATCAGCGTGCTCAGCGGATAATAAATCATTGGTTTGTCGTAGATCGGCATGATCTGCTTGCTGATACCTTTGGTTATTGGATATAAACGGGTGCCGGATCCACCGGCTAGGATAATTCCCTTCATGCTATTCCTCCTTTAGTTCGTCTTGTATGTAAGTTGCCAACTCGCTTTTCCAATCGGTAAGTTTCAGACCAGTGGCTTCGAGCTTGCTGAGATCCATCTCGCTGCCTAGTGGGCGGGGCGCGATCCGGACGCCACTGGCAATCTTGTCGGCAAAATATTTTTCGGTGCTGCTGTCGGTGACGCTGAGATCGTCACGCCCGAGGTCTTTGAAAATCTGGCGCGTAATGTCAGCCCAACTGGCGGGCTCACCGCTGTTGGTGACGTTGTATATGCCGCCCCAGGCCTGTGACTGCAGCAGGTGGTCGATGGCGGCCACGAGGGTTGATGTGAAGGTCAGGCGGCCGACTTGGTCGCTGACAACGGTCGGCGAGATGTTTTTGGCGGCCAGGCCCATCATAGTACGGACGAAGTTCGGGCCATTGCCGATCAACCAGGTGGTGCGCAGGATGTAGTGCCGCTTAGTGGCGCTGACAGCAATGTCACCGGCGGCTTTGGCAGCGCCGTAGACGCTCAGCGGTGAGTAGGGCTCAGCCTCGGTGTGTGGAGCTTTGGTGCCATCAAACACGTAATCCGATGACACATGCACCAGCACCAGGCCATGTTCGGTGGCGACCTGGCTGAGATAACCCGGGCCGGTGGCGTTAATCTTCCAGGCGGCAGTACGGCCTTCGGCTGTTTCGGCGCCGTCGACGTTGGTGTAAGCGGCGGCGTTCAGGATGACATCAACCTTCGACCAGTCATAATTCCTGACGGCTTCCCAATCGGTCATGTCGAAACTGTCGCGGTCAACGGCGATCGCATCCGGGTACTGGGCTTGCAGGGCTTTACCAAGCTGACCGTAGGCGCCCACAATCAGTATTCGTGATGTATCCATGGCTTAAGCCTCCGGTTGTTTAATTGGCGCCACATCGGCGAGCAGCGGATGGGCCGCATCTTTGTCCGAAATAATGGCGTCGGCTTGAGCGATTGGCCACTGAATGTCGAGTGCCGGGTCGAACAAGTTAACAAAGGTATATTTGGCGTCAGCTGACCAGTGGGCATTGACCAGGTAGGTATAGGTGACACCTGGCTCGAGCGTTTGATAGCCGTTGGCGACACCACGGGGTACGAAGACGGCTTTGCCGGGATTGATTTCGATGGTCAGTGTTTTGCCAAAGCCGGGTCCTTCGCGCAGGTCTACCCAGACACCGAAGACGCTACCATTGGCCACAGAAATGAACTTCTCCCACGGTTCGGCGTGCAGCCCGCGGGTGACACCGACCTCTTCGTTATATGAGAAATTGTTCTGGATTATATCAAAGTGCGGTAATCCCAAGGCTTCCATCTTGGCCTGCTGATAGTTCTCTTTGAACCAGCCGCGGTTGTCACCGTGGACCGCCAGGTCTATCTCGTAAAAACCAGGGATAACGGTTTCAACAACTTTCAGTTCTTTGTGATTAGTTGGGTCAAAGCTCATGTATTTTTATCCTTTCTTAGCCAACCAGCGATTTAAGTAGTACAGGGCAGTGATGGTTTGGCCGTCATTTATTTCACCGGCCTCAACCAATTTATCAATTTCTGCCAGGCTGAAAAATTTCATATCAGACAGCACTTCCTCGCCAATGTCCTTTTTCCCTTCGAATGATAACCCATATGCCACACAAATGCCCGTTCGTTCCGTCATCAAGCCGTTGCAAACGAGGGCCTCGCCGATTTTCTCGCAATGTTCGGCGGTGATGCCGGTTTCTTCTTCGAGCTCACGCTGGGCGGCAATTGTCGGCTCTTCGCTTTCGCCGCCTCCGCCAGGCAGCTCCCAACCCCATGATTTGCTCGGGTAGCGAAAGGCTCGGACGAAGCAGACTCGGTTCTGGTCGTCGAGCACTGCGGTTATGGCCGAATCCTTTGATTCCAGATAGGCGTAGGTACCCGGCTTGCCGCTGGGCATAATCGTCTCGTCTTCGTGAATTGTCATCCAATTATTCTGATAGACAATCTTCGATGAGACGGTCTTGATGGGTTGGGTGTCGTCCGCCATATTTATTGCCCGG